>JAJDCQ010000100.1 GCA_029260755.1 Planctomycetota bacterium | reverse complement strand
CCGGCGGGAGCTCGGACTCGTCGAATGGCATCTGGAGGAAGTTGACGGCCAGCACCTCGATGATCTCCGCGACTGGAACCTCGCCGCCGCCCACCTTGCGGACCTTCTCGGCGGCGAGCTGGTACAGCTTCCACTGCTCGGCGTCGAGCTCCACCTTCAGTCGTTGGTTCGGTCCCGTCGGTCGCCCGAACCGCCTCTCCTGCTCGGCGAGCTTCCGCAGCACTGGCCCACTCATCGTCTTCGCTCGCTCGAGCCAGAGCGCCGCGTCGGGCCGGCCCAGGAACGGAGCGATCACGTCGATCTTGCTGTAGGCGATCTCCCCACGCTGGTACGCGAGGCGGAGCGCCTCGTGGCGCTCGCAGGCCCGGGCCGCCCGAATGAGTCGATAGGTCTTGTCCTTGCCGAAGTCCAGCTTCGCATCGGCGAACGCGACCGTGCTCGGGTAGCCGAAGCCGTCGTGGAGCTTCCGCTGCTCGACGTCGAGGAGGTAGAAGGCGGTCGTCGCGTCGACCCGCTCTCCCACGCGCGCGAGGCGGACGAGCCGCGCGAGGACCTCGTCGGGATGCAGCCCCGACTCGCACTCGAGCAGGGCGTCGGTGACTCTCGAGGTGTTCGTGAGCGTTGTCGTCATCGTGTCGTCTCCCCTCTCTCGTCGTAGAGTTTGGTCGTGTTCTCTCCTTCTATATATACGTTCGGGGTGAGGTGTTTGTTTCGTTTTTTTAAGGTTTCTGTCGTAGCGCTCTGCCGCCCGTTGAAGGGGCGCAATTCACCGCACGACGGGGGTCGCGACCGGGAGGTTCGGTCGGCGCGACTCGGCGGGCGAGGCGGCCGAACGAACCGGGCGACCGGACGGCCTGCCGTCGAGGGAGGCTTGTACTCTTGCACTCGGGGAGGCCGGACCGGGCGGCGGGCGCCGAGCCTCGGAGGAGCCTCTCGCAGCGAAAGACCTCCCCGCCCTCCTTGACCTTCGACGTTCGCCCGGAGGGGAACGTCGAACGGCAAGGACGGAGCCAACGGGGCAGGTCTCAGATGTTCGCGCGTGCGATCGCCTTGGCGTACGCTCGGTCGGGGACGCGGACGGCGAGGCTCGTGCGAGGCTTACGTCGTGGGTAAGCAGGCGCTACCCTGGATTCATGAGTCAGCCCGTGAAGCTCTCCGACGAGCTCGTCCTCGATGCGCGGCTGGCCGCCGAGATCGCCGAGCGGTCGATTGCGGGGCAGATCGAGCTCTGGGCGCAGCTCGGGCGCGCGATCGAGCCGCTTCTCCGGGGCGACCGGGCGCTCGCTCTTCGTCGCGCCGGGAGCGCTCGCCCACTCTCCGGTGCCATTCGCCTCGTCGACTCGGAGAGCGGGCGCGCGCGAGCTCGCGCCTCCCTCGAGCGCCAGCCGTTTCCGCACTTCGAGCCAGCCCCCGATGCTCCCGGACTTCTCGTTCGGATCGAAGAGGACGGCACGCGTCAGCTCGGCCGGTTCGTGAACCGCGAGTTCCGGGTCGTCGACGACTCGGCTTCGGCGTGAAGAGCGCGCCTGAAGACTAGAGCCCCGCAGGCCATTGCGTCGGTCGAACGCTTTGGTTTGACTGGGGATGAGTCTGATGATCGAAGGCCTCGACACCACCCTGACCGAGCTCGAGCGCCTCCTCAACCGGGATGCCATCACCCGGATCGAGGCGGAGCTTCGCGAGGTCGATGCCGTCCTCGTGGGCGACCCGTTCGAGGGGTTCGTCGGCGAGGTCCGCAAGGGCCTCCGTCAGGTGCGGCGGCTGCTCGAGCTCCTCGGTCGCCTCGGGGCCGATCGGCGGCGCCTCGGCGAGAGCTTCACGACCCTCTCCAAGAGCTACGCCCTGGCCGAGGGCGCCTTCGAGCGCGAGTCGTTTCTCGTCGACTTCCTCGCGCTCTTCACCGAGCGACGTCGCCTCGCCGGGGACCGGGCCGCCCTCGGTCGGTTCCTCGACCTCGACGCCGTTCGCGAGCGCTATCTCCGGCACGACTACCGGAGTCAGGTCCGCGCCGAGATCGTCGTCCGCCTCGCCGCCACGAAGGTCGCGCGCCTCCTGAGCGAGCTCCTCGGCGAGGGCGGCACGATGGATCAGGTCCGCGCGGCCGTCCGGACCCTCGACCTCGAGGCGCGCCTCCTCGAGCAGATCTTCCGGACGACCCGCTGGCAGAGTCAGGTCTCGGCGCTCGTCGCGCTCCGCCAGGTCGTCTCGGTCCTCCCGCGCGACCAGCGGACCGGCCTCTTCGGGCTCGCGACCCTCACCGCCGTCAGCCGGTGCTGCTTCAACCGCAACGAGAACACCTGGGTGCAGCGCGCGGCGATCGACCTCCTCCGCGAGATCGACCCGCGCGAGATCTGGAACGTCTACCGCCAGCGTCTGCGGGCGGTCGCGGGGACCGACGGCGCGGCCGTCGAGGGCGGCGGCAACGGGACCGAGCCGCCCCGGATCGATCCGACCGAGGGCGGCGGCGCCTCGCTCGTCTTCGGCGCCGGCGGAGACGGCGCGGGCGAGGTCGGCGGAATCCCCTCGGGCGACCTCTTCGTCCGCGTCCACCTGATCCGGTCGCTCGCCGCGGAGCAGGACGCCGACCGGGCCGGGAAGATCCTCAAGCAGGTCGTCCGCGGCCCCGACGGCAGCGAGTACGTCAGGATGGAGGCCGCCCGCGGCCTCTCGCGGATCGGCTCGGAGCGCGCCCAGCGGCTGCTCCGTCGCCTCGCCGTCGGCGCGAGCCCCGATCAGAGTCCCCGGGTCCGCGCGACGGCGATCATGGAGCTCCGCAAGCTCGCCGAGGCGAGCGACGAGTCCGCCGAGAAGGTCGCGCGCGTGATCTCGCGGGCGATTCGCAAGGACGACTCGGTCCTCGTCCGCCGGGTCGCCTTCTCCGAGGCGGCCGCCCTCGCCGCGCAGCGGCAGCGGCGCCTCTCGAAGCTCAAGCTCGATCAGGTCGATGGCATCCTCCTGCGCGCGATCGACAAGGTCGTCATCGCCGACGAGGAGGACGTCGCCGTCCGGCGCCTCGCCGGCGAGGCCCGCGAGGAGGTGATCGTCCGGAACATCCCGGCCTACGAGTGGGTCCTGGCGAACATCATGGAGAAGGTCCGCCAGATCCCCCCCGGCGGCTCGGTCAAGATCCCGGCGAGCGACATCCTGATCGAGGAGGACGACCTCGGCCGCATCCTCGCCCACTTCACCCGCGAGGACTTCGACGTGTGCGTGGCGCAGGGCGCCCGCTCGTGGACGTTCTACCGGGGCGATCGCTTCCGCCGCCGCCTCTGGCGCCTCGTCCACGAGATGCGCCACCCGAGCCCGGACAAGCGGCAGGGCTTCGGCCACACGATCGGGCGGGACTACCGCGGGACGATCCGCGCCCACTCGGGCGTCCTGGCCGAGCTCACCCAGACGAAGGTGCCGGGCGAGCGCGTCTTCATCGAGGCGGAGGGGTCCTGGCGGCGCCACATACCGCTGCTCGATGACTACCTCTCGCTCTTCCGGCGCGAGCTCCGCGGCCGCCCGGTCAAGATCTTCAGCTCGCTCGGCGTGACCACGATCCGGAACATGAACCGCCGATCCGACTCGATCCGCGCCTACTACAAGCTCTGCTGGAACTACGCCGCGGTCGCCAACCTCCGGAACGCCAACCCCAGGAGCAAGGAGCACGCGGACGTCGGCCGCTACTTCGAGGTGCTCCGCGAGGACTACGGCCTCGAGACCGCCTTCCGGAGCTGGGAGTACCAGCTCCGCGGCCGCACCTACCCGCTGCTGGACGCGTCGCTCGACGAGACGTTCCGCCGCGGTCAGGCGCCGGTCGAGAAGGTCGGCGAGCTCCCGTCCGTCGAGCGCGAGGTGCTGCCGGCCGAGAAGCCGCTCACCAAGGTGGGCGACCGGGTCGTCGCCGGCGGTGGCGGACGCCGACGTCCGAGCCGCCCCGAGCGGCGCCCGGAGACGGCCGACGCGGCCGAGGGCGGCGGCGGCGATCGGGCGTCCCTCGAGGAGACGGGCGCCGCGGCGGCCTCCGATGACTCGATGGTCGCGAGTCAGCCGATGGGGGCGCCGCCCGGCGGCGGCGGGATCGACGACGGGAGCGTCGGCGGGACGATCGGTCTCCTCGGTGGCGCCGAGAGCGCCGGCTTCGCGGCCATCGGTCCCCGCAACCGCGGCGGCGGCGAGGGCGGCCTCCTCGATGCGACCGACGCGCCGATCGACGCGACCGCCGGCATCCCGGACGCCACGGCCGGCCTGAAGGACGCGACGGCCGCCACGGGCGGGCTCGAGGGAACCCAGACCGGCGGGATGGGCGCCACCTCCGGGCTCGAGGGAACGCAGACCGGTGGGCTCGAGGGCACCTCGACCGGCGGGCTCGAGGGCACCTCGGACCGGACCGGGGAGACGCGCGAGACCCGCGAGACGGCCGGTCTCCGCGGCAAGGACGAGCAGGAGTCGCTCAGCCTCGACGACACGGCCGAGGTGCTCGGCGCCAGCGCCGGCCTCAAGGTCGGCGCCGGCGGGCCGATCGCGGGCGACACCGGGAAGAAGCGCGGGGAGTATCTCGACGAGACGGCCGTGGACGAGGAGGAGCTCGACGATCGCCTCTCGAGGACGGCCGGCCTCGCCGCGGGCGGACGCCCGCTCGACGACACCGATGGCCCGCCGAGCGACGGCCTCGCGCTCGACGTCACGATGGCGGGCGACGACGAGGACGAAGACGAGCTGAGCGACTCGACGGCCGGGCTGACGGCCGATCGCCGCCGGCGGCGCGACCTCACCGACACCGACGACGCGACCGACAGCGGCGTCGTCCCGCTCGACGTCACCGCGGGGGACGACCTCTCCGCGACGACGGCCGGGCTCGCCCAGGGAGGCCGCCGCCGCCGCCTCGACGACACCGATGCCGACCCGGGCGATCGTCTGAGCGACTCGACGTTCGGGCTGGTCGGGGCGCGGGAGGGGAAGCGCGACCTCGACGACACCGACGGCGACGACAGCGGCGGGCTGAGCGACTCGACGTTCGGGCTCGCCGGGCGAAGCAAGAAGCGTCGTGACCTCGACGACACCGGCGACGACGACACCGACGACGGCTACGAGTCGGACCCGAGGCGCGCCCGCCGAGCCCGTCGCTCGGGCCGCCGCGACCGGCCAGCGGTCAAGGCCGACCTCGACGACACCGACGCCGCGACGGCCGACGGCTTCGAGTCCGATCGCTACGCCGATGGCGCCCGGCGCCGCTCCGACGAGACGACCGACGACGGCCACCGCTCCGGCGGCGACCTCGACGACACCGACGCCGCGACCGCGGACGGCTTCGAGTCCGACCGCTACGTCGGCGAGAAGGCTCACCTCGATGACACGACCGGCGCCGGCTACGACTCCCGGGTCGACACCGCCGAGGGGCCCGACGACGAGACGGCCGACGGGTTCGACTCGCGCCGCTACGTCGACACCGGCGACGGGCTCGAGGACGCGACCGCCGACGGCTTCGGCACGGCCGGCCTCGACGACACTCGCGGAGCGCGGCCCGGGCGACGACGCCGCGACCCGGACACCGCCGGCCTCGCGCCGAAGTCGAATGAGCCCGGCCTCGAGGACACGCGCGACGACACCGGTGCCCGGCCCGGGCGGCGACGCCGCGACCCGGACACGGCGGGCCTGGTGCCGGAGTCGGAGCTGGCCGACACGCGCGACGAGTCGGGCGGCTTCGGGGAGCGGTCGGGACCGCAGACGAGCGAGCTCGAGGACACGCGCGCCGACACGGGCGCGGCCGGCCCCGGGCAGCGGCGACGCGACCCGGATACCGCGGGCCTCGCCCCGGAGTCGGAGCTGGCCGAGACGCGAGACGAGACGGGTCGCTTCGGGAAGCGGTCGCGCGAGGAGACGGGCGAGCTCGAACGCACGCGCGACGAGACCGGTCGCTTCGCGAAGCGGTCGCGCGAGGAGACGGGCGAGCTCGAGAGCACGCGCGATGAGACGCGTCGCTTCGGGGAGCGGACCGAGCAGGAGACGGGCGAGCTCGAGGAGCCCGCGACGAGCTCGGGCGCGCACGACCGATTGGCCCTCGACGAGACGGGTCCCTCCCGCCTGACCGCCCCATCGCTCGAGCACACCGGCGGCGTGCCGGCGCTCGATGAGACCGGCCCGTCGCGCTTCACCGCCCCGAGCCTCGACGAGACGGGCTCCGGGATCGATCCGGCGGCGCTCGACGACCCCGAGTCGGACCTCGACGACGCGGGCGCGTTCGACGAGCGGGACCTCGGCGAGACCGGGGCGCTCGAGGAGAGCGAGCTCGACGCGTCGGGCGAGACGCCGCCGGCGTCCCTCGAGGACACGGCCGCGATCGAGGCGGCCCTCGACGAGACCGCCGCGGCGAGCGCCGAGGCGCTCGGCACGGCTCCGCCCGCCGACCTCGAGCCTCCGCCGATCGTCGAGGCGGACCTCGACGAGACGGCCGCAGCGACCGCCGAGGCGCTGGGGACCGCGCCGCCGCCGCCGCTCGAGCCCGAACCGGAGCGGGATCTCGGCGAGACGGCCGCGATGGAGGAGGCCGACCTCGAGGGTCCCCCCGCGCCGCCGCCGCCTCGCGTCCCGTCGGACACCGGCGCGATGCTCGACCAGACGATGGGGGTCGAGGAGCTCACCGACACCGAGGCGCTCGAGATCGAGGAGGGCGACGACGAGGCGGCCGAGTCGGCGAGCCAGCAACGGCGCCTCCGGCGTTCGCCCGAGGCGGCCGCCGCCCTCGACGAGACGGCGGGGCTGCTCGATGCCGAGGACGACGACGGAGGTGACGAGCCGCGCGACCCGCTGGCGGACACGGGCGAGGGCTACCTCCTCTCGGGCGTGCTCCCCGGCGAGGCGGGCTCGCCGCCTCCCCTCGACGAGTCCGGCGGCCTCGCCGACACCGGCGAGCGCGAGCTCGACCAGGAGCTCGAGGAGACCGGCGAGCAGGACCTCGGCGGCGCCGACGGCCCGCCGCGCCAGCCGCCGGTGATCGACCTCGACGCCGACCTCGCCGACACCGGATCGCCCGGGCTCGACGAGACCGGCGACGCCGACGAGCTGCTCGGCGAGGCCGGCGACACGGGCGACCTGGCGCGCGGTGACCGGGGCGACCACGACGCCGACGATGATGACGACGATGACGACCCGGACGACGACGAGGACGACGACCTCGACGACACCGGCGAGCTCGACCACGGCCGGGCCGGTCCGCCTCGCCGGCCGGGCGGCGGGAGGCGACCGTGACCCCGCTGACCGGGCTGCTCATCGCGATCTCGACCGAGGACGTCCTCCCCCGCGTCGTCCTCGACTTCGTCGAGCGCAACCGCGACTTCTTCAACCTCTTCAGCGAGAACAGCGCCTGGCACCTCGCCTTCGTCGTCGTCTGCTTCATGGTCGTATTCCTGGGCAAGCTCTGGTACCGCCTCCGCGAGATCGACCGGGCCCGCGCCGGCGTCCCCCTCTCGATCGGCGGCTGGGGCACCCGCGGCAAGTCGGGCGTCGAGCGCAAGAAGGCGGCGCTCTTCCACGCCCTCGGCTACGAGGTGATCTGCAAGACCTCGGGCTGCGAGGCGATGTTCATCCACGCGATGCCCGGGCAGCCCGCGACCGAGCTCAACATCTTCCGCCCCTACGAGAAGGCGACGATCTGGGAGCAGGCGGACCTCATGCAGCTCGCCCACCGGACGAGCGCCCAGGTCTTCCTCTGGGAGTGCATGGCCCTCAACCCGGACTACGTCGAGATCCTTCAGCAGGAGTGGGGCCGCGACCCGATCACGACGATCACGAACACCTTCCCCGATCACGAGGACCGCCAGGGCCCGGCGGGGATCAACATCCCCGAGGTGATGTGCCACTTCATCCCGAAGGAGGGGCGCTGCTTCACCGCCGAGGATCAGCACCTGCCGATCCTCCGCGAGGGGGCACGCCGCCAGGGGACGCAGCTCCTCGGCGTCGGGTGGCGCGACGTCGACATGATCCCGGCCGACGTCCTGAAGCGTTATCCCTACGAGGTGCACCCGGCGAACATCGCGCTCGTCTCGCGGATGGCGGAGCACCTCGAGATCGACCGCGACTTCGTCTGGAAGGAGATCGCCGAGAGCATCGTCCCCGACCTCGGCGTCCTCAAGGTCTACGGCCCCGTCCCCTACCGCGGCCGGCGCCTCGAGTTCAGCAACGGGATGAGCGCCAACGAGCGGCGCGGCTTCCTCGGTTGCTGGCAGCGCCTGGGCTTCGATGCGGTCGACCCGACGGCGGACCGGGACGAGTACGTCGTCACCGTCGTCAACAACCGCGGCGACCGGATCGCGCGGAGCCACGTGTTCGCCGGGATCATCGCCCGCGACATCAAGCCGCACCTCCACGTCTGCATCGGCACCAACCTGAGCGGCCTCAGCGGCTACGTCCGAACGGCGCTCGAGGGACGGCTTCTGGGGATCAACCTCTTCGATCCCGATGAGGCCGCGCCGACGGCCGCCGCCGTCCTCGGGCGGTACTCCGAGCAGCTTCGCGACCTGATGGTCGAGTGCCCGACGCTCGCCGACTGGACCGCGAAGGTCGAGACGATGCTCGCCGGCCTCGGCCTCGCCGCAGACGACGTCCGGCGCCTCGTCGAGGCCCCCGAGCTGCTCGCCGCGGTCGAGGCGAGCGGGCGGACGCACCCCGAGTGGGACCTCTTCCGGCCCGCGCGCGCCGAGGACCCCGACCTCGACTACCACCTCGAGCGGCTCAGGACCGAGCTCGTCCAGCTCCTCGCCCAGTCCGAGCTGCCCGACGTCGATGTCGTCTCGGCCGACGTGGTGGCGTTCGCGGCCCGCTACGCGGCCGAGCTCGGCGCCGTCGAGGCGTTCCGGCGGCTGATCGAGGCGGCCGTCGAGGCGACGCGCGCCGGCGACCGGCTCGCCGCGACCGAGCTGAACCAGCAGTTCCGGGACCTCTTCAAGGCGATCTTCATGAGCCGGCTCCGGTTCGTCCCCGACGCCGACGCGAGCGGCGACGAGGTCTGCGACCAGATCGCCCGCTGGGCGCCGCCGGGTCACCGGGTGCGCGTGATGGGGATGCAGAACATCAAGGGCACCGGCTTCGACTTCTGCCTCCGCTGGGTCAGCCTCGAGCGCGTCCAGCAGCTCTGCCGCCAGCTCGGCGACGACCGGAGCTACGTGCGCTACGGCGCGCTCCTCGCCCTCGCCGGAAACGAGGAGGCGGGCATTCTCGACGCGCCGGTCGCCCTCGACGCCGTCCGCGCCGTCAAGAGCGACGCCCGCAATCAGGAGATGCGGATGAAGGCGCAGATCGAGCAGACGATCGAGCACCTCGAGAAGCGCGTCGCCGTCGTCCGCGGGCGTCTCGGCGGGGCGTCGAAGCCGAAGGAGAACCGCTCGGCGCTGCGCCGCGCGATCGACGCGGTCGTCTTCGTCGTGCTCGACGTGATCGAGAAGGGGCTCGACGCCGGCGACGCCAAGCGCCGGAAGTGGCGGGCGACCCAGATCCTCGACGACCTGGTCGCCGAGCGGATCAGCCACGCCCGCGCCGCCATCGAGCTGCAGGCGCTCATGAAGCGCCAGAAGGGCGGCTGGCTCGCCAAGTCGCTCTGGAAGCGCGGCGGTGGGTCGAAGGAGGCGGACGGGAATGCCGACGACGCGTGAGACGCCGAGGCGCGGGCTCATCGCCGGTGCGAGGTGGACCCGGTGCCATCAGGCGTCGAGACGAGGAGGCGCCGAGGAGCTCCATGCCGCTCGCGTGCCAGAGCAGGGGTCGTTGCACGTAGGGCGAACGATCCACAGATTACACAGATTACACAGATCGGCGGCTGACGAAGGCGGTCATCTCACGCCGCTTCCAACGGGCCATGCTCGCTTCGGCATGGACTCGGACCGGCCGGGATGCGCGGAACCCCGAGGAGGAGGCGCGGCGGGCTGCCATCCGCGCCCTCGCCGAGGCCGAACGCTCGACGTCGGCGGCGCTCCGCGCCCAGGAGGAGGAACAGCGCCTCGCCGAGGAGGCGGCGATCCGCGCCCACGAGGCGGAGCTGAAGCGGGCAAAGCTCGCGGCGGTGCGGGAGGCGGCGGAGCGGGCGCGGGCGGAGGAGATCGCCGTTCAGATGGGGGTGCGGCGCGCCGAGCTCGACGGGGTGCGCAAGGAGACCAGCCGCGTGATCGAACGGTCGCAAGCTCAGACGGTGGGCGCCGTGCTCGCGGTGATCGTGCTCATGGTCATGCTGCTCGTTCTCGCGAGCGTGGTGACGTCGCTCGTGCGCGGCTGACGACGCGGCTCAGTGGATGGTGCCCTGCTCGGGCCCGGCCACCGCGTAGAACGACCCCGGGAACGCGTCCCGCTCGGCTGGCTGCTCGGCGACCCGCGTCACCTTCGCCGCGCAGACCTTGTACTCCGCCGTCTGGGTGACGATGTCACCATCGTCGACGGTGAGCAGGTTCGCCCGCGCCTCGGCGAAGTGGAGCGGCATCCAGATGCAGCCGCGGCGGACCTGGCGGCTCACCATCGCGCGGCACGCCACCTTCCCGCGCCGCGTCTCCACCTCGACGAGGTCGCCCTGCTCGATCGATCGGGCGCGCGCGTCCGCAGGGTGGATCTCGCAGAACGCGACCGGCTGCTTCTCGGCGAGGCCGACGCCGCGGCGGGTCTGGGTCGCCGCGTTGTAGTGGTAGAGCGTCCGTCCGGTCGAGAGGACGAGGGGGTACTCGGGGTCGGCGAGCTCGACGCTCGGCCGGTACTCGATCGCGGTGAAGAGGCCCTTGCCGCGCAGCACCCCGCCCTCGTGGAGGAACCGGGTGCCCGGGTGCTCGGGGCTGGTGCACGGCCACTGGAGCCCGCCCTCGCGGTCGACCCGGTCGTGGCTGATCCCGGCGAACTTGTCGGCGTCCTTCGCCATCTCGGCGTAGATGGCCGCCGGCCCGTCGTAGCGCCACGGGGTGAGGCCGCGCTTCTCGGCGACGGCGTTCGCGAGGGCGAGGACCGCCTCCCAGTCCGCCTTCGCCTGCCCGGGCGGCTCCACCGCCTTGCGGACGCGCTGAACGCGGCGCTCGGAGTTGGTGAACACGCCGTCCTTCTCGGCGAAGCAGGCGCCCGGCAGGATGACGTCGGCGAAGCGGGCCGTCTCGTTCAGGAAGATCTCCTGGATCACGAGGAACTCGAGCCCGTTCATCCGCTCCTCGAGGGCGCCGGCGTTCGGCTCGGAGAGGACGATGTCCTCGCCCATGACGAACATGCCGCGGATCGAGCGGCCGGTCTCCTTCATCATCACGTTGAGGTTGAGGCCGGGCTCGCGCGGGAGCGGGACGCCCCAGCTCTTCTCGTAGCGCGCGGCGACCTCGGGGTCGTCGACCCGCTGGTAGCCGGGGTAGAAGATCGGCGTCGCGCCGGCGTCGTTCGCTCCCTGGACGTTGTTCTGACCGCGGAGCGGGTTCATGCCCGCCGACGGCTTCCCGAGGTGGCCCGTCATCAGGACGAGGTTCGCCAGGCCGTAGACGTTGTCGGTGCCGTGGGTGTGCTCGGTGATGCCGAGGGTGTAGTAGATCCCGGCCTTCGGCGTGGTCGCATACGCCCGGGCGGCCCAGCGGATGTCATCGGCGGGGACGCCGGTGACCTTCTCCGCCTCCTCGGGCGTGTAGCGGGCGACCGTCTCGCGGACGGCGTCGAAGCCCTCGGTGTTCGTCTCGATGAAGTCGGCGTCGACGAGGCCCTCGGCGCAGATGACGTGCGCCATCGCGTTGAGGAGCCAGACGTCGGTCCCCGGGCGGAGCTTGAGGTGTCGGCTCGCGAAGCTCGTCAGGTTGATCGAGCGCGGATCGGCGACGATCAACGTCGCTCCGCGGTGGACCGCCCGCTTCATCTCCATCGCGATGATCGGGTGGGCCTCGGTCGTGTTGCTCCCGATCACGAAGAGGACGTCCGCGTCCCGGATCTCGCCGATCGAGTTGGTCATCGCGCCGGCGCCGAAGGTGGTGACGAGACCCGCCACCGTGGGAGCGTGTCACGTCGCCGCGCATTGATGAACGTTGTTCGTCCCGAAGACGGCCCGGGCCATCTTCTGGACGAGGTAGTTCTCCTCCATTGTGCAGCGGCTGCTCGAGACGAACGCGAGGGCGTCGGCGCCGTGGCGCTCGTGGACGCCCATCAGGCCCTCGACGGTGCGCGCGAGCGCCTCGTCCCAGCTCGCCTCGCGGAGCGAGCCGTCCTCGGCTCGGATGAGCGGCGTGGTGAGGCGGTCCTCGTGGTCGACGAAGTCGTAGGCGAAGCGGCCCTTCACGCACAGGTTGCCGTCGTTGGTCGTCGTGCCCGCCTCGGGGCTGACGACCCGCTCGATCCGGCCGCGGCCGTCGTTCGCGGCCGGCTCGACGTGGAGGTCCATCTGGCAGCCGACGCCGCAGTAGTTGCAGGTGGTGCGCACCACCTTCTCGGGCTCGACGTGGCCGCGCCGGCCGGCGGTGACGGGCATCTTCTCGGTCATGGCGCCGGTCGGGCAGACGTCGATGCAGCCGCCGCACAGCTCGCAGCTCGAGTCGAGGAGCGAGACGTCGTCGGCCGTCGCGATCGTCGTCTCGGCGCCGCGGCCGGCGAGGCTGATCGCGCTGACGCTCTCGATCTCGGCGCAGTAGCGAGTGCAGCGGGCGCAGAGGATGCACGCCTCGGGGAAGAACTGGACGTAGGGGTTGCGGTCCTCGCGCCCGACCCGGAGCGGCTCCATCTTCGGCCAGTCGGTCGGCGCGCCGACGGCGTCCGCCATCGCGTGGAGCTCGCACGCCTGCGCGCCGCCCGGCGTCTCGCCGCGCGCCGCGAAGTCGGGCTGGTCGGCGAGGTAGAGGGCGAGGAGCACCTTCTGGTGCCGCGCGATCCGGTCGTTCGCGGTCGTGACGACCTGGCCGTCGGCGACCGGCGTGGCGCACGACGGGATCAGCCGGCGGCTCCCCTCGACCTCGACGAGGCAGCTCCGGCAGGCGCCGGCCGGCGCGAGGCGCGGGTCGTGGCACAGCGTCGGGATGTCCTTGCCGTGGCGCTCCGCGAGCTCGAGGATCGTCTCGCCGGGGCGGGCGTCGACCGTCTCGCCGTCGAGGGTGACGGACAGCGAGGGGTCGCTCGCCTCCTCGGGGACTCGCTTCGGGTTCTGAGAGCTCACTGTCCGAACTCCTCGGGGAACCACTTCATCGCGGTGGTGAGCGGGAGGCACGCTGCCTGACCGAGGCCGCAGATCGAGCCCTCGTTCATCTCCCAGCTTACATCCGCGACCTGGGCGAGCGCCGCCGGCCTGGGGTCGGCGACGTGGCGGTCGAGCGCCTCGCGGAGGAACCGCGTCCCGATCCGGCACGGCGCGCATTGTCCGCAGCTCTCGACCTCGAAGAACTGGAGCTGCTGCTTCACGGCCCACGGCATGGCGACCGTGTCGTTGCAGACGACGACGCCGGCGCTGCCGAGCATCGAGCCGACGTCGGCGAGGCTCTTGAAGTCGAGGGGGCGGTGCTTCTCGGACGCGGGGAGGAAGCCCGAGCTCGCGCCGCCGGGCGAGAACGCCTTCAGCATGCCGACGTAGCCGCCGGCCGCCGTGACGAGCTCCTCGAGCGACACGCCGAGCGGCATCTCGTAGGTGCCCGGGCGCGCGACGTGGCCGCTCACGCAGTAGAGCTTCGTCCCCGGCCCGGTCACGCCGAGGTCCTTGAACCACGGGCCGCCGCGGGTGACCACGGCGGGGACGCACGCGATCGTCTCGACGTTGTGGACCAGCGTCGGCTTGCCCCAGAGGCCGTGCTCGGTCGGAAACGGCGGGCGCAGGCGCGGCATCCCGCGCTTGCCCTCGAGCGCCTCGATGAGCGCCGTCTCCTCGCCGCAGATGTAGGCGCCCTGGCCCGCGTGCATGTGGAAGGTCACGTCGGGGAAGAGGCCCGCCGCGCCGACCCGATCGATGGCGTCGGCGAGCTTCTTCCACGGGATCTCGAACTCGCCGCGGAGATAGCAGTAGACATCGCGGGCGCCGATGGCGCGGGCGGCGATGGCGAGGCCTTCCAGCACCCGGTCGGGTCGCCGGAGGAGCACCTCGCGGTCCTTGAACGTCCCCGGCTCGCCCTCGTCGGCGTTCAGGACGACATAGCGGGTCTCATCGGGCTGGCCGCGGACGCTCTTCCATTTGAACGCGGCCGGGAAGCCGGCGCCGCCGCGGCCCTGGAGGCCGGAGACGTCGATCGCCTCGATGACCGCGTCGGCGCCCATCGCCTCGGCCTTCGCGAACGCCGTCCCCGACCAGTCGGGCTCGCCGGCGAGGTCGATCGCGAGGCGGTCGGGGTCGGCGCCATCGGGGCCGATCGTGCCGGCCCAGTCGGGAACCTCGGCGCCGAGCGTCTCGGCGGTCGCGTCGGGCTGGACGCGGCGACCGCGCAGCACCGCCGGCGCGCGATCACAGGCCGCGAGGCACGAGACGCCCTCGCACGAGACGCCCGCCCCCCGGGCCGCATCGAGGAGCGCGTCGGCGCCCGCGAGCTGACACGAGAGGCCGGTGCAGACGCGCGCGTCGACGTCGGGCCGGGCGAGGAGGTGGAAGAAGCTGCCGACGCCCCAGACGTGCGCCTCGGGAACGCCGGTCTCGGCGGAGACGGCGCGCGCGGCGCCGGGAACGAGGCCGCCAGCCCTCTCGAGCGCATCGGGGACGGCGGCGCGGCGGTGGTCGTCGGGCATGGGCGGTTGGTCCTGACGGGGCTCGAGCGAGGCACCCAGCTTACCCGGATTTCGCCGCGCGTCACGCCTGGGGTAGGCTGGGGGCGGACAAGCGACCCGACGGGAAGGGGCCACGAAGATGAGCTGGCAGCGGGTGGTCGCGATCATCGTCGTGCCGTTCGCCGGGCTCTGCGTTCTGGGCTTGTTCCTCCCGGCGGTTGGTCACCGCCATCATCCGCGGACCGAGTGCGCGGACAACCTCAATCGCATCGGGATCGCGGCGATCGCCTACCTGACCTCGCCGCTCGGGCCGGGCGGGAAGAAGGGGTTCAGTCCCCACGTCCGCGGCCTCGATGAGGACGATCGGCCCGAGGACGTGGGCGTCGTCTTCGCGCTCCTGGTGAAGGTCGGCGAGGTCGAAGACGCCGAGGTGTTCGTGTGCCCCGGCTCGGCGGACCTCGCGCCGAGCGTCGGGGATCCGAGCACGTTCTCGTACTCCGACTCCGACGTCCGGACGAGCGCCGCCTTCTCCTACGGCTGGGTGCGCGAGCAGATGACCGACGCGAGCTCGAAGGCATCGACGCCGATGGCCGCGGACCGGACGGCCGCCCCGCCGGTCGGGACCTCCCCCGGCAATCACGAGGGAGGTCGAAACATCCTGCGCTTCGACGGCTCCGTCGACTTCGCGCCGAGCGACCTGATCGATCCGGCGGGCGAGATCGTCGACGACGAGCTCGTCGAGGCGATCGCGCGCCTGAACCTCGCCCGGTCGGAGTGAACCCGGCCGGGTCGGGCGGCGTAGAGCCGTCATGATCAGCCCGGCCTTCGCTCGCGCCCGAGCCGCGATGCCGCTCGATGTCCTCGTGGTGGCCACCGTGGCGGCGGTCCTCACGCTCGCGGCGGCTCCCGCCCTCGCCCGCGCCCGGGCGAAGTCGAACCGCAGCAAGTGCTCCCTCAACCTCCGCATGCTCGGGATCGCGGCGATCGCCTACATGACGAGCGGGCTCGGGCCGGGGGGCAGCAAGGGCTCCATGCCGCACGTCGGCGCGGTGAACGTCGCGGACGGACCGGGCGACGTCGGGCGGGCGTTCGAGCTGATGATCCGGGTCGGCGAGATCGATGACCCCGAGATCCTCGTCTGTCCGTCGTCGAACGCGATCCCGAGGCGCCTGATGAGCTGGCAGAAGGAGGGTCCGAGCTTCGCGTTCAAGGACCCCGACGTGACCACATCGAGCGAGCTCAGCTACGGCTGGACCAGCCTGGCGAAGACCGACGCGAGCTCGCGAAGCAGCGACCTCATCGCGGCCGACCGCTGCGGCGGCTACGACGTCTCCAAGCCGGCGCCCCCGCAGGTGAACCACCCCGACGGACGCAACGTGCTTCGCTTCGATGCCAGCGTCGACTTCGTGCCGTCCGACGTCGAGAAGGGCCCGACGGCCGACCCGAAGCTCGTCGCCGCCCTTGCGTCGTTGAACCTGGGGCCGTAGGAGGCATCCCGGGATGAGCGAATCGTCGGCGACGAGCTCGTCGAGGCGATCGCGCGCCTGAATCTCACCCGGTAGGAGTGAACCCGGTCGGGTCGGGCGGCGTAGAGCCGTCATGATCAGCCCAGCCTTCGCTCGCGCTCGCGCCACGATGCCGCTCGATGCCCTCGTGGTGGCCACCGTGGCGGCGGTCCTCACGCTCGCGGCGGCGCCCGCCCTCGCCCGCGTAATGCGAACATCCGAGACCTGACCCCTTCGAGTCTCCAAAGCGATTACTGTGGGTTGACCGGAGCCAATCGACGTGATGAACATCCCATCGGACGAGGGCGAACGCGGCGTCCGCGTCTGGGAGCTCGTCCTCATCGCCGTGGTCGTTGCGGTGAGCGTTCTCCTCCTCGCGACGTCGCGAGGTCGCACTCGCGACCTTGCGAACCGGACGAAGTGTGTCAGCAACCTGAAGCAGGTCGGGATCGCGGTGATTTCGTACATGACCAGTCCGCTCGGGCCGGACGGCCGGAAGGGCTATCTGCCCCACGTCCGGGCACGCGACGCGCCCGATGGCCCGGGCGACGTCGGGCGGACGTGGGAGATGCTCGTCTGGACGGGGGGGATCGACGATCCCGAGTGCTTCGTCTGCCCGGGCGCCGGGGACGTGCCGCGTCGACGCCCCGAGGACGAGGCGCTCGCGGCGTTCCGCTTCGAAGACAGCGACGTCCAGACGACCCGCGAGTTTTCCTACGGCTGGACGAAGGATCAGCGGACCGACGGGAACTCGCGCTCGTCGATGATCGTCGCCGCCGACCGCACCGCCGGGCCAGGCAGCCGAAACCACGCCGACGGTCGGAGCCTCCTCCGGTTCGACGGGTCGGTCGACTTCCTCCCGATCGAGGTCGAGCTGGGACCCGTCGTCGAGGACGACCCGGACGTCGCCGCCGCGCTGTCCGGCCTGAACCTCGCTCCCTGAAGGGGTGTCGCCCCTTCGTTTCGTCGACCGGGTCGAGAGAGGAGCTCCGTCTTGCCGGCCGTCGGTTCCACCCGGAGCGCACTGACTGCGATCGGGGTCTTCGTCCTCGTTCTCATCACGCTCTCGATCGCCGACGCGACCTGCCTGGGACCGTGGCGAAGAAGCAAGCGGTGGAAGGCGAGTTGCGCCTCGACTCTCGAGAGGTTCGGGGCGGCGTGTCTCGCCTATGCGAACGCTCCGCTCGGTCCGGGGGGTGTGCCGGGCTACTTCCCTCACGTTCGCGACGTCGACGAGCAGGATCGGGCCGAGGACGTCGGGGACGTCTTCGCGTTGCTCGTCCGGGCGGGGTTCGTCGACGATGCCATGGGATTCGTCTGTCTCGAGTCGAACGACATTCCGAATCGCTGGAGGCCCGGTGACGACCTGAGCCGCTACGCGTTCTCGGAGTCGAGCGTCGAGTCGTCGACCGAGTTCTCGTACGGATTCACACGTTGGCAGGTCACGGTCCACGACGCGCCGGAGACGATGATCGCCGCGGACCGCACGGCGCGAGCAGACTCGGGTTCGTCGTGGGCGAGCGGGTGCCATCGTGACCTCGCCATCAATCACGATGGCGGTCGCAACGTTCTCCGGCTCGACGGCTCGGTCGAATGGGTCTCGATCGAGGCCGCCTCCGAGCCGGCGATGGGGGCGGCGCTCGCGGGTCTGAATCTCGCCGACTGACGCTGGACCGAGCGTGGCGTGGCTGGCATCCTGGGCCCGTCTCGATCGCCACCGTTCGACTTCGCCGGGAGTCGCCCATGTCTGCCGCCCATTCGGCCGGTCGCGTCCTCGGCGTCGTCGGGGTCGTCATCCTCCTGGCTCTCCTCGTGCACAAGATCGCCGATCCGCGCGGATACCAGAAGAGCGGACGCGCGGTTCGGGAGCAGTGCGCGCGGCACCTCCGGGCCATCGGCGAGGCTTGCCTGGCGTATGCGAGCGCGCCCCTCGGCCCCGGCGGGGCGAAGGGGTATCTGCCGCACGCCGCGTCGTCCGACGAGGATGATCGACCCGAGCACGTCGGCGAGGCGTTCGCCCTGCTGATTCGCGCCGGCTTCATCGACGATCCCGAGGTTCTCACCTGCTACGCATCGAACGACATTCCGGTCCGCCCCGGGCCCGACTGGGAGCCGCTCGGGTTCCGTTTCGAGGACAACGACGTTCGAACCAGCCACTCGTTCTCGTACGGGTTCGTCCGGGCGCAGGCGCGCGTCGGCGAGACGGCTCCCGAGACGGTGATCGCGGCGGAACGCAGCGCGTGGTCGGACGCCGACCCGGTGCCGCACGACGGCCTGATTCGGAATCACTTCGAGGGCCGGCACATCCTACGGCTCGACGGCTCGGTCGAGTGGGTCTCGTCCGACGAGGCGTCGAAGCCGGCGATGGCGGCGGCGCTCGCGGGTCTCAACCTCGCCGACTGATCCGGCGATCGCTCAACCCCGCGGCGCGTTCGCGGTCCGGCGGAGGTTGGCGGCGAGCTGGGTGAGCTGGGTGAGCTCGCGGGCCGTCGCGGCGATCTCCCTCGCTCCGGCGGCCGCCTCGTGGGTGTCGTCGCGGACGCGCTCGACGCTGGCGGCGAAGTCCTCGCTCCCGGTGGACGCCTCGGTCACGCTCCTTCCGATCCCGCTCGTTTGCGCCGACTGCTGGTGGACGGCGGCGGCGATCGTCGCCTGGAGCTTGCGGACCCGGTCCAGCGCCACGCGGATCTTGCCGATCTCCTCGACGACGCTCCGGGTGTCGGTCTGGATCGCGGCGATGCGCTCGCCGATCTCGGCGGTCGCGTGGGCCGTCGAGCGGGAGAGGTCCTTGACCTCGTTCGCCACGACGGCGAACCCGCGGCCGCTGGCTCCGGCCCGGGCCGCCTCGATGCTCGCGTTCAGGGCGACCAGGCTCGTCTGCTCGGCGATGGCCTCGATGAGATCGAGCGCGTTCGCGATCTCTCGGCTGCTCTCGCCGAGGCGTCCGACCCGCTCGTTCGCCGCCGCGACGAGGGCGACCGCGGAGGTCGCCTCGCGCTCGGCCGTCTGCGCGCTCTCGGAGATCTCGACGACGCTGGCGCCGACCTCGTCCGCGGCACGGGCCACCTCGGAGATGCTCCGGGTTACCTTGCCCGCCGTCGTGGTCGCCCGGGCGGCCTCGTCGGCGGCGCGGCCCGCCTTCGACTCGACCCGGGCGCTCGCTCCGCCGAGCTCGCCGACCGCGTCGGCGAGGCTCTCCGCGTTGCCGGCGACGCCTTGCGCCGCCTCGCCGAGCCCCGCGGCGAGCCGGCCGAGCGACCGGTGCAGCTCGCCGAGCTCGTCGCCGGCCGCGTCGCTCGGGCCGCCGGCGTGGGTCGTGTCGCGACCGTCGCGGAGCGCCTCGACGCGCCCTGTCGCCGCCGCGACCGGACCGACGACCTGCGCGCGGACGAAGACGCCGGCGACGAGGAGGATCACCGCGCCGAGCCCGGCCGCCGCGGCCGTCAGGCCGTTGGTCCAGCTCTCGAGCGGGGCGAGCGCCTCGTCGATGTCGACCTCGACGGCGACCGCGCCGAGCACCTCGTCCCGGCCGTGGACCCGCCCCTCCTCCTGACCGGCAGTCCGCCGCGCGGCCCGGACGTCATCGCGCGCCTCCCAGGCGTCGTGGCAGCTCACGCACGCGGCCGAGCTCGCCGTCTCGGCGACGACGATCCGCAGGTGGCGCCGCCCCTCCCGGGCGACCTCCTCGACGACCGGGTCGAGCGGGGCCCCGGGCGAGGTGCCGGCCGCGGCTCGGGTCTCCGCCTGCGCCCGCAGCGCCGCGACGGCGCGTGCCATCGCCGGATCGACGCGGCCGTCGACGCCGCCCCAGCGATCGACGAACCGGTAGGAGAAGCTCGGCCCCGAGGTCCGGGCGCCCGCGGCGATCCCGCGGACGTGGGCGGCCGGCGTCGGCACGCGCGCCTCGTCCGGAGCGTCGTCCGGTCCGGTCGCGGGCGCGTGGGGCGAGTCGCCGACCCGCGCGACGACCGACTCGGTGTACTGGCGTCGCGCGGCGACGAGGTGGTGGGCGACGACGCGGCCGACCGCCTCGGCGCGACTCCGCGCGAGCAGCTCGAGACCCCGATCCGGGGCCAGCGCGGCGAGGGCCGCGAGCCCGGCCGTCGGGAGGGCGAGGGCGAGGAGCAACTTCGTCGTGATGCCCGCGCCGCGCGGGACGAGGGCGGGCGGACTCGTCGCAGGCTGCACGGCCGCTCCTCCATGTCCGGGCTGCCCGGTTGAGACGACAGCGGCAACAGGTATATAAGTAGCCTGGCACCGGGTCAAGGAGACGTCGTCACCGTTACCGGTTGGCGCGTCGTCCGTTCGGAGGACCCATGACGGCCCCGGTCCTGTTCCTGGTCGTCCGGAGCGGTCCCGCTGCCGGGCGTGTGTTCGAGGTCGACCGCCAGGGCGTGCGGCTCGGCCGCGACGAGACGTGCGAGGTCCGGCTCCGCGACCCGCTCGTGAGCAAGCTCCACGCCGAGATCTTCGTCGATCTCTTCTCGGCCACCTTCACGATCCGCGACCTCCGGAGCCGCAACGGGATCCAGGTGAACGGCCGGTCCGTCACCGAGGCCAACCTCGAGGCCGGCGACGAGCTCCGGATCGGGCGAAGCCGGATCGAGGTGACCGCGGCGAGCCCCGAGAACCGGATCGAGGGCGCGAGCCGCTCCCTCACCGCGCTCGCCGAGCTCGCCCGCCTCGCCCTCGAGGTCGACCCCCTCGACAGCCTCGACGCCTACGCCGACCGGCTGCGCGAGGCGACGGCCGGCTGCGGGGCCGCCATCGCGGTCTACGAGGAGGGCGCCGACAAGCCCATCATCGAGGTCTACTCCGACATCAACGAGGCGTTCGGCGCGAAGAAGGACACCGCCAAGATGGGACGGCCGCCGCCGGGCCAGGGCACCGGGCCGATGGCCAAGAGCGGCATCGTCGAGGCGGACGAGGTGCCGCTCCCCGACATCATGAGCATTGTCGCGCAGACCAAGCAGCCGTGCCTGGTCGCCGACGTGAAGGAGCGGGCCGACCTCGCCGCCGACCCCGACGTCCGCAAGGGCGTGATCCAGGCGTGCCTCGGCTTGCCCCTCATCGTCGAGGGCGAGTTCCTCGGCGTCGCGCAGATCTACTGGTCGGAGCCCGGCTGCGACTCGACGACGCGGGCGGCGTCGGAGGCCGGGGCGTCGCTGATCGCGCTGGCGCTGAAGCGCGCGCTCTGACGCCGGCGGTATCTCGTCGTCGTTCCGTCGACACTCCCCGATCGGTCGCCCCGTCCTCGACTTGGAGGGCCGTGTCCGGATCCGACACCGGCCCGTGTACATCCATTCGGTGGCACGAGCCGGGAGGGGCGAATGGGCGAACGTGAGGTCGCGGCGACTCTGCGGACGAAACGAACGAAACGGACGAAGCGGACGAGGCGGAGGCGAACGAAGCCGAGCCGACCCCGGGAGACCCCGGCGGAGCTCTCGAACGTCGTCGATGAGTTCCACGAGCTGATCCGGGCGAACGGCGGACGTCCGCACGGGCGACCGATCATGGCGCTGATCGCTCCCGCGGAGGCCCGTTGCTTCGAGTGCGCGGAGGTGGTCGCTGCAGGACTCGATCTCGTCGCGGAGCGGCTGTCCGCGCCCGAGTCGTTCCCCATCGGCTACTCGTACGACACGTTGAACCTGACCCGCTGCGCGGAGCGCCTCCGCTTGCCTCCGGCGGACGCTCGGATGACCGCTTCGGAGCCGCGCGAGACGTTCGGGCTCCTCCGGTTCCGATCTCGCGACGAGGAGGGCGCCGACGCCGCGATCTGGCTGCTCAACCTTCACCTCCGCCGGGGCTCGTTCGACGATGTGTTTCTGTTCGCGAGCGCCCGCGACGTCGATCTCCTCGCCCGGCTCATGGCCGGGCTCGAGCTCGAGCATCGGAAGCACGAGCGTTCGACCGAGCACCGCCTCGTCGTGATCAGCGAGGAGGACGAGACGTGGATGTCGACGACGCCGGTCGCCTGGGATGACCTCGTCCTCCCCGGGCCGCTGGTCGAGGAGGTCCGCGGCTGCGTCGACGACTTCTTTCGAGCGGAGCCGCTCTACCGGGCCCATGGCATTCCCCATCGCCGGGGGATCCTCCTGGCCGGACCTCCCGGCAACGGAAAGAGCACGATCCTGAAGGCGATCGCGACGACCGTCGACGTCCCGGTCGTTCTGCACGTCGGAACATCGAACGATCAGCATCGGAAGGTCGCGCGGTCGTTCCGCCGGGCCGCGTCGCTGCGGCCGTCGGTGCTGGCGTTCGAGGACATCGACTCGCTCCTCGACGACGGCCCCTCGCTGTCCGTGTTCCTCAACCTCATGGACGGCCTCGAAGTCCACGAGGGCATCCTCGTCGTCGCGACCACGAACCGGCCGGACCGGATCGACCCCGCGATCGCGCGGCGGCCCGGCCGCTTCGATCGAGTCTTCCGGATCCCCGAGCCCGACCACGAGGTCCGCCTCCGATACCTCCGGAAGCTCCTCGGCGAGCCCGAGCTCGCGAGCACCATCGACGCAGTCGCCGGCGCCACCGAAGGCTTCTCGATGGCCTTCTTGAAGGAGCTGACCCTTCAGGCTCGGCTCTCGGCGATTCGTCGCGGCGAGATGCGGCCCGACGAGTCCGACGTGCGGGACGCCCTCGAGGTGACGAGCGAGCACATCCGCCTGGCCGCCCGAGGGCTCGAGGAGCGGGGGATCGGCTTCGGGTCGCGGTGAGACACGGGTCGACGCAGCGCAACGTCCTGGGAGGGACTCATGGAGCTCGATCGAAAACGCGTGTTGAGCGCGGTCCTCAACGCGTTCTCACAGACGGCGAAGAACGACTACGCGCACAAGTACACCGATAACGAGGAGGACCTACGGGCTGCGACGTATATGCGGCTTCGGGCGACGCTCGACGTCGACCCTCATTGGCGGGCGTTCCTCGACTTTCCGTTTCGGGAGAAACGAAGCGCGGACTTCCAGAAGCCCGACCTCTTGATCTTCCGGTCTGACTCCCCGTTCGCCGAGACGAACGGAGTCAAACTCGAGCTCTTCGCCGAGTTCAAGAGCTGGCCGAAGCTCGAGGAGATTCTCGCCGACATCGGAAAGCTAAAGCGCTACGGGGAGGCGCTCGGAGGCGACGTTGCGCTCGTGTTCGCGGCGATCCTGAAGAAGGGCATGAGTCGGCTCGAGGTGACCGAGGCGCTCCGCGCCGACGGGTCGTCCGTCAATGACTACATGAGCGACTACCGCGTGATCGCGGACGGGGCGACGAAGGTGTATCTGGCCCTCTACGGACACGATCACCTGTATCAGGGTCCATGGGACAATGCCGTCGACGCGGATCCATGGCGACATGCGCGCAACGAGATCGCGCGGCGCCTCGACGCGCTCTGACCGGACCGCAATCCGCGTAATCCGCGTCGTCCGCGGTTCCACTCGTTTCGCAGAGAGAACGAAACCCCGGATGACGCGGATTGCGCGGAGTGTTCCGGTCGGCGCCGAGTCGATGCCGCTCCGGAGGCCTCGGGAAAGCCCGGCTCAGGCGTCGCCGGTCGGCATCGAGTCGAGCGAGATCTGCACCGCGACCCGCCCGATCTCTCCCGAGTCGAACACGGCCAGCCAGGTCTTCACGCCGCGCTTGCGGAAGACGCGGTGGCCGCCGCCCACGACGACCGTCGGGAGCGAGAGGCCGAGGGTGGCGTGTCCCTGGGCGCGGAGGCCGGGCTTCGCCGAGCCGCCGATCACGTTGACGAGCTCGCCGAGGGCGTCGGCGATCGCCTGGTCGTCGACCTCGTCGTCGCCGAGGAGCCTCCGGGTCAGCCCCTTCGCGACGTCCTCGGGGCAGCTCAGGATCATCGAGCCCTTCATCCCCTCGGCGCTGCCGCCGAATCCGATGACGGCCGACGCCTCGTAGATCTGGCTCGGGCCGTCGTCGCCCGCGTAGACCTGCGCGTCGCCGAGCGTCGCACCGAGCATCATCGAGAACGTCCGCTGGGTGGCGTCGATCACCGGCCCGAGGGGCGTCTTGTCGCGTTCGCTCATCGTCAGAGGGCTCGCTTCAGCGCGAGCGCGATCAGGGCCGTCGCCGTCTCGGCTCCGGCGCGTCCCGCCGGGCTGATCCCCGGCTCGTCCCGGTAGACCTGGGCGACGCCGATGAGGGCCGCGTCGACCACCATCGGGAGGGCGAGGCAGTAGCGCACCCTCCGGTCGCGCACCTCAGGCTCCGCCGCGAGGTCGCTCCGCTCGGCCGCGTCGTGCACGTCGACCGGCAGGCGCGTGCGGGCGGCCTCGGCGATGAGGCAGGCGAGGGGCGCGGGCGCCTCGTCGTCCGGCTGGTCGTCGGAGTCGGCGTCGAGCTGACCTCGCTTCAGCTTGCCGGTGCGCCGGCCCGGGTCGGCCGGGTCGTCTCCGGTCGAGTGCGCCTCGAGGAGCGGCTTCTCGACGCCCTCCTCGAAGATCGCGAGGGCCGCGCCGGTCGCCGTGGCCGCGGCGCGCAGGCGGCTCGCGTACGCGTCGAGGCTGTCGAGGGGGTCGGCGTCGGCCGCGATCCGGCCGAGCTCGGCGAGGGCGGCGAGGGAGAGGCTCGCCCCCTCGAGCGAGGCCCGGGCCGGCGGCTCGTCGAGGCAGACGATCCGCGTGCGGCCGAGCTGGACCTCGTCGCCGACGTCGAGGCGCTTCTCGGGCGTCGCCTCTCCGTTGATGCGGATCCCGTTGCGGCTGCCGAGATCCCGGATGACGTAGTCGCCCGAGAGGAGGTCGACGAAGATCTCGGCGTGGAGCTTGCTGACGAGGTTGTCCGAGAGGCGGAGCTCGCAGCTCTCGTCCCGCCCGATGCGCGCGCCCGGGCGGTCGAGCTCGAGGATCGCGCCGGCCGCAGGGCCGCTGCGCACGTGCAGGTAGAGCACGCTAGCCTCCGCGCGCGTCGTCTCGCTTGCGGGCGAGCTCGAAGATCAGGGGGAGGGTGGGCACGTCGATGCGCGCGTCGAGGTCCTCTTCGCCGGCGTCGCCGGCCATGAAGCGGAACCGTCCCGAGCTCTCGAGCGCGACGCGCTCGAGCCCGGCCGGCCCGAGCAGCTCGCCGCCCGACTTCGGGATCGCGCGGCAGCTCCGGCACTCGCCCTCCCGGATCCGGATCCGGGCCGAGAGGGTGTCGGCCTCGACCTCGAGGCGCCCGCTTCGCCGCTGCACGGCGAGGAACTGGAGCAGGTCGACGATCGAGAGGTTCTCGAGGTCGCCCTCGAGCGACGAGGGGCTCTCGTCGCGGGGACCGTCGGCCGGCGCCTCCTCGGGCGGGGCGGCGACGACGGCGCCCTCGGGCTTCTTCTCGAGGACCTCCTTGATCCGGGCGCGGATCACGGCCGGGCGGAACGGCTTCGTCACGTAGCCGCTCGCCCCGAGCTGAACCGCCTCCATGATCTTCTCCGGGTCGCTCTCGCTCGAGATGATCAGGATCGGGAGGTGGGCCGTCTTCTCGCTCGCGCGGATGGCCTTGATGAGGCCGAACCCGTCGAGCCGGGGCATGTGGACGTCCGCGAGGACGAGGTCGAACTCGGCGTCCTTGCCGAGGACGTCGAGCGCCTCCGCTCCGTCGCCGGCCTCGACGGGGTCGTCGTGGCCGAGCGAGGCGAGGATCCGAACGAGGACACGTCGAGCCGTCCGGCTGTCGTCGACGACGAGGGTTCGCATGTCGCTGCTTTCGACCTCGAAGGAGTGCGGGCTTGCCAAGCTCGAGTCACTCCCTATATATCCAATGCGCGGGCCGCCCGGCAAACCGGTCGGGCGCTCCGACCGAGGCGGCGATGGCTGACGCGCACGACGACGATGTCCTCGCCGGCATGGACGACATGGACGATGTCGTCCGCGACTTCGTCGCCGAGTGCCTCGAGCAGCTCGAGGAGTTCGACCGCGAGCTCGTCGACCTCGAGCGCAACCCGGACGACCGGGAGGCGCTCGCCAGCGCGTTCCGCGTCCTCCACAACATCAAGGGGACCGCCGGCATCCTCGGGTTCACCGCCCTCGAGGCGGTCGCCCACGCCGGAGAGGGGCTCCTTGCCCGCCTGCGAGACGGTCTCCTCCCGCCGCGTCCCGAGGTGACGACCGCCGTCCTCCGGAGCGGCGACGCCGTCCGGGTCCTCCTCGAGCGGATCGGCGCCGACCTGTCCGAGGGCGATCCGAAGGAGAACGCGACGCTCGTCATGGAGGTCGAGCGGCTGGCCGCCTCGACGACGGCCCCGGGCGACGGTGACGCCGCGTCGGCGGGGCCCGGGCTGGTGGAGCCGCCGACCGGTGAGACGGCGACGCCGCCGGCCGGCCTCCCGCCGGTGCCGGCCGACGCGGCGTTCTCCGTCGACCTCGGCGCTCCGGGGCCGCTCGCGACGGCGCCGACGGACGCGAGCGTCCGCGTCGACGTCGCCCACCTCGACGAGCTCGTCGAGTCGACCGGCGAGCTGGTCCTCGTTCGCAACCGGATCGTCGAGGCCGCCGTGGCCCACGTGGACGATCCGGTCCTCTCCAACCTGATCCAGCGCCTCTCGGCGATCGTCTCCGGGCTGCAGGACCGCGTCCTCGCCACGCGGATGCAGCCGATCGAGTCGCTCATGAGCCGCCTCCCGCGCGTCGTCCGCGACCTGGCCGTCGCGTGCGGCAAGACGGTCCGGCTCGAGATCGTCGGCCGCGAGACCGAGCTCGACCGGAGCATCCTCGAGCGGATCCGCGACCCGCTCACCCACATCGTCCGCAACGCGGTCGATCACGGGATCGAGCTGCCGAGCATCCGGATCGCCGCGGGGAAGGACCCCGAAGGGAGCCTCCGGATCCGCGCGTTCCACGACGCGGGCCAGGTCGTGATCGAGATCGCCGACGACGGCGCCGGGATGGACGTCGACGCCATCCGGCGCACCGCCGTCGAGCGCGGCTTCGTCGACGCCGAGGAGGCGGCGAGCCTCGAGGATCAGGAGCTCGTCAACCTGACGTTCCTCCCCGGCTTCTCGACGACGACCGAGGTGACCCGGGTGAGCGGGCGCGGCGTCGGGATGGACGTGGTGAGCGAGAGCCTCCAGCGGCTCGGCGGCACGATCGACGTCGCGAGCCACCGCGGCCGCGGCACCACGATCCGGCTGCGCATCCCGCTGACGCTGGCGATCCTGCCGTCCCTGATCGTCGAGACCGTGGGCGTTCGCTTCGCCCTCGCCCACGCGAGCGTCCGGGAGATCGTCAGCCTCGGCGAGTCGGGGGACACTGGCTCCGACGAGGTCAGCCTGACGATCCTGCGCGGGACGCCGGTGCTCCGTCTCCGCGGTCGCGTGCTCCCGCTCGTCCATCTCGCCGACGAGCTCGGGATCGCCGGGCTCGAGGTCGACGAGGCGCGCGCCCCGACCGCGGCGGATGGGCTCCCCGAGGGGGTCTCGTCGAAGACCGACTCGTGGCGGGGAAAGCTCGGCGCCGAGCTCGAGGACGGCGAGACGATCCTGGAGGGGGACGGCGAGACGGGCGTCGAGGGCGGCGACGAGTCGATCGTCGTCGTCCAGACCGGCGGGCGTTCGTTCGGCCTCGTCGTCGATCGGGTGATCGACACCCAGGAGATCGTCGTGCAGCCGCTCGGCGCGGTGATCGCCGAGATCCCGGTCTACGTCGGGGCGACCGTCCTCGGCGACGGACGGGTCGCCCTCATCCTCGACGTTCCGCGGCTCGCGCGCCGCGCCCGGATCGGGGCGGCCATCGGCGCGGCGAGCCCGTCGGGCGTCGTCGCGTCCGAGGCTCAGCACGAGGACGCCGTCGGCGAGCGCGGCCCGGCCGTCGGCGAGATCGCCCCGGACCGCCTGGCCGTGCTGATCTGTCAGAGCCCCGACGATGGCCGGACGGCCGTCCCCGTCCGCATCATCAAGCGGCTCGAGGAGCTGCCGCGGTCGACCCTGGAGCGGGCGGGCGGTCGCTTCGTCATCCAGCATCGCGGCCGGGTGATCCCGGTGATCCCGGTCGCGGACATCCTGCCCGAGCGGCGAAAGAAGCTGCGCCACCCCGAGCTCGAGCGGGCGTTCCTCGCCGACGAGGCGATCCAGGTCGTGATCTGCGCCTGGGGTGATCAGCGGGTCGGGCTCGTCGTGCACCGGGTGCTCGACATCGTCGAGGCGAGCATCGAGGAGCGGAGCCCGCCGAGCCGGGACGGCGTGCTCTTCAACGTGGTCATCGCCGAACGGGTGACCGAGGTGCTCGACTTCGAGCGGATCCTGGCGATGAGCGGGCTCGAAGGTGTCGGCCCGCCCATCAGCGGCTGACGAGGCGAGGAGCACGGCGTGGGTCGAATCGTCCAGTTCTGCACGTTCGAGGTCGGCGCCGACCTCTTCGGCATCCTCGTCGACGAGGCGAAGGAGGTGATCCGCCTCGACGAGGTCACCCCCGTGCCGCTCGCGCCCGATCACGTCCGGGGCCTCGTCAACCTCCGCGGCCGGATCCTGACGGTGATCGACCTCGAGCGCCGGCTCGCGGTCGCCGGCGGCCCGAGCGCGGGCGGCCTCGCCTCGGCGCAACACGGGCTCGTCCTCGACGTCGAGACGGGCGGGCTCTGCCTCGCCGTCGATCGGGTCGGCGACGTCGTCGAGGTCGACGACGACGCGTTCGAGGCGCCGCCGGAGACGATGCCCGAGGCGCTCCGCACGATGCTGCTCGGCGCCTACAAGATCGGGACCGAGCGGCTCCTCCTCGTCCTCGACACCGAGCGGGTGATCGCGCCGACGCCGGCCGCGTGACGCCGGTTTGCGATGCGGGGCGGTGACGACGATCATCGCGACGTGAACCCTCCCCCTCCGCTGTGTCCTCGCTGCGGCCTCGCGCTCGTCCGGACGCCGGTCGGATCGCTCGCGTGCGCCCGGTGTGGAGGGGCGTCGGGGACCTTCCCCGGGCTCGCCCCCGCGCCCGGTCCGGCGCCGCCTCCTCCGCCGCCCCGTCCCCCTCCGCCGCCGCGTCCGCCGCCCCGTCCGCGCCCGAGCGACCCGACCCGGATGCTGCCGCCGGGATCCGACACGATGCTCGGCCGAGCCTCGTCGGGGGCGATCGCGCCCGCCTCCACGGGCGACGCCGCCCTCGACGCCGAGATCGAGGCGGCGCGCGCCGATCCGCACCGGTGCCTCGGACCGTTCCTCCTCCTCGACGAGCTCGGGCGCGGCGGGATGGGCGTCGTCTACCGGGCGTGGAACGACCGGCTCCGTCGCCTCGTCGCGGTGAAGACGATCCTGGCCGACGGGCCCGACGCCGAGCAGGCGGCCCAGCGGTTCGAGCGGGAGGCGCAGGCGATCGCGCGCCTCAAGCACCCGTCGATCGTCTCGATCCACGAGGTCGGCTTCGAAGGCGGACGGCACTTCCTCGCGATGGACCTCGTCGCCGGGACGCCGCTCGACCGACTCCTTCAGACGAAGAAGAAGCAGAAGAGACGCGCCGAAGGGGCGGATCGGCTGCCGCTCACCCGCGGCCTCGAGGTGATCCGCGACGTGGCGCGGGCGGTCCACCACGCCCACGGGCACGGCGTGATCCATCGCGACCTCAAGCCGGGGAACGTGATCGTCGACCCCGATGGGAAGCCATTCGTCCTCGACTTCGGCCTCGCGACCGTGCGGGGGCAGGCGACGCTCACCAAGACGGGGACGGCCGTCGGCACGCCGGCCTACATGCCGCCCGAGCAGGCCGACGGGCAGGGCGAGATCGACGGGCGGGCCGATGTCTGGTCGCTTGGGGCGACGCTCTATCAGCTCCTGGCCGGCCGGGTCCCGTTCGAGGGGACGACCGACGCGAACCTCATCTTCGCGATCCTGACCAAGGACCCCGTCCCGCCGGGCGAGCTGAACCGGCGCGCGGCCGGCGACCTCGAGACGATCTGCCTCCACTGCCTCGAGAAGGAGCCGGATCGCCGCTACCCGACCGCGGAGGCGCTCGCGGACGACATTGATCGCTACCTCGCGGGGGACCCGATCACCGCGCGGCCGATCGGGATCGTGACGAGGTTCCTCCGCCGGCTCCGGCGCCAGAAGCTGCTCGCGGCGGTCGTCCTCGCGGCGATCGCCGGGCTGCTCGCCGCCGGCGTCGTCGCGGCGGACGCGTGGGGGGAGGCCGCTCGCTCCGATGCGCGGCGGCTCGAGGCGGAGCGCCTCGCGAACGAGGAGCGCCTGAGGGCGGACAAGGTTCGGGCCGAGGCGGGGAAGTTGGTCGCCGAGGAGCGCTCCCGCGTCGAGTACGCCCGCATGCTCGTCGAGCGGGCGGAGCGGATGCGGCGCGAGGGACGGCTCGGAGAGGCCGCGCTCCTCACCGCCGCGGCCCTCGAGCAGGACGACGCCCCCACGATCCGGTTCGCGCACGCGCTCTGCCTCAGCGGGCCGTGGCGCGCCCCGGGTCTCCTGGAGGCGCCGGGGGGGGTCGCCGGCCTCGCGGCGGTCGCCTGGTCGCCGGACGGGGGACTGGTCGTCGCCGCGTCGAGCGTGGGGCACGTCATCGGATGGGACGTCGAGACGGCCGAGATCCGGTTCGACCGACCTCCCGTCGCGAGCTCGGGCAAGTCGACCGCCGGCGTGGCGATCAGCCCCGACGGCCGGATCGCCGCCGCGATCGCCGGCAACATCGTCCGGCGATTCGAGCTACCCGATGGGCGCGAGCTCGAGCCGGTCCGGATGCCGGAGGAGCTCGGTTCGCGGGCGCAGGTGAACGCGATTGCGTGGCTCGGAAGCGCTCCGCCGGAGCTCGCCGTCGGGCTGCGCTGGCAGTCCTACGTGCTGCTGTTTCGCGGGACCGAGCTGTCGAAACCGATCGAGTCGGACTCGAGGTGGACCTCCGGCGTCGCGAGCGACGGGACCGGCCGGTGGGTCACCGCGGCCGACGTCCTCTCGCGCGAGGTCCGGATCTTCGACGCGCGAAGCGGGCGGCGCGTGGCGGTCCTCCCGCGGCACCGCGGCATCATCGATCAGGTGGCGTGGTCGAGGACGTACGGTCTGTCGAGGCCGTGGGGCACGGAGGACCGGCGCATCGTGTCCGGCTCGAACGACCGCCGCGTCCGGGTCTGGGAGCTCGACGTCGAGAAGCCCGGCGGCGAGGTGTTCCTGACCCAGGTGCATCGAGGGCCGACGGAGGTGAAGTCGCTCGCGTTCGACCCGGGCGGACGATGGGTCGCGAGCAGCGGGGGCGCGCCCTCGTTCATCGTCTGGGACCTGGACGAGGCCGGCGCGACGTGGCGCGTCGCGACGCCGTGGGCCGTGGCCGGGGTCACGTGGAGCCCGACGGGGGATCGGCTCGCCGCGGTGCACGCGCGAGGCGTCGGAGTCTTCACCGTCCGCGAAGAGCGTCCGCTCATCGCGCAGCGGCGGGTCACCGAGGCGGGCCTGTCGGGAGCGGCGTGGCGACCGGGGAGCGACGAGCTGGTCACGGCCACCCTCGAGGGTCGAGAGCCCAGGGACGCGGCGAACGGCGCGGTCTGGTCCCTCGATCGGGCCGCCGCGGTCTCGATCGGGAACGGAGGGCCCGAGCGCTCGAAGTTCGTCCGACCGAGCCGCGACGGGCGCCAGCTCGCCATCTTCGGCGGTCTCGCGGCGTTCCGGGAGCCGACGGGCGGGCACCGTGATCGCGGCTGCCTCGGGTTGCTGGAGCTCGGGAAGCGCACCCGGTTTCGGCTGGCTCCCGCGCCGGGGGAGGGCGACGAGGCCGGCTTCCGGACCGGCGACTGGCACCCCGACGGGCGACGGATCATCTCCGCGGGGACGGGGAAGGCGGGGACGCCGGTCAGGGCTCACGTCTGGGACGTGTCGGGCTCGGAGCCGCGCCGGGTCGCCGAGGTCGTCCTGCAGGAGGCGAGCCCGGCTCGAGTCTTCGTCGGGGATCTCGTGTGGAGCGACGACGGGCGCACGGTGGCCGCGTTGTTCGGCCGCCGGCTCGTCCTCGTCGACGGCGAGAGCCTCGAGGTCGCCTCGTCCGTCGATCTGGGTGGCCACGGGCGAACGCCGAGCTTCTCCCCGGACGGCTCGATGGTGGCCGTGGCCGCCCAAAACTCGATCGAGATCCGGTCGGTGCCCGACGGGCAGGCGCTCGACGAGGTCAGCGGGACCCGCACGGCCCAGTCGATCCTGGTGGTCGCGTGGAGTGGTCGGATCGAGATCGAGGGCCAGATGACCGAGCTCATCGCCGGCGGCGACGACGAACGAGGTCTCTCCATCTGGCGGGTTCGTCGCGGCGAGGAGGTCGCCCTCGAGCGTCTCGCCGAGACCCGACTCACCGACAGGGTCGTCTCCCTGGATTGGGACGATCGGGGGCGGCTCCTGGCGGGCACCGGCGAGGGAATCGTGACCGTCTTCGACGTTCCAAGGATGCTCGCCCCGGCCCCCTCGCGCGCCAAGGTCGAGAACCTGACGGGGCTTCGGCTCGTGGATCTCGTCGACGCCCCGCCTCCCCCGCGCTCGGACCAGCCCCGCTGACTCGTCGACTCCAAGCGGCCGTCCCGCCGCGTCGCGCCATTGAACGGGCCCTCGCAATGTCTATACATCTCATTGGGTCTCCGCGGGGGCGGAGACCCTGGAGTGCCGCATGGCCAAGAAGTCCTTCGGTGATCTGGCCGTCGAGAAGGGCCTGATCACCAAGCGCCAGCTCTACGAGTGCATGGCGGAGCAGGAGAAGCTCCGCGAGCAGGGGATGCGGACCCTGCTCAGCTCGATCATGCACGACAAGGAGATCCTGACCCTCGATCAGGTCAACGAGCTGCTCGCCGAGCTCGAGGGCAGCAAGCGGAAGGAGCAGATCGAGGGCTACCAGATCATCTCGAAGCTGGGCAAGGGCGGCATGGGGACGGTCTACCTCGCCAAGCAGGCGAAGCTCAGCCGCCTCGTCGCGATCAAGGTGCTCCCCCCGCGCCTTGCCCACAACAAGGAGTACCTCGCCCGGTTCCAGCGCGAGGCGGCCGCCACGGCGCAGCTCAATCACTCGAACATCGTTCAGGCGCTCGATTTCGGCGAGAGCAACGGCTACCACTTCTTCGCGATGGAGTACGTCGAGGGCGAGACGGTCAAGCGCTACCTCGAGCGGACCGGCGTGGTCGAGGAGCGGCGCGCGGTCGAGATCGGGATCAAGCTCGCCAGCGCCCTCGAGCACGCCTGGCAGTTCCTCCTCGTCCACCGAGACATCAAGCCCGGAAACATCATGATCGACAAGGACGGGGTGGTGAAGCTGTGCGACCTCGGCCTCGCGATCCACGCCAAGGACGAGGACATGTCGATCACGCGCAAGGGCGTGATCATGGGAACGCCCTACTACATGTCGCCCGAGCAGGCGCGGATGGAGGACCTCGACATCCGGAGCGACCTCTACTCGCTCGGGGCGACCTTCTACCACATGGTCACCGGCTCGGTGCCGTTCGACGGCGACGGCGCGGCGGCCGTCGTGAGCAAGCACCTCACCCAGGAGATGCCCGACCCACTCGAGCGGAACCCGAACCTGAGCTCGGGTCTCTGCCTGATCCTCTCGCGGATGATGGCGAAGGACAAGAGCGACCGGTACAAGGACCCGACCGAGCTGCTCCTCGACCTCGAGCAGCTCCGCGACCGGGGCATCCTCGAGGGGAAGGTCTACAAGACATCGGCCGACGTGGCCGCGGAGGAGCGGCGCCGACGGCTACGCATCGCGGCGATCGTGGCGGCCGGCATCCTGATCTGCCTGATCGTCTTCGACCGGCGCTTCCCCGGCGGCCCGAGCGCGAAGGTCGCCGGCCTCGCCGAGCTCCGCGACGAGTGGCTCGACTTCCTCCCGAAGATCGACGAGCGGAGCGACGCCCAGAAGAAGGTCCACCAGGCGCGCGAGTTCGCGGCCAGCCATCTCTACAGTCAGGCCGAGGAGTTCGCCCAGGCCCAGCCCGAGCAGTTCGAGGAGATCCGCGACCGCTTCCGCGAGATCGTCGACCGGTTCGGCGACACCTCGCAGGCGCCGAAGGCGAAGGACCGCCTCGACCAGGTCGAGAAGCAGATCGAGCAGCTCGCCCGCGAGGAGCTGATGACGGTCCGCCAGAGCGCCGACGCGAGCGTGGCGGACGGCGACCTGGCCGTCGCCCTCGGCCTCTACGCCGAGTTCCCCGGGCGCTATCGGGACACGCCGGCGTGGGATCTGAAGGAGACCTATCGCAAGGCGATCGAGAAGGAGATCGTGATCCGCTTCCGGACGGCGCGTGAGCGCGTCGAGGAGGTGCTCCTCCCGAAGGGACGGGTGAGCGCGGCCCGCGAGCTGATCGCCCCGCTCAAGCCCTCGGGCATCCCCGAGCTCGACCTCGAGATCGACAAGCTGATCGCCCACATCGACGAGCGGGCGACCATCGCCACCGGCGACGCGGAGGACGCGGCCGCGGCCGCGCGCCGGAAGGTCGACGAGACCCTCGCGAGCGCGTTCGAGGAGGTGAGCGGGCTCGCCGTCGCGGGGTCGATCGCCGAGGCGGGCGACCGGCTCTCCGCGGCGGCCCGCTCGACCGAGCACGAGGTCGCCCGGTCGGGGATCGAGCGGATCCGGCAGGACGTCCGTCGGGTCGCGGCGATGCTCGCGCGGGTCGAGGCGCATCTCCGGCAGAACCTCGGCAGCCGGTTCGAGATCGAGATCGACGGCGTGGCGCGGCGGGGGACGCTCGTGAAGGTCGAGAAGGGCCGCGTCTTCCTCAAGCTCAGCAAGGCGACGCTCGGCTTCCCGCTCGTGCGGGCGGGGCCGGCCGAGCTCGTCCGGCTGGCCGACATGGACGAGGAGGCGGGCGAGACCCAGCTCTGCCACGGCGTCCTGTTCGCGCTCTGGGGGCGCTTCGACGAGAGCCGCCGGCACCTGCTTCGCGCGCGCGACATGGGGCAGGACGTCGAGCTCTATCTCGAGCGGTTCGTGCGTCCCGATGAGTGAGCGGCGACGCCGTGAACGGCGACGGACCGGGGCGGCCTTCGAGGAGCGCGTGACCAAGGTCGAGACGACTTGCCGGTAACCCGCGACGCCCGCCGCCGCCGTAACCGCCTCCTGGCGTGGTTCGCCGTCGTCGTCTCGACGGCGGTCGCGGCGATGGCGTCGACGCGCGTCCCGGCGGTCCAGCCGATCGAGGCGCTCCTCGCCGACGTCTGGACCCGACTGGTGGCGCCGGGGGCGAGCCCATCCGACGAGCTCGTGATCGTCACCCTCGACGAGCCCAGCCTGCGGCGTCTGGGCGGCTGGCCCCTCTCCCCCGAGGAGCTCTCGCGCCTGATCGTGACGCTCGAGGAGGCCGAGCCGCGGGCGGTCGGCGTCCTCGTTCCGACCGACGCCTCGCTCCGGGAGGAGTTCCCCGAGGTCGTCTTCGCCGCGTCGCTCGAGCACGACCTCTACGCGCCCGACCTGGTGATTCCGGCCGAGTCCGAGCGCGCGGCGCTCGAGGCTGGACGGGGCGGTCGAGTCGGCGCCCCGGTCGTGCGCCTCGAGGACGGCGTCGTCCGCCGCGCCGGCCTCCTCTGGGACCTGGAGGAGGTCGACCGCAGCCTGCCGGCGTTCGACCTCGCCGTGGCGCTCGCGCGGTGGCAGCTCGAGACGTCCGACATCGTCCGGGGCGAGGGGGAGCTTCGCGCCGGAGACCACGTCATCCCGCTGGCCGACGACGGTCGGGTGCGGATCCGATGGGCCGGCCCGACGTTGAGTCATCCCTGGGTGCCGGCCTATCGGGTGCTGGCCGGCGAGCTTCCGGCCGCGACGTTCGCGGGGAAGGTCGTCCTGATCGGCCCGACCGATCCGGCGGTCGCGACCGCCTACGCCACGCCGTGCGACCCGTCGCGGCCGATGCCGGCGGTCGAGGTGAGCGCGAACGCGATCGGGACGCTCCTGACGGGGCGGTTCGTCGAGCGGATCGCCTGGCCGTGGCTGCTCGGCGTCCTGCTGGTCGCCGGGTTCGGGCTGGGTCTCGCGCCGCGCCGGATGCCGCCGGTCGCCGCGTTCGTCGTCTTCGCGGTCGCGACGGCCGCCGCTCCGGCGGCGTGCTTCGTCGCGTTCGCGGCGTTCGACACGCTCGTGCCGGTGGTGCCGTTCCTCGTCCTGACGGGGATCCTCTACGTCGGGATGAGCCTGGTCACGGCCCGCGCGCTCGACGCGGAGATGCAGGAGCTGGTCGATCGCTTCACCCGGCTCGACCGCGGGTTCTACCAGGCGCAGGCGCGCGAGGAGCGAGGCTGGGACCGCGCCCTCGACCTGGCGAGCCTCTTCATCGACGCCGAGAGCTTCCTTCTCTTCAGGAAGTCGCCCGACCGGTGGCACATCGAGCTCGCCGGCGCGCTCCGGACGAGCGACGACGACGTCCTCGAGCGGCGCCGCGACGTCCGCCGGTCGCCGTGGGCCGAGGCGATCGCGCTCGGCGAGCCGATCGTCCGGGGGCGGCTCATGAAGGGCGACCGCCAGAGCCTGATCGTGCCGCTCATGAGCGTCGGCCCCGTCGTCGGGTTCCTCGTCGTGAACCAGCCGCTCGGCGGCGAGAGCCTCTTCCTCGACCGGCGTCAGATGATCCGGTTCGTCGCCGAGCAGCTCGCGACCCTCATGAACCGCGAGCTCCTCCGGGAGCGGCTTCGGCGGCGGGCGGGCGGCGTCCGCGGCTTCCTCGAGGCCGACCGGGGCCGCGACAGGCTCGACGGCCTGGCGACCGTGACGAACTCGCTCCTCGAGAAGAAGGTGCTCCTCTTCAGCGTCCTGAACGCGATCGACCAGGGCGTGATCATCTGCGACGTGTTCGGACGCGTCGTCCTCTACAACGAGCGGATCGCGCAGGTCGGCAAGGCGCTCGGGCGGCCGATCGAGGGCAAGAACGTCCTCGACGTCCTCCGCGACGTGGCCGACCTCGAGCCGGCCGAGGTGGTCCGCCGGATGGGCGAGATGATCGTCCAGGACCGGCCGATCCGGTTCGACCTGACGAGCCAGGGGCAGCACGGCTATCACTACCGGCTCGAGCTGCGGAGCGTCCGCAAGGCGGCGCTCGCGGGCGAGGTCGAGGCGACCGCCGCGCCGGTCCTGGGGATCGTCTGCTCGTTCACCGACGTCACCGAGCTCAAGGAGCTCGACCTGATGAAGACCGACTTCGTCAGCATGATCAGCGGGAGGGTGCTGAACCTGCTCACCTCGATCCAGGGCTACAGCGAGATCCTCCTCGACAGCCCGACGCTCGAGCCCGAGGCGCGCGTCTTCGCCCAGATCATCAAGCGCCAGAGTCAGACGGTCGGTGGGGCGTTCCAGGACTTCGCGTCTGCCCTCGAGCTCGGCAGCGGAGAGACCGAGCAGCGCCGGCTCCCGCTCTCGGTCGCACATCTGCTGGAGGCCGTCCTCGAGCGGCGCACGGGCGAGCTCGAGCAGAAGCAGATCACCCTCGAGCGGACCGGATCCTCGGAGAGCGACGTGGCCGTCCTCGGCAACCGCGAGATGATCGAGCACTCGCTCGAGAAGATCGTCTCGCTCGTCGTCGACAACGCCTTCCGCGAGAGCAAGCTCGAGGCGGGCCTGGAGCGCGAGGCGGGCTTCCTCCGGGTGAGCCTGACGTGCGAGGGGGCCGGCCTGCCCGGCGACCGCCTCGAGAAGCTCTTCGAGCGAAGCGTCTCGTCGGTCGCCGAGGAGGGAGACGACACCGTCGACCTCAGCAGCGTCCGCGACGCGATCGACCTCCACGGAGGGACCGTCGACGCGACCGGGCAGCTCGGCAAGGGGCTGAAGATCGTCCTCCGCCTGCCGGTCTTCATGAAGTTCGACGCCGACGGAGACGGAGGGCCGACCGCCGAGGACGGCGACGAGGGGATCGACCCCTACGGCGAGCTCGACGGCGAGGCCGAGGCCGACGGCGAGGTCGAGGACGTCGCGACGGCCAGGAGCGGCTCGGGGCGCTACCGAGTCGACGACGGCGCGGGGAGCTAGCCGCTACCGGCTGGCAGCTTGCTTCGCCTTCGGCGAAGGGGATGTCACCACGGAGACACGGAGAGCACGGAGGATACACGGAGGGCAACCCGAGTCTCGACCGCCAGGCTCGCCCTCCGAGAATCCTCCATCGAATGGTCAGGTCTCGGATCCTCGCACTAGCGACGCTCATGCGACGCTCATGCGAAGATCCGAGACCTGGCCCCTTGCTTCGAGAGGGTCGTGTCGCGCGGCGAGGCCTGGATCGCGGTCGTGGAGGAGGCTACGCTCTCGACATGGCCGAGCCGAGCAAGCGATCGATCGACCTCGAGCTCATCGACGCGGTCGATCAAGGAGACGTCGACAGGGTCTGCGCTCTCCTCGACGACGGCGCCGATCCGAACGCTTCGACGGACGGTCTCGACTCGGCGCTCGCGCGCGCCGCCCGCTCGCCGAGGAGCAACGTCGAGACGCTTCGGCTCCTCCTCGAGCGAGGCGCCTGCGTGGACGGCTGGCCGCACGCGGCCGACCCGCTCCTCCGCGGATCGCACCAGAGTGACGAGCCGCGCATCCGGGCGCTCCTTCATGCGGGGGCGGACGCGAACGGCAGCCACCGAGTCGACTTCGCGTGCCCGGTCGTTCTCCATGAGCTGATCCGATGGGCGTCGTTGGCGTTGATCGGCGATGTGATCGACCGCGGTGCGGAGGTCAAGGCTCGGGGGATCGACGGTGTCACTGCGCTGCACGTCGCTGTCATGCACGGGCGGCCGGATGCGGCCAAGTTCCTCGTCGAGCGAGGCGCGGACCCGGCGGCACGCGATGAGCACGGGCTCTCGCCACTGGACTGGGGGGCGGAAATCATGCGAAGGGGCTTCGTGCGTGACGACACGGCGGCCGCCATCTCCGCTTGCCTCGCGTTCATCCGTTCGCTGTTCGAGCCTCGGAACCTCCCGCCGTTGCGCCGTATCCCGTCCGAGGCTCTGCCGCTGCCTCGGCGTGATGAGGACTGACCGGATTGTGCCCGTGACGACGTCACGACGGCCCGGAGCGGCACAAAGCGCTAAATGGGTGACGCCGGCGCGGCGCGATAGAGGGCGCTGGACAGTCGCCGGAGCGCCGCAGGAAGAAGCACGACGCTCGTTGCAAACACGAGTCCGATGGCAGCGGACGCCGCCCACTCTGCGAATGGCGTGAAGCGCTCTTCCATGCCGGGCGGCTCGACGGTCCAGGTCATCTCGTGAGACACCCAGACGCGAAGGGCGCCTGTGAGGCCACCAAGGAGGCCCCCCCAGAGGATCGGCTCGCCCGGCAGCCAGGCGTCAGCCTCGACGTCCGAGCTCCGCTCGCACCCTCATGAGGATACGGCCGAGCATGTTCCGCCCGGATCCGTCTCCTCCGTCCCCCCAGTAATCGTCGTTGGCCGTGTGCTCGACGATCGTGGCTTCGCCCGTGGAGAGGAGTCGCTCCCGGATGTCGGCATGCTGCTCGAACTTGGCGAGCACGACGTCGTACATGACCGAGTCCTTGACCCGCTCCCAGTCGCGACGAGGCCGGTGTCGGCGATCTCGTCCGAGGCGGGCGGCTCGCCTCGGCGTTCGCGCCCGTCGTATCTCGTGCTCCCTGGGGGTGCCGGAGAACTTCTGAGCCTGGAAGTAGTGCTCTGAGGTCGGCCAGCTCTTCCCCCTGAGCCTGACCGGATACGGCGCGAAGTTGGAGAAGCACCCGTAGGGGCGGTCGTTCCGGGAGTAGAACTCGATCTTGTCGGTCACGTGGGCCTCCGATCATGTGACCGCGAAGTAGCTGCCGTCTGTCGTTTGATGATGACGGCCCGGTCGAGGGCCGTCCGGCCCCTGAGCCCTGCTTCACTCACGAGAGCGGAGTGAAGAGAAGTCTCGCGCCGAATCCGAGAAGGGATCGCCTGGGCGACCTGCACGACCTGCGACGGTCTGGGCGCAACGGCGATCGCGAGGGAGCCCGGTGGATACCTACACGGTTCGCAACATCGACGAAGACGGCCTACCCGACGAGATCGTGGGACGTGGGTTCTTCCACATCGAGCGGATGGACGAGAGATCCTGGTACGTGGACGTCGGCGGGTGTGCGTTCTTCTTCACCGCGTGCGGCTCGAAGGAGGCGATCATGGTCATGCCCCTACGAGACCACGATGACTGGCGTCAGGCGCAGGAGGCGGGATCTCCCGAACCGGACGACGGCTGGTCGGACTCCGAGGGAGCGGCGCGCTCGACCGCATCGGAGTGACGGGAGCAAGCCAGCGTTCGTGTGGTCCCGAAGTCCCGGGTGCCGATCGGCGTCTGCGAGTGTCACCATCCCGCGGCCTCCAAGGCTCGTTGCGCCCGCCTTTCGTCACCAAGAAGCTCCGCGAGGCGGACGACCGCGGTTGCTCGATGCTCCGGGCGGACGCTGGAGTCGTCGTCGGTGAGACCGAGGCCCGCTTGCTGGGCGACGGATCCGAGAATCCCGAGGGTCCCGGCCATCGCGAGAAGATCCGGGAAGGCGTCGCGCGGTGTCCAGGCGCCCGCCCCGTGACGTGCCAGAAGGACGCGCCCCGAGTCGGCGCAGTAGATGAACGGGTCGCCTCCGTGGTCCGCGACGACGGGCCACGAGGCGTGCCTGTCCTCTTCGGGCTCCCCGCTCACCGCGTTCCAGCGGTAGCCAGCCTGGAAGTCCCACAGCGCCGCGAGGCGCGTTTCGAGCTGCCGAGGGCGATGGTTCCTCGGCGTGGCCGGCGCTCCGGGATTGCCTTCGTCAGCGATCTGGAACGCGCCGCGGCAATCTGTGAAGCACAGACTACGAGTTGCCGAAGGCGGCACACTCGCTGCGCAGCAGGCCCGTTCCCGAGCTCGGCAACGACTCGGATCCACCCGCGGCAATCTGTGTAATCTGTGAAATCTGTGGATCGTTCATCGCGACGGCAGTCACGTGCGCGTGTTCCAGGAACGCCGAATCTCACGCAAGGGCGTAAGGACGCCAAGAGCGACCGGGACTTGGCGCCGGAGATTGCCCCATTGCGCCCGTGCGCTCTTGCGCGAGATTCACTCGTTCCTGAGCTTCGAGCTCGAGGGCGAAGTCTATCCATGAGTCAGCGCAGGCCTCGGACCGTGACCCGGCCGTCGCTGGGTCCCGCCGCCGAGGCGAACGCGTACTCCGCGACGACTCCCGAGTCCTCACGCTCGAAGAGCAGCGGTGGATCCCAGAAGGCGGAAGACGTGAGCACCCGCTGCTGTTCGTCTGGATCGAGCACGAGTGGCTCGATGGCGACGCTCAGCCAGAACATGTCCACGAACGTGGGGTCACTCAGGCGAGCGAGGGGGGCGTCGTCGGGGTGACGCCGGACGAGCCAGGTCGTGGTCGCGTCGATCGCTGGCTCGGGCCGGATCATCGCAACGAGAGCCCGCACGAGCCGCTTGAGAGGGCCCTCCGGCTTCGGTTCGCGCGACAACGTCTACTTCGGGTCGGCGCCCTCGTCCGGCTTCTTCTTCTCGTCGCCGGACTTGGGCTCCGCGAGCTTCTTCTCGGTCTCGTCCTTCTTCTCGGGCTTCTTCTCGCCCTTCTTCTCGCGCTTCTGGTTCTTCCGCCGCCAGTTCCAGGGCTTCTCGAAGGTCGGCTTTGGCGCGGTCTTCGCCGCCTCCCGGATCTTCGCCGCCTCCTCGGGGAAGCCGTTCTCGCCGTACTTGCTGATCGTCTCGTAGCCGTGGCCGGCGGCGATCAGCTTGACCGCGAGCAGCTCGCCGTCGAGGTAGACGTGGCCGAGCGTCCGGCCGTAGCGGTCCTTGCGCCCGATCAGGAGGACGACCTCGGTCGCCTCCTCGATCGCCTTCTTCGTGAACGCGGACGCCTCGGGGCCGCCCGGCTGGTTCACGAAGATCCCGTGGTCCTCGTGGATCGTCTCGGGGGTGTCGACGCCGAGGACGCGGATGTCGCGGTCGCCCGCCCGGAAGGTGTCGCCGTCGTCGAACACGATCGTCGCCTTGTCGACGACGACGCGCTCGGCGGGCTTGGCCTTCTCGTCGGTCTTCTCCTTCTCGCCGTCGTCGTCGCGGGCGAGGATGCCGCTCGCGCCGATGATGCCGAGGCCGGCGACGAGGATCGCCGATGCGCTCCAGCGGATCGTGTCCATGGCGGGGCTCCGCCTCCTTCTGCGAGCACCGGTGGACGCAACGGGGGTGCCGGTCGGGGAGGCGGACTTCGGGTGGCTCTTCATCGGGGCTCTCCTGGGGATGCGGCGATCCACCGTCGTCGGGTCGCCGCGGCCGCGTCGCCGGTCGGCGTCTCGGGGGTTACCGGTCGTCGTCGTCGGGTCGATCCGACGCGGGCTTCGTGGTGTCGGGCTCGGGCTCGGGCTCGGCCTTCGATTCGGGCTTGGTCTCGGATTCGGGCTCGGTTTCCGATGTCGCGTCGGGCTCGGGCTCCTGCTCGGGCTCCGTCGGGGGCTCGCTCCCGATCGCGGGCTCGGTCGGCGCTTCGGGTGAGATCGTCAATCGGCCCGACGGCACCGGCGGCGCCTTCTCGCCGAGCGCGGCCGAGGCCGCGTCGACGCCCGCCTGCTCGGCGAGGGCCGCGAAGCTGAAGCTTCCGGTCACCGTCCTCGCGGCGGCGGCCGCCTCCTTCATCCGTTCGCGGACGATCTCGGCGCCCGGGCCGTCGCGGAGCGGGTAGGAGACGCCGGCCTTCTCGTGCATTGATGTGATGATCTCGTCCATCGAGATCGAGGTGAGCGGTCGGGCCGGGACGTACTGGAGCTCGTCCTCGGACAGTCCGGCCTCGCGGAGGAACTCCTCGATCACGAGGTGCTCGCACACCTCCCCCACCAGGCCGACCGGGGCGCCGAGCTCCTCGGCGAGCTGCTCGGGGTTCGGCGGCGTGCTCCCGCGGGCGAACTGGTTCGCGACCGACAGGACGATCCGGAGGGCGAGCTCCTCCTTGAGGCGCTGCGTCGTCTGCGGCGCCTGCTCCTCGCGGCGGTGTGTCCGCAGGTTCTGGATCGCGTGGCTGATCTCGGCGCCGACGATGACGAGGTTCCACGAGATGTAGATCCAGAACATCGTCAGCGGCAGCGCGGCGAGCGAGCCGTAGATCTTGTTCTCGCGGATGAGCCGGGTCGAGCTCTCGGTGAACGCGGTCTTGCTGAGGTCCCAGAGAATCGCCGCGATGAGCGCGCCGATGATGGCGGGCACCAGACGCACGTGCGTGTTCGGCATGAACGCGTACAGAACGGTGAACGCGATCATGACCAGGATGACGGCCGTCGCGTGCGGCAGGGCGCCGCTCCGCTCCTCGAGCTTCTCGGGTGCGGCCGGCGCCGCGGGCGGATCCGGCTCCTCGATCGGCAGCTCGACGGTCTCGATGCGCGAGGCGGTGCTCGCGCCCGTCAGCCCTCCGGCGAGATAGCCGCGCGCCGTTCCGTCGCCGATCTTCTCGGACTGCCCCGACCGCGCCCACCACTCGCTGACCGAGAAGCCGCGGATCTTGCCGACGAAGTCCTCGGACAGGGTCAACGCGACCCCGACCAGAATCGGCCCGAGGGTGGCGACGCTCCAGTAGACGGTGAACCGGCGCACCATGTTGCGCGAGCGCTTGACGCCCCACACCTCGTTGAGGGTGTGCTCGATCGTCGAGAGGAGGGTGATCACCGAGTAGAAGAGGAAGCAGACGGCGAGCCCGGTCATCAGCCCGCCGGCGCCGCCGTGGACGTTGTCGACGAACTGGTTGAGGTAGGACTCGGCGTCCGCCTGCCACGCCGGCGCGATCGACTCGAAGAGGAGCGACTTGATCTGGCCCTCGGCGTCCTTGAGCCCGCTGTAGGGCTGGAAGACCGCCACGATGACCGCGAACGTCGGCACGAGCGCCAGGACCGTCGTGTACGTCAGCGCCGCCGCCTGGAGCTGGACGCGGGTGGTGACGAACGCCCGCCCGAGAAGGTAGATGACCCGGCAGACGGCGAAGAAGAGCTGGCGCGGCTGAAGGAGCGATCCGAGCTCCTCCTCCCACACCGTCTCGGAGAGGAAGCGGAGCGCGTTCGAGATGGGCCACGGATACTCATCCGGGCTCCACCGCCGTCCGGCGGCCGGCACGTCAGGCGCCCTTCCCCTCGTCGGTCATGAGTGAGCGGAAGTAGTCGATCGTCCGGCCGAGGCCGACGCTCCGCGGCACCTTCGGCTCCCAGCCGAGCACCTCGCGCGCGCGCGCGATGTTCGGCTGACGCACCTTGGGGTCGTCCTCGGGCAGCGGCCGGGTCACGATCTCGCTCTTGGTCCCGGTCGCGGCGATGACCTCCTCGGCGAGGCCCATGATGGTGATCTCGTCGGGGTTGCCGATGTTCACCGGCTCGACGAAGTCGCCCTCGAGGAGCGCGAGGATCCCCGCCACCAGGTCGTCGACGTAGCAGAGGCTCCGGGTCTGGCTCGCGTCGCCGTAGACGGTGAGCGGCTCGCCGCGGAGCGCCTGGTTGATGAAGTTCGGCAGGACCCGCCCGTCGCCCGCCCGCATCCGCGGGCCGTAGGTGTTGAAGATCCGGACGATCCGCGTCTCCAGGCCGTGCGCGCGGTGATAGGCCATCGTGAGCGCCTCGCCGAAGCGCTTCGCCTCGTCGTACACGCCGCGCACGCCGATCGGGTTGACGTTGCCCCAGTAGCTCTCGGTCTGCGGGTGCTCGAGCGGGTCGCCGTAGACCTCGGAGGTCGACGCGAGGAGGAACCGCGCGCCCTTGGCCTTGGCGAGGCCGAGCGCCTTGTGGGTTCCGAGAGCGCCCACCTTGAGGGTGTGGATCGGCATCTCGAGGTAGTCGACCGGGCTCGCCGGCGAGGCGAAGTGGAGGATCCGGTCGAGCTCCCCGTCGACGTGGAGGTAGTTGGTGACGTCGTAGTCGACCAGCTCGAACTTCGGGTTCGCGATGAGGTGGCCGACGTTGCTGGCGGCGCCCGTGAGGAGGCTGTCCATCGCGATCACGGAGTGGCCGCGGGAGAGGAGCGCCTCGCAGAGATGACTGCCGAGGAAGCCGGCTCCGCCGGTGACGAGGGTGCGGGGCATGGAGGACCTCAACGCTTCGAGTTGATCGGGCTACTTCTCGTCGGGGAACTTGCTCGACGGCATTCCGATGCCGAAGTAGTCGAACCCGAGCGACCGGAGTGTCTCGCCGTTCCAGATGTTGCGTCCGTCGAAGACGGCGGGCGTCCCGCCGCCGGCCATCGACTCCTTGATCCGCTCGAACTTCGGGCGGCGGAACTCCTGCCACTCGGTCACGAGGCAGAGGGCGTGCGCTCCCTCGACGGCCGCGTAGGCGCTCTCGGCGTAGGTGATCCGATCGCCGAAGATCGTCCTCGCCGTCTCGTGGGCGACCGGGTCGAACGCCCGGACGGTCGCGCCGGCGTCGATCAGCTTCTGGATCAGGACGACCGACGGGCTCTCGCGCATGTCGTCGGTCCGCGGCTTGAAGGCGAGGCCCCAGACCGCGACCGTCTTGTCGTTGAGCTTGCCCTCGAAGTAGCGCTCGACCTTGGCGCCGAGGACGCCCTTCTGGTCGTGGTTGATCGCGATCGCCGCCTCGACCATCCGGCTCGGGTGGCCCACCTCGCGGCCCATCGCGGCGACCGCCTCGAGATCCTTCGGGAAGCAGCTCCCGCCGAACCCGACGCCGGGGAACAGGAACGGATAGCCGATCCGCGCGTCGCTGCCGACGCCCTCGCGGACCTGATCGACGTTGGCGCCGAGGCGCTCGGCCAGGTTCGCCATGTCGTTCATGAACGAGATCCGGCTCGCCAGCAGCGCGTTCGCTGCGTACTTCGTCAGCTCGGCGCTGCGGTTGTCCATGACCAGGATCGGCTTCCCGGTCCGGACGAACGGCGCGTAGAGCTCGCGCACGATGGCGGCCGGCCGCGGATCGGCCGCGCCGATCACCACTCGGTCGGGCTTCTGGAAGTCCTCGAGGGCGGCGCCCTCCTTGAGGAACTCGGGGTTACTCACCACGTCGAACGCGTGGTCGGTCCGCTTCGCCATCCGGTCGCGGACCATGTCGGCCGTCCCGACGGGCACCGTCGACTTGATCGCGAGGACGAAGTAGTCGGTCGCCGCCTCGGCGACCTGGTCGGCGGCCGTCTCGATCCACGAGAGGTCGACCGAGCCGTCGTCCCGCGGCGGCGTCCCGACCGCGAGGAAGACGACGAGGGCGCCGTCGACCGCCTCGGCGTGCTTCGTCGTGAACGTGAGCCGCCCCTCGGAGCTGTTCCGGCGGAGGAGCTCGGCCAGGCCGGGCTCGTAGATCGTCGGCTCGCTCCGGCGCAGGCGCTCGACCCGGCTCTCGTCGATGTCGACGGCGACCACATCGTGACCGGTGTCGGCGAGGCAGGTGGCCACGACGAGCCCGACGTAGTTCGCGCCGATGACGGCGATCTTCACGGCAATCGACCTCCGGTCCCTCGATGGGGAGCGGCGGGCCCGGTGTTCGACTCCGAGCCCGCCGCGCGATTCTAACCGCCCCGTGGGGCGGGGCCTAGCCTCTTCGGGTCGCCTAGTAGAGCCGACCCTTCCGCTTCTTGCCGGCCGCGGGCGCCGGCGCGGGCGTCGGCTTCGTCTTGCCGGTGCCGGGCGCGGGCTTCACCGGCGCGGGCGTCGGCGTCGAGCCGGACAGGGCGGCGAGCTTCGCGCCGTTCGCCTTCCAGGCCTCGGCGATCGCCGCATCGTCGGCCGCGCCGCTCTCCCAGACGGTCGGCTTGCCGGCGAACCCTTCCATCTTCTCCTGGAACGCGCCCAGGTTCTGGATGTCGATGTCTTCGCCGGTGATCAGGATCTGGGCCGCGCGCGCGTTGCCGTCGACCTTCTTGACCATCTCGTGCTTCGGGTGCTTCGTGATCGCGCCGGGCAGGATGTACTGGCGGCTGATCCGGAGGTCGCCGAGGAGCTGCTTGAGGAGCCCCTGCACCATCGGGTTCTCGAGCATCTCGGGGTCGACCTCGGGCGGGAGCTCACCCTCGGGCATCGGCATCTCGCCCGGCATCGGCGAGACCGACGCCTCGGTCACGGTGAGGCGGTAGCCGCCGCCGGCGGTCTTCTCGAAGTCGAAGCTGGCGCCGTCGTCGCCCTTCACGGCGCGGATGTCCTCGAAGTAGCCGACCATCTTGGTGATCGTCCAGCCGTCCTTCGTCTCGGTGGTCGGCTCCTCCCAGTGGACGCCCTTCATCGCCTTGGCCTGCTCGCGGAACTGCTCGCCCGGATCGGGGATCTGGGGCGCCTCCTCACCCGGAGGGGCGAAGTTCTTGAGCATGTCCATCATCGGCGAGAGGCCGACCGAGATCTCGATCCGACCGCTGCCGTCGGGGTAGACCTCGGTCTTCTGGTCGAGCTTGAGGCAACCCGGCGCGACGATCGCGACGGCGAGGACGAGCGCGAGCATCGCCCGCGTTCCGATCCACTTGGCGTTCATCGATTCTCTCCATGCGAGTGCGAAGGCGGACGGAGGCCGATCGTTCGGCTCCCGTGAGGGACGCGGATTCTAAGCGGGACGGCGCCGGTTGGCAACGCTCAGGCTGGCTTGGGCGTGACCGTCAGGACGGTCCGGAGCTCGTCGTCGAAGAGATGCGCCAGGCGCCGCTCCAGGGCGGGCTTGTCGATCGTCTCGAGCAGCTCGAGGTAGCGGAAGAGGTCGACGCCCATGAAGTGCGTCGCGACGAGGGTGTCCGCGACGCCGGCGATCCCGTTCCAGGCCCGGACGAACCGGCCGACGGCCTTGTTCCGGATCCGGGCGAGGTCGTCGGCCGAGACGCCGGTCTTCCGCGCGTCGGCGACGCAGGCGATCACCGCCTCGGCGAGATCGTCCGGGCGATCGGTCTCGCCGCCCGCGACGACGAAGCCGTGGTCCTCCTCGCCCGAGAACGACGATGAGAAGCTGCCATCAATGAGGCCCGCCTCGTAGTGGCGCTCGTAGAAGTCGCTCGCCGCGCCGAACAGGAGGTCGAGGAGGAGGCCGACCTCCATCTGACGCCGCAGGAGCGGCTCGCCCCGCCCCAGCGTCGGGCGGTCCTTCCATCCGACGAAGACGCGCGGGACGCTCACCTCGAGCTCGAGGCGACTCGACCGTTCCGCGACCGACTCGGGCTCCTCGATCCGCACCCGCTGCGGCCCATCGCCGCGCTCGGCGCCGAGCGCCTCGATCCCGAGCGCCGCCCGCTTCGCGGTGGCCTGCGCGATCACCTCGGCGGGGTCGAGGTCGCCCGCGACGGCGAGGACCATGTTGTCGGGGCGGTAGAAGGTGCGGTAGCAGCGTTCGAGGTCGGCGGCCTTGATGTCGGCGATCGACTCGACCGTTCCGGCGATGTCCTCGCGGGCGGGGTGGGCGTGGAAGATCGCGCGCCGGAGCGCGGTGACGGCTCGCCAGTCGGGCGAGTCGTCGTACATCTTGATCTCCTGCGCGATCACGCGTCGCTCGCGATCGACCGCCTCATCGTGGAAGACGGGCTTGCCGACGAACCCGAGGAGGAGGTCGAGCGCCTCGGGGAAGCGGTCGACGCAGGTGAAGTGATACGCGGTCATCGACGAGGCGGTGAACGCGTTCGGCGACGCGCCGATCTTGCCGAAGTCCTCGAAGACGGTGCCCGCCTCGTCCTCGAACAGCTCGTGCTCGAGGAAGTGGGCGATCCCCGACGCCGGCCGCCACGGCGCGTCCTCGCCGGGCGGGACGAAGGCGGCATCGTTGCTGCCGTAGCGACAGGCGACGATCGCGTACTTCTGGCGGAACGATGGCTTCGGCAGAACGTAGACCGGCAGCCCATCGGGCAGCGTCGCCTGGTGGACCTCCTCGCCGAGCCGGTCGTCGCGGCGGACGGTCGGGGCGCTCGCCGTGCTCATGCTCGCTCCTGCTGCTGCTGTTGTTGCTGCTGCTGATCGGGCGCATCGGTCGGCGGGCTCGGGGCGAGGAGGAACGTCGTGTCGAGGGTGAGCCCCTTCGCCGCCGCGATGATCCCGTCGCGGTCGACCGCCATGATCCGCTCGATCGCCTCGCCGTGGCCCTCGGTCCGGCCGTTGTGGCTGCGGATGTAGTGGAGGTGGGCGAGGCGGCCCGGCGAGTCCTGCACGCCGCGGATCCCGTCGGTGAGCATCGTCTTCGTCGCCGAGAGCTCGTCCTCCGAGATGTCGCCGGCGACGATCGCGTCGACCTGAGCGAGGATCAGCTCGGTCGCCCGGTCGGTGCTCTCGGGCTCGACGCCGCTCGCGACGAGGAGCAGCCCCTTGGTCCGCTCGAGGTGGCTGCTCGCGTAGTAGCAGAGGTTCTCCGCCTCGCGCACGTTGCGGAAGAGCTTGCTGTGGGTGAACGCGCCGAGGATCCCGTTCGCGACGAGCAGCTCGTAGAACGCGTCGTCGCCGTGGCGGATCGCGCTGCGCCAGGCGAGGACGAGCTTCGCCTGCTTGATCCCCGCGTGCTCGACGAGGCGGCTCACCTCGCCGCGCGGCGGCGGGTGCGGTGTCGTCCCGCGGAGCGAGTCGCCCGGCTCGCGCGGGATCGTGCCGATCGTCGCCCGGGCGAGCTCCACGGCGCGGTCGCGCTCGACGTGGCCGGTGACGTAGACGTCGATCGGCGCGCGCCGCGCGCTCCGCGCGAGAAACGTCGCGAGGTCCGCTCCGTCGAGGCCGTCGAGGTCGGCGACGTCGCCCTGCTCGTAGATGGCGAACGGCTCACCGGCGCACATCGTCCGGATGCACTGCTCGACGGCGTAGGCCTCCTTGTCATCGACGAGCCCCTCGATGTAGCGCTTGAGGTTCGCCTTCTCCTGGGCGACCCGGTCGGCCGGGAAGGCGCCGGCGTCGTCGAGGGCGGGCGCGGTCAGGATGTCGCGAACGAAGGCGAGGCAGCTCTTCAGCGTTCCGGCCTCGCCGCCCATCGCCGTCAGGAACCGGTCGGCGACCGTCTCGGCGTGGAGGCCGAGCACCTGACTCTCGCCGACCTTGTGGACCTCGGCGCCGAAGCTCGTCCCGTAGAGGGTCTCGAGATGCCGCGTCACCGCCCGGAGGCTCGGGTGGGCGACCGTCCCGTGTCGGAGGAGGCTTCGCAGGAGCGCCAGCCGGGTCGCGTCGACCGGAGCGAGGTCGAAGCGCAGCAACGCCTTGACGACGACCGTCTTGATCCGGTCGATCCGGGCGTGATGGAGGCGGAGGCCGGCCCCGATCTCGGTCGTGGTGAACTCGACGAACTCGGGCGCGTTACTCACGATGGGGGAATTTTAGTCGTCGTTCGGGAGATGTCGAGACCGTGCGAGGTAGCTTCAGCGGGAGCCGTGACTTCGGCGTCGTCGCGGGCGCGCCGATCCGGCGGGGCGCGGCCGTCTCGTTTTCTTTTCCTCACGGCCGGGGGAACGCACAGAGTATGGGGAGGAGGAGGCGCGCGAGGGCGCGCGCCCGCGGCGGAGAGAGACGCGCTCATGGCCAGATCCGAGACGAGACGGCGCCCCGTGCGCGCCCTGCTCGGGCTGCCGGCCGGCATGGTGGCCCGCTGGCGGTCGCCGGCGCCCGCCGAGGAGGCCGACTGGACGCGGCTCGGCGTCGGGATGCTCGTGGCGAGCGCCGTGACCGCGGCCGTCTTCTTCGGCACCCGGAGCGGCATCGTCGCCTCCCACCTCGGCGATTTTCTTTCCCCATGAGCGCGGCCTCGGGGAGAGTAGTCCCGGGCAGGAGGAGCCGCCGATGAGCCCGGTCGCCAAGACGACCGCCCTCGCGGGCAACGCGCTGCGGGAGCCGACCAGACGCAACGCCAGGCACGCCGCGCTCTTCGAGCGCGTCGCCGAGCGGATCTACGGCTACTTCGTCAAGAACGTCTGGGATCGGGACGAGGCCGACGACCTCGCCCAGCGGACCCTCCTCGAGCTCGAGCGCTCGCTCCGGGAGCGCACCTACGACCCGGCCCGGTCGTTCAACGCGTGGATGTGGATCAAGGCGCACGACCAGCTCGTCCGCTACTACCGGGAGCGGGCGCGACGGCCCGGGTCGCTCCCCGACTCGGTCGACGCCGGGGACGCGGACGGCGCGGGCGCGACGCCGGCGGAGTGTCCGGCGGCCCACGAGGGCGACGTCGACGCGCGCCTCGACGCCGAGACGCTCCTCCGCGAGATCCAGCGGCGGCTCGGTCAGGAGACCTACGAGGTCTTCGTCCTCTACCACGAGAGCGGGCTGCGCCAGGTCGAGGTGGCCGAGGCGGTCGGCCGCGACCGCAAGACGGTCGTGACCCGGCTGCGCGCCGCCAACGAGCTCCTCGAGCGGCTCCTCGCCGCGGCCGAGCGGCCGGGCGGAACGCGACGAACGAAGGCCGGCTCGATCCGCGAGCTCGGCGGAGACCCGTCATGACGATGGTCGTGAAGCGTGGCGAAGGGCTCGACGCCGAGCTCGACATCGAGCTCGAGATCCCCGACGGGATCGACGAGCGAGGCGAGGAGGAGGGCGACTCCTTCCGCGCCCGATCGATCCTCGATGCGGTCGAGGCGCGCGCGCCGAGCGACCTGCGCGTCCGGGCGCGCGAGCTCGCCCGGCGCTTCCTCGACGAGGACGCGCGCGCTCCGATCGCGGCCGGCGACCGGATCGGCCCCTACGAGGTCATCGACGTCCTCGGCGCCGGCGGCCAGGCCGTCGTCTACCGGGCGTGGCACCACGGGATCGCCCGCGAGATGGCGGTGAAGGTGCCCCGCCGCGCCGTCGCCGATCGGATCCTCAAGGAGGCGAAGCTCGCCAGCCGCGTCGATCACCCGTGCGTCGCCCGCTTCCTCGACGTCGGGACCGACCGGGGCGTCCCCTACCTCGTGACCGAGCTCTGCGCCGGCGGCAGCCTCGAGGACCTCCTCGACGACCACCCCGACGGGCTGCCCCTGCCGCAGGTGGTCGGGATCGCATCGAGCATCCTCGAGGCCCTCTCGGCGGCGCACGAGGCCGGGATCGTCCATCGCGACATCAAGCCCGCGAACATCCTCCTCGATGCGGTCGGCGAGGCGAAGGTCGCCGACTTCGGGATCGGCACCGTCGCGACCGTCGACGCGATCGACTCGTTCGAGCCGACGGCCGCGACGCGCCTCGCCGGGACGCCGCTCTTCATGGCGCCCGAGCAGGAGGATCCCGACCTGCGCGCGCACGGTCGGATCGACGGGCGCGCCGATCTCTATGCCTACGGCAAGGTGCTCTTCCGGATGCTCACCGGCGCGAGCCCGCGGACGATCCGGCCCGCGTCCCGGTTGCGCGGGGGCCTCGACCGCCGGTGGGACGAGTACATCTTCCGCCTGACCGAGGAGCATCCCGAGGATCGCTTCGCGTCGGCCGACGAGGCGCTCGCGGCGTTGCCGATCGACGCCCTCCGGCCGAGCGCGCGCGTGACGTCGGTCGTGGAGCGTCACGTCGATCCGGGGCGCGGCGGGCCGTTCGTCTCCGGGCTGAACGCCGCCCTCGCCGCGGTGAACGTTCTCATGGCGGTCACGTTCGCGCTCGTCCTCGGGCTCGTCAGCCCGAGCTTCGAGCAGATGTTCGCGGACACCGGGATGAGGATGCCGGCGCCGACCGAGCTCTTCATCGTCGGTCGTCCGTTCCTCGTCGGCGCGGCCCTCGTCGCGGCGCTCCTGATCCCGCTCGGGGCCGTCGTGTTCCGCCGTCGAGCGGCGACGACCGCGATCCTCGGGGCGGGCGTCGTCTCGTGGCTCTTCGCCCTCGGCTTCCTGGGCATGGCCCACCTGCTGCCGATGATCCAGGTCACCTCGGGGCTCTAACTCCTCGCTCTCGAGCCCCCTGCGCTTGCAGGGTGGTGGCGGAATCCTCGTCCCACGCGCGGACCGCGGTGGCGGATTGGGACGATTCCGCTGAGTCGCTCGGGTCAGACTGCCCCGGGGCGGCGGCGCTGATCTACTCTTAGTCTCTCTCCTCAAGCTTGTTGCGTCGCCTGGCGTCGTCTGGCATGCCGGCTGCGTAGGGTTGGTCGACCGACCGAGAGAGAGGCTCCCGATGATCCGCACCCTTCGACCGTTCGCCCTGACCGCCCTCGTCACGCTCGCCGCCGCGGGCATCGCCGCCGACGCGCACGCCGACGACCGCGCCCGCTTCGCCGGCCGCTTCGAGCTCACCGCGAGCGAGGGCGACGCGGCCGACCTGCCGACGGGCGAGGCGACGATCACGCTCGCCGGCGACGACGCCCTCGAGGCGCGGCTGCCCGGCGTCGACGAGCCGGTCCGGGGGCATCTGGTCGGCGACGGGCGCGCGGTCTTCTTCTTCCCGGACGCGGCGACGGCCAGCAGCGCCGGCGGTGGCCTCGGCGGCGGCGGCCTCGGCCTCGCCGGCGCGCTCGCGACGATGGACGAGCCGCGCCGGATGGCGCTCATCGACGCGAGTCAGCTCAATCTTCGCGCCGGTTCGAGCACCGACACCGAGGTGATCGGTCAGGCTGCCTCGGGCCAGCGGTTCGAGATCATCGGAGAGGACGGCGACTGGCTGAAGATCCGCCGCGACGACGGGAGCGAGGCGTTCATCCACGGCGACTTCGCCCGCCGCGTCGAGATGCGCGCCATCACCGCGGCCGGTCGTCGCAGCCTCGTCCTGAACGCGAGCGTCACCGAGGCGACCGTCTTCGACGGCGAGACCGAGGCCGGGACGCTCTCGATCGAGACGCGCCTCCCCGAACGGTTCGAGGTCCACATCAACCTGCGCATCCCGCAGCACGTCCGCGTCTACCGCGACGGGCTGCCGGTGATGGACTTCCTCACCTCCGCAGGAGAGGACACCTACGCCTACAAGCGCGCCGAGCCATGGAAGATCGTCGAGCAGCGCGACCCGCCCGAGAGCAAGATCGGCAAGTGGGGGCTCCAGTACTTCGCCCGCTACTACAAGGGTATGGGCTTCCACTCCGAGTTCTGCTACCCGCGCGCCAACGGCCGCCGGATGCAGCGCCTGACGATCGACGGAACACCCCGAAGCCACGGCTGCTGCCGCCTCTTCCACGACGACGCGATCATCGTCCACACCCACCTCCCCGAAGGGACGAAGGTCTTCATCTACGAGGGCGAATGGGAGAAGCCGTCCTGGGAGCGGTAGAGCGGTAGGAGTCTCGCTAGTGTGATCCAGGGGTCAGGTCCAGGATTCACACCAAAGGGGCCAGGTCACACCAGTCGCTGCGACAGATTCGCTCATGGTAATTCCTGGACCTGACCCCTCGATTCACACTAGACGCCGTCGGGCTAGGTCAGCGCTCCGACGGTCTCGGCGATCCGGTCGCATGCCCGCTTGAGAGGTCTCGCTAGTGTGATCCAGGGGTCAGGTCCAGGATTCACACCAAAGGGGCCAGGTCACACCAGTCGCTGCGACAGATTCGCTCATGGTAATTCCTGGACCTGACCCCTCGATTCACACTAGAC
>JAJDCQ010000099.1 GCA_029260755.1 Planctomycetota bacterium | reverse complement strand
AGGTGACGGCGACGCACCGCGACGGCCCGCGCCTCGTCCGAGAGGGGCGCTGCGCCTACCTCCGCCCGACGGTCATGCACAGCGAGTCGTCCGATGCCGAGGTGACGCGCAAGGAGTACCTCTTCCCGTTCGTCTCGGTCGTCCGGTGTCCGCAGGCGGACATCCTGAAGAAGATCGGCCCGACGCTCGTCGTGACGGGATTGACCGACGACCCCGCGTTCCGGCGCGAGCTCCTCGACGCGTCGAGCATCGACCGGCTCAACCTCGGGGCGATCCCGACGAACCAGCTCAACTGGCTCCAGCCGCACGAGGGCAACATCGTCGAGTCGCTCTTCCGCGCCCGCGCGTTCCAGCAGGCCGCGCCGGCCGGCGCCTGAGACGACCATGCCGCCACCGATCAAATCGCCGACGAACGCCATCATCGATCGCTTCGACTACCAGCCGCGCACGCGGATCGTCTTCGGCGTCCACGCGATCGAGCAGCTCGGCGACCTCGCCCGCGCCACCGGCGCGAAACGGTTCCTCGTGGTGACCGACGCCGGCGTGGCGAAGGCGGGCCACGCCGACCGGACGCGCCACGCCCTCGAGATCGCCGACATCGAGGCGGTCCTCTACGACCAGGCGAAGGAGAACCCGAACACGTCCGACGTGGCCGCGTGCGTCGCGGTCGCCCGCGAGGAGAAGGTCGACGGGATCGTCGGCCTCGGCGGCGGGAGCGCGATGGACACCGCCAAGGCGGCGAACATCCTGCTCACCAACGGCGGCCGGATGCAGGACTACTGGGGCTACGGGAAGCTGAGCAAGCCGACCTTGCCGCTCCTCGCCGTCCCGACGACGGCGGGCACCGGGAGCGAGTGCCAGAGCTACGCCCTCATCAGCGACGAGGAGACGCACCAGAAGATGGCGTGCGGCGACCCGGCCGTGGCGGCCGCCGTCGCGCTCCTCGATCCGGCGCTCACCCTCAGCCAGCCGCCTCAGGTGACGGCGAACACTGGCATGGACGCGCTCGTCCACGCGGTCGAGACGGCCGTCACGCGCCGGCGAAATGCGCTCTCCTGGCTCTACAGCAAGGAGTCGTTCCGCCTCATCATCGAGACGTTCCCGCGGGTGATGCGGAGCCCCGAGGACCTGAACGCTCGCGCCCAGATGCAGCTCGGCGCGGCCTACGCCGGGTTGGCGATCGAGCTCAGCATGCTCGGCGCGGCCCACTCCGCGGCGAACCCGCTGACGGCGCGGTTCGGGGTGATCCACGGCCAGGCGGTCGGCATGATGCTGCCGCACGTCGTCCGCTACAACGCGCAGTCGGCGAAGACGGCCGAGATCTACCGGGATCTGATGGCGTCGGCCGGGCTGTCCGAGCACGGCGCGGCGCCGGCCGAGGCGAGCGAGGCGCTCGCGGTCCGGCTCGAGGAGCTGCTCGCGGCGGCCGGGCTGCCGACCTCGCCGAGCGAGCGCGGCGTCGGCAGCGATGACATCCCCCAGCTCGCGGCCGAGGCCGCGAAGCAGTGGACGGCGCAGTTCAACCCGCGAGCGGTGAGCGCCGACGACTTCGAGGCGATCTACGAAGCGGCGACGCCGGGCGAGGCCCCATGACCGATCAAGCGACCGAAACCGAAGCGGGCAACTACTTCATCTCGAACTACCCGCCCTACTCGTGCTGGAAGCCCGAGTTCGCGCCCGAGGCGGTCGCGGCGCTCGAGCGGGAGCCGGAGCCGGGGACGCCGCTCGGGATCTACCTCCACATCCCGTTCTGCCGGAAGCGATGCCACTTCTGCTACTTCCGGGTCTACACCGACAAGAACTCCGAGCAGATCCAGCGCTACCTCGACGCGGCCCTCAAGGAGATCGCCCTCTACGCGAAGAAGCCGGTCATCGGCGGGCGGAAGCCATCGATCGTCTACTTCGGCGGGGGGACCCCCTCGTATCTCTCGGTCCGCCAGCTCCAGGCGCTCACCGACGGGATGAAGAGCCACCTCCCCTGGGACGAGGCCGAGGAGGTCACGTTCGAGTGCGAGCCGGGGACGCTGACCGAGCCGAAGCTCAAGTTCCTCCGCGACATGGGCGTGACCCGGCTCAGCCTCGGCGTCGAGCACTTCAACCAGAAGATCCTCGAGGACAACGGCCGGGCGCACGGCCGCAAGGAGATCGACCGGGTCGCCGAGTGGCTCGGCAAGACGAGGTTCCCGCAGGTCAACATCGACCTCATCGCCGGCATGATGGGCGAGAACGACGAGACGTGGTGGGACGCGGTCGAGCGCACCGTCGAGCTCGCCCCCGACAGCGTCACGATCTACCAGATGGAGGTGCCCTACAACACCACCATCTACCAGCGGATGAAGGACGCGGGCGTCGAGATCGCGCCGGTCGCGAGCTGGGACCAGAAGCGGGCGTGGGTGAGCGGCGCGTTCGACCGGCTCGGCGAGGTCGGCTACTCGGTGAACAGCACGTGCACGGTCGTGAAGGACGCGGCGAAGACGCGGTTCCGCTACCGGGAGTCGCTCTTCGGCGGCGACGACCTCATCGGCCTCGGCGTGGCGTCGTTCGGGCAGCTCGCCGGCACCCACTACCAGAACGAGCACAACTGGGAGCCTTACATCGGCAGCCTCGAGAGCGGGAAGCTCCCGATCCATCGCGCGCTCACGCCGAGCGCCGAGGAGACGCTGATCCGCGAGCTCGTCCTGCGCCTCAAGCTCGGCTCGGTCGCGACCGGGCCGCTCGAGAAGAAGCATGGCGTGGTGATCCGCGAGCGCTTCGCCGACCAGCTCTCGAACCTGACGGGCGAGGGCCATCTGACCGACGACGGCGAGACCCTCACCCTCGACCGCGAAGGGCTGCTCCAGGTGGACCGGCTGGCCCTCGACTTCTTCCTGCCGGAGCATCGGAATGCCCGATACGCCTAACAGCAATGATCGCTCCCTTCCTTCGGGACTCGCGAGCTACGATGCGATCGTCGTCGGCGGCGGCCCCGCCGGCGCCGCCGCCGCGACCGTCCTCGCCAAGCACGGCCGGCGCGTCGTCGTCCTCGAGAAGGACCGGTTCCCGCGCTACCACGTCGGCGAGTCGCTGATCCCGCATTGCTGGTACCCGCTGGAGCGGCTCGGCATGAACGAGCGGATCGCGGAGCGGGCGTTCACCAAGAAGTTCAGCGTCCAGTTCGTCGGGACGAGCGGGAAGGTGAGCCAGCCCTTCTACTTCGACGAGCACGAGGATCACCCGAGCAGCCAGACCTGGCAGGTGCTCCGGTCCGAGCTCGACCAGATGCTGCTGGACAACGCGCGCGCGTGCGGCGCCGTCGTCCACGAGGAGACGAAGGCGAACGAGTTCATCCGGGACGGCGACGCGGTCGTCGGCGTGGTCGCCGAGCGATCGAACGGCGAGAAGCTCGAGCTCCGCGCGCCGGTGACGATCGACTGCAGCGGGCGCGACTCGTTCGCGATGCTCCAGAACCGCTGGCGCGTCTCGGACCCGCGCCTCAACAAGATCGCGATCTGGGCCTACTACCGCGGGGCGAAGCGCGACCCTGGGAAGGACGAGGGCGCGACGACGATCGCGTACCTGCCCGAGAAGAACTGGTTCTGGTACCTCCCGCTCCAGGACGACCTCGTCAGCGTCGGCGTCGTCGCCGACCAGGACTACCTCTACGACGAGGGGCGCGACCCCGCGACCGTCTTCGCGCGCGAGGTGAAGAAGAACCCCTGGGTGGCGGACCACCTCGCCGCCGGCGAGCGGATCACCCTCCCCGGCACCGACAACGAGCTGCTCGTCACCCGCGAGTGGAGCTACCGGAGCAAGCACTTCGCGAGCGACGGCCTCGTCCTGGCCGGCGACGCGTTCGGCTTCCTCGACCCCGTGTTCTCCTCGGGGGTGTTCCTCGCGCTCAAGGGGGGCGAGCTGGCCGCCGACGCCGCCCACGACGCGCTGACCGCCGGCGACCTCTCGGCGGGCCGCTTCACCGGCTACGCGACCCAGATGGGGCGCGGGATCGAGGCGATGAAGCGGCTGGTCTACACCTTCTACGACCAGGCGTTCTCGATGCGCTCGTTCCTCATGCGCTACCCCGACCGGAAGCGAGACGTCACCGACGTCCTGATCGGAAACGTCTTCAAGAGCTTCCATGATCTGTATGGTGCGTTCGACGAGTTCGCGAAGCTCCCCGAAGGCGCAGGGATGGAGTGACGCTTCAGACAGCTGGCTCGCCTTCGGCGAGCAGGATGTCACCACGGAGACACGGAGAGCACGGAGGTGGCACGGAGCGCGCCGTGCCTTCTCCGTTCAATGCTCCCCCGATCAACCTAATTGAGAGAGGCGCCATTCTCCGTGAGACACTCAGCGGGCCGCGAGCTCGAGGGACGCTTCGCCAAGCAGCGGCTCTCCGTGCCCTCCGTGTCTCCGTGGTGACATCCTCTTCGCCGAAGGCGAAGCTCGATCGAGTCGATCCATGACCACAGCAGCCCCCACCTCCGGAGCAACCATGCCCCCCGAACAGGCCGCCTCCCAATCGATGCTCTGGCTCGGCTTCGCCCTCCTGACCGTCTCGATGTGGGGGCTCTACGGCATCTTCCTCCACAGCGGGCAGCTCGCCATGGGCGACCCCGTGAACGGACGCTACAAGGCGTTCCTCTTCGTCGGGATTGCCTACTTCCTGATCGCCGTCCTCGCCCCGCTCATCCTCCTCCTCGTGAAGGGCGCGACGTGGGACCTCCCGGCCAAGGGGGTCACCCGGTCGCTCATCGCCGGCACCGTCGGCGCGATCGGCGCGTTCGGCGTCCTCCTCGCGTTCGGGGCGAAGGGCACGCCCGCGGCCGTCATGTCGATCATCTTCGCCGGCGCGCCGATCCTGAACGCCGGGGTCGCGATCACCCTCCACCCGCCGAAGGGCGGCTTCGCGGCGATCCCGTGGCCGTTCTTCCTCGGGATCCTGCTCGCCGCGGCCGGCGGCTGCCTCGTGACGCTCTTCAAGCCGCCGCCCGGGCACGCGGCTCCCGCGCCCGGTCACTCGATGGCCACCCCCACCGGCGCGGACGAGGCCGGACAGGCCATGGCCGCCACCGGGCGGTCGGTTCTCGACCTCGGCGACGCGGGCGACGTGCTCGTCCTCGACGACTCCGCCATGGCCACGCTCGGCGAGTTCGACGTCGTGCAGGCGGGGAGCATCCCCGCCAAGAGCGGCCGGTTGTGGCAGGCGCTCGAGAACGCCGCCGCCCGGGTGGCCTGGGACGGCCAGCTCGTCGTGACCGTCTACGACGACCGCGGGCTCGGCGCGAAGCTCCGGCGGATCACCGAACGGATCGAGCTGGCGAGGCCCGACGCGGTCGACCGGTTCCTCGGACCGCGCGGCTTCCGCCGCGAGGAGGGCCGCGACGCCGAGACCGCCGACGGTGGCCGGCGGCTGGTGTACCGCCGCGCGGCCGTCGCGAGCATCGAGACCGGCCCGCTGGGACGTCCCCTGTAGGACGCCACCGGACGGACGCCGCGTCCGCGACCCGGTGGGTTGCGACGGCGACCCGCCGGCCGTCACGATGGCCTCCGCGGAGGAGGCGCTGTGCCCGAGAGCGAGACCCGGCCGCCCGCGCGGCGCGACGCCGGCGCGAGCGACACGGCAGGAGGAGGGCGCGTCGGCCGGTACGTGATCGTCGGCGAGCTCGGGCGCGGCGGCATGGGAGCCGTCTTCCGGGCCCACGACCCGACGCTCCGTCGCGACGGCGCGGTCCAGATGATGCTCGATCCGGCGGGCGCCGGCGCCCGCGGGAGGGAGCGGTTCATCCGCGAGGCGCGGGCTGCGGCGCGTCTCCGCCACCCCGGGATCGTACCGCTGCACGAGGTCGGCGAGGACGCGGGGCGACCCTTCCTCGTGATGGACCTGGTCGCCGGCGAGACGCTCGAGGACGCCCGGGTGCGCGGGCGGCTTCCGCCTCGCCGGGTCGCCGAGATCGTCCGGGCCCTGGCCGAGGCGCTCGAGCATGCGCACGGCGAGGGCGTCCTCCACCGCGACCTCAAGCCCCAGAACGTCATCCTCGACGAGGCCGGCCGGCCGCACCTCCTCGACTTCGGCCTCGCCCGGACGCTCGACGCCGACCCGCGCCTCACCGCGAGCGGTCAGCTCCTCGGCACGCCGCAGTACATGTCGCCCGAGCAGGCGCGAGGCGACGGCACGAGCGGACCCCGGTCCGACATCTGGGGGCTCGGCGGAGTGCTCTACTTCGCGCTCCTCGGGCACCCCCCGTTCGACGGCGAGGCGATCTACGAGGTCATCCGGAAGGTCTTCCAGGCCGAGCCGCCGGCCCCGCGCGCCGTCGACCCCGGCGTGCACCCCGACCTCGAGACGATCACCCTGCGCTGCCTCGAGAAGGACCCCGAGCGGCGCTACGCCTCGGCGGCGGCCGTGGCCGAGGATCTCCGGCGCTTCCTGAACGGCGAGCCGATCGACGCCCGGCCGATCGGGCGGGTCGCGCGCGCTCGGCGCTGGTCCCGCCGGAACCGGATGCTCGCCGCGACCCTCGTCGCCGCGGCGGCGCTCACGGTCTCGTTCGTCGTCGCCGGCATCGTCGGGTCGATCTGGTCCTACCGGATGATCCAGAGCGAGCGCGACGCGGCCATCGCGGCCCAGCGAGAAGCGGAGGCGCGGGAGGCGGAGGCGCTCGACAACCTCGCCCTGGCCCTCGTCGAGAAGGGAAACCGGCTGCTCGCGACCGACTCGCTCGCCGCCCGCGCTCTCTTCGCCCGGGCGATCGCGCTCCGCGATTCGCCCACGGCGCGCGCGCAGCTCCTGTCGACCCGGCTCGGGCTCGCGCACGCCACCTACGCGCGGCGTCATCCCCATCGGGCGACGACGGACCTGGTCGCGAGCGACGACGGCCGCGTCCTGGCGTTCGCCAGCTCCGGGCGGGTCTATCTCCACGACGCGGACGGGGAGCGCCCGCCGAGGCTCCTCGAGGTCGAGGGCGCGCCCGTCTCGGCGATCGCTCTGAGCGCCGATGGGCGCCGCCTCGCCCTCGTCCGACACTTCGACCTCGAGCTCTACGACGTCGACGTCGGGGCCCCACGGCTCACGCTCCGGGTGGGCCTCGAGGACCTTCGGCGCGAAGGCCTCACCGCGGCCACGATCCTCCTCGAGGCGGAGGTCATCGTCGTCGCCGACTCCCGCGGCGGCGTCTCGGTGCTCCGAGATCGAACGGGCGAGCGGGTGGCCTGGCTCCCCACCCGCACGCGCAAGGGCGACGGGACGAAGCTCAACGCGCTCTCCGTGGTCGGGAACGTCGTCGCGCGCGGCGGCACGACGAACGCCGAGATCCTCCTCACCCCGCTCGACGCCTCGGCGCCGACACGGTCGCTCGACGCGGGCGAGCGGATCTCCGCGTTCGCGCTCTCTCGCGCGGGCGACCGCCTCGCCTTCGCCGTCGCCTCCGGGGTGATCCGGATCGTCGCGGTCGACACCCTCGCGCTGCTCGCCGAGACGAAGCTGACCGAAGGGGTCGGCGTCGAGATCGACTGGGGTCCCGGTGATGGACGCCTCGCGATCGGCACCAGCCTCAGAGACGTATGGCTCTGGGACCTCTCGGCGCACCGCCTCTGGCGAGCCCACTTCCGGGACTCCAAAAGCCGAATCGACGACGTCCGGCTCATCGGCACGAACCGGATCGTGACGCTCGTCGACGCGAGCGTCGGCCAAGGATCCGAGATGGTCCTCCAGGTCCTTCAGCATCACGACGACCACCGGAGCCTGGTCCGCTACATCGACAGCGGCAGAGAGCCGCTCGAGGCGGTCTCCTTCGCGCCCGGCGGCGACCGCATCGTCGCCGGGGGCTCCGGCATCCTGACGGCATGGGAGCTCGCGACCGGGCTTCGCCGCTGGAGGTCGCGACAGCACCAGGGGGGCCTCCACGCGCTCGCGATCGACCCCGGAGGAGAGCTGGTCGCGACCGCCGGGAGCGGCCAGGACCCCGTGAACCTCGCACGGCTCGAGGATGGAGCGCGCGGACCGATACTCGATCGCGCCGCCGCAGGCAACGCGGACGCGCTCGCGTGGGACCCGGCGGGCGGCCGTCTCGCGGCGCGCGTCAACGCGCGCCTGGTCGGCTGGGACATCGCATCGGGCCGCCTCGACCGAAGTCTGCCCGCCGTCCCTCCGATCCAGACGCTCGCCTGGACGCGGATCGACGGCTGGGGGGCGTCGGGGTCTCCGGCCGTCCTCGCCCTCGGGATGTCCTCGATGAACCTCCACCTCTGGGACGTCTCGACCGATCGCGAGGTCGGCGTCGTTCGCGACGTCGGCACCACCGAGCTCGCCTTCGCCGACGACGGCCGCCGCGTCTTCGGGGTGGGTGGCGGCAGCTCCGGCGTCCGGGTCTGGGACCTCGATGCGGGGAGCGATGAGCCGGCGGTCCTTCCTCACGAGGTCTCCATCAACGCGATGGCGGCGAGCGTGGACGGGAGTCGGCTCGCCACCGTGGACGAGATGGACTGCCTCTCGCTCTGGGACGTGCCCGGCCGCCGGCTCATCGTGCGGCTGAAGATCGGCTGGGACCTCTCGAGCGCGGCGTTCTCGCCCGACGGTCGACTCCTCGCGATCGCCGGCCAGACGATCCAGATCATCGACGTCGAAGGGGTCGAGCGCTTCCTCACGGAGCCCGCCCACGCGCTCGCCGCCGCCGAGCGCCAGGCGACCGGGCTGCGCGTCGTCGGCCTCGAGGCCGTCCCGGACGACGAGCCGCGGTGAAGCGCGGGCGTCGCCGCCGCCTCACTCGATGAGGCTGAAGACCCACACATCGCCCTCGCTCGACGCGGCCACCAGGATCCGGCTCTTCGGCCCCCAGGCGACGTCGACGAGCATCTTGCCCGATCCCGGCTCGAACATGCCCACCTCGGCCTGCACGAGGAGACGGTGGTCGGCGGCGCCCCAGACCATCACGTAGTTCCCGCCTGCCGCGGCGAAGCAGCTCCCGTCGGGCGCGGCCGATGTGTACGCGATGATGCCGTCTCCCCCGGGGACGGACAGGCTCTTCAGCGACGTGAGTCGGCCATCGAGCGAGTAGACCTCGACCATCCCTCGACCCCAGCGACCGATCGCCAGCTCGGCGCCACCCGTCCGCCAGGCGAGGGTCGTCGCCTGCGCGGTCGCCGCCGCCACCGGCTTCATGGGCAACCGGACCGAGCCCACGACCTCGCGAGCCCACTCTCCACCGACGTCGAACACGTGGACCATGTAGTCGGTCCCGGCGACGGCCAGCCAGCTTCGATCGGAGTCTGGCACGAACGCGAGGTCGTTGGTCCAGCGGCAGGCGAGCTCGAAGGCTCGCTGCCCCCGCGGCTCCAGAACGTAGACGCCGAGCCCCCGCGAGCTGACGGCGATGCGAGGCCATTCTGCGGGCGAGACGGCGACGGCCACCATCGGCTTCTCCAGCCGGTCGCCGAGGGTCACCAGAGGGGAGGCACCCTCGGGTCCGACGTCGGTCGTGCGGAGCCACCCGTCGCCGCACGCGAGGTAGAGGCGGTGGCGGCCGTCCTCCGCCCCCGATCCGAACACCAAGTCGTTCACGCCGACGACGGGGCCGCTCCCGCCGGACGGCGCCGGGATCGTCAGGCGCTGGACCTCCTCGCCGGACTCGGCGCGGAGCAGGATCACATCCCAGAACTCACCGACGATCACGAGCAGCTCGCCATCGGGAGAGAAGGCGACCCTCCGGATGCGCGGGCCGATATTGCCGAGCCAGAGGTACTCGATGCTCGCCCAGTCGGGCGCGGGCGCCGGCGCCGGAGGTGGCTCCTCGACCGTGCCGGACGGACCCGGACCGGTGAGCTCCGGCTCGACCGCTCCGCGTGGAGGCGCCCCCGCCGGCGACGCCCTCGTCGACGTCGGGTCGCCGACCGCCCCTGGTCCGGAGCGCGCCTCGGATCCCGTCGCGCCGCTCCCGAGGACGAGCGCGACGATGAGGGCGAGCAGCCCGACGGCGGCGATGGCGGCGGCGCCGGCGAGGAGCGGGACGCGGGACGACGACCCGGCGCCAGCCGCAGGTTGCCCCTTCGATGCACGCTCCCGCGGGGCGAGCGGCTTTCCCTCGAGGTAGCGCGTGAGGACATGAGCGACCTCGGCCGCGCTCGCCGGACGGTTCGCCGGGTCCTTCTCGAGGCACGCCAGGACGAGCCCGTCGAGGGCGTGCGGCGCCTTCATGCGGGCGGTGCTCGGCGGCTCCGGATCGTCCAGCAGGATCTTCTTGAACAGCGCCCCGGACCCCTCCGCGACGAACGGGGTCCGCCCGGCGATCACCCGGTAGATCGTCGCGCCGAGGGCATAGACGTCGGACGACGGCCCGATCGCCCGGGGATCCCCGTCGGCCTGCTCCGGCGACATGTAGTGGGGCGTCCCGATCGCCTGCCCCGTCGCGGAGAGGCTCTCCTCGCCGGCGCTCCGGGCGAGGCCGAAGTCCATCAGGATCGCCCGCCCGCCTCGCTCGACCATCACGTTTCCGGGCTTCACGTCGCGATGCACGACGCCGTGCTCGTGGGCGTGATGCAGGGCGAGGGCCACATCGCGGACGACCCGGAGCACCTCGCGCCGCGGAGCCGCCTCCCGCTCGATGATCGCATCGAGCGGCTCGCCATCGATGAGCTCGAACGCGATGAACGGCAGCCCCGCATGAACGCCGACCTCGAAGACCGTCACGAGGCCGGGATGGCGGAGCGACGCCGTCGCGCGAGCCTCCCGCTGGAAGCGGGCGAGCCGCTCGCCCTGGCGGTCCCCACCGAAGGCCGGCAGGGTCTTGATCGCGACGAGGCGCGACAGGCCCGGATCCCACGCGCGATAGACGAGCCCCATCGCGCCGCGGCCGAGCTCGCCGAGGAGGAGGTACCGACCGATCCGCCGGCGCGGATCCGCGGCGGCCGCAGCGATCTCCGCCTGAAGGGCCGCCGTCCGCGGATCACTCGCCGGAGATCGAGTCATCGCCAGACGCCGCTCAGCGCTCGTCCTTCTCGAAGCGCTCGAGCGTCCGCTTGAAGTCCTCGTTCCGCGGCTCGAGCACGATCGCCTCCTTCATCACCGCGATCGCCTCCGCCTTCTCCCCGGACTCGAAGTGGGCGAGGGCGAGGGTGTCGAGGCTCGCCGCATCCCGCCGTCCTGTCTCGGTGGCGGCCTCCTTCGCGAGCTCGAGCGCCCGGGGGACGTCCACGAGCTCGGGGAGCTTCGATGTGAGCAAGACCCAGGCGAGTCCGTTCTTCGCGGCGGGCAGCATGTGGCGCCCGTCTTCGAGCGCGCGCTCGAACATCCAGATGGCCTTCTCCGGGTCGGACTCGATCGACCGGTTGCCGACGTTGACCGCCGCGACCGCTTTGTGGAGCTTCGGGGGGATCAGGCCGTAGGCCTTCCGGACGGCCTCGACGTCGAGCTTCTCGGGATCGAAGACGAGCGAGCGCATGTGCGCATCGACGAACGCGTTGATGCCGCTCGCCTCGAAGAACTGCGAGCTCGCCTCGCCGCCGACGACCCAGCTCGAGACGACGATCGTGCGACCGGCGGGAGTCGCGGAGATCAGGCGCCCGTAGACGGCCAGCCGATTCGGCATCTTGTCCATCTCGATGAGCATCGACCACGCCTTGCCGCCGTCGGCGAGCTCGACCTCGGTCGCGACCAGGGGAAGCGGCGTTCGAGGCTTCCGATCCCGCGCCCCCTTCGCCGAGTCCTTGATCGAGGCGACCATCTCCTCGGGCGTTGGTCCTCCGGCCGGATAGAGGTCGACGGAGAGCCCGACCTGAAGAGGCGCCAGGAGGCCGTCGATCCGGGGGAGCGGCGCTCGGCCATCGCCCGTGAGATGCGCGACCATCGGCGGCCGAAGGGGCCCGGGGCCGCCCCAGACCCTCCAGTCGCTCGGCGCCGCGAGCGCCCAGCCATCGCCGCGGTGGACGGTCCACGGCGACGCGGGCGGCGCCTCGGGCGCCTTCGGCTCCTCATCGTCCGCCCACGCGACGGCGGCCGGCACGAGCAGCGCTGCCGACACGACGAGCGTCGAAACGAGCGCCCTCTTCGACGTGGTCTTCATCGCCGTCACCTCACTTCGCCTTGATGTCGAAGCAGATCAGCGCCCCGCCGTGGCGGAGATACAGCCGGCCGTCGCTGATCGAGGGGTGGCCCCAGTGCCAGCCGTCGCCCTTGGCGATCTGGATGCGGCTCACGATCTCGAGCTTCTCGGGGCTGGCCTTGGCCAGGGCGAGCTCGCCGGTCTTCTCGCCGTAGATGTAGAGCATGCCGTCGGCGGCGACGACGCAGCCCTTGCCGACGCCCTTGTCGGTCCAGCGCGTCTTGCCCGTCTCGAGCTCGACGCACATCCACTCCTCGCGGTCCTTCTTCGAGTCGGAGCCGTAGAGGAAGCCGTCGACCTCGACCGCGCCGCCATGGGTGATGTCGAACGTCTTCGTGTTCCACCTCTCGGTCACGCTCGCGCCGTCGGCCGCGACCTCGAGGACGACCGCCCCGGTGTAGCCGGCCGAGGTGAAGACGAGGTCGCCCTTGATGATGGGCGAGACGCAGAGGACGCCGTACTTCTGGGTGAACGGGTGCTTCCAGAGGAGCTTGCCGTCGGCCCGGTCGACGCCCACGATCGCGCCGGTCAGGACGGCGACCACGATCGACCGACCCGCGCGCTCCATCAGCACGGGCGAGGTGTAGCTGGCCGGCAGGCCGATCCCGGCTGTCTTCCAGGCGACCTCGCCGGTCATCTTGTCGAGGGCGACGACGGAGTCACTGCCGCCGGGGCAGACGATCACGTGGTCGCCATCGACGAGGACGCTCTCGCTGATGCCCCAGCGGATGTTCTTCGCGGTGAAGGTCTTCAGCATGTCGAGCTTCCAGACCTCCTTGCCGGTCGCCGCCTCGTAGCAGGCGAGGAGACCGTGACCGCTCGTGATGTAGACGCGGTCGCCGTCGATCGTCGGCGACGAGCGGGCACCCGGGTAGCCCGCGCCCTTCACCTCGGGACCGTAGTGGACCCGCCAGAGCTCCTTGCCGTCGAGGTCGTGGGCGAAGAGCCACCCCTTCAGGCCCGGCAGCATCCCGGTCACGAAGACCCGGCCGCCGCCGACGGTCGCGCTCGAGTAGCCCTCGCCGAGCCCCTCGACCATCCAGACGCGGTCGGGCCCGACGCCGGGCCAGCTCTTCAGGAGCCCGGTCTCGGCGCTCTTGCCCTGGCGGTTGGCGCCGCGGAAGTCGGTCCACTCGTCGGCGACGGCGGACGACGGCGCGAGGGCGAGGGCGAGCCAGGGCACGACCAGAGCAAGCAGCGTGACGGCGATCAGCGGGCGGGAGCTCTTCATCGCTTCCTCCATCTCATTGAGAGTGGTATCCATCGAGGGCTCGGGAGCGACCGACCCTGGCCCGCATTATTCACGAGCATCATGGCGAGGTCGAGCGAGAGGCCGCTGGGCAAGGGCGCAGGGCCGAAATCGGCCGAGCTGGCCTGTTTTGGCCTGCGAGCGCCGATTTCGGCCCGAGGACGCAGCCCGGTGGGCTCGCAGCCGACCGCAGCCGAGGCTCGTGAATCATGCGGGCCAGCACAGCGGTCCCGAGAAGGCGCGAGCGCCGGGCCGCCGCCGACCGGGTAGAATGGGAGCTCGCCGCGAGGATCGTCCCATGAGCTCTCGACTTCGACCGTTCGCGGGCATCCTGCTCCTCGCCCTCGGCCTCGGCGCCTGCGACGCGTTCCAGACGGCCGCGGACGAGGGCGAGGGCGCCCCGCCTCCCGCCGCAACGCCGACGGGAGACCCGGTCGAGCCGGCCGGCGGAGCGCCCGACCCCAGCCTGCTCTGGCCATCGTGGCGCGGCCCGAGCGGCAACGGCGTTGGCGCCGATGACGCGAACCCGCCGACGACCTGGAGCCCGACCGAGAACGTCGGCTGGAAGACGCCCCTTCCCGGAGCCGGGCACTCGACGCCAGTCGTGTGGGGCGACCGGATCTACGTCACCGCGGCCGTGCCCGACGGCGACCCGGCGCCGCCCTCGGCGGGCCGCCGTCCCGGCGAGCACGACAACCACCGCGCCGTCGCCCCGCATCGATTCGTCGTCCTCGCGATCGACCGTCGCGACGGATCGATCGTCTGGGAACGAACCGTCCACGAGGCGTCACCTCACGAGGGAGGCCACGACACCGGCACCTACGCGTCCGCCTCGCCCGTCACCGACGGCGAGCGCGTCTACGCCTCCTTCGGCTCGGCTGGCCTGTTCTGCCTCGACCGGGACGGCGAGCTGCTCTGGAAGCGCGACCTCGGCGACATGAACACCAAGCACGGCCACGGCGAGGGCAGCGGCCCGGCGCTGGCCGGCGACACCCTCGTCGTCGTCTGGGACCACGAGGGTCCGTCGTTCGCGGTCGGCCTCGACAAGCGTACGGGCGATGAACGGTGGCGCCACGAGCGTGACGAGCCGACCTCGTGGGCGACGCCGCTCGTCCTCGAGCACGACGGCGCGACCCAGGTCGTCGTCGCCGCGACCGGCCGGATCCGCGCCTACGATCCCGAGACGGGCGACGTCATCTGGGAGTGTGGAGGCCTCTCGAACAACGTCGTCGCCTCGCCGGTCGCCGCCGACGGGATGGTCTTCGCGGGCAGCAGCTACGAGACCAAGCGCCTCCTCGCGATCCGCCTCGACGGCGCGAAGGGCGACATCACCGGCTCGAAGCAGATCGCCTGGTCGACCGACCGGCGAACCCCGTACGTCCCCTCCCCGCTGCTCCACGACGGGCGGCTCTACTACCTCGCCCACTACCAGGGCATCATCACAGCGGTCGACGCGAAGACCGGCGAGCCGATCTTCGGACCGGTCCGCCTCCCCGAGATCGGCAGCACCTACGCCTCCCCGGTCGCGGCCGCCGGCCGGGTCTACGTCGTCGGCGAGGACGGAACGACGGTCGTGATCGAAACGGGCAAGCCCGAGGTGATCGCCGTCAACGAGCTCGGCGAGTCCGTCGCCGCGTCCCCGGCGATCGTCGGCGACGCGATCCTGATCCGCGGCGCGAAGCACCTCTTCTCCCTCGGAGTCCCGGCGCCCGACGGCGGCGACTAGCCGGACGTCGCCCGAAACGGGCTCGCAAGCTCGCGCCCCTCGTGGCAGAATCCACGGGCAGGAGCCGCTCATGCCGAGTCCTCGAGACATCCTCCGTTCGGCAGCGTTCATCGCCGCCCTCGCCGTCACGGCGGCGGTCACGGTCGCGACCGCATGCCGCGCCGAAGCCGTCACCGTCGTCGGCGAGTGGAGCTTCGATGAGGGGTCCGGCCAGACCGTCGCCGACACGAGCGGCGGCGTCGCCCACGACGGCGTCCTCGGCGACACGCCCGGCGTCGACCCCGAAGACCCGACGTTCGTCCCCGGATTGAGCGGCACGGCGCTCGGCTTCGACGGCAGCCAGAAGGTCCGAGTTGCCCGCCACGCCGATCTCGAGCCGGCCCAGACGATCACGGTCGAGGCGTACGCCCGTCACCCTGGAAGCGCCCCGGGCAACGACCGGAACATCATCAGCAAGACGCTCGGCCCCGGCCGCTCTTCTTACGCCCTCTACACGGCGAGCAACCCGGGAGTCATCGGCTTCTACGTCTCGGTCCAGACGGCTCACGTCCAGGTCATCGACGGGACCTTCGACTGGACGGCCGACGACGACTGGCATCACTTCGTCGGCAGCTATGACGGGGTGAACGCCCGGCTGTTCGTCGACGGCGTCCTGAAGGGAACGACGCCGGTCGGTGGGTCGATCTTCGACATCGACTACAACGCCGGCGATCTCTTCTTCGGGAGCTTCCGAGGCAATCCCATCGACAGCCCGAACTTCAACTGGACGGGCGAGCTCGACGGCGTCCGGATCTTCGCAGACGCGCTGACTCCGGCCGAGATCGCCGCGCTCGACGCCGTCCCCGAGCCCAGCTCGCTCGCGCTCCTCTCGGCGCTCGCAGCGCTGACGGGAGCCGGTCTCCGGAGTCGGCGCGCGGCTCGTCGTCCGAGATCCTAGCCCAGACCACGGGAGTAGCAGGCTGCCGCCCAGGAGCTGACGGCCCGGAACCGCTCACGGGCCTCGGGCTCTTCATCGTCCGCCTCCGGTCATGAGGCGCTCGTACGCCGCGCGGTCCGCGCGGGCCCGATCGGTCTCGCCGAGACGATCCCAGAGCTCGGCTCGCACGAGGAGCGCACTCGTGGCCTCGCCGGTTCGTTCGAGCAGCGCGCGGGCGACATCCTCACGATCACGGTCGAGCATGATCCGCGCGCCGTGGATCAGTCCGACAACGACGGGCAGGTGCTCGTCCCCTCCCGTGGAGTCCAGGAGGACGTCGAGGCGCTCGAGGGCTCGCTCGGGTCGATCGTGAGCCCACTCCCGGAACACCTCGACGACGCGCGCCTCCTCGCCGAGCCTCTCGGTCGCGTCCATGAGCGCGACCAGGTTCGTGATCCTCGCGCACTCGTCGCAGGGCTCGGAACGGTGAGCGTCGCGGCGCTCGGCGGACCGTGCGGTCGCCTGCACGAACAGGATGCGATGGCGTCCGACGACGCTCGAGGCCCCCGAGATCACGGCCACCGGCCCCTGGAGAAAGAGCTCGCGGCGTTCGATCGCCCACACCAGCCCCTCTCGGAGGACGTCGAGCTGGGCGTACGACCCCTGCCCATGGGCGGCGAGCAGGAACGCCGTCTGCGGCATCCGGCGAGCGACGGGCTCGCGGAGCTCTCGCCGGTAGGCCTCCTCGAGGAGCCGGGTCCAGACGGAGCGGCCAGGCTCGCTCCCCCACAGCTCGTCCAGGAGAGCGTCCGCCCGAGCCTCGAGCTCGTCGTTCTTCCGGCCCGAGGGAGTCCAGAGCAGGACCGTGACCGTGGCGAGCACCCATCCCGGCAGGCATCCATCGGGCTCGGTCGCGTCGAGCCGGAGCACGGCCTCGATCGACGGCCAGATCGGGATCGGATCTGGATCGACGCCTCCGCCCGGACCAATCACCCCGCGCTCGGATCCGATGAACGTGAGGGCGGCGATCCGGGTCGCGCTCCGGGCCCCCGCCGGGAGCTCGAGCTCGGCCCGGACCTCGCTCGCGACCCGGTCGCGGTCGATGACGTGGCTCCGCACGTTCGAGAGGACCATCGGGAAGGCGCGCGCCCGGAGGAGCAGGTAGCTCCCCTCGACCGCGATCAGCCCCTGCTGGCCGGTGATCGCCGACGAGACGAGCATCCCGAGGAGCTGGTCGAGCGTCTCCGCGTGCCGATCGACCGACAGCGTGGAGCAGGCGAGGAGGAGCTCCGCGTGGGACAGCTGCTCCGGCACGGGCGTCTCGGCGGCGCGAAACCGATCGAAGAGCCGCCGCCGCGTCGCCGCCGAGAGCTCCAGCTCCCGACGATCGTCCCGCCGAAGCGCCCGCGTCAGCGCCCCCCTCGGCACCTCGTCGAGGTCGTCCAGGTTCGCCCCGTCTGCGATCCGACGATCGAGCCACACCGACAGCATCCGGAACCGGAGGTCCGCGAGGCGCCCGACGAGCCCGCCGTCGTCGACCTCGTCCCCGGACGCGAGAGTGAGGGCGGCGGCCAGGTCGTCCTCGTCGCCATCGAAGGCCGCGCCGAAGCGCTCGAGGGCGGCGATCACGAGCGGGTCCCGGGTGATCGTCGGGGCATGCTCGGCGACCCGGACGAGGTCGTCGAGTCGGCCGGCCTCGACGAGCAGACAGCCCACCGCGCTGCGAAGCCCGCGCCACGGCTCCTCGTCGAACCGGACGGTGCGCACGGCGACCGCGTCGCCGGCGACGAGGTCCCGGAGCGTCTCGATCAACTGCTCCCGCTCGCGATCGCCGGCCGCCGCCGCCTCCGCTCGATCGAGGGCGGTGAGATCGCCGGCCGCGAGCCGGGCCATCGCGTCGCCCCACGGGTCGCCCTCGATGACCGGGTCGGGCGCCGGACGCCCGACGCCGACGGCCCAGGCGATCGTCGCAACCGCGACGATCAGGACGGCGACCAGCACGAGGCCGATCGAGCTCCTTCGGGGGGCGCCGTCCCGCGCGGTGGGAGCGGACGCGCCGCTCGCGAGGATCGCCTCCAGCTCATCGGCGAACGCCGCGGCGGACCGCGGCCGCGCGGACGGGTCCTTCCGGAGCGCCCGGAGACAGACCTCGTCGAACGCGGGGGCGAGGCCGTCGGCCGAGGCGGCCCGGCTCGGCGCGGTCGGCTCCTCCTTCATCACGGCGGCGACGATGTTGAGGTCGGACTCGCCCTCGAACGGCGGCCGGCCGGCGATGAGGGTGTAGAGGAGCGCTCCGAGGCCGTAGACGTCGGTCGGCGGCCCGAGCCTCGCCCCGCCTTGCTCGCGCGCGACCTGCTCGGGTGCCATGAAGGCCGGCGTGCCGACGAGCTGCCCGGTCGCCGTGAGGGCGACCTCGGCCGGGTCGTAGGCGAGGCCGAAGTCGACGAGGTGGGGGCGGCCCTCGGCGTCGACGACGACGTTCCCCGGCTTGATGTCGCGATGGAGCACGCCGTGACCGTGGACGTGCTCGACGGCGCGCGCGAGCGTGACGACGAGGGCCGCCGCCTCCCGCGTCGGGAGGGCTCCGGTCCGACGGAGGCGGACCGCGAGCGACTCCCCCTCGACGAGGTCCATCGCCATCCACGGATCGCCTCGCGGCGTGACGCCGGAGCTGTGCACGGCGGCGAGGGCGGGGTGCGGGGAGATGCGCGCGAGCGCCTCGGCCTCGCGGCGGAAGCGGGCGACGGCCGTCTCGGTGACCTGCGCGCCCGCCGGCGCGAGCACCTTGAAGGCGTGGACGGCGCCCGTCGGCTGGTGGACCGCCTTGAAGACGGCGCCCATCCCGCCGCGCCCGAGCTCGCCGACGAGCTCGTAGGGACCGATCCGGCGGGCGATGCGGGTCGAGGACCGCTCGTGCCGGTCGGACGTCATGCCGCCGCCTGCCCGCTCACTTTCCGCGCACGTCGAAGCAGAGGAGCTGCTCGCCGTGGCGGACGTAGAGCCGCCCATCGCTGATCGCCAGGTGGCTGTAGTGCCCCTTGCTCTCCTCGCCGATGACGAAGCGGCCGCCGAGCTTGGGGCCGGTCGGGTCGGCCCGGAGCATCGCGATCTCGGCGTCGCGGGGGCGGTACCAGAAGATCAGCCCGTCGGCGGCGATGACGCTTCCCTCCTCGATGTCGGCGGCCTGCCAGACGACGTCGCCGGTCGCCATCTCGACGCAGACGAGCCGAACCCGCTGGTGGGTGCCGGTGCCGTAGAGATGGCCGTCGACGCAGACGGCGCCGCCGATCCGGATGTCGAACTTTCCGGGTGTGATCCACTTCTCGGTGGCCGTCGTCCCGTCGGCGGCGACCTCGATGACGGTGCCGCCGGTCCGGCGCGCGGCGGTGAAGACGAGGTCGCCCTCGATCACCGGCGAGACGCAGGCCTCCGACGCCTTCGACTTGAACGGGTGCTGCCAGAGGAGCTTCCCGTCGGCGCGGTCGACGCCGACGATCGCGCCGTCGAGGACGGCGATCACGATCGTGCGCCCCGCCCGCTTCATCAGCGCGGGCGAGCTGTAGCTGGCCGGGAGGTCGGCTCCCTCCGTCTTCCAGACGGTCGCGCCGGTGCTCCGGTCGAGCGCCGCCATCGCGACGTCCCCGCCGGGGCAGACGATCACGTGGTCGCCGTCGACGAGGACCGACTCGCAGACCCCCCAGGAGCCCTTCTTCTTCTCGACGCCGAACCGCTCGAGCAGCTCGACCGCCCAGACCTCGGCGCCGTCCTTGCCCTCGACGCAGACGAGCCGTCCGCCGCTGCTCGTCATGTAGACGCGGTCGCCGGCGACCGTCGGCGTCGCCCGCGGCCCGGGGAACTGCACCTTCGGGTCCTCGGCGCCATACGGCACCTTCCAGAGCGGCTTGCCCTCGCCGTCGAAGGCGAAGAGGTAGCCCGTCTCCTCGAGGAGGCCGGCGACGTAGACGTGCCCGCCCACGATCACCGGGCTGCTGTGACCGGCGCCGAGCCCCGCCGCCGCCCAGAGCTTCGCCGGGCCATCGTCCGGCCACTGCCGCAGCAGGCCCGTCTCGCCGCTCCTCCCCTGGCGGTTCGCGCCGCGGAAGCCGGGCCAGTCCTCGGCGCCGGCGGCCTCCGTCGCGACCTCGGGCTCGGCGTCGGGCGTGGACGAGCACCCCGTCGCGGCCAACGACAGCGACGCCGCGACGGCGAACGAGAGGGCGAGCCGCTTCATGTTCCGGTGCCTTTCTCCTCGACCGGCGCCCGGTCGCGTCGCGACGGGAGGCCGATGACGAGGATGCCCGGGGCGAGGGCGAACGCCCAGGCGCCGAGCTGGAGGAGGTAGCTCCGCCCGTCGGGGGCGGCGCCCCAGAGGACGTTCAGGACGAGGAAGAACGCGCCGCCGCCGAGCGCCGCGGCGACGACGCCGCGGAGCAGCGCGATCCCGATCGGACGTCCGCCGCGCCGCAGAAGCCGCGCGTCGAGGACGGCGAAGGCGAGCCAGAGCGCCGCCCAGGCGGCGATCATCGCGCCGACGACGCTCGGCATCCCGCCGGGCAGCACGAGCATGAGGAGGTAGTAGAGGGCCGCTCCGCCGATCCCGCCCGCGGCGCCGAGAGGGAGACCGAGGAGGAATCGCCCCGCGCGCCACCCGAGGACGCCGCCGACGGCCGCGAGCATCACCGCGCCGTGGATCACCCCGGCGGTGACGGTGTGCTCGACGCCCTGGAGGTACCAGACGGCATCGAGGCCGGTCGCGACGCCGGCGGCGACGACGGTCCCGATGAGGAGGACGCGCAGCGAGGCGAGCAGCTCAGGCCGCCTTCGGGAAGAACTTGTCGAGGGTGGCGTCCGACGGCGGGGGCGTCGCGAGGGAGACGACGACGATCGCGGTCAGGCTCGCCGCGAAGCAGAGAGCCGCCGGCATCACGCCGCCCCAGACGGTGTACTCCCCGCCGAATCCCGACACGGCGAAGAAGATGAACCAGACCGTCATTGCGGAGATGACGCTCGCGAACGCGCCCTCTTTGCTCGTCCGCCGCCAGTAGAGCGAGCAAAAGACGAGCGGGAAGAGCGAGCCGAAGCCGCTGAAACACCAGACCGCGAGGTCGAAGACGTTCATCTTGTACGCATCGGCGATCATCGCGAGGATGTAGGTCAGCACGACGATCGCGACGATGAAGCCGCGCGCCATCCGGACGATCTGCGCGTCGGTGAAGCGGCCCTTCTCCGACCGGTGGAGCACGATATCGTTGGTGAAGATCGTCCCGAGGCAGAGGAACTGGCTGTCGAGCGAAGACATGATCGCCGCGAGGACGCCGGCGCCGAGGAGCCCAGCGACGAGCGGGCTGCCCGTCGTCATCTTCACCATGAGCCCGAGCGTCGCGTTGACGTTCTCCATCGGGGCGAGCACCCCCGATGCCCAGACGCCGATGAGCACGCACGGCACCCAGACGATCATGATGAAGATCGGATGCGCCACGACGGTCAGGCGGAACGTCTTCGCGCTCTTGGCCGTCAGCCAGTTCTGGAATAGGTGCGGAAACATGCCGACGGAGAACGGGATGAACATGTAGGTGAGGAACATGAGCCACGGGATTCCGTGCTCACGATCGAACTTCACCTGCAGAGGCTCTTCGGTCTTTGGCTTCTTTCGCACGGGGTGGGCGTAGTCGTAGTCGACGTGAACGACGGTGCGGCTCAGATGCGGGCGGAGGTTCCCGTTCTCGGCGATGTCGGCCTTCTGTGCATCCGTCAGGCGCGCCTGACCGACCACCCAGGGCGTTGGGCGTTCGACGAACTCCTTCTTCTTCGCGTCATAGCGATGGGTCATGATCGCTCGCCCGTCGGCGTCGATCTCGAGCGCCCCCTTGGCCGCGTTCGCCGGTCCGCCGAGGGCCGAGGCGATCAGGACGAAGGCGAGGACGCCCATCACCATGAAGACGAGCGTCTGGAACGTGTTCGCCCAGATCGTCCCGCGAGAGCCACCCATGAACACGTAGATCAGCACGACGACGCTGATCACGAGCCCCGTGAGCCAGATCGGGACGCCGCCCAGGAACGGGGTCCCCGGATTCAGGAACGTCTCCGGGAACGCGCCGGCTGTGAGCGCCCGCACGAAGCTTCCCGCGGCCAGGACGCTGATCAGCAGATACGGCACGACCAGCCCGACCAGGATCGGGAAGAGGAGATAGCCGAGGCCGTTACTCTCGAACCGATCGCGGAAGAACTGGATCTGGGTGACGTAGCCGTGGCGCTTGCCGTGCGTCCAGAGCTTCGCGCCGATCAGGAAGAAGATCGCCGCGTGGATCAGCCCGCTGCTGCTCGCCATCAGCCCGTAGGTGCCGATGCCGCGCTCGTAGGCCTTGCCGGTCGACCCGACCAGAGCGAAGCCGGTCATCGTGGTGCCGAAGACGCTCATGAGGAGCAGGAACGGCCCGATCGAACGGCTCGCGACGAAGTAGTCCTTGCTCGTGCCACGGAACCGGAGGCCGGTCCACACGCCGAGGCCGACCAGGAGCGCCAGGTAGACGCAGACGACGATGAGCTGGGTCATGCGCTCGCCCCCGTCGGCTCGTCGCCGTCCTCGACCGACTCGATCTCCTCGAAGGAGGCGGGCCAGGCGAACACGCAGGCGAACGCCCACAGGCTGGCGGCCAGGATCGAGTAGAGGGCGTGGAAGGCCAGACCGGTCGGCAGCGTCCCAAAGACGAGCGTGTCGGTGTCCCACCACCACCAGTCCTGGTGGAGCACGGCGAGGAGGAGGGCGCCGGCGATCACGATCGCCGCGCCGCCGCCGCCGGCCTTCTGGGCTGTCGTCATGGGGTTGGGCTCGCTTCTTCCTTCGGGACTCGCTAGTCCTTCTTCTTCACCGCGTAGAGGTGCGTCATCGTCCCGACGTAGAGCGTGTCGTCGACGACCACCGGCGAGAGGTAGACCGGCTTGCCGAAGACGATCACCTCGACGAGCTTCGTCACGTCCTTGCCCTGAAGCGTCGCCACCTTCTTGCCGTCCCTCTCGATCGTCAGCTTCTTGCGCCGCTGCGAGAGGTCGATCCCGCCGCCGTGCTGCTCGGCGAGCGCCTTCATCGGGCCGATCGCGACGACGGTCAGGTCGCCGTCCTCGTTGCCGATGAAGACCTTCCCGTCGGTCACGAGGGTCGAGCCCCAGATCAGGCTGCCGGTGTCGTAGCGCCAGTGGAGCGTCCCGTCGTTCGCGTCGAAGCAGTGGAGGAAGCCGCTGTGGTCGGCGACGTAGACGAAGCCGTCGACGGCCGACGCCGTGCTGAGCGTGCGCTTGATCGGGTAGTCCCAGAGGAGCTTCCCGGTCTCGGCATCGACGCACGCGAAGTTGCCGATGCCCTCGCCGTGCTCGGGGTCCTGCCCGATCCCGACGTAGACCCGACCCTCGTGGAAGATCGGCGTCGAGATGATCTCGCTCGGCCCGTTCGGCGTCGCGTACTTGATCGGCTTGCTGCGATCGCCGTCCTTGAAGCGGTAGTGGAGCGGGTTCAGATCGACCCGCCAGAGCTCGGGCAGGACGCCGAAGCCGTCCGCGTCCTTCACCGGCTTCGGATCGAACCCGTAGAGGAAGCCGCCCGGGCCGCCGTAGATCAGAATGTCCCGGCCGCCGGCGTTGCCCCAGCACGGGCTCGTCCAGTTGCCGTGGAGGATCCGCTTGCTGAGCCCGGAGCCCTCCTCGCCGATCAGGATGTCGGCAGGCGTCGCGCTCGGGTCCTCGGCGCGCTTGCGGTCGAGCGCGATGAGGGCGGGCGCCTTCGGCGACGGCGTCTCGGTGTGGTCGTAGGTGACGCCGTTGCTCGTCGAGCAGTAGAGGACGTCGCCGACCGCCAGGATGGAGCTCGACGTGATGTTGTGCGGGTAGATGCCGAGCTCGTCGCGCATGTCGTAGCGCCAGATGATGTCGGCGTCGGTCGGCTTCACCTCGACGGGCGGGAGCGGCGTCGTCCCGCGCATCGACATGTACTGCCCTTCGTCGGTGAGGCCCTGGTTGCCGTCGGCGAGCCCGTTCACGTCGAGGGCGATGACCTCGCAGCGGTTCGTCATCACGTAGACGCGATCGCCGATCACCGTGGGCGAGCTGCAGATGCCGAGGAACTCCCAGTCGCCGACCTTGCCGGAGCCGAGCTTCGGCACGGTGAGCGACCAGATGATGTCGCCGGTCTTCTCATCGAGGCAGTGGACGACGCTGTAGTCGCCCTTGAAGCGAGCGTCGCCGCGTCCCTGGTTGTTGGTGCCGACGTAGACCCGGCCTCCGACGACGGTCGGGTTGCCGTAGGTCTGGCTGCCGAGCTTGGCGACCCACTTCACGTTCTCGGTCTCGCCGAGGTCGACCTCGCCGTCGCGCCCGACCTCGCCCGGCTCGAAGCGCATCGGGATCCCGGTCGCGCGGGCCGCCATGTTCTTGCTGCCGTCGCGGCCCCACTGCGGCCAGTCGCCGTCGGTGACGGCCGCGAGCGGGCCGCTCGGCGTGATCTTCAGGTTGTCGACGTAGACCCGGAACTGCGGGTGCGGCGAGAGGCCGAAGAGGCCCGGGGGGCCCTGGGTGTGGGCGTTGCGGTGCGTCACCTCGATCGTCCAGGCGGCCGGCTCGGGCGCGCCGCGCTCCCAGGCCTTCGCGCGGATGACGCCGGTGCCGTCCTCGCCGACGTCGACCCGGCTCTTGATCCGGTACCACGTCTTCGGCTTGAGGGTGAACGGCTTCCGCACGGCGAGACGCTCGATGTTGCTGCTCACCTCGATCTGATCGTGGTTGCCCTTGAGCTTGATGATGTAGCGCTGGTTGATGACGCCCATCTCGCCCATGCCGCGCCGGTTCCCGTCGCTCAGGACGTCGGCCTCGATCGTGTAGCTCGACTCGGCCGGGTGGCCGACGAACGTGACCGCCCGGTGGAGGATCAGGTTGTCGGTCGTCTTCGCGAGCACGCGGCTTCCGTGCGCCTCGCGGACCTCCCACCGGAACCGCGCGCCGAGCCAGGGGAGCGGCGGGAAGGCGAACTTCACGCCCTCGGTCGCGTGGTCGACCTTCAGGTCGTAGCCCTCGAAGTTCTCCTCATACGGGAGGTTCACGACGACGCGCCCGCGGATCGTCGCCGAGAGCTCGCCGAGGGTCGCCTTGAAGGCGCCGGCCGAGGCCTGCGCGTCCTCGCCGGCGACGAGCTTGCCCTCGCCGTCGAAGTCGGCGTCGAGCTTCGCCTTCACCTTCGCCGTCGGCGGGATGAACTTCGCCCACGCGAGCTTCTCGGTCACCTCGCGCACCCGCTGGCCGCGGGCGTCGATCGTCCAGGCGCGGAACGTGGCCGTGTCACCGGGGCGAAGCAGCACCTCGTTCGGCACGATCTGCAGGGCCACCGCGTCGCCCGGCTTGCCGTACTTCACCGCCGCCGGCGCGGCCGGCAGGTTCGCCGCGTCGGTGTCGCCGTCGATGCCGAAGCAGTAGAGGCGCTCGGTCGTGTGGACGTAGACCTTGCCGTTCCAGGCCGCCGGCGAGCCGAGGCAGTTGCCGCGCAGCTGCACCTTCGCCAGCACCTCGGCGCCCTGCTCCCCCGGACGGATGATGAAGAAGCTGCCATTGTTCATTGGCACGTAGAGCTTGCCGTCGGCGTACAGCGGCGACGCGTGAATCTGGCTCGGCCCGAGCTTCTCGTGCCAGAGCTTCTTCCCGCTGGTCGCGTCGACGCAGTAGAGGTCGCCCGTCTGCGTGACCTGGTAGATCCGGTCGCCGACGAGCACCGGCGAGCTCGTGAACATCGAGAGGTCGTTTCGCCAGGCCTCGTCCGCCTTGCCGAGCTCGAGGAGATCCTTGCCGCTCGCGGCGACCCGCTCGGCCGTCGGAAGCTTCAGCGCGAGCATCCGCCCGGTCTCGGTCGTGTCGAGGTTCTGGCGGCCGTGGATCGCCAGGAGGTTGCCGCCGTGCCGCAGGACCGAGGAGTTGATCCCGCCGACGATCTGCTGGCTCCGCCAGAGCGGCTTCCCGGTCCAGGCGTTGATGCAGACGATCGAGCCCGAGCCGAGGCCGGTGTAGAAGACGCGCCGGCCCTCCCACCAGTCGTAGACCGGCGTCGCGAAGCAGCTGTCCTTCAGGAACGGCGGGCCCTTGCCCGCGGTCGAGGCCCAGACCGGCTCGCCGGTGCGCTTGTCGAACGCGTAGAAGCGGTCGCGGGGTGGGCCCTGGCGACCCCAGTTGTTGGAGACGCCGCGGACGATCACGAGGTCGCCCTCGATCGTCGGCGCGCCCGTCCGGCCGTTCGGGTAGGTGTTGCGCCCGAACTCCTCCATCATCGAATGTTCCCAGACGAGCTCTCCGTCGAGGGTGAAGCAGGTGAACTGCCCCGTCGACGTCATCAGGTAGAGCCTGGCCGTCTCGGCGTCGATCACCGGGCTGCCGATGGAGTACCGGTCGTAGATGACGTCGCTCATGAAGTCGCGGAACTCGCGCTCCCAGAGCGTCTTCCCGGTCGCCTCGTCGAGGCAGGCGAGCACCTCGACGAGCTCGTCGCGCTCGCCGCGGTATCCCCAGGTGAAGACGCGGCCGCTGGCGATCAACGGCGTGCCGCGCCCCTTGAGGTCGACGTGCCAGCGGTGGTTCTCGCCGTCGAGCTTCCAGCTCTCGGGGAGCCCCTTCTCCTGGGAGGTGCCGTTCTGGTCGGGGCCCCGCCACTGGAGCCATCCGCGGACCTCGTCGTCGGCGCGCGCGGAGGCGCCCGGGAGGCAGAGGAGCATCACGGCGACGAGGGCGATCACGAAGCGAACTCTAAGCATGGCTGCTCTTTCCCTGCGATTGGGCTTTCGATACTGTATGGCCGACATGAGGATCGTCCAGGTCGTTCCGGGGTCGGGCGACAACTACTACTGCGAGAACTGCGTCCGGGACCTGTCCGTCGTGCGGGCGCTCCACCGCGCGGGGCACGACGTCACGGCGGTGCCGCTGTACCTGCCTCACATCCTGGATACCCTCGATGCGACGCAGCAGTCCCCGATCTTCTTCGGCGGGATCAACTCTTACCTCCAGCAGAACTACGGCCTGTTCCGCCGCACGCCCCGCTGGCTCGACTCGCTCCTCGACGCCGGTCCGCTCCTCCGCATGGCCGCCCGCAAGGCCGGCTCGGCCCAGGCCGAGGATCTCGGCGAGATGACCCTCTCGATGCAGAAGGGGGCCGAGGGCAACCAGAGAAAGGAGCTGGAGCGCCTCATCCAGTGGCTCGATCGGGCCGAGCGACCCGACGTGGTTCACATCTCGAACCCGATGCTGCTGGGAATCGGGCTGGAGATCAAGCGCCGCCTGGGTGTCCCTCTCGTGTGCTCGCTCCAGGACGAGGACGTCTGGATCGACGACATGGAGGAGCCCTACCGGGGGCACGTCTGGGAGCTGATGGCCGAGCAGGGCCGCGAGGTCGACGCCTTCGTCGCCGTGAGCCGCCACTACGGCGAGGTGATGCGCGACCGGATGCGGATCCCGGACGAGCGGATCCACGTCGTCCCGATCGGGACGGACGCCACGACCGCGAAGCGCTCCGAGCTGCCGAACGACCCGCCGGTGATCGGCTTCCTCGCCCAGATGTCGGAGCCGCTCGGGCTGCGCGTCCTCGTCGACGCCTTCCTCGAGCTGCGCGACCGGCCCGGCTTCGCGAACCTGCGCCTGCACGCGTCCGGCGGGAAGGCGGCGGCCGACGACGCGATCATCGCCGAGCTGCGCGAGAAGGTGGCGACCCGCGGCGCGGCGGACGCCTTCCGGATCGTCGACGACTTCGACCCCGACGCGCGGAGCGAGTTCATGGCGTCGCTCACCGTCTTCTCGGTGCCGGCGCCGAATGGAATCGCCTACGGGACGTCCGTCATCGAGGCGCTGGCCGCGGGCGTGCCGTCGGTCCTCCCGCGACGCGGCGCCTTCCCCGAGCTGATCGAGGCGACCGGCGGCGGCGTCCTCTACGATCCCGACGATCCCGAGGAGCCGGCCCGGTCGCTCGGCGCGCTCCTCACCGACCGGACGCATCTCCAGGAGCTCGGCCGGACCGGGCGGGAGGCCGTCCTGAAGAAGCTCGGCCTCGCCTCGATGGCGCAGGCGACGCTCGCCGTCTACGAGCGCGCCGTCGCGATCGCCGCGGCGAAGCGATCGCCCGAAGGGAGCCCGTCATGAGAGCCCGAGCGATCGCCCCGGTCCTCGGAGTCGCCCTGATCGCCACGGCCGCCGCGAGCGCCGGCGACGAGAAGGCGCCCGCCTGGCCCTCCTACCACGGCGACTACGACCTGTCCGGCCGGGCGACGAGCGAGGTCCCCGACGCCCCGGTGCAGCTCTGGCGGTTCGAGGCCGGCGAGACGGTCTACCAGCCGCCGATCGCCGGCGGAGGCCGGATCTACTTCACCCACGAGAAGGGCGTGCTGTTCGCGCTGGACCACGGCGGCAAGGAGCTCTGGCGCCGCGACGTCAACCCCGACGCGTTCACCGCGCCGCCGCTCTACGTCGATGAGCTCGTCGTCGTCGGCAGCATGAACGGGCTGCTCTACGCGATCCGGGCCGACTCGGGCGAGGTCGCCTGGAAGTACGACGTCGAGGACAACGTCATGGGCAGCGCGAACCGCGTCGCCCTCGAGGGCGGGAAGCTCGGGATCATCGTCACCGCGCAGGCGACCGGCGAGATCCACTGCGTCGACGGCAAGACGGGCGAGCGGCTCTGGAAGACATCGGAGTCCGACCGCTGCGACGGATCGGTCTCGGTCGGCGAAGGGCGGATCGTGATGGGGAGCTGCGCGGCGGCGCTGCACGTCTTCTCGATCGCCGAGCAGAGGAAGCTCCGCGACGTGCCGCTCGGCGACGACCGCCAGGTGGCGGGCGGCGTCGCGCTGATCGGCAAGATCGCCTACGCCGGGACGCGCGACGGCAGCCTGAGCGCGGTCGACGTGGACGCCGGCAAGGTCGAGTGGACGAACACCGACGCCGAGAGCGAGGCGTTCACGACGCCGGCGGTCGGGAAGGACCGGATCATCTTCGGCGCCGACGACGGCCGGATCTACGCTCTCGACCGCAAGACCGGCAAGAAGAGGTGGGTCTACGACACCGAGCGGCCGCCGTTCTCGCCGGTGATCGCCGGGAACCGCGTCGTCGTGTCGTCAGGAGGGATGCTGTTCATCCTCGACCTCGCGAACGGCAAGGAGCTCTGGACGGCCGAGGTGAGCGACGACATCACCTCGCCCGCCATCGTCGACGGGATGATCATCATCGGCTCGGACGAGGGCGTCGTGAGCGCGTTCGGCAAGAAGAAGTGACCGGCGACGCGGCGAAGATCGTCGAGCTCACCGGCATCACGAAGACGATCGGCGACACCGCGATCCTCGGCGGCGTCGATCTCGCCATCGACGCGGGCGAGTCGATCGCGATCGTCGGCCCCTCGGGGTGCGGCAAGACGACGTTGCTCAACATCATCGGGACGCTCGACCAGCCGACCGCCGGCAAGGTGGTCCTCGACGGCAACGACGCGGCGAGCCTGGATGAGGACGCCCTCGCCGCCCTCCGCTCGAGCAAGGTCGGCTTCGTCTTCCAGCTCCATCACCTCCTGCCCCAGCTCAGTGTCCTCGAGAACGCCCTCGTCCCGACCCTCGTCGCCGCGGAAGGTCGCGAAGACGCCGAGAAGCGAGCCCGCGAGCTGCTGGAACGCGTCGGCCTCGGTCACCGGCTCGACCACCGCCCGGGCGAGCTGTCGGGCGGCGAGTGCCAGCGAGCGTCGGTCGTGAGGGCGCTCATCAACCGCCCGCGACTGCTGCTCGCCGACGAGCCGACCGGCTCGCTCGACCGCGCGGGCGCCGAGGCGCTCGCGAAGTTGCTGTTCGAGCTGAACGCCGAGCAGGGCGTCGCGCTGGTGATGGTGACCCACGCCTCGGAGCTGGCGGCCCAGGCGGGGCGGGTGCTGGAGCTTCGAGACGGGAAACTCGACTAGCGTTCGTCGGCGACGCGACGTTTGATGTCCGCGATCGACGCACCGACACGAGGATCCTGGAGCCCGAGGCGCGCGGCCTCCTCGAAGGCGGCGAGTGCCTTCGTGAGCTCCCCCTTCTCGCGAGTCACGACGCCGAAGTTGAACCAAGCCTCCGGGTCCGTCGAGTCGAGCTCGAGCGACCTCTCGAGGTCGGTGAGCGCCCCATCCCAATCCCTGAGCGCACCCTTCACTGCGCCTCGGACCCTCCAGGCGTCCGCAGCCTCCGGTGCGAGCTCGATCGAGCGGGTGAGATCGGCAGTCGCCATCGCGTAGGCGCCCCTGCCACCCTGAGTGCAACCTCGGAGAAACCACGCCCTTTCGAGCGTCGGCTCGAGCTCGATCGCCTTCGAGAGGTCGGCGATGGCTTCGTCGAGGTCGCCCTGGCGTCTCCTCACCGCGCCGCGGTTGTGCCAGATGCGCGCGAGGCCCGGATCGAGAGCGATCGCCTTCGTGAAGCTCTCCACCGCCGACTCGAGGTCCCCTCTCTCGAAGCTCTCCGCACCGCGCTGTTCGAGCAGGGCCACGTTCGTCGGATCGTAGGGCGACCAGGAGGGGTCGTTCGGTCTTGCAGAGAGAGCCGGCGTCGCGCCTCCGTTCGCAGACGGCAGCCTCGGTCCGTCGCCCGACTCCGGGGTTCGATCGGGGGTCGCTACTCCGCCCGCTCGACGCAGAGCGGCGATCTCGTCGCGCAACGCCCGGGCCTCGGCCTCGGAGTCAGTCAGGCGCTCCTCGAGCCCCCTCGCCGTCCGCTCGTACTGATCGAGCATGGACTGGAGGTAGGTAGCCCGCGCCTCGAGCCTCTCGGCGGTGCTTCCGCCTCCGCCGCCGTGACGACCGGCGAATACGAAGGTCGCGCCGAGCGCACCGCCGACGAAGGCGAAGCCCATCGCGGCGGCGACGAGGGCGCCGGCACCGGAGCGGCGTTGCCCTCGCGGCACTCGCGCCGGCGCCGCCGCTCGATCGGTCTCGGCCTCGACGGGCGCGAACCGACCGCGTCGCTGAGTCGACACCGGTGCGACCGACTCCCCCTTCAGGAACCGGCCGACTGTCTCCGCGAGCTCGCGCCCGTCGGCGTAGCGTTCCCCCGGCTCCTTCTCGAGGCAGCGCAGGACGATCTCGTCGAGCTCCTCGGGGATGGCGTCGCGCACCTCGCTCGGAGCGTCCGGACGTTTCGAGAGGGCGGCGATGATCGCCTCGGTCAACCGCTTGGTCTCGAAGACGGGCCGTCCCGTCAGCATCGCGAACAGGGTCGCGCCGAGACCGTAGACGTCGGTCGCCGGACCCATCTTCTCCTCGTCGCCGCTCGCCTGCTCCGGCGACCAGAAGCCGGGCGTTCCGATGTAGCGGCCCTTGATGGAGACGGTCCCCGACTGCGACGAGCTGAGGTCCTTGGCGAGGCCGTAGTCGGTGAGGTGCGGCTCGCCGTCGGGCGTCAGAATGATGTTCTCGGGCTTCACGTCGCGGTGGAGGATGCCCTGGGCGTGGCCGGCGGCGAGGCCCTCGGCGATCTTCTGGGCCAGGCCGGCCGCCTCGCGCGGATCGAGCGGGCCGCCCCCCGCGAGCCGGTCCTCGAGGGTGATCCCCTCGACGAGGTCCATGACGAGGTAGGGCCGCCCCTCGGCGTCCTCGCCGACCTCGTGGACCGCGACGATGTTGGGATGCCGGAGCTGGGCGAGAGCCCGCGCCTCGCGGCCGAACCGGCGGAGCTGGGTCGGGCTCGCGTCGACGTCGAGGAGCGTCTTGATCGCGACGTCCCGGCGCAGGCGCGGGTCGTGGGCGCGGTAGACGACGCCGGCGCCACCTCGCCCGAGCTCGCCGCGGATCTCGTAGGGGCCGATCCTGTCCACGGTCGGGAGGATGGCACGGCGGCGCGGGCCATGCGAGCGCCCGGCCCGGCCCCGTGTCGGGGGGAGATGGTATGCTGCCGTTGGAGGAGTCGTCATGGGCGTGACCGTGAACGCCAACGGAGTGGCCGTCGACCGGGAGCCGGTCGAGGTGACCTTCGCCTGCACCGGCGAGGCCGAGTTCTTCGAGCTCTCGAGCGCCTTCGAGGGCCGGGTCTGCGAGCTCGCCCACGGGGAGCTGGTCGTCATGTCGCCCGTCGAGAAGGCTCACGACCTCATCTGCGCCTTCCTCATGGCGGTCCTCAAGCCGTTCGTCGAGGAGACGGCCGCGGGGAGCGTCCACGCCGAGCCCTACTCGATGCGCCTCGGGCCCGATCTGATCCGCCAGCCCGACCTGTTCCTCGTCTCGGCCGGCCGCCAGGAGCTTCTCGGCGACGACTGCCTCGACGGGCCGGCCGACCTCGTGATCGAGGTCGTCTCCGACACGCCCGCGGCGCGTCGGCGGGACCTCCACGAGAAGCGCCCCGAGTACGAGGCCCACGGCGTCCGCGAATACTGGGCGATCGATCAGGCGCGCGGCGCGATTCACGTCCACGTCCTCGGAGACGACGGCCGCTTCGCCGTCCGGGAGATCCGCGAGGGTCGCGTCGAGAGCCAGACGTGTCCGGGCCTCTGGCTGGACGCGGCCTGGGTGCTCGGAGACGCGCCGCCCCGGGTCATGGCCTGCCTGCGGGAGCTCCTCGGGCCGAACCTCGGCGCGCCCGACGCCTGAGCCCTGGACCTGACCGGGACTCGCCCTATCCTGGTTCGCAATGCGTCGCTCGACCCTCATCGCCCGCAGCCTCCGGTTTCACGCCCGCACCCACCTCGGGGTCGTCGCCGGGTGTGCGATCTCGGCGGCCGTCCTGACGGGCGCCCTCTTCATCGGCGACTCGGTCCGGGGCAGTCTCGCCGAGGCGGCGCTCGTGCGCGTCGGCGGGATCCACCACGCCCTCGAGGCGCGGAGCCGGTGGTTCGCCGACGACCTCGCCGGGCGGGTCGGGGGTGGAGCGGCGGCGGTCCTCCGGGTCGATGCGATGGCGATCCGTCGCGCGGTGGCCGGAAGCGAGACGCCCTCTCGCCAGGTGAATCGGGTCGAGCTCCTCGGGGTGGACGCCGCGTTCTTCGCGCTCGCTCCCGATGCCTCGACGGTCGCGCTCGGTGACGGCGAGGTGGCCCTCGGGGAGACGCTCGCCGCCGACCTCGGCGTCGCCGTCGGGGAAGAGGTCTCGCTCCGGATGGCGCAGCCGAGCGTCGTCAGTCGGGACGCGCCGCTCGTCTCCGCGAGCGACGACGACACGCAGCGACGGACGGCGAAGGTCGTCGCGATCCTCGGCGCCGATCGACTCGGGCGCTTCAGCCTCCGGACCGATCAGGCGAGCCCGCGGAACGCGTTCGTCGATCGGGCCTGGCTCGCGAAGACGCTCGAGCTCGACGGGAGGGCGAATCTTCTCGTGACCGGCCCGGGCGCGCGTCCCTTCCGGGAGGTCTGGACCCTCGACGACGCCGGGCTGGCGATCCGCGCCACCGCCGACACCCTCGTCCTCGAGACGCCGCGGATCTACCTCGACCCGCCCGTCGCGGACGCCGCCCTCGCCCTCGCGCCCGACGCGACGGGCGCGACGACCTACCTCGTCGAGGGCATCGCGGTGGCCGACGGCGCCTCGACGCCCTACTCGTTCATGACGGCGCTCACGCCTCGCGACGGCGGCGTCGTCCCGGCGGGGATGGCCGACGACCGGATCGTCGTGAACCGCTGGCTCGCCACGCATCTCGGCGTCGGGCCGAACGACGAGGTCGTCGTCTCCTACTCCGAGCTCGCCGCAGGCGACGACTTCGTGAAGCGCGATCGCGTCTTCACGGTGCACTCGGTCGTCGAGATGGAGGCGCTCGCCGCCGAGCGCGCGCTCGTGCCCGAGTTCCCGGGCCTCACCGACGTCGACACCTGCGCCGCCTGGGACATCGGCCTCACGACCGACCCGACCAAGCTCGCCGACCCCTCGAACGAAGCCTACTGGAAGGAGCACCGCGCGACGCCGAAGGCGTTCGTCACCCTCGCGGCCGGCCGGTCGATGTGGTCGAACCGCTACGGCGAGCTCATGAGCGTGCGCTTCCCGGCGACCGGGCGCACCCCCGAGAGGCTCCACGCGGACCTCCGCGGGGCGATCGACCCGGCGACGCTCGGCCTGGTCCTGCGCCCGGTCCGCGAGGAGGCGCTCGCCGCCGCGAACCGCTCGATGGACCTCGGTCAGCTCTTCCTGGGGATGAGCTTCTTCCTCATCATCGCGTCGCTGCTGCTGACCGGGCTCCTCTTCGTCTTCACGATCGAGCAGCGCGCCGCCGAGATGGGCGTCCTCCGCGCCGTCGGCTGGCCGCCGGGCCAGGTCACCCGACTCCTCCTCGGCGAGGGCATCGCCCTCGCGACGCTCGGCTCGGTCGCCGGCGTCCCGCTCGGCTGGCTCTTCGCCCGGGCGCTCCTCGGCGGCCTCGCGAGCGCGTGGAGCGGCGCGATCGCCGGGGCGCCCGTCTCGTTCCACGCCACCCCGACCTCGGCGGCGATCGGCGTCGTCGCCGCGACGATCGTCTCGGCCATCGCGATGGCGCTCGCCATCCGACGCGCCGCGCGCCGGCCCGCCCGCGCCCTCATCGCCGGCGCCCGCGACGAGGCCGTCGGCGCCGCCCCGGCGGGCGGCGCGCTCCGCCTCGCCACCCTGGCGCTCGGCGCGGTCGGCGCGATCGGCCTCTCGGTCGCGGCCGTCCTCGCCAGCCCCGCCCAGACCGCGCCGCTCTTCTTCGGCGCCGGCGCCGCCACCCTGATCGCCGGGATCGCCGCGATCCGGATCGCGCTCCTCCGCGACGGCGGCGGCCCGCTCGGCATCGGCGCCCTCGGCCGGCGCAACGCCGCCCGCCGGCCCGGGCGCGCGACCGCGGCGGCGACGATGCTCGCGGTCGGCTGCTTCATGGTGATCTCGGTCGGCGCGATGAAGGAGGACTTCGCGCTGGTCGCCGGCGAGCGCGCCTCGCCGACCGGCGGGTTCGAGCTCTACGCCGAGTCGAGCATCCCGGTCCACGAGGACCTCGCCACCGATGCCGGACGCAAGGCGTACCGCCTCTCGGGCGAGGCCCTCGACGACGTGTCGCTTCTGCCCATCCGCGTCCACGGCGGCGACGACGCGAGCTGCCTCAACCTGAACGACGCCCCGGCCCCGACGCTCCTCGGCGTCGACCCCGCCCGACTCGGGGAGCTCGGCGCGTTCGCCGACGCGAGCGTCTGGGAGTCGCTCGAGGGCGACCCCGGCGACGGCATCGTCCCCGCGATCGTCGGCGACGCGGCCACCGCCATGTGGAAGCTCAAGATGAGCGTTCACCCCGAGAGGGGGTCGCTCATCGACTACGAGGACGAGCGCGGCCGGCCGTTCCAGGTGCGGCTCGTCGCGGCCCTTCCGACGCGCCTCACCGTCCTGCAGGGGCGGCTCCTGATCGCCGAGCGCGACTTCGAGCGTCTCTTCCCGTCCGAGAGCGGCGACCGGCTCTTCCTGATCGACGCGCCGGCCGGCGGCGAGGACGTCGCGATCCAGGCGCTCACGAAGAAGCTCGAGCGCGTCGGCCTCGAGGTCGTCCCCGCGGTCGAGCGGGTGCAGCGCTTCTACGAGGTCGAGTCGACCTACCTCCTGATGTTCCTCGTCCTCGGCGGGCTCGGCGTCCTCCTCGGCACGGCCGGGATGGGCGTGCTCGTCCTGCGGAACGTCTTCGAGCGCCGGTCCGAGCTGGCCCTCCTTCGAGCCGTCGGCTACACGCGCGGTCAAGCGGCTCGCGTGGTCCTCGCCGAGCACCTGCGCCTCGTCGGCCTCGGCCTGCTCGCCGGCGTCGTCGCCTCGGCGGTCGCGGTCGGGCCGAGCCTCGCCCGCCCCGGCGCCCAGGTGCCGATCGACGTGATCGGCGGCTTCCTCCTCGGCACCGCCGCCCTGTCCGTCGGCTGGGTCTGGCTCGCCACGCGGGCCGCCCTTCGCTCGCCCCTCATCCCCGCGCTGCGGAACGAGTAGCGCGGAGCCACCTGGCGGCCTCCCGCCCGCGCGGCCATGATGAGCGCCGTGGAGGGGCCGCCGGTGGGCTGTCCGAGCTGCGGACCGACCGCCGGGGTCACGGCGGCCGGCTCCTGCGAACGATGCGGCGCGCGGGTCCCGCGCCGACCGTCCGGACCGGCGAGCGTCGCGATGGCGCCGCCAGGGTTCGTGCCGATCTCCAGCTCCGATGAGCGTCCGGCCGCGGCGTCGTCGGTCGGGGCGAGCGCCGCGCACGCGCGCGCCTCGTTCTCGACCCTCGCCTCCTCGAGCGGCGTCAGCCCCGACGAGCCGCTCCCCACCCACATCGGACGCTTCACGATCGAAGGTCGCCTCGGCCAGGGCGGCATGGGCGTCGTCTTCAAGGGATTCGACCCCGGCCTCGACCGGCACGTCGCGATCAAGATGATCCTCGACAAGGGCTCCTGGACCCAGCCCGAGGACCTCGAGCGGTTCCTCGCCGAGGCGCGCGCCGCCGCGAAGCTCCGCCATCCGAACGTCGTCGGGGTCCACTACGTCGGCGAGGAGGCGGGGCGGCCCTACCTCGTCCTCGACTTCGTCGACGGCCACGGCCTCGAGCGGATCATGGCCCGAGAGACGCTCGGACCGCGCCGGGTCGCGGAGATCGGGCTCGACGTCGCCCGCGGGCTCGGCCACGCCCACGACCAGCAGATCCTCCATCGCGACGTCAAGCCATCCAACATCATGATCGGCGCCGACGGGCGGGCCCGCCTGACCGACTTCGGCCTCGCCCGCGACATCAGCACCCGCCGCGACCTGACCGTGACCGGGTTCACCGTCGGCACGCCGTTCTACATGCCGCCCGAGATGGTCATGGCCGAGCGCGACCGGCAGGGGCCGCACAGCGACGTCTGGAGCCTCGGGGCCGTCCTCTACCAGCTCATCGCGACCCGCCCGCCGTTCGAGGGGGACACCGCCCTCGCGATCCTCCAGCAGATCATCCAGAGCGAGCCGCCGCGCCTCTCTTCGGCCACGTCGGTCACCGTTCCGGTCGACCTCGAGACGATCGTGATGCGCTGCCTCGAGAAGGACCTCGACGTCCGCTACCGATCGGCGGGCGCCCTCGCCGAGGACCTCCGGCGCTTCCTCGCCGACGAGTCGATCGTCGCACGTCGACCCGGCGTCGTCCGGCGAGGCGTCCGGTGGCTCCGGAAGGGCTCGGCCCACGCCGCGGCGATCCTCCTCGGCGTCGCGCTCGTCGCGACGGTTCCCACGTTCTTCGTCCTCCACACGGTCGCCGCCCGGAGCGAGCGTGCGCGCGCCGACGCCGCCCGCGCGGCCGCGACGGCGCACGCGCTCGAGGAGGGCCGCCGCGATGCCGCCGTCGCCCTTGGGCGGCGGGCCGCATCAGACGCCGAGGCGGCGTGGGACGCGCTCGACGCGCGCCTCGCCGACCTCGACGACCGCGACCCCGACGCGGGCCAGGCCGGCGACGGCGCCGACATCGATCTGCTGACGAGCGGCCTCGAGGCGTGGGCGAGCGCCCGGCGCCTCCTCGACGCCGCCCCCGACGACCGGGACGCCGAGCGCGCCTGCGTCCGCGCATCCGTCGGGCTCGCCCAGGCGGCGATCGCGAGCGGGGAGCACGCCCTCGCCGCGGCCGCCCTCGAGCGGGCGAGCCTCCTCGCCCCCGACCACGACGAGGTCCGGCGCCTCCGGACGCGCCTCGAGCAGCTTCGCGTGACCGCCATCAGGCTCGGCGTCGACCCGTCCGACCTGCCCGACGGAGAGCCCATGTGGAGCGATGGCCGCGGCTGGGCGAGCCTCCGGGCCGACCTCGTCGACGTCCACGTCGCGCCGGCGTGCACCCACCCGCGAGTCCTCGCGGCGATGAAGCGCGTCCCGCGCCACCTCTTCGTGCCGGAGGTGTTCCGCGCGCAGGCCTACGAGAACCGGCCCCTGCCGATCTTTGGCGGACAGGCGAACAGCCAGCCCTCCCTCACCGCGCAGATGATCGCGCTCCTTCAGCCGACGGCCCGCGACCGCGTCCTCGAGGTCGGCACGGGCGCGGGCTACACGGCGGCGCTGCTCGCCCAGGTGGTGGCGCGCGTCTACACGATCGAGCTCCAGGAGCCGATGGCCGCCGCGGCCCGGCTGCGCCTCCGCACCCTCGGCTACGACAACGTCGAGCTCCGGACCGGCAACGGCACGTTCGGCTGGCCCGAGGAGGCGCCGTTCGATCACATCCTGGTGACCGCGGGGCTGCCCGAGCTTCCGCGCGCCCTGATCGACCAGCTCGCGCCGGGCGGGCGGCTCGTCGCGCCGGTCCAGAACCAGCTCATCCTCGTCGAGAAGGACGCCGCGGGGCGCGTCCGGGAGCAGGCGGTGAGCGCGGTGACCTTCGCCCCCCTCGTCCCGGAGCCGACCCCGGGCCCGCCTGGCGCGGGGCCGCGCCCGCGGTGACCGTCCGTCAGCGCGGCCGGGCGACCATCACGCGGAAGCTGCGCTTGCCTCGACGCTCCATCTCGGTCATCTCGAGCAGCTCGACGTCGGCCTCCTCGAGGACGACGCGGAAGTCCTCCTCGTAGGTGACCCGACCGAAGTCGATCGTCGTGAGCTTTCGCAGGGCGGGCTTGATCCGCTCCATGACGGGGGCGCGGCGCGCGTGGATCGTCTGGGTGAAGTAGATGAGGCCGCCCTCGGCGAGCAGCTCGCCGCCGACGCGCCGGAGGATGCCCGGCTTGTCCGGCATGAGCATGAAGCTGCCCGAGAAGTAGACGGCGTCATACGGCCCGTCACGATGGTCGCCGACCGACTCGAGCCGCACGTCGACCCGCTCCTCGAGGCCAGCGTCGGCCACCCGGGTCCGCGCGCGCGCGACGTAGTCGGCGTCGATGTCGACGCCGACGATCCGGAGATCGCGCTCGCGGACCGTGGCGGCGTTCCGAACGAGCGCGCCGCCCGTGCCGATGCCCACGTCGAGGACGCGGGCGCCGCGCGGCAGACGTCCGAGCACCTCGCGGTACCAGCTCGTCGTCATCGAGAGGATGACGCGGTCGTAGATCGCGGAGCGCATCCGGCCGCCCCGCTTCTTCTTCGTCTTCTCGTTCTTGGTCGTTCCGGTCATGAGGCGCACTTCTTAGCAGGAACGAGCGCCGGCATCCAGCCGGGAGCCCAGGTCCGCCGGGCCTCGCGACGTCTTCGCAAAGAACGGGGCCGGCTGCCATCCTGCCGGTCGTGAACGAGCCCATCGCGGACGACGGCGGACCGATCCACGCCGCCGAGGTCGTCCTCCCCGCCGCCGAGCTCGACGCCACGGTCGCCTTCTTCACCGAGCGGCTCGGCTTCCGGATCGAGACCGTCTCGCCCGCCGACGACCCGGCCGTCGTCGTCGTCTCGCGTCACGGCCTCAGGGTTCGCCTCGACCGCGACGCGACCGACCTCGCCCCGGGCGTCCTCCGCCTGCGCCGCGGGCGATCGGGCGCGCCGCTGCTCGCGCCGAACGGCACGCGGATCGAGGTCGTCGCGGCCGAGCCGCACATCGAGCTGCCGGAGCTCCGCCCGTCGTTCGTGCTCACCCGGGGCGGCGACGGGGCGAGCTGGGGCGTCGGCCGCGCCGGCATGCTCTACCGGGACCTGATCCCCGACCGCCAGGGCGGACGGGTCATCGCTTCGCACATCCGGATCCCCGAGGGCGGCCCGGTGCGCGACTGGGTCCACTGGCACGCGATCCGCTTCCAGATGATCTACTGCCGCGCGGGCTGGGTGCGCGTCGTCTACGAGGATCAGGGGCCGCCGTTCGTCCTCCGGGCCGGCGATGGCGTCCTCCAGCCGCCGCGGATCCGCCACCGCGTCCTCGAGAGCTCGCCCGGGCTCGAGGTGATCGAGGTCTCCTCGCCGGCGACCCACGACACCTTCGCGGACCACGACCTCGCCCTGCCGACCGGCGCGCTCGACCCGGAGCGCGACTTCGGCGGGCAGCGCTTCGTCCGCCACGAGGCGGCCGGCGCCGAGCTCGCTCCCGCCGCCGGCCGCGCCGGCTTCGACGCGCGCGACCTCGGGATCGCCGGCGCCACCTCGGGCGTCGCCGGCGCCCGCGTCCTCCGGCCGAACGCCGACGCCGCGCCGGCGACGACGACCGCGCCCGATGGAGAGCTCCTCTTCGGCTTCGTCCTCGAAGGTGAGGTCACCCTCGAGACCGACGCCCAGGGCGTCCACCGACTCGCCGAGGGCGACGCGTTCGTCGTTCCCGCCGGTGAAGCCCACGTCCTCACGGGGCCTTCGGGCGGCCTCGAGCTCCTCGAGGTGACGATCCCCGCCTGACGAGAGCGTCCCGCGGCGAGGCCGACCGGCCAACCGCGAGATTCTCCCCGGCGTCGCGGGAATCTCCGCGCCGAGCCGCGCATCGGGCCGTCACCGAGCCTGAAAACCCGCGCTCTCCCGTCTCGGCACGCCGGCTGCGGGGACCCCGCGCCGAAGAGTCACCCGAGCGGAGCCTACCTTGACCGAGCATCCCGACCCCGCACCGACGCCCGCCGCGTCCGATGTCGACCCGGGCCGACGCCGCCTCCTGACGGGTCTCTTCATGGGCAGCGGGCTGCTCGCCGGCTACGGCAGCTTCACGGCGATCGCCGGCAGCTTCCTCTACCCCGCCGGCGGCGCGCCGACCGGCTGGATGTTCGTCGCCGAGGTCGCCCGGCTCGAAAGCGGCGATGCGCTCGTCTACCGGACGCCGTCCGGCGCCACCGTCTCGATCACGCGGCAGGCCGACGCCGGAGACGCCGGCGACTTCGTCGCCCTCTCCACCGTCTGCCCCCACCTCGGCTGCCAGGTCCACTGGGAGGCGGCGAACGATCGATTCTTCTGCCCGTGCCACAACGGCGTCTTCGACCGTGACGGCAAGGGGACCGGCGGCCCTCCGGGGGACGCCGGCCAGGCGTTGCCACGCTATCCCCTCCGGGTCGAGGGAGGGCTGCTGTTCATCGAGGTGCCGACACCCCGCCGAGCCGCGGCGGACGCGACCGGCGCCGTCGATGCGCCCGAGCCGCGCGGGACGCTCATCGCCCACCGCCGCGCCGACGGGTCGCTCGTCCCGACGACGTCGTCGCGGACGAGAGCGGTCTGATGGGGGTCGTCCGCGAGTTCCTCGCCGAGCGAGTCCCCATCTCGGGCGACCAGCTCCGCGAGATGACGAACGAGCCGGTCCCGAACCACCTCAAGCGATGGTGGTTCTGCCTCGGCGGCACGCCCGCCTACCTCTTCGTCGTCCAGATCGTCACCGGCATCCTCCTCGCGGTCTACTACCAGCCGTCGCCGGAGACGGCCTACGAGAGCGTCGCCCACATCACGAACGAGGTCTCCTACGGCTGGTACCTGCGGAGCGTCCACAAGTGGGGCGCGACGCTCATGATCGCCGCGGTGATCCTCCACCAGATGCGGGTGTTCTTCACGGGCGCCTACCGCAAGCCGCGCGAGCTGAACTGGATCATCGGGATGTGCCTGCTCCTCTGCACGCTCATCTGCGGCTTCACCGGCTACAGCCTCGTCTACGAGCAGCTCAGCTACTGGGGCGCGACGGTCGGCGCGAACATCACCGAGACGGTGCCGGTCGTCGGCACACCGATGAAGAAGCTGATGCTCGCGGGCGACGGCTACAACCGGGACACCGTCCCGCGCTTCTTCATCCTCCACGCGGCGGTCTTCCCGACCCTGATCGTGCTGCTGCTCTTCATCCACATCAGCCTGATCCGGCTGCAGGGCGTCACCGAGCTGCAGTTCGCCGATGAGCCCGACGACGAGCCACGCCACTTCAGCTTCTTCCCCGACCACGCCCTCACCGAGGTGATCATGGGGCTCGTCCTCATGATCATCCTGAGCGCCCTCGCGACGATCCTGCCGGCGACCCTCGGCCCGAAGGCCGACCCGCTCACGACGCCGGAGGTGATCAAGCCCGAGTGGTTCTTCTACGTCACGTTCCGCTGGCTCAAGCTCTTCAGCGGCACGATCGCCGTCCTGAGCATGGGTCTGATCGTCTTCACGATGTACGTCTGGCCGTTCATCGACGGCCTGATCCGGCGCCGCTGGCCCGCGTCCGAGGCGAGCGTCTGGGTCGGCGTCGCCGCCGTCATCGGCATCGTGACCCTCACCGTCTGGGAAGCGCTCGTCGCCCACTAGTGAGTCCCGAAGAAGAAGCGAACGCTCGACCGCGAGCCCTCAAGGAAGCGAACCCTGAGACCATGACCCTCGAAACCAAGAAGCTCATCATCGGCGCCCTCGGCTTCCTCTTCCTCGCGTCGCTCGTCCTCGTTCAATGGATGGAGGTGACGCGGAGAGAGCACGAGGCAGGCCTCTCGACCGCGCCGATCGCCGTTCCGGCCTCGAGCGAGCGGTGCGTGAAGTGCCACTCCGAGCAGACGCCCGGGATCATCGCCCACTGGGAGGGCAGCACCCACGCCGAGAAGGGCGTCGGCTGCGTCGAGTGCCACGAGGCGGCGAAGACCGACGCCGACGGCTTCGACCACGAGGGCTGGCGGATCGCCACGATCGTGACGCCGCGCGACTGCGCGCGATGCCACGAGAAGGAGGCGAGCGAGTTCGCCGCATCCCATCACAGCAAGGCCGGGAACATCCTGGCGTCGCTCGACAACTTCCTGGCCGAGACGGTCGAGGGCAGCCGCACCAGGTTCAGTCCGCATTCGACGACGCCGGGCGGCGGCCCCGAGATGGTGAACGGGATGGCGAGCGCCCAGTCCGGCTGCCTTCAGTGCCACGGGAGCAAGGTCGCCCTCGAGGCGACCGACGGCAAGAGCATCACCGTCGATGACCTGAAGCCCGACGACGCGGGGAAGCCGACCGACACCGCGGCCGTCGCCCGGATCGCCAAGAACGACCAGGGCAAGCCCCTCCTCGACGCCGGCAGCTGGCCCAACACGGGCATCGGCCGGATCAACCTGGATGGCTCGCGGGGCTCGTGCTCCGCGTGCCACAGCCGCCACGACTTCAGTCCGCGGCGCGCGCGCCAGCCCGAGAACTGCGGCAAGTGCCACCTCGGCCCCGACCATCCCCAGAAGGAGGTCTACGAGGAGAGCAAGCACGGCGTCGCCTACCGGGACCTGCGCGAGAAGATGAACCTCGACGCGGACACCTGGGTCCTGGGCGTCGACTACGCCGCCGCGCCGACGTGCGCCACCTGCCACATGTCGGCCAACACCCGACAGGCGACGACCCACGACCCGGGCGAGCGAATCAGCTGGACCAACCGCCCGCCGGTCTCCCTCCGGATGGACACCGATCCGGACCACCAGATCGTCACGGAGACCGACCCGGCGAAGCGCGCGAACCTCGTCACCGACACGTGGCAGGAGAAGCGCAACCGGATGACGGACGGGTGCCGCCACTGCCACACCCAGGACTACGTGAGCGCCTTCTACCGGCAGTACGACGACCTGGTCATCCTCTTCAACGAGAAGTTCGCCAAGCCCGGCCAGAAGATCATGGCCGCGCTCCTCGCGAACGGTCTCCGGAGCAAGACGCAGTTCGACGAGGAGATCGAGTGGACCTGGTTCTTCCTCTGGCACCACGAGGGGCGCCGGGCGCGGCACGGGGCGAGCATGATGGCGCCCGACTACACCCACTGGCACGGCATGTACGAGGTGGCCGACCGCTTCTACATGCAGTTCATCCCGCAGGCCCGCGAGATGGCCCACGAAGCCGCCGCACACGGCGAGGAGGAGGCGGCCAAGGCCGTCGAGAAGGTCATCGACGGGATCCTCGCCCGGCCCGAGCTCGCGTGGTTCGAGCAGGGCGCCGAGGAAGCGACCGAGCGGATCCGGAAGGCGATGGAGGAGCGCTACGGCCAGGGCGGCGGGAAGCGTTAGCGGCGGCTTCGCCTTCGGCGAAGGGATGAAACCACGGAGGCACGGAGACACGGAGGGGCCTCGGAGACTGCTCGACGGTCTCGCCTTCATTCGGGACCGACGCGTCGAGGAGGGGGGTGACCCCGAGCCCTACCGCGCCTCGATCGAAAGCCCCCTTCGGCGGCCTCTCGGAGGATCCTCCGTGTCTCCGTGCCTCCGTGGTTCCATCTTCATCGCGCCGACTCTGGTTCGCTCGGCGCGTCGGCGGCTCGCGCGCGCGCGCGGCGCCGCGCGTCGATGCAGATCAGGGCGTAGAACGTCGGCATGCAGACGACGATCAGCCAGTCGCCGCCCGAGACCTCGCTCCGCTCGAGCCAGGCCTCGAGCGCGGACGAGCCGTGGCTGTAAAGCTGCTGGCCGAGGAAGAGCGTGAACGCCACCACGATGTAGGGGGGCCGGAAGAAGACCGCCGCCGCCGTCACGATGTCGGCGAAGATCCAGAACGTGTGGCGCGCCGGCGAGGTCGGATCGCCCGCGACCGGGTCGATCGCCCGCCAGGCGTGGAACGCCGACGCGGCGAGGAAGGCGACCGCGATCACACCGAAGACCACGTCCCAGCGACGGTTGCGTGCGGCGATCTCGTTCGGCTCGGCCATGGAGGTCATGCTACGGCGGCGGACCACGGGGCGCACGGGTCGGATCGGGGACGCCCCCACCCCGGCGGCCCCTTGGCCCTCGCGGGCCGCCTCGTCTATCCTGTTCGGCCGCCGGGGCCAGGACCCCGGCCGAACACCGCTCATTGGGAGAGAGATGATGACCGAGCTCGCGACGACCCTGCCGGACCTCAAGGCCGCCAAGGAGAATCAGGCGAAGCTGCCGATCGAGGACAGCGACCTGCCGCTGCAGCGCGCCTACTTCTGGGAGCGCGAGCGCGGCGACGCCGTCTACATGACCCAGCCGATCGGCGGCGGCGAGGTCGTCGAGTTCACCTGGAAGCAGACGCTCGACGGCGCGCGCCGGATGGCGGCGCACCTCAAGGCGAAGGGCTTCCCGGCCGGCAGCTCGATCGCGATCCTCTCGAAGAACTGCGCCCACTTCATCATGACCGACCTCGCCATCTGGATGGCGGGCTACACCTCGGTCGCCCTCTACCCGACGCTCACGCCCGACACGATCAGCTACATCCTCGAGCACAGCGAGAGCAAGCTCCTCTTCGTCGGCAAGCTCGACGGCTGGGACGGAATGAAACCGGGCGTCCCCGACGACATGCCCTGCATCAGCTACCCGCTCAGCCCGAAGAACGACTACCCGACGTGGAACGACATCGTGAAGGAGACCGATCCGATCGAGGGCAGCCCCACCCGATCGGCCGATGAGCTCGCGATCCTCGTCTACACCTCCGGGAGCACCGGGCAGCCCAAGGGCGTCGCCCACGACTTCGGCAACCTGGCGCGCGCGCAGAAGGGCTTCGCGCCGCTCCTCAAGCTGACGAGCGAAGATCGCGTCATGTCCTACCTCCCGCTCGCCCACGTCTTCGAGCGCGCGGCGATCGAGGGCTGCTCGATCTACAACGGGACGCACGTCTTCTTCGCCGAGTCGCTCGAGACGTTCGTCAAGGACATCCAGCGGGCGCGCCCGACCGTCTTCCAGTCGGTGCCGCGGCTGTGGCTCAAGTTCCAGCTCGGCGTCTTCAAGAAGATGCCGCCGAAGAAGTTCAACCTCTTCACCAAGATCCCGATCCTCAGCGGGATCGTGAAGAACAAGATCCTGACCGGGCTCGGCCTCGACCAGTGCCGGCTCGCCGTCAGCGGCTCGGCGCCGATCCCGCCGGAGCTGATCGCCTGGTACAACGCCCTCGGCGTCGAGCTGCTCGAGGGGTACGCCATGAGCGAGAACTTCTGCTACAGCCACTTCACCCGCCCGGGCGCGGTCCGCGCCGGTCGGGTCGGCGCGCCGATGACCGGCTGCGACGTGAAGCTGAGCGAGGAGGGTGAGATCCTCGTGAAGAGCCCGGTCAACATGGTGGGCTACTACAAGGAGCCCGAGATGTCGAAGGACTCCTTCACCGAGGACGGCTACCTCAAGACGGGCGACCGGGGCGAGATCGACCCGGCGGATCAGACCCTCCGGGTGACCGGTCGGACCAAGGAGCTCTTCAAGACGAGCAAGGGGAAGTACGTCGCCCCGGCCCCGATCGAGAACGCGATCAACTCCGACGACGCGATCGAGCTCTCGTGCGTCGGCGGCTCCGGCATGCCCGCGCCCCACGCCCTCGTCCAGCTGAACGAGACCCTTCGGAAGGAGCTCAGCAACGAGTCCCAGACGGAGCTGACCCCGAAGCTCGAGGCGCTCCTCGCCCGGGTCAACGGTCAGATCGAGCCGTTCGAGCGAATGCAGTTCCTCGTCGTCATCTCCGACGAGTGGGCGATCGAGAACGGCTTCCTCACCCCGACGATGAAGCTCAAGCGAAGCGTCGTCGAGGATACCTACGGCCCGAAGACCGAGGAGTGGTACAAGGCGAACCAGAAGGTCATCTGGGCCTGACCTCCTTCACGCTCTCGTTCTCACGCGGAGACCGCCCCGTCGAGAACCCGGACGATCCCGTCCCGGGTTTGACGGCGGGGGCCCCGACCGACCATCATCACGGCGTCCGCCATGATCGACCGAGAGCGACCGTGATCCTCGTTGAATGCCGATGCGGCAAGCGCTTCAGCGTCCCCGACGAGCTCGCCGGGCGGACCGGCCGATGCACCGTTTGCCACGAGCGGTTGACGGTCCCGCTCGCCGAAGGATCGCCGGCGATGGAGGCGGCCCTCGCCGCCTCCTCGGACCAGCTCCGCGCGATCGGCCGGGAGAGCAGCAGCGGCGAGATCGAGGCGGTACGAAAGCCCGGCGAGCTCCCGACCGCGGAGGTGCTCGTCGGCCGCGAGGTCGCCGGCTACGTCGTCGGGCGCCGCCTCGGCGGAGAGCGGAGCAGCGTCTTCCACGCCCGCGCGCCGAACCGCGACGAGGTCGCCCTCAAGGTGCTCCCGCGGGAGAAGATCGACCGCAACCCGATCACGGCGAAGCGCTTCCTCCGCGAGGCGCGCGCCCTCTCGGGGATCACTCATCCGAACCTCATCCGGATGTTCGACGCGGGTGAGGAGCTCGGCAGCTACTACCTCGCGATGGAGCTCCACAAGGGCTGGGACCTCGAGGAGGAGCTCTCCTCCTCGGGCGGCAAGCTCCCCGAGGCCGACGCCGTCTCGATCGCCGTCGACGTGGCGCGAGGCCTCGAGCACCTTCACGCGCAGGGGCTCGTCCACCGGGCGGTCCGGCCGAAGCACATCCTCCTCAAGACGACCAAGCTGTGCGGCTTCGGCCTGCTGCGGGTCGTCGGACCCGGGACCGAGGCGCACGACGTCACCCAGAAGGGTCAGGTGATCGGCAAGCCCGACTACATGTCGCCCGAGCAGGTCCGCGGTCAGGACCTCGACGGTCGAAGTGACCTCTTCTCCCTCGGCGTCACCCTCTACCAGGCCCTCACCGGGGCGCTCCCGTTCCGCGGCGAGAGCCCGATGCAGCTCGTCATGGCGATCCTGCGGACCAACCCTCCGCCGGTCCACGAGCGCGCCCCCGGAGTGAGCGCCGCGATCTCGCGCGTGGTCGAGCGTCTGATGGCGAAGGACCCCGACGGCCGCTACGCGACGGCGAAGCAGCTCCTGACCGACCTCGGGCTGGGATGAGCGGACGGAGTCGACCGTGATCCTGGTTCAATGCAAATGCGGCAAGAGCTTCAGCGTCCCCGCCGAGATGGCCGGGCGGGCCGGGAAGTGCACGGCGTGCGGCTGGCGCCTGGTCGTCCCCCTCTCCGACGACTCGCCCGAGGCTCAGGCGGCGCGCCAGGCGGCCGCGATGGAGGCCATGTCGGCCTCGTCCGACCAGATCCAGGCGCTCGATCGAACGACGCCCGGGAGCAGCGACATCCAGGCAGTGACCGCCCCACAGCAGCTCCCGAACGCCGAGGCGCTCGTCGGACGCGAGGTCGCCGGCTACGTCGTCGGACGCCGCCTCGGCGACAAGCACAGCAGCGTGTTCCACGCGCGCGCGCCCGACGGCGGCGAGGTCGCCCTCAAGGTGCTGCCGAAGGAGAAGGTCGACCGCAATCCGACGGCCGGGAAGCGCTTCGTCCGCGAAGCGCGTGGCATGCAGGCGATCGCCCATCCCAACCTGATCCGGCTGATCGACGCCGGCGACGAGCGCGGCAGTTACTGGCTCTCGATGGAGCTGCACAAGGGCTGGACCCTCGAGGAGGAGCTCGCCTCCTCGGGCGGCAAGCTCCCCGAGGCCGAGGTTCTCCAGATCGCCCTCGGCGTCGCCCGCGGCCTGGAGCACCTCCACGGCCTCCAGCTCATCCACCGGGCGGTCCGCCCGAAGCACATCCTGCTCAAGGAGACGAAGCTCTGCGGGTTCGGGCTGCTGCGCTCCGGCGGCCCCGGGGCCGACGGGGAGCAGAACGTCACGATGAAGGGGCTCGCGATCGGCAAGCCCGATTACATGTCGCCCGAGCAGGTGCGCGGCCACGAGATCGACGGACGAAGCGACCTCTTCTCGCTCGGCGTGACCCTCTACCAGTCGCTCACCGGCGAGCGACCGTTCTCGGGCCCGACCCCGATGGCGATCGTCTCCGCGATCATCCGGAAGAACCCACCATCGGTCGCGACGGTCGAGCCGGGCGTGAGCAAGGCGACCTCGACGATCGTCGACCGGCTCCTCGCCAAGGACCCCGAGGACCGGTACGCGACCGCCCAGCAGCTCGCCCGGGATCTCGAGAAGGCGATCGGTAAGAAGCCCGGCACCGGCACGAAGAAGCGCCTCGCCGGAGCGCCGGCGGGCGACGCCGCCGTCGTCGCGAACCCCGACGGCGGCACCGGCGGCGGTGTCTCGCGCGTGCTCCTCGCCGCGCTGCTCATCGCGGCCCTCGGCGCCGCGGCGGCCATCTTCGTCACGCAGTTCCTCGACTGATCCAGCCGGCCGGCAACCGACCGCGCGTGCCGAGCACCCGCTCGACCATCAGGTCGAAGACGCGCTCGAGCTCGGCCTGGACGGCGGGCCCCTCGAGGATGCCGAGGGCGCGTGCGATCGACTCGAACGTGGCGAGGAACCTCGGATTGATGTGCCGACGCAGGCGGTAGCGCGACGGCGCGCCGTCCGGAATGCAGACCCGCGGCAGACCGGCGAGAGCCGGCTCCCGCCGGGCCGCCTTGCGCGCCTGAGGCCAGGTCCCGTCGGGGACGACGAGCGTGACGGGCGGCCCCTCCGGGGATGCGTCCGAGGCGGCCAGGACGCGCGCATCCTCGCTCGGGAAGAGGAGCAGCCCGACGCGTCCGGGCCGGACGACCTCGTCCGGGAGGATGGGCGCTGCCCCGCGCTGCCCTCGGGAGCGGATCTCGCCGTGCTCGAGGGTCAGCGGAACGAGGCGGGCGGTGTTCGACGGCTTGCGCAGCTCGACCCAGTGGCTGACGACGACCACGTGGGTCCTGAGCGAGAGCCGCCGGAGCTCCCCGCACAGGCAGAGACGCGGCTGCAGGGCGCATCCCGGGCAGCGCGGCGAGCCCGCCCGCCAGCCCCGCCCGGAGCGGGGCTCCCGCCGCCGGCCCTCGCCGGGCGGCGACGGCGAGGCGGCGGCATCGCCGTCCTCGGCGGGCGGCTCTTCGGCTTCGGGTTCGGCAGTCACGGCACCATCATCAGGACGGCGGGCGCGGTCGTCCAGGAGCCGCGGTCGGTAGCGTCGAGCGAGGGAGGCGGCTATCCCTGAGATGGCCCACCCGGAGAGACCGTCGACCATGCGACCACGCGCCACCCGCACCTCGCTCGTCACCGCGTTCGCCGCGGCCCTCGCCCTCGTCCTCGGCGTCGCCACGCCGGCGGCCGCCCAGGGCCCCCCGAGGCCCGGCGGCGGCGGCCCGGGGCGGGGACCGGGCAAGGCCGGACCCGGCGGCGGCGGCAAGCCCGGCGGGCCGCCGGTCGTCGACCAGATCAAGAAGCTCGTCGAGCAGGCGATCGAACGCCTCGTCGCCCAGGCGCAGCGCCAGGCCGAGTCGGCGGCCGGCGCCGTCCGTCCGGGCGGATCGGGGCCGCCGTCTGGCGGCGGGAGCTCGGACGGCTCGGACGACGGAGACGGCGCGAGCACCTCGGAGACCGAGCTCGTCAAGATCGTCCACGCGCCGATCCCGAGCGATCCGAAGAAGCTCCTCGGGCACGTCTCCGACCTGGTGCCGTCCGGCCTCGACGTCGACGCGGCGATCGAGGAGCACCGCGACGAGATCCTGAAGACGGTGAACGCGGGCGTGTCGCGGATCGCCTTCATCGCCCTCGAGGACCTGACCTTCCGGTCGAAGCGGATCCCCAAGGGCGCCTACCTCCTCGCCCTGCGCTTCAAGAACGACCAGCTCTCGAACGCCGTGCTGACCGGCGACTCGCTGAAGAGCCCGATCTCGATCGAGCTGGCCGGCGGCCGCCTGAAGACGCCGGCGGCGGTCCTGTCGGTCCGGACGGTCGTCGACGAGCGCGAGAAGAAGCGCGGCATCCGGTCGGTCCGCCTCGTGGCCGAGTTCGGCAAGACGGGCGGCGAGGCGAAGCAGACCTTCCGGGGAAGCGGCTCGTCATCGGGATCGAACGAGAACGGACGGTCCGGGCCGCCGGGGCCGGGACCAGGGCCGCGACCGCCCGGCCCCCGCTGATGTCCGGCGACGCGCCTCGCGGCGGGAAGCCCTTGACGCTGACCGTGAACCGCGAGGACGCCGACGCCGCCCGGGTCATCGGCCTCCGACGCGAGGTGACCCTCGGGAGCGGCCCGTCGCTCGGCGAGCTGATCCACGAGCTCTCGGAGAAGGTCACCGAGGCGCTGCCCTCGATCCCGGCCGCCGGGCCGGGGACGATCGTCTACATCCCGACGGGCGACCGCACCCTCGAGATGCTCGTCGGGTGCGGCTGGGAGCTCCACGATGACGCTCCCTACGGGCTCGAGGCGTTCGACCTGCCCGCCGGCCCGGTCGCGACGGTCCATCACGTCGGCCCCTACGAGCGCCTGCCGTTCGCCCATGCGGTGATCCACTCCTGGCTTCGAACGCGGGGAGTGAAGGACGTCGGCGTCCACTGGGAGGTCTACCAGGACCCGCCCCGCCAGGGCGCCCCGCTCGAGGCCGACGTCTTCTACCGGATCCTCGGGGCGGGAGAGGCGGGGCGCGGGTGATCTCAGGATCCCCGTCCGCGCAATCCGCGGAATCCGCGGTTCGGTCTCTGGGCGGCGAACGAACGGGAACCGCGGATTGTCGGATTGACTGGATTCGCGAGCTGCCCACACGGAAGTCCATTGCCAGCGCCCGTTCCAGGAACGAGGCCCGTCGAGCCGTCACCTCCCGGTGAGCGCGGCCCAGAACGCGTCGGGCCCGAGGCACGGCGACCCGGCTCCCGCGACCTCCGCCTCGCGGATGAGCTGGACGAGGCGCGCGTTGAGCGGCGCCTCGACGCCCGCCCGCTCGGCGAGGCGGACGATCTCGCCGTTCAGGTCGTCGACCTCGGTCGTCCGGCGCCGGTCGAGGTCCGCGAACATCGACGAGCGCGCCTCGGGGTCGGCCTTGAGCTGCGCCCGCGCGAGCAACCGGACGAGCGGCGTCGGCAGCCGCAGGAGCCGCGGGAGCCACCCGACCGGGATCCCACGCAGACTCGCGGGACGGATCCCGGCCGCGCGCAGGACACGGTAGCCCTCGCCCATCACGGCGGCGACGATCCGTCGATAGCCGGGGCGCAGGACCATGTCGCGGGTCGGCGCGCCGGAGAGAGCGCTCACCGCGTTGCTCAGGTTCACGAGCAGCTTCGCCCACTGATGGCGCTCGATCTCGGACGGCATCCCCGCCTCGAGGCCGGCGGCGCGCATCGCCGCGACGAGGCGGGCGCCGCGCGGCTCATCGGTGCGCTCGACCATCAGCGCGCCCACGGTCGTGTGCCGGAACCCGCCGCCGTCCCGCGCGACGACGTTGAACCCGACGATCCCCGCCAGGACCACGCGGCCCGCGAGACGCGCGCGCAGGCGCTCGGCGTTGCGGACCCCGTTCTGGAGACTGACGACGACGGCGTCGGGACCGAGCACACCGGCGAGGCCGGCGCCGACCTCGTCGGTCTGACCGCTCTTCACGCAGCAGAGGACGACGTCGCATCCCGCGAGCGACGAGGCGGAGGTCTCGACCGTCAGCTCGTCGGCGCGAATCGAGTGCTCGCGTCCCGCGAGGTCGACGAGCGAAAGTCCCGACGCGGCGACCTGCTCGCGCAACCACGGTCGACCGACGAGGACGACCTCGACGCCGTCGACGCGGGCGAGGCGACCGCCCACGTAGCAGCCGACGGCGCCGGCGCCCATCACTCCCACTCGCAGCCCCGGAGCGCTCATGGGCGGCATGATACACGTCGTCCCCGAAAGCCCGGCCCCCCGACGTGATCGTTCCCGCGGCACGTCGTTCGCGCTCTCTCCCGCGGCTCAGGGGACCGAAGTCACGAAGGGGGGGGCGCCATGGGGAGCCGTTTCGAGCTGTGTAGCAAGGTGTTGGGACTACTTCTCGTCATCATCGGCGCGATCGTCGGCCTCGTCGCCGGCGTGACCGTGCTGGCGATGATCACCCAGCTGATGGAGCTGGGCGCCACCTTCGGCATCCACACGCCCTACATCGGAAAGCCCACCTTCACCTTCCTCGGCGGCCTCGCCGTCGTCGACCTTCTCGTCGTCTCGTTCGGCTTCTACCTCATGCGCTCGAACAACTGGTTCGTCCGGTTCGCCTACCCCGACCGCGACGACGGTCTCGCATCGGTCGAGACCGAGCGCCCCCTACGGCCGGAGCCGGAGTGGCGCCGCCGCAGGCGCGGCCTCGGGCTCGTCGGGGCTGCGGCCATCGGGGTGATCGGCGTCCTCCTCGGCGTCGGCGGAGCCCGCGCGCTCACGCCCACACCCACGGCCGCGGCCTCGACATCGCCATGGGCATGGACATCGGGCACGCCGCAGGGCGACGCCGCCGACGCGGCGAAGGGCGGCGCCACCGCCGCGACGAACGACGCCCCCGGCCCCGCTCTGATCGCCTATCGATCCGGCGCCGCCGCGCTCGCCGAAGCGATCCCGGCCTTCAAGGACGCCCAGCGGAGCGAGATGAGCGGCGACCCGCGAGCGCCGGAGAGGTACGCCGCGGCGCTGGAGACGTTCGAGCAGGCGCTCGAAGAGCTCGAGACGGCCCGACGGCTGGGCTCCATCGACCCCGAGATCGATGAGTTGATCGAAGCGACCCGTGCCTGGCGGGACACCTGCGCCGAGAGCGCCCGCGACTGATCCGGGCCTGGCGCCTGGCGGTCCCTCGCCCCCCGCGCCGCCCCACCGGTTGCGCGCTCGCGGAGCCCCGTGGCATTCTTCTCTCCGTGTCCACGCCGCTGCGCGAGCTCCTCCTTCAGATGCATCTCCGCGTCCTCGCGGGTCACGACGGCTCCGACGGGGTCCGCCTCGCCTCGGTCATCACCGAGGGATGCCTGAAGGAGCTGCTTGGGATCGCGCCCGAGGCCCGCGCCCAGCTCGGCGACCTGATCCGCCGGGTCCGCGGCGACGAGGCGGCGTTCGCGCGCGTCGGGACCGAGCGCCTCAAGGACATCAACTGGCTCAACGCGCGCCGCAACGAGGCGGTCCACTTCAAAGGGGGCGGCGGATCGCTCCGGATCGATGACGCCCACGACGCGGCCGAGACGGTGATCGCGCTCATCCGCGCTCTCGGCCTCCTCTCCGACGACGAGCTCGACGCCGTCCGGCGCGAGGCCTCGCGGGCGGCATCCGCGCCCGCGAGCGAGGCCGTCCTCAAGCTCGACCGGGCGCCCCAGCGGACGGAGCTCGACGATCTCCTGGGCGTCGGCTCCGCCGTGTCGGTCGCGACGATCGACGGCGAGGTCGGTCAGGGCCACGACCACTTCGCCCGCGTGATTCTCTGGCGGATGCGGACCGGCCCGAAGGGCCAGTGGCGCCAGCTCGACGTCGACTGGCCCGCTCCGAGCGACGCGGCCGGGCTTCGCCTCGCGATGCTCATCGCCACGCTCGTCGCCGAGGTCGGCGGCGACCCTCGAAAGCTCCCGCCCGGCGATCCGACCGACGACGCCTCCCGCGCCGCCTGGGACGCCGCCCTCGCCGGGCTCCACGAGCGACTGACCGCCGGACGCCGCCGCCTCTGGGCGCGGCATCGGATCCCGTGGCCCCACGCGACCGATGCGACCCTCGCCGCCGAGTACGTCCGCCGCGTCTGGGAGCCCGCCGCCGAGCAGGCGACCGACCGCCTCGTCGTCACCTTCGAGGTCGCCCGCGCCGAGCGGGTGGGCCTCCCGTGGCTCAGCCGCGCCTGGCGGCGGAGCCGGGCCGAGCGGGTCGCCGCCGGCGCGCTCGTCGGCGCGATCCAGACCGGGCCGTGGCGCGCGGACGTGCGCGCCGAGGCGCTCCCCGAGCTCGGCTCGGTCGAGGTCGAGGACCTCGCCCGCTGGCTTCGCCACGAGACCCGACGGAGCCGGGAAGACGCCGAGCGCGATGCCGCGCAGCTGATCGAGCTCACCCGGGGCGGCCGATTCGATACCGTCGTGAAGCGTATCGCGACCTTGCAGCCGAGAGCGAGACCATGAACCCGTTCGAGATCATCCGCCCGACCGTCGCCCGCGACCTCGAGGCGCCGGCGGCGCCAGTCCGCCTCGACCCGGGCGACGCCGATGCCGCCCGGCGCGACCCGCCCTACGTCCTGTCCGACGAGCTGGCGACCGCGATCAACGTCGCCCTCACCCTCGACCAGCCCCTGCTGGTCACGGGCGAGCCCGGGTGCGGCAAGACGACCCTCGCCTGGGCCGTCGCCCGGCAGCTCGGCACCGACGTGTTGCCGTTCCACGTGAAGTCGACCTCGACCGCCCGCGACCTCTTCTACACCGTCGACAGCCTGCGGCGCTTCCACGACGCCTCCGCCGGCGTCGACGCCGCCCGCGACGCGTCGAACTACCTCGCGTATCAGGCGCTCGGCGAGGCGATCCGGTCCGAGAGGAGCCTCGTCGTCCTGATCGACGAGATCGACAAGGCGCCGCGCGACTTCCCGAACGACCTCCTGAACGAGATCGACCGGATGGAGTTCCAGGTCCCCGAGGTCAGCCCGCCCCTCTCGTTCCGGCAGTCGGTGCGCCACTTCGTCCTGGTGACGAGCAACAGCGAGCGGCGCCTTCCGATGCCGTTTCTCCGTCGCTGCGTCTACGCCCACGTCGACTTCCCGACCGACGAGGCGCTCCGCCGGATCGTCGCCCTCCACGTGCCCGAGCCCTCCGACGCGTTCGTCGCGGTCGCGGTCCGCCGCTTCCTCGAGCTCCGGACGGTGCCGGGGCTGGTGAAGCGACCGGCCACGAGCGAGCTGATCGGCTGGGTGCGCGTTCTCCAGCGGATGGAGGTCGCCGAGGAGACGCTCGAGGCGGCGAAGCTCGGGGACATGCCGGCGATCCACGCGCTCGTGAAGATGCTCGACGACCTCGAGGCGATCCGGAGCAAGAGCCGGTGAGCCCGCCGCCGGTCCCCCTCGGGGAGCTGCTCGCCTTCCTCCGCGATCGGGGCTACCCGATCGGCGTCGACGACCACGTCCGGGTCGGCCGGCTCGTGGCGCGGAGCTCGATCTGGCGGCTCGACGAGCTGAAGGTCGCCCTGCGCTCGGTCCTCGCCCGCGACCCGGGCAGCTCCGCCGAGCTCGACGAGGCGTTCGCCATCTTCTTCTCGGGCAGGCCGGGGGTCGCGCCGCCGGTGGAGGACCCCGACGCGGGGTCGCGCGTCCTCGCCGGGATCGGGATCGCGGCCGTGGTGATCGCGATCGTCGCCGCCACGATCCTCGGCTGGCGTCGACTCGGCCCGATCGCGGTCGACGGTCCGATCGCGGGCGTCAGCCCGTCGGGCGACGGGCCCGCCGCGACGGCGGCCGGCAGCGGAGACGGCGCCGCGGGAACCCCGGTCGCCGGAGACGGCGGAGATCGCCCGGGCGACGGAGGCGACCGACCGCCCGATGGAGGCGAGCGCCCGACCCCGCCGCCCAGGCCGCCGGTGCCCGAGGGCCCGCGCGCCTTCGTCGGCCCGATCATCCGCGACGTCCCGCGGCGCCCCGAGCTCGTCGAGCCGACGCCGCCGCCCCCACCGATCGACTGGCAAGGCGCGCTCGCGATCGCGCTTCTCGTCACCGGGCTCGGCGGGCTGATCGGCGCGCTCGGCATCCGGCGACGCGTGAGGCTCCGGCGCGCCGCGTTCGCCCCCGGACCGTTCCTCTACCGCCGACCACGGCCGCGGCGGAGCGAGACGTTCTTCGACCGCGCCACGATCGAGGACGGGGCCGCGTTCCTCACCTGGCAGGCGAGCGAGGCGACCTCGACCGAGATCGACGTCGACCGGACGGTCGCCAGGACGGTCGCCGCGGGCGGCTTCCCCTCGGTCGAGCTCGCGCCGCCGCCGTCGGCGCCCGAGTACGCGATCCTCGAGGACGTGGCCGCGGGCGCGACGCCGTGGCGCCCCATCTACGACGAGCTGTTCGAGCGCCTGCGCGCCCAGGGCGTCCGCCTCTCGCGCTACACGTTCGAGGACGTCCCGTCGGTCGTCGTCTCGACCGAGACCGGCCGGACGATCGCGCTCGAGGACATCGACGAATACCACGACGCCCTCCTCATCGTCGGCGACGGCGACGGCGGCTGGGACCCGTTCGAGGAGCGCACCGCCGACTGGGTCCGGACCCTCCAGGGCTTCCCCCGCCGCCTCTGGCTCCACCCCCGGCCGCCGACGCGCTGGAGCCACGGGGCGCGCGCGATCGCCAGGACGACGCCGATGGAGCACGGCACGGTCGCGGCCCTCTCGGCGCTGCAGGTCGACGCCGACCGCCCGCCGCCGCCCGATCCGGCCTACCCGGCGACGATCCACCTGGCGCCCGCCTCCGACGTCGCGGTGAACGCGCTGCGCGCCCACCTCGGCGAGGACGGCTACCGGCTCCTCCGCCTGGTGGCCGTCGCCGGCGACCCCGACGCCGAGATCGCCCTCTGGCTCGCCGAGCGATGCGCGATCGAGCTCGCCGACACCGATCGGCTTCGCCTGGTGAGCCTCGAGCTCTTCGCCGAGGGGCGATGGCCGGACGGCCTCCAGAAGCGTCTCGCCGCCGAGGCGCACCGCGACGAGCCGGCGCTCGAGGATCAGACCCAGCGGGCGGTGCTCGAGCTCGTCGAGGGGAGCGAGCCGCCGACGGGGAGCGCGGCGCATCTCCGCTGGCGTCTCGAGCGGGCGACGCTCAAGGGCGCCCGCAACGACGAGCGCGCCTTCGCCGATCTCCAGCGCCTCGTCGCCTCGCCGCTGCATCACGAGGCGACCCTCGCCCTCGACGGGCTCGGAGCATCGAACTGGGTCGGCGGAGCCGCCGCCGGGCTCGCCCGCGGCGGAGCGGTCGCGATCGTCCTCGGCGCGGCGATCCTGCTGGGCGCCCCGGCGTGGATCGCCGAGCGGCTCGAGCCGTTCGGAAGGCCGGTCGATCCCCACGGCCGCGAGGCGCTCGTCGGCTCGGCCGCCTGCGCGCGCTGCCACGGCCTCGAGCAGCCGGTCCCCGGACCGCCGAGCCTCCAGGAGCACCGAGCCTGGAACGAGGGCGGCGAGGGGAGCCACCGTCGGGCGTGGGCGAGCCTCCGGAGCGACGCCGGCCGCGAGCTGACCTCGCTCCTCGCGAAGCTCGAGGGGCGCGTCGACGCGACGACCCGCTGCCAGCCGTGCCACGGCGTGCCGCTCGCCGCCGAGGGCTGGTTCGCGATGCCGGTGCCCGGAGAGGCGGCCGCCATCATCGCGCCCGACTTCCAGGGCCTGAGAGCTCCCGAGGAGAAACGCCTCGCCGCGATCCGTGACGAGGGCGTCGGGTGCGAGGCGTGTCACGGCCTCGCCGCCGAGTGGATCTCCGCCCACGCCGACCGCGGCTGGACGGCGCAGCAGACGCCCGAGCTGCTCCACCGCAAGTTCGGCATGCGGAGCCTTCGCGACCCCGGCACCTGGGTCGACGCCTGCGCCCGTTGCCACCTCGCCGTCGACACGAACCTGCTCGCCGCCGGTCACCCCGGCCTCGACGCCTTCGAGGTGGTCTCCGCCTCGGAGCAGATCAGCCACTGGCGCGACTTCGAGGCCGAGACGCCGCACTTCGGAGCGAGGCTCTGGATGGCCGGACAGGCCGCCGCCTTCCGGGCCGCCGCCGGCTGGCTCATCGACGAGCTCGAGACCGGCAAGCCGAGGCGGGCCGAGAAGCCCCGCGTCGAGCTGCTCCGCCGCTGGACGCTCTTCCGCCGCATCGCGACGATGATCGACCCGGCCGCCCGAGACCGGCTCGACGCCATCCTCGCGAAGCCGATCCTGATGACCGCCGAGGAGGGCTTCGAGGCGTTCCGGATCGTCGAGCGCTTCGTCGAGGAGGTCCCCTGGATCCCGCTTCGCCGCCAGGACGTCGAGCTGCTGCTCCTGGCGATCGCGCAGGACGAGACTGCCCGAGGACGCGCCCCGCGCGAGACGCTTCAGGCCCTCGACTCTCTCTGGTCGTCCCTCTGGAGCACGACCGCCCCGGCGCCCGACCTCGAGATCACGGGAGCGGTGAGCTTCGAGACGGACGCTCGCCGCTTCAAGGGCCGCTACTGGGCGAGAGTCGTCCTCACGGCTCAATACGAGGACCCGGGAGGAGAGTGGAGAGAGGCGAGGGGGTCGCTCGAGACCGAGCAAGGCGCGGTCGCCCTCTACGATGCCGACGCACCGCGTGAGCGCAGGTTGAAGGGCTTGCAGGAGTTTCGAGGCCTCATCGTCGTCCCACGTCCGGGGAGCGGACGTCTCGCACGTCTTCCTCCAAGACACGACGAGGGCGACCCGAAGGGAATCCGGACTCGCCGAGCCGTCCGGGTTCGGTTCGAGGCCGAGCTCGTGACTAGATTCAGCGATGACACCGAGCTTCGGACAGGCACCTCCGATCCGACCGTCAGGAAACTCGATCCTGCGGAGATCATGACTCTCGAGTGGGATCCCGTCATCGTCGAGTTTCCGCCTCCGGATGCCGGCCGGGTAGGCGGCAGAGCGAAGCTCACGACAGAGCTCCGCTTCGTGGACACCGTCCAGGCGATGGAGCGCGTCGCCCGATCCTTGGCCGCGATTCCTCCGGAGGCGCTGCCCACGCCCGAAGCCATCGAGGCGATCTCGCGCGAGATCGAGTCGGTCGTCCGCCGTCGGCGCGAGCCGACCGAGGACGACGAGCCCGCGTTCGTTGGCAGCCGTGCGTGTGCTGGGAGCGACTGTCACGGCCGACCCCAACCGCGAGCCGCGAGACCGCCCCTCGACGAGCACCTCCGCTGGACCGCGATCGACCCGGAGACGGGCCGCGCCCGTAACCGCCACTTCGCCGCGGCGAGACGTCTCATCGACGATCCCCGCTCGGCCAAGATCATGACGGGAATCAACGAACCTGCCGGGACGAACGAGGCCGCCTACGAGAGTGGGCGCTGTCTGAGCTGCCACTCGACGTCTGCCAATGACCACAGACCCGCCGCCCTCGAATCCGGCCTCCAGGCCGACGGGTTCGACCTCCACGAGGGCGTCGGGTGCGAGGCCTGCCACGGCCCGGCGTCCGAGTGGCTGGGCTCCCACGTATCCAAGTCACTCGAGCCCGGCCGCGGCGACCGCCTCGACGACGTGAACGTCTGGGCGTCTCGCTGCGGCCGTTGCCACGCGTCCGTTCCCGTCGACCTCGTCGATGCGGGCCACTCGGTCGCTCCAATGTTCGAGCTCGTGGAGCTGAGTGCGCGAAACAGCCACTGGCGCGCCCCTGGTGAGCGCGAGGGCACCTTCGAGCTAGCGCTCTGGATCGCGGGTCAGGTTACCGCGACGAAGCTCATCGCGAGCGAGATCGCCCGCAGCCTCTCGCGCGCCAGAGACATCGATCCGATCCGGGCTCGAATCGACCACGACGTTCGGCGCCTCGACGCACATGTGAGCCTGCTCGGCGCACTCACGTACGCCGGCGCCTCGGATCTAACCGAACAGGTCCGCGAGCTCCGAGAGGCCCTCCCGAGCCAGTCGCTCGCTGACCTGTCGCTCCTCGCTGATCGTGTCGCCGAGGTCGCGGAGAAGCTGCGCGACCCGGCAGGATCGCCTCCTGCCGACGAAGATGAAGAGGCCCTTCAGGCTTTGATCGGCGGTCTTGCGAGAGCGGCGACGGCGAGCACCTCGCGAGAGCTGGCCGAACTCTTGGCGAGGTCCGTCATCGTCTTCGCCGCCGCCCTCGGTGACGAGGCGACCGAGGCCGCCGCGCGACGTCTCGTGGAGCGCACGACGACCGAGTCCCATCGATTCGACGCCGACTCGTTCGCGAGAGACGTGCGCCCGATCGAGTCCCGCTACGGGGCCGCGTTCGAGGTGCTGCTGCGCGCTCGCATCGACGGCAACGAGGCGGCGGCGATCGCGTCACTCCGAACGCTCCAGACTGCGCAAACGCTGTTTCGGGAGGCCGACACGGAGAAGGACGGCGAACATGACTTCGGCACGCTCCAGGAGCTGACCGAGGTCGGATTCATCGACTCGGTGCTCGGCTCGGGCAGGAAGAGCGGCTATCGATTCGCCGTGTTGCTCATGAAGGACTCCGAGTTCGAGTGGTCGGCGACGGCAGCCCCGATCCACCTTGGCGTCACGGGGACACGCTCGTTCTTCATCGACGAGACGGGCGTCATCCGGTGGAGCGCCGACGGACCCGCCGGGTCCGATGACCCGCCGGTCGAGCGCAAGTAGAGTCGACCACTAGTCCGTCGGCACCGGGTCGAGCTCGCCTTCGGGAATGCCCAGTCCCGTCGCCTCCTCCGTCTCGCGGAGGACCTGCGTCGGCGGCGCGCCGCCGACCACGGCGGCGGTCACGGCGACGGCCAGCCAGCGCCGAGACGAGGCGGCTCCGCCGGACGAGCTTCGCGAGGGGGGCCTCGCAATCACCACGGGAGCGTGCATCTGGTATGATCGAAGACGATGCAGCGCCCGCCACTCCTGTTCGTTCTGCTCGCCCTCTCGATCGGGCTCAATCTGGTCCTGTTCCTCGTCGCGTTCCGCGATGACGGCCGCAGCCAGGATGCGCGAACCATCGCGGGCACCATCGACGCGAGCTTCGCCGCGGACGGCTCACCCCTCCCCGGCGGCGCCACCAACGAGGGCGGTGACGGAGAGCGCGCGGCCGGCGCGGCCGGGTCCTCCTCGCTCCCCCACGCCGAGATCCCGAACCCGGCCGGCCTGACCGACGAGCTCGCGGCCCTCCGCGAGCGCGTCGCCGACTACGAGGCGCGCCTCGAGGAGGAGGACGTCCGCAACACGCTGCTCCGCGAGCGGCTCGAGCGGACGACGGCGGAGCTCGGCCCCGACTCGACCCGGGCGGTCCTCCGCGACCTCCTCGCCCTCCGGAAGAAGCACGACGAGGCCGAGGAGGCGGGCGCGGACGCCGAGGCCGAGGCGCTCCAGGCGGAGCTGATGCCGAAGATGCTCCGGTTCCTGGCCGACCGGGACAAGGCGCTCGAGTCGCTCTTCGAGATCCTCGGCGACGACGGCGACGACAGCCGCGGCTTCGCCGTCGAGCTCCTCCACTGGGCGGCGCGGATCCCGGGCATGTCGCCCGAGACGACGGCCGGCATGAATCAGTCGATCCTCGACGTGCTCGCCGGCGAGACCGACGGCGACCTCGCCCAGGAGCTCATCGAGGCGCTCGCCCTGAACGATGACGGCGCCGGGCAGGCCGCCGCCGAGCCGGTCCTGAACGACCTCTACCGCCACGAGGACGAAGACGTCCGGGAGGAGGTCGTCGAGAAGCTCGATGACATCCAGGGCAGCGCGTCCGCCCGCGAGTCGATCGCGCGGATCGCCGCCGACCCGAACGAGGCCGAGGACGTCCGCGAGCGAGCCGTCCGCTCGCTCGACCCCGAGCGCCCCGGCGAGACCGACGCGCTCCTGTCGCTGAGCCGCGACGACAACCCCGACATCCGCGAGGCCGCCTACCGCGAGCTCCGCGGCGCCGAGCCCGACCTCGCGCGGCCGCGGCTCCACGACGCGGCCCTGAACGATCCCGACCCGGGCGCCCAGCGCGACGCGATCCGGGCGCTCGAGGACGTCGGCGACGCCTCGAGCCTCGATCTGCTCTCGAGCATCGAGAACGACCCGGGCACCGACGTCGAGACGCGCGCGAAGGCCAAGGACGCCCGCGAGGATCTCCTCGAGCGCCTCGAGGACGAGGCGCGCGAGAGGGCCGAGCAGCAGGGCTGACCGCCCCTTCCCCGTCCCCCTTCCCCCTACCCGCCGGGGAACGTGACGATGCCGCGCAGGGGCGAGCTCGCCGCGACCAGCTCCGCGAACGCCTCGTTGATCTCATCGAGCGCCCAGCGCCGGCCGACGAGCCTGTCGAGCGGGAGCGCCCCGCTCCGGTAGAGCTGCACGAGCCGGGCGAACTCGCGCGGCGGGTTGCCGCCGCCGTAGTAGGCGCCGCGGATCTGCTTCGCCTCGCGGGTCAGCCTCGCCGTGCCGAGGGCGAGGGTCGCCTCCTGCCGGGGGAACCCGACGAAGACGATCCGGGCGCCGGGGCGCGTCGCGTCGAGGCAGCGCGCCTGCGCGCCGGGCGCCCCCGTCGCGTCGATCGCCACGTCGGCGCCGCGCCCGCCCGTCCGGGCTCGGACCTCGGCGACGGTGTCGTCGTCATCGATGAGCCCGACGCTCGCGCCGAGCTGCACCGCCGCCTCCGCCCGCGCCTCGCTCCGCTCGACGACGATCACCTGCGCCGCGCCGGCCACTCGCGCGCCCAGGACGACGCTCAGCCCGACGCCGCCCGCCCCGTAGACGAGGACGCTCTCGCCCGGGCGAACCTCGGCCGTCTCGAGCGCCGCGCCGGCCCCCGTCGTCACCGCGCAGCCGATGAGGGCGGCCACCTCGGGCGGGACATCGGCCGGCCGGACGAAGCAGCTCGCGGCGGGAACGACGGCGCGCTCGGCGAAGCAGGACAGGCCGCACCAGTGATGGACCGCCTCCCCGCCGTCTCGCGAGAGGCGACAGCTCCCGTCGAGGAGCGTCCCCTTCCAGATCGGTCGCGTGTTCACCTCGCACAGGGCCGGCCGCGCGTCGAGGCACTGGAAGCACCCGCCGCACCCCGGCGCCCAGTTGAGGATCACCGGGTCGCCCGCCTTCAGCCGCCCGGCCTCGGGGCCGACCGCCTCGATCACGCCGGCCCCCTCGTGCCCGGGGACGAGCGGCAGGGCGTGCTTCGTCGCGCCGGTGACGAGGTTCCAGTCGCTCGCGCAGACGCCGCACGCCTCGACCCGGACGAGCACCTCGCCGGGCCCCGGCGGGGCGAGCTGCAGCGTCTCGATGCGGAACGCCTCGTCGAGACCGTTCAGGACGGCAGCCCGGATCTTCATCCCGCGACTCCTTCGACGGGCGGCGGAGGGGCCAACGCCCCGCGCGTCCCCGGCGCCGGCGGCTCGCCGTCCGGACCGTAGCCGGGCGGCCAGCGCCGGAGCAAACCGCCCGCTCGACGACGGTTGCGGGCCATGAGCCAGTAGCCGAGCTCGACGAACGGCAGGAACGGCGGCAGCCCGAGGGTCAGGGCGCTCCGGCGGAACCCGAGCTCGCGCATGATGAACAGCCCGGCGGCGCCCGCCCGGATCACCTCGCCGGTCCGGGTGATCACGTGCGCCGCGTGGACGCACGCCTCGAACAGCGCGGGCGTCATCGGCGGCGTCGGCGCGTCCTGATAGGCCGCGTCGCGGAACTTCCCTTCGGTGTCGAGCCACCTGACCCAGGCGACGCTCCGGCGTCAGAAGTTTCAGACACCATCCCAGAGGACCCAGTGACGGTCCCAGAGGACGGCGGCCTTCGTCGCGCTCGCGCCTTCGGACGGCTGCTTGCTCATCGCGGGTCGAGCTTAGCCGCCCGCCCTCACCGGCCGCCACCGGGGAGCCACACCCTCGCGGACCGCGCCGCGAATTGCGATACTCGCCGACGATCCGGAGGCCGCCGATGTCCGACCACCCACCGCAGCGCATCCAGCTCCAGGCGCCGGGCCAGGGCAGCACGACCGACGCCCCGCTCCTGTTCCGGGCGATCTTCGGGGTGATCGACCTCGTCGTGACCGTCGGCGTCGGGGGAGGCGTCTGGTACGCCACCGGATCCATCCTCTACGGGATCGGCGCCGGCGTCGCGGCGATGGTGATCACGACGCTCGTCGGCCTGTCGATCGTCGGCGAGTGACGGACGGACGAGGACGAGGACGTCATGACCTCCCCACCGCAGCGGATCGAGCTCAAGAAGCCCGGGATGGGCAGCGGCCCCGACGTCCCCAAGATCCTGCTCGTCGGGCTCGTGTTCCTCGAGATCTTCCTCTTCGTCGGCGTCGTCGGCGGCGTCTGGTTCGCGACCGGGTCGCCCCTCTACGCGCTCGGCTCCGGCTGCTGCTCGGCCCTGTTCCTGCCGGCGATCGCCCTGCTCATCGCCCGCGGCGAGGGCTGATCGCCCTGCGTCCTTGCCCAGCGGCCTCTCGCTCGACCTCGCCATGATACTCGTGAATAGTCCGGGCTAGCCTACCCAGAGGAGCCACCCCGATCCGTGCACGGTTCCTCGACCGACGGTACCCAGATCGGACCGCACGTCGTCCTGGCCGAGCTCGGCCGCGGCGGGATGGGCGCGGTCTATCGCGTGCGCCACGTCGAGACCGGGGCCATCCTCGCCCTCAAGGTGATCCACGCCCCCGAGGCGGACCGGGCGGCCGAGGCGCTCGCTCGCTTCCGGCGCGAGGTCGAGGTGCTCGCCCGGGTGAGCGCCCACCCCGGGATCGTCCGGATCCACGGCTGCGGCGTTCAGGATGGACGCCCGTGGGCGACGATGGAGTACGTCGAGGGTGAGCCGCTGAGCCTCGTCCTCGCCCGCGGGCCGCTCTCGCCGAACGACTCGGCCCGGACCGTCATCGCGATCGCGCGCGCCATCGCCCACGCGCATCGCCACGAGGTGATCCACCGCGACCTCAAGCCCGAGAACGTCCTCGTCGGCCGCGACGGTCGACCACGCGTCGTCGACTTCGGCCTCGCCCTCGACGACCGCGCCCGACAGCTCACCCGCACCGGCGAGCTCCTCGGCACGCCCGCGTTCATGGCGCCCGAGCAGATCTCGCGGAGCAGCGGGTCCGGCTCCGGAGCCGGCTCCGGTGACGGTGGCGAGGTGGCGGCGCCGATCGGTCCCACGACCGACGTCTACGGCCTCGGCGCCGTCCTCTACGCCTGCCTCACCGGCGTCGCCCCGTTCGAGGGCAAGACCGGCGTCGGCCTCATCGTCGCGCTCATGCGCGAGGACCCGCCCCCGCCCCGGGTGCGTCTCTCCTCGATTCCGCCCGAGATCGAGGCGATCTGTCTCCGCGCGATCGAGAAGGACCAGGCGGCGCGCTACCCGTCGGCCGACGCGCTCGCCGACGACCTCGAGCGCTGGCTGGCCGGCGACCCGACGAGCGTCGGACGCGGCGCGGGCCGCCTCCGGATGCTCGCCCGCCGCGTCCTTCCGGCGGACCGCCGTCGCCGCCATCTCGTCGTCAGCGGGATCGCGGCGACCGGCGGCGTCGCCCTCCTCGTCGCGGCGACCGGGCTCGGCCTCTCCTGGCGCGCCCACCGGGAGCGGGTGACCGACCAGGCGACCGCCGACCTCGTCGCGGAGCTCGATGCGACCTTCGCCGCGGCGTGTGGGGGCGAGCTCGAGGCGATCGACGCCGCGATCGCGGCCGCCGACCGGCTGATGGCGACCGGCGCGGACGACTCGGTCGTCCGGGAGCGACGCGAGGTCGCCCTCGGGCTGCGGAAGCTCGCCCGCGGCGACCCGGTCACGGTCCGCACCCTCGACCTCGGGCGCGCGCCGTGGCACGCCCATCGCCAGGCCGCCGTCGCGGTGCTCGCCGCGGGAGGCGCGACCCGCGAGCTCGCCCTGCTCCTCGAGCGCGAGCCGACCCTGGTCGACGACTCGGCGACGATCGATCTCATCAGCGGGGCCGTCGCGTCCGGCCGCGCCCCCGCGACGGCCAGGTTGACCGCCATCATCGTCGACACCCTCGTGACCCGGATCGACGACGGCGGCGCCGGCGAGGACCGCCGCGCCCTCGCCGCCCGGGTGACCGCGGTCATCGCCCGCCGGATCGAGGCGCTCATCGCCGCCGACGACCCGCCCGACGCCGCCGAGCTCGACCGTCTCCTCGGCGCGCTCCTCCCGGTCCAGCGCCTGGCCGGCGGCGCGGCGCCGCTGTCGCCCGAGGCCGCGGTCGGCCTGGTGACCCTCACCGAGGAGCGGGCCGGCGGGCTCGATCGAGAAGGCCTCCGCTCGCTCGGCCTCCTCCTCGAGGCGTCGCTCTCGGTCACGACGATGCCCGAGCGTCAGGCCGAGCGGGCCCGCGAGATCCTCGACGACCTCGCCCACGAGCTCGCCGTCGCCGTCGTGAGCTCCGACGACGCGACGCGGCTCCGGGCCTTCGAGCTCGGCCTCCTCCTCGGCCGTCTCGGCGCGCTTCCGGTGGGCGTCGGGCAGCTCGCGAAGATCGCGCCGCCCCGCGACGAGGTGGAGCGGCGCTGCGCCGCGATCATCGAGCAGGGCGTCGAGCCGATCGGCGCCGCCGACCTCGGGCTCATCATCGCCGTCGAGCGCACCCGGGGGATCGCGCGATGGTCGTCGCAGAGTCTCGCGAAGAGCGAGGCGAGCTCCGCCGCGACGCTCGATCTCTGGCCGAGCATCACCGCGATCCTCGCCCGGGAGAGTCGCGCCGGCGACGTCCCGGGCTGGGTCCTCGGGGAGGTCGCCAACGCCGTGGCGCGCTCCGGCATCTTCGACGAGTCGCGCCGCGTCGGCGAGCGCTCGGACGCCCTCCTCGCGAAGGCGGGCCGGGCGCTCCCTCCGCCGCCCGACGACATTCCCGCGCCCGACGACCCGGTCGTCGCGCTGCGAGATCGCATCGACGCCCTCTACGATCGAGCGGTCGCCCGAGACGCCGAGGCCCCGCGCCCGCGAATCGAGCTGGTCGTCCAGGCGCTGCGGTGGCGGATCTTCACCGGACGCGGAGCGAGCCGCGGCGCCGTCGACCTCGCCCTCGCCGGGCTCGAGCTCGGCCTCGACGTGGAGGCCCGCTGGGGCGACATCACGACCCACGACGGGGTCGAGCTGATCGCCCTCGTCGAGTTCTGCGACGACGTCTGCCGTGACCTCGTCGCCGCCGACCCGGCCGACGCCGAGCCGTGCGCGACGGGCGAGACGATCCGCCAGCTCGCCGTCGCCGCCGAGGCGGCCCTGCCCGGCGGCATCTACGCGCCGCTCTACGAAGCGCGCCACGCGATCCGCCACGGCCGCGTCGACGAGGGCCTCGCGCGGTTCGACGCGGCGATCACCGTCTCGCGACGCGGACGCATCAACGGCCGCGAGGAGACCTGGCCCATCCTCTCGAAGAAGGCGCGGATCCTGATCGGGCTCGGACGCCTCGAGCAGGCGCGCGCGACCCTCGACGACGACCCCGGACGCGGCTTCAGGAGGGGGTTCCACCACGAGCAGCGCTCCGATCTCCGCCTGCAGGCAGGGGACCTCGAAGGCGCGGAGGCGGACCGGCTCGAGGCCATCCGGCTGGGCGCTCGCTCCCCCTAGCTGCCGGAGCCGCGCTCGCGGAGCTGCTTCAGGAACACGCGGACCTTCTCCGCCTCGCGATGGTCGGGTCGGAGCTCGAGGAAGCGCTCGAGGTCGGCGGCGCCGCCGTCGGGGTCGCCCGCCTGGAGCCGGCACTGGCCGCGGTAGAACCATCCCCGGTGGTGATCGGGCCGCGCCTCGATGATGCGGTCGTACTCGGCGATCGCCGCCTCCCAGTCCTTGCGCTTCATGAGCGCGTCGGCGCGGGCATGGCGCGTCGCGATCTCCTCGTCGGAGATCGGCCCGGGCTTCGCCCCGGGGGTGGGCCCCAGCCCCCGCACGGCCATCGCCCGGAGGTCGAGCGCGCGCGCCTCGCGCGGGTTCAGAGCGAGGGCCCGGTCGAGCTCCTCGATCGCCCGGCCCCACTCGGCCCGCCGGATGAAGATGCCTCCCCGGTTGACGAAGGCGAGACACCCCGTCCCGCCGCGCGGATCGAGCTCGATGGCGCGGGCGTAGTCGGCGAGAGCGCCCTCGTCGTCGCCGGTCATCGAGAGGACGAGCGCCCTGTCGAGCCAGGCGCGAGCGTTCCTCGGGCCGAGCTCCACGACGCGGTCGAACTCCGCGAGCGACTCCGGATAGCGCTTCGCCTCCCGCAACGCCATGGCGAGGTTGTAGTGCGACCACATCGAGTCGGGGTCGAGCTCGATCGTCCGCTCGGCATCGGCGATCGCCCCGGGGTGATCCCCCATCTCGCGACGGATCCGAGAGCGCCGCCCGAGGTATCCGCGGTGATCGGGGTCCAGCCTCAGGGCGCGGCTGATGTCCGCGTGGGCGCCGTCGTGGTCGCCGACGCTCAGTCGGAGGGACGCGCGGGCATCCCAGGCGTCGCCGTTGCCCCCGTCGAGCTCGATCGCCCGGTCGAGGGCGCGCCCCGCCTCGTCGCGATGCTCTCTCCGCCTCGCCAGCGCCGCGCCGAGGGCGCGCCACCCATCGGCCGAGCCGGGGTCGAGCACGGTCCCGCGGCGAAGCTCCTCGATCGCCTCGTCGCGGCGGCGGACGCCCTGGAGCGCCCGCCCGCGCGCGATCCGGGCGGCCGCGAGGGAGGGCGCCTCACCGACGATCCGGTCGAGGAGCGCGAGGGCTGCGGCGTCCCGGTTCGTCTCCAGATGCAGGAGCGCCTGCTCCAGACGCACCTCGGTCGCCTCGGCGTCGAGCTCACCGGCCCGGGCGAGAAGGTCCCGCGCGTCGTCCGCCCGTCCCTGGATCCGCGCGACGCGGGCGCGCCGGACGAGCTCACCGACGTCGTCCGGCGCGCCGGCATCGTCGCTCGACCCGGCCGGCATCGCCCGACCGATGCGACGCTCGAACTCCCCTCGTCCTCCCAGACGACGGACGGCGCGGCGGAGCGCCGCGATCGCCTCCGGGCCACCGAGCCGACAGAGGGCCAGCCCGGCCGTCACCGCTCGCTCTCCGCTCGCCTCGACATCGAGGTACCGGGTGAGCGCGGCGACGGGCTCGCCGTCGATGCCGAGCCCTCCGAGCGCCTCGCACGCGACGGCGGCGACGGCGAGCTCGCCTTCCCCGACCTCTCGCGTCTGCCGCGACGCGATGACGGTCAGCCGCTTGATCGGGGTCTGGACGAAGCTCATCTCGTCCCGGGCGGCCTTCCGGAGCGACTCCTCCGCATCCTCGAGGATCCGACGCTCCTCTACCTCGAGACGATCGCCGGCGTGCCGCCGCGCGAGCGCCCGCGCGACCTGGTCGCGTCGGTCGCCTACGACCGCGAGGAGCGCCGTCCGCTCGACCTCACGGAGGCGCTCGGTGATCGCGTCGAGGCGAGCGGCGAGGAGCGCCGCCGCCGCCCCTCCATCCTGGCCAGCCGCCTGGAGGATCTCGTAGACCGCTCGAACGAAGTCATCGCGGTCCGCGAGCTCGCCCGCCGCGGCCCGCGCGAGCGTCGCCTCGATCGACTCACGGCGGCGCCGGGCCGCGTCCTCGAGCCGCTGCGAGACGGCGCGACGCGCGTCGTCGACCGCCGCGACGCGCGTGTCGTCGCCGCCGAGCTCGGCCGCTCGCTCGAAGGCGTGACGGGCGAGCTCCCACTGCTGGCTCTCGAGGGCGACCTCGCCGAGGCGCGATGACGCCTCCTCGAGCGCCTCGCGCGCGCCGGGCTCGTCGGGCTCGAGGCCGTGCCGCGCCGTCGCGGCCACGACCGCGTCGAGGGCGGCTCGTGTGTGCTCGGCTGCCCCCCGGCCCGAGGAGGCCACGACGGCGGCGCGCGCGTCCTCGCTCGCGCGCCGCGCCGCGGCGATCCGGTCGGCGCGCGCGTCGGCCAGCGCCCGGTCGGCCGTTCGCGACACGACGACGACGGCGGAGCCGGCGACGGCCAGCAGGAGCGCCGACGCGGCCGCGCCGACGAGCGCCGTCGGATGCCGACGGGCCCAGCGGGTCGCCCGCTCGGCGGGCCCGTAGCGATGCGCGACGACCGCGCCGCCGCCGAGCCACGCCCGGAGGTCGGCCCCGAGCGCCTCCGCCGTCGGCGTCCTCGCGTCTCGATCGGCGGCGAGGGCGGCGGCGGCGATCGAGTCGAGCTCCGGCGGTACATCGCGCCGAAGCGACCCGGGCGTGGCGATCTCGCCCTTGAGGGTGGCGGTGAGGCGGTTGAGGTTCGTCTCGCCGGCGATCGGCGGGCGTCCGGTCAGGATCTCGGCGAGGATCGCGCCGAGGGCGAAGACATCGGCCCGCCCGTCGACCTCCTCGCCGTCGGCCTGCTCGGGCGGGAGGTAGCCCGGCGTCCCGATGACCGCGCCGACCTGGGTCAGACCGGCCGGTCCGTCGCCCCCGCCGGGCGCGCCGAGCGTCTCGAACGTGTCCTCCGTCCGGCCGAGCTCGCGGGCGAGGCCCCAGTCCATCACGGCCACCTCGCCGAACTGCCCGACCATGACATTGTCCGGCTTGAGGTCGCGGTGGACGATCCCGCGGCTGTGGGCGTAGGCGACCGTCTCGGCCACCCGGACGAGGATCTCGACGAGCGCGCCGAGCTCCGCGCTCCCTCCGAGCGAGGGCCGGCCCGCGTGGAAGCGGGCGATCCGCCTCGAGAGCGGCTCGCCCTCGATCACGCGCATGAGCATGTAGGGGCGACCGGCCGCGTCGACGCCGGTGTCGTGCACCGGCGGGACGGCCGGATGATCGAGGCCGGCCGTGATCCGCGCCTCGCGCTCGAAGCGACGGCGCACCTCGGGGTCCCCGACCTGGTGCTCGAGGATCACCTTGAGGGCGGCGTCGCGCCCGAGGCGGCGGTCGTGCACGCGGAAGACGGCGCCCATGCCGCCCTCGCCCAGCTTCTCGCCCCGCTCGAGGTGGGCGTCGGGATGCGGACTGAAGGTCGGGTCGAATTGAAGGACGCTCCGGTAGACGGCGAGGGCGTGCGCCCGCGCCGCCGCCAGGTTCGTCGAGGGATGCTCGCTCGGGCGGCCGGTCACGGGGGCTACCCGAGCTGCGCTCCGAGGCGTCCCGACGGGCGCGATGCCGCCCGCTCGCGGTACTCGTCCCGGTCGAAGCTGTCGACGCGGATGATCTCGGCCCGCGCCTCGTCGGCGGCCCGGAGCTTGTCGCGGTCGGCGTCGGTGATCACGCCCGCGGCGAGGGCGAGCTCGACGAGCGCCTCGCCGGGCGCCTTGTCGATCCTCCCCTCGCGGACGGCGTCGCGGATGCGCGACTCGACCGCGAGCGCCTCGACGGCCGCGTCGAGGGCGTGCTCGAGCTTCCCGAGACCGGGCTCGCTCGCGCTCGGGATGTAGATGGCGCTCGTCAGATGCAGGCGCTCCTCGCGGTCCTCGAGCAGCGCCCGGGCGACCTTCGCGCCGAGCCGGTCATCGACCGGCCGGAAGTGGGCGCCGAGCGGGAAGCAGACCCACGACAGCAGCCACGCGGCCGGCCGGTTCGGGAGGTTGTCGAGGATCCCGCGGAGCGCCTCCTGGACCTGATAGCGGGCGTGGACGCAGGACCAGGTGACGAACGGCTCGTCGCGGCTCGGCGCGCCCTCGTCGTGGAAGCGCTTCACCGCGGCGCTCGCGAGGTACAGCCACGCGAGCGCGTCTGCCATCCGACCGCTCAGCTTCTCCATCCGCTTGAGCTTGCCGCCGAGGGTCGCCATCGCGAAGTCCGAGATGAGGACGAAGGCGCTCGAGAGGCGGCTGAGGTGCTGGAGCTGACGGCGGACGGGCCCGCGCCCCATCGTCGCGACGGTGCGGCTCGAGGTGAGCGCCCGGATCGCCGCGCGGGCCATGTTCGTGAAGACGAAGTTGACGTGGCCGAAGAACGCGCGGTCGAATCGGGGCAGGTCGTCCTCGGTGACGGCGATCATCTGCTCCTGCACGAAGGGGTGGCAGCGGATCGCGCCCTGGCCGTAGATGATCATCGATCGGGTGAGGATGTTCGCCCCCTCGACGGTGATCCCGATCGGCGCGGCCGCGTAGGCGCGCGCGAGCATGTTTCGAGGCCCGCGACAGATCGCGGCGCCGGCGCGGATGTCCATCGCGTCGTTGATGCAGGCGCGCATCGCCTCGGTGAGGTAGCACTTGACGATCGCGCTGGCGACGGCCGGCTTCTCGCCCGCGTCGACGGCGCCGGCCGTCATCGTGCCGGCCGCGGTCGTCAGGTAGGCCATCCCGCCGATCCGGGCGAGCGGCTCCTCGATCCCCTCGAACCGGCCGATCGGCGTGTCGAACTGCTCGCGGACGGTCGCGTAGGCGCCGACGACGCGCGCGGCGAGCTGGATCCCGCCGATCGAGAGGGCCGGCAGGGAGATCGAGCGCCCGACGGCCAGACACTCCATCAGCATGCGCCAGCCCTGGCCGGCCATCGGCTGGCCGCCGATGATGAACTCGAGCGGGACGAACACGTCGCGCCCCGAGTTCGGCCCGTTGTGGAACGGGACGCCCATCGGATCGTGGCGGGCGCCGATGTCGATCCCGTCGAGGTGCGACGGGATCAGGGCGCAGGTGATCCCGAGGTCGGTCTCGCCGCCGAGGAGGCGATCGGGGTCCTTCAACCGGAACGCCAATCCGATCACCGTCGCGACCGGGCCGAGGGTGATGTAGCGCTTGCGCCACGTCAGCCGCATCCCGAGGACCTCTTCGCCCTCGTACTCGCCCTTGCACACGATCCCGACGCTCTGGGTCGCGGCCGCGTCGCTGCCCGCCTCCGGACCGGTGAGGGCGAAGCAGGGGATCTCCTGGCCCTTCGCGAGGCGGGGGAGGTAGTGCTTCTTCTGCTCGTCGGTGCCGTAGTGGAGCAGCAGCTCGGCGGGCCCGAGCGAGTTCGGCACCATGACGGTGACGGCGGCCGTGATGCTTCGACTGCTCACCTTGGCGACGATCGCCGAGTGGGCGGCGGCCGAGAAGCCGAGCCCGCCGTGCTCCTTCGGGATGATCATCCCGAAGAAGCCCTTCTCCTTGATGAAGTCCCACGTCTCGGGCGAGAGGTCGCCCTCGGCCTCGATCTGCGGGAGGTCGAGCTTCTCGCAGAGCTCGACGACGGGGCCGTCGAGGAAGGCGCGCTCCTCGGCGGAGAGCGGCTTCACCGAGAAGTCGAACAGCACCTTCCAGTTGGGCGAACCGCTGAAGATCTCTCCATCCCACCAGACGGTGCCGGCCTCGAGCGCGGTCCGCTCGGTCTCGCCGAGCCGCGGGAGGACGCCCTTCATCACCCTGAAGACGATCGAGGTGACGACGGCGCGCCGGACCGGCGGCAGGGAGAAGAGGATCACGAGGAGGGCGTAGGCGCCGCCGACGCCGCCGAACCAGGCCTGACTCGGCGCGCCGTAGGCGGCCCAGGTGATCAGGCCTCCGCCGCCCGCGAGGACGAGGCCCCCGAAGCCTCGACCGAGGTAGGTGGACAGCAGGACGAGGAGACAGAGACCGGCGACGATTCCGGCGACTTCCATGGGCGCGAGGTTCCTCCGCCTCCAGAATCGCAGGGGAGGACGCCCGGAGCAAGCCGGTCGGTCAATGGTCGATCAGCGGTCGGTCAGCGGCGGACGGTCGCGTCGAGGACGACGCGGAAGTCGCGCTCGCCGGAGGCCTCGACCTGGTGGGTCAGGGCGACGGTGCGCGGCGACGCCGCCGAGCCGTCGTCGGGGTGGTCGTGGAGCGACGCGCCGCTGCCGTGGACCTCGACCGCGATCCCGACCCGGACGCCGTGGTCGCTCGCGAGCTCGTAGCGGTTGCCGCTCCGGGTGGCCCGGAGCGACTGCTGACCGCTCATCGCCAGCTCGGTGATGTGCGGGCTGAGGCCCGAGCGGACGTAGAGCCGGCCGACGCTCGGGTCGGTCTCGTAGCGCGCCTCGAGGCGGCTGCTCCCGGCCGCGAGGGTGATCGTCTTCCGGATCCGCCCGTCGCTCGAGGTGAACCGGAGGCCGCCCGACGCCGTCGTGACGGAGTAGATGTCGTTCACGTAGCCGCTGGTGCTCCGGCCGGTGCTCCACCAGTCCTTGAGCCCGGAGACGCGTCGCTGGCTCCCGTTGCGGTCGCCCTCCCACTCGGCCTCGCGGCTGTCGCCCGGATTGACCGGGAGGGCGCCGATCACGCTGAACGCCTCGCCGGTCGCGAGCTCGCGGGCGAACATGGCGATCAACCGGCCGCCGTCGTTCTCGAAGACGGCGTAGACCCGGTCGTTCTCGATCACGTGCTCCCGCTCGCCGTCGTGGTCGACGTCGAGCGCATAGGCGCGGGTGGCCCGCGCCGGCGAGCCGGCCGCCCAGTGGGCGGCGCGCGCCACGATGGCGGCGTCCTTCACGTGGTTGTGCAGCCCGATCGCCCAGCCGGCGATCCGGTCGTAGGTCGTGTCGGGGTCGAGGTAGTCGTTGCGCTGATCGCCGGTGCGCGGGTGGTAGTTGTTCCTGTCCTCGTCGTGCCAGGCCGTCTCGAAGACCATCGACGCGTAGGTCATCTCGGCGAGCGTCTTGAGGTTGCCGGCCGGGGCGCCGCGGACGTCGTCCCAGACGTCGCGCAGGAGCGTCCCGGGCGTCCAGACGTCGCCGAAGATCTTGCTCGCGTTCTGGCCCCGCCGGAGGGTCGGGATGAGGTCGCGGAAGCCCTCCTCCTGGGGACTGCCGAAGTACCAGCTGTCGTAGCTCCGCTCGACGGCGTGCTGGAGCCAGTGATAGGTCTCGAGGCCGAGGTCGCTCCGCTGACCGCGATCGACCGGCGTCCATCCCCAGGACGCGACCTCCTCGAGGGTCACGACCTGGACCCACGGGTGGTTCCCGAGCCAGCGGATGTGCGCGTCGTAGTTGTCGGGGTTGTCGCTGCCGGTCCCGAAGGAGGTGAACGACCGGCCCGAGAACGCCTCCCAGTCGTCGAAGACGAGGACGAGCTGCTCCTGGTCGGGGTCGAACGCCTTCCCGAGGAGGAGGTAGCGGGTGTCGATGAACGTACCGCCGTCGGTCGTCCCGAACTTCTTCTGGTCGGGCTCGTCGTTGATGATGAAGCAGTCGACGCCGTTGATGCGGTTGATCTTGAAGCCGTTGTTCCCGAGGGCGTCGTCGCGGCCGTACCACTGCCAGAGATGGTTGAACTGGTCGACCACCGTCCACCCGTAGCCGGCGCTGCGGATGTCGGCGAACGTCTCGGCACGGATCACTCGCTCCGGCGTCCAGAAGACCGACGGCGGGCTCGGCTGCCCGTAGACCCGGCGGAGCGTCTCCTCCTTCAGGCGCGCGCTCGACTCGTTCACGCCCGAGTGCTCGAAGTAGGGCATGATGTGCTCGGAGTAGGTGCCTCCGATGAGCGCCCCGTCGCCATTGTCGGGGTCCGCGTCGAGGAACGCGCCGATCCAGCGGTTGAACGACGGGCCGTCGAAGGCCGGGTCGGGGTGCTGCGCCCACTCCAGGGTCGCGGCGAGCGAGCCGCTGACGTGGATGTTCACCTTCACGTCGAAGACCGAGTGGGTCTCGAGCGCCCGGTGGTAGCCCGTCGGGCGGCCGCTCGGCGTCTGGATCCTGTGGTTGCGGATCAGGTCGGCGACGTGGTCGGCGCTGCTGATCGACTGGTTGCCGTGGAGGATCACCGAGTACTTCGCGGTCGAGCCGCGGTCGGTCTCCGCGATCTGCTCGTCGAGGGCGCCGTCGAAGAGGTCCGCCTCGGCGACCGCGTCGTTCACCTCGTCGGTGCCGTCCTTCCAGGTGTAGACCTGGAACCGGAGCGGCGACCGGCCGTCCCAGCCCTTCCAGCGGAGGGCCTGGAGATCGATACCCGTCTCGACGGCGTCGAGGTCGCTCCGGAAGTAGGCCCCCTTGCTCACCCAGGCGTTGCTGCGCGGGCTGGCGACGGTGTTCCACTGCGCGTCGTAGATGACGAACTCATCGGCGTCGCGGACGAGGACGGCGAGCTCCCACGGGTGCGCCGTCGTCTCGCGGACGAACGACGGGAGGTGACGCTGCCCGCCGGTCTGGAAGTCGATGAGGATGCCGCAGTTCAGGCCGCCGCGCTCGGCGCCGAGGGCGAGGTCGAGGAAGTCGAGGCGGAGGAACAGGGTGTCGGCGGTGCGACGCGAGTAGAACGCGACGATGTCCCGGCTCCGGTCCTGGCCGTCGTGGAGGGCGCGCCCGTCGTCGAAGTAGTCGAGCGACCGGACGTCGTCGGCGACCCAGTCCTGGAGCTCCTCGAAGTACTCCTCGCCGCCCGACCAGCCGATGCTCGGGCCGCGGCCGATCGTGATCGCGCCGGGGGGCGTCGCGCTCGCGCCGGCGATCGCGACGCGGTAGTCGCGGCCGCCGTCGCTGTCCCAGGTGCCATCGGCGTAGCGGATGACGAAGTTCAGCTCGGCGACGCCGGCCGGGAACGGGCCGACGGTGACCGCGTGGTCGGCGCCGCGGGGAACGAGCGGGGTCTCGAGCGCGCCGAACGCGCGATGCGTGCCGGTGGGCCAGGCGTTGGTCGGCTCCTGCCAGCGGTCGACGCCCCAGTGGAGGACGCCCGCGCGGTCGCTCCGGATCGTGATCGACTGGCCCGCCGTGGCCGGCGACGGGCTCGCCGACACACCGGCGCGCGCCTCGTCGGGTCCGACGGCGGGCGCGGCGCTCGCCGCGATCGCGACGGCCAGCGCCGTGAACCCACGCTTCCAGTTGATCTTACGCATCGGTTCGAGATCCGTTCGCCTCTGGGTTCTTCCCTGCCACCAGAGGAGAGGCCACGAACGGTCAGACCGGACGCGCGGACTCGGATCGAATCGAGGAGATCTGCCCCGATCGGGGCGCGAGCTGCTGGGAGGGCTAGGTGGCGAGGCCGAGGACGGTCATGTCGCCGGGGGCAGGATAGGACTTTGCCTCGAGGGCGAAGACGCCCCGGCGCGCCTCGTAGTCGGCCAGCGCGATCACCCCGAGGATCTCGTACTCGGGGTACGCGCCCGACACGATCGCGCGGGCGACGGCCATCGAGTCGGCGCCGACGGCGACGTCGCCGAAGCGGCGGCGGTCGAAGCGCTCCTGGATCTCGACGACGAAGACGGGATTGTCCGGGCGGGCGTTCGTGACGAGGCGCTTCACCTCGGACTCGACGACCTCGAGGATCGGCCCGAGATCGTTCATCCGCTCACGCGGCACGACGTAACGCACGAGCCCGCCGACGACCTTCTGATCGAGCAGCGGAATCTGGGCCGACGCGAGGAGCGGATCGAGAAGTCGCCAGTGATCGAGGGTGACGGTGTGCTCGAACGGCGCGATCCGCTGCACCTTCATGCGGAGCTGCGTGATCACCGGCTCGTCCGGCTCGCGGTAGGTGACCTCGACCCAGGGGGAGCCGTCGTCGCGGACGACATCTCGGATCGAGAGGTCGAGGGCGCTGTCCTCGTAGACGTGGCGGATGTACGCCCACATCGCCGACGAGTAGTGGAAATGCTTGGTCAGGCCGCGGAGCTTCCCGCGACGCTGAGGCGAGCGGGTGCGCGGAGGCGGCTGGAGCTTGGCGGGCTTGCTCTTGGCCTTGATCTTCTTCGCGGAGGTCTTCGTCTTCGCGGCCTTCTTCTTCCCCGAGGCGACCTTCTTCTTGGCGGTCTTCTTCTTGGCCGTCGTCTTCTTCTTGGCCGTCGCCTTCTTCTTGGCGGTCTTCTTCTTGGCCGTCGTCTTCTTCTTGGCCGTCGCCTTCTTCTTGGCGGTCTTCTTCTTGGCCGTCGTCTTGGCCGTCGTCTTGGCCGTCTTCTTCTTGGCGCCGGCCTTCGACCTCGTCTTCTTGGCGGAGGTCTTCTTCTTCTTGGAGGTCGACGTCTTCTTCTTGCTGCTCTTCTTCCTGGCGCTGGGCTTCTTGGTCGTCTTCCGGGCTGGGGCCGTTCGCCCCCCGCCGCCGCGTCCCGACCTCGCGAATGTGCGCGCTGCCATGCCGACCTCCGCGGACCCAGCCACGTCGACGACGTGGAGTCCCTCGCGATGCTGGCTGATCGCTCGGGGTCCCGTCCACCTCTCGCGCGAGGAAACCGTGTCGTTTCTGAACGATACGACGTTCGGCTCGTTCGTCGCGGGCGGGGGGCCGCCGGCGTCGCGCCAGATCGTATCACGGGAGCGGGGTCCGAGTCGCGCCGGAACGACGGGATGCGTCAGGCCTGCCCGGGCGATGCGCGACGCGTCATGGCGGCCGCAAGCATCCGTAAACTACTATTCTTACAGCCGTTGACCCTCAAGAGACGCTCAAGCCGAGGAGCACCCCCGCGACAGCGGCGCCCATCAGATGGAGTACGAGCAGGGTGGTTCGGGAGGGTCCGTCCTCGGGCGCCGTCGCCTGGAAGGGGTCGCCGCCCCGACGCTGGAGCATCAGAAGGAACATCATCCAGATCACGAACAGCCCGAGTTGCAACATCGTTCGGCTCCTTTCGCCCCGTCGCTCCCTGCCTCACCGTGCGCGCCGGGTCGGCGGCGGTGTACAGAAACTCCGAGCGCGAGAGGGAAGGAGTTCGTTCGGGTCAGCGGCCGGCTGCCTGAAAACGAAGGCGGTTCCGGTACACGCCCGGCGCGTGACCGACGCTGTCCCAGCCGCGACCGACGGACGTGCCCGCGAGCGTGATGAAGATCTGGCACGATTCGCCGACCCGGAAGAGCTCGATCGCGTTCTCGGGGAGTCCCCAGCCCGCCGTCGGCGAGAGGCCAGTTCCGACCTGGGCCGCCCAGTCCTCGAGGACGATCCGCCCGACCGGGTCGCCCGCATCGTGGAGCACGATCGTCAGCGGCTCGTCGGGCCGAAGCGGCCCCTCGGCCAGCGTCGTGAAGGGGCCCTTCTCGGCGCTCCGCGCCTCGACGACCCGGAAGACGCCGTCGGCGCCGAGGTAGGCGAGCCGGGAGGGACGGCCGTAAGGGTAGTCCGATGACGTGATCGTGATGGTCCGGTCGGGACACGGAGAGAACGAGACCGCGAGATCTCGGTGCCCGCTCACCTCGATGAAGCTGAACCGGTTGAGATGACTGTAGACCTCGCCCCGGAGCTCCGACCACGCATCGACCTCGACCCCGTCGGCGGTCGCGCCGACCTCGAGGACCTGGCCTCCGTCGTCGGACTCGTAGCGGAGGTGGAGCCGGTCGCCGGTGTCGACGACGTCGGTCAGGCGCCTCGGCGCGCTCACTCGCGTCGCCCGGGGCGCCAGCGATGTCCAGCATCGGTCGGGCGACCGGCTGATGAAGTGAACGAGCGGGTCGATCGTCACGCGCACCGCGCCGAACGCCACGGCGACCTCGCCATGACGGGCCGAGACCCGACCGAGACCGAGCTCGGCGTGCGGATCGACGATCGCCGCGAGGTCGCTCTCCCCGGCGGGTCGCGCCGGGAGCGCCGCCTCGAGTGGGCGGGTGCCCGGGTCGACGCCGCGCTGCGCGAGCGGCGCCCCGACGCCCGCGAGCGCGCCGAGGAGGACCCCGCCCGCGACCGCCGCCGGCGCGCGGAACCCCTCGCGACGCCAGTAGACGGCGAAGATGCCCGCCGAGAGCGACGCCACCGCGAACGATCCGAGCGCGACCCGCGCGAAGCTCACCGGAAACGTGATCCAGCCCGCGACGCCCATCGCCAGCCAGCCCGCCGGGATCGTCACTCCGAGCGGCGCGAGCACCGCCGGCCGGTGACGCCAGGCGGACCAGACGCCGACGACGCCGGCCAGCGCCAGGAACGGGGGGACGAGCTGGTTCGAGAGCATCTTCGGGTGACCGAACGGGAACCCGCCCGGCATCGCCACGTAGAACGCCACGACGACGGCGACGTGCAACGCGAGGAGGTTCCCGAGGAGACGCCGGGCGAGCCCGACCGGCGTCGGCGCGGAGGCCCGGTCATCGGTCTCGGCGTCGCTCGCCTCTCGGGGCTCGGGGCCCATCTCGACCATCGTCACCCGACCAGTCTACGGAAACCGAACCGGCGGTGCGGACTCCCAGCATCGATCACCCGCGGTCGGCCCGACACTTCGCAGCTCGACCCGGACCCCGAGGGCAGTCTCGATCCGGCCGACGAGCTCGTCGCGCGCGACCGCCTCGACCGCCGGCTCGACTCGCCGTAGAAGATCGCCGAGGCGACGTTGACGATCGAGGTCCGAGGTCGGCCCCGGCACCAGGGAGATGACGCGTCCCCCCGGCCCGCGGTTCACGAGCCCGGGCTCGACCTCGCCGGGAACGTCGTAGGCGTCGCAGAGAGGCACGCTCTCGCCGACCCGGTCGAGGTGGGTCACGGCGAGCCCGTCGACCCCGCCGCACGCGGCGAGCGCGTATCGGAGGAGGACGAGGTCGAGCGCGCCCCGCCGGAAGGCGCCCTGCCAGCCGGGCTCGTCCTCGCCCGGCTCGGGGAGCGCCGCGTCGAGGCGGCCGTCGTGGGTCGGGAAGGGGCCGGCTCCGTGCCGGGTCGCGTAGGAGCGGATCACGCCGATTCGATGCGGTCGATCACGCCCGGCCTCCGCAGCGAGCGCGTCGGCTCCGGCCGGCGTCGCGTCGCTCCAGCTCGTGTGCGGATGGAAGCCGAAGCGCTCGTCGAGGAGGAGACCCTGCGCCCCCTCGAAGACGACCGCCGCCTCGCCGGCGATCCGCGCGGCCGCGCCGGGTGCGTCGAGCACGGCGAGGTCTCGCGCGAGGGGAGCCCACGCGGCGACGACCCTCTCGACCGCGTCGTCGTCGTGGAGGAGCCCGAGCTCGGCCTCCACGCGAGGGTCGGCGAGCGCCCGGGCATCGGCCGCGACCTCGGTCCGCTTCCGCTCCTGCTGGGCCGCGAGCCGCTTCGCGACCACCCCGGGACGGTCGAGATCGCCGGCCCGAAGCGCCTCGTCGGGCCGGGCGAGGGCATCGCCGACCGCCTCGCCGACCCCGACGCCGCACGTCCCGTGCGGAGCGTCGCCTCGGAGCAGCTCGCGCAGCCGGCCGGCCGCCTGCTGGAACGGCCCGATGACGAGGGCGCGGGCGTCGACGGTCAGCCGCGCGAGGGCGCGAGGGACTCCGACCGCGGCCAGCCGCTCGACCTCGACGAGCAGCCCACCCGGATGGAGCACGAACGCAGGGCCGAGGTGGGTCGCGACCCCGGGCACGAACGACCCCGACCCGAGCTGGCTGAAGACGTGACGCCGTCCGTCGGCGGTCTGGACGGCGTGGCCGGCCTGCGCGCCCCCGTTCCAGCGCACGACGAGGCCCGCTCCTCGGTCGCGGACGAGGAAGTCGACGGTCGCGCCCTTGCCGGCGTCCCCGAACCCGAGGTCGACGACGGCCCAGCTCTCGCGGCGGCTAGCGGTCGTGGCCGCTCTCTCCATCGCCCTCGGGCAGGGCGGGGTCGCCCAGCCTGGGCGGCGGGGAGCCGTCGCGCCCGAGCGTCGCCGCGAACGGCGTCAGCGACTTCGCCACCTGCGCGCTCTGGGTCTCGGCGACGCCGGCGGCGCGGAGCTTCTCGACCAGCGCCGGCAGCCCGTCGACCGCGCCCTCGAGGAGCGCGACCAGGCCAGCCGCCACGTAGCTCGTGTCGTCGGGATCCTGCATCACGACGACCCGATCGCCGAGGAGGTCGCGCCAGGCGTGCCCGACGCGCTGCCCGCGGCCGGGATCGGGGATCAGGTAGAACGGCTCGAAGCTCCGCTGCGTCTCCTCGATGATGCCGCGGATCGGGATGTCGGCCTTCAGGTCGTCGCCGAGGATGCGCTTCACCTGCTCGCGCGAGACGACCGGGTTCGGCGGCTCGTCCCCGGTGATGAACAGATAGCCGCGCCGGCTCCGCTTCTCGAAGCAGTCCATCGCCGTGTGACGCGCGGCGAAGTACATCGCGAGCTCGTAGCTCTCGAGCCCGCCGCCGCCGCCGCCCTCGAGGTAGAGCCACGTCAGCCACTGGTCCATCAGCTTCGCGGTCGACTCGAACTGGCCGATCTGGAGCGGCGCCCGGTCGCCGATCGCGCAGCCGACGCCGAGGAACAGCACCTGAGGATCGGGGACGCCCGAGTCGAGCATCGCCTTCATGAAGGTCGGCAGGGTCTGGGTCGCGAGCTTGGCGGGGATCTCGCCCATCGAGCCGCTCACATCGAGCGCAAAGACGATGCCGACCGACGCGGGGTGATCCTCGCTGTCGCGCGCCTCCCGGATGCCGATGTTCATCGGAGCCATCAGCTCGTGGCACGCCCGCTGGGTGAAGATCTCCTTCGGCGGCGCCTTCGCGCGGCTGGCGGTCATCGCGACGTGTGCGTCGTGGCTGTAGTTCCCGTGGCCCATGAGTCGACTCCTGTCCCTGAGCGAAGGTGCCCGGCTACGCGTCCGCGCGGATCGACCAGCCCGGCATCGCGATGGGGTTGTATCGGGGAGGACCGTAGGCATCCGATGCCGCGTGGTCCACCTCATCACGAAGGGCCCACGCGTCATCGTGGGCGCCGCCGGCCGCCGCGACGACGAGGCGGCCGAGGGCTCCGTCGAGCCGCCCGGCGTCGGCGAAGCCAGCGGCCCCGGCGACGGCGAGCGCGCATCGGGCGGCCATCGCGACGTCGGTCGTCGGAGAGACCCAGCGGTCGGCGACGACCTCGGCGGGGTAGTGGTCGCGATGGGCGCGCGCCACGACGGGGAGCGGCTCCTGGCTCGTCTTCGACCAGGCCGTCGCCGCGGCGAAGCCGACGAGCTGAGCGCCGTGGTCGCGGGGATGGACGAGGACGTGAGCAGGGGTCACGGCGCCGTGGACCACCCCCGAGCGATGGATGAAGCCGAGGATCTCGAGGAGCCGCTTGAGGACCCAGACCGCAATTCGACCGTCGACGCCGGCCGGGTGCTCGTGGGCGACATCTTCGAGGGTGTGCTGGAACCCGGCCGGCCAGCGCAAGACGAGGACGCCCCGCTCGAGACCGTCCTTGCCGGCGAGCGTCCCCCGGGCGATCGGCTGGGGGAGGCGCGTGACGAAGTGCGAAGCGCCCTGGGCGGAGCTCGCGTGGAGGCGAGTGAGGAACGACTCCTCGCGCCGGATCAGGTCGGCGTCCGACAGCGCTCGCAGGACCTTGATGACGACCAGCTCGCCGAGACGCTGAGCCCAGCGACCCCGGTAGACCTCGCAGGAGTCGCCCGAGGCGAGATGCCCCTCGACGACGTAGGTCCGGCCGCCGACCGAGAAGCGCGGGCGGCCGTCATCGGGGACCGACGAAGGGACCGGTTCGCCCCGCTTCCCGGGAGCGTTCTGGCAGCCGCAGAAGCGGCAGACGAGGACGATCTCGGCCCAGCGAGCCTCGAGGGGAGCGCCGCAGGACCCACAGAACTCGACGCGCATGGCGAGCCGAGGGTAGCAGCCCGCCGTCGCGAACGCACGTCGACCGAGCCGCGATCCGGGCGGGCTCAGAACTTGAGCTGCACCTGGAGATAGCCGAGGTGGATGTCGTCGGCGCTTCCTCCCTTCGGGTCCGTCGCCTGCGCGAACCCCAGCGGACGGAGGCGTCCATAAACGGCCTCGAACGTGAGGTAGGCGTTCACCTTCCAGCGGACGAGGACGTCGAGCTCCCAGGCGATCGACTTGCCCGACGCTCCGGTCGGATCGCGGCGCAGCAGCCGTCCGCCCGCGTTGAACCAGCCGTCCTTCCGCTCCTGGAGGCGGAAGTGATGGAAGTCGACGCCGATCACGACGCGCGGCAACGGCCAGATCCGGATCCCCGCGACGTAGTCCTCGAGGTTGCGCCAGCTGAAGAGATCCATGAGGCCGTAGTGGGCGTGGTTCGTCGGGAAGAGGTTGTCGAACCGCTCGGCGTTCCCGTCGCCCGGCTCCTCGTCGCCGCTCGCCATGTTCAGCTCGAGGAAGAGCCGGACCCGGACCGGGAGCTCCTTCGTCTCCCAGCCGAGGCGGATGTGGTACGCCCACGCCCGCACCTCGTCGCGGGCGATGCGGCCCCACTGGAGCGCCCCCTCGAGCGACGCGTCGAACCCCCAGAGGAGCGGGCCCTCCGCCCGCGCGCCCGTCGTGAAGATCTCGGCGTCGTCGCGACGCCCGTCGTCGCCGAGGAACTGGTCGCGGCGCTGGTCGAACTTGAGGATCTCGTAGACCTCGATGACGCGCTTCTCGGTCGGGCGCCACTGAAGCTGGACCAGCCCGAGGGCGATGTCGTCGATCGCGTCGTTGGCGTGGTCGTCCTCGTGCTCGACGACGTAGCCGAGGACGCCGTCGAGGGTGAAGTCGCCCCACCAGCCGCGCGCCCGGAACGCATCGAAGGTGCGGGCGACGTTCGAGAACTGGAACGACCCGATCAGCCGCTGCTGGCCGTAGTCGAGGTTCTGACGCCCGACGCGCAGGGCGACGCGGTCGCCCTCGCGACCCATCGGCGTGATCTCGGCCCAGAGCCGCTGGAAGTCGGCGGAGTCCTGACTGCTCGACGGGTCAGGGCTCCGCGGGTCGTCGGTGACCTCGCTCACCTGGTACTCGGCCAGCACCTCGAGGTACTCCGAGATCTTCAGGTCGAGGCCGAGGCGAAAACGGAAGAGATGGAGCGTGTCGTGGCTCCGGTCTCCGCCGGCCGCCACGTCGAACGGATCGTGGTACTCGCCGCGCCAGCGGAAGTCGCCGATGAGGCTGATGTGGGCCGGCAGGTCGCCGATCTGGACGTCGCGGACGTGCCCGAAGGCCTCGTCGAGCTCGGCCTGGAGGAGCGAGCCGTCGACGTCGTAGCCGTCGTCGGCGGTCGCGTTCTCGCCGATCGCGTTCTTGCCGATCTCGTTGTGGTCCTCGCCGTCGGTGCCGATCCCGCCCGGCGGCGCGCCGCCCTCGGGCGGCCGGTCGGGGGCTCCGAAGCGCACTCGCGTCGGGCTCGGCTTCGCTGCCGCCGCCGGCGCCGCGGCGCTCGGCCGCTCGGCGCTCGTGCGGTCGGTCTCGACGATCCGCAGCCGCGGGCGGGGCCGCGTGTCCACGTCGGGCTCCTCGGCGCGGGCGACCGCGGGGGCGAAGAGCCCGAGCGCCGCGACGAGCGTCATCCAGGAGCCAGCCCGGAGGCGACTCGGTCTCAGGGGGGATCGTTTACCATCGTCATCCATGACTTCCTCGATTCAACCGTGGTGATGGACGCTCTCCTCGAAGTACGGGTCGCCGCGCGGATACATCGGCGCGCGCCGGAAGGCCCGGTCGAAGAGGACCAGGAACAGCGAGCCCAGGCCGACGACCGCGGCGACCTCGAGCGGGCCAATGCGCGGTCCGGCGGGCGTGGCGCTCGGCATGACCATGATGTAGAGGTCGAGCCAATGTCCGGCGACGATCACGACGCAGACCCAGAACAGAAGGGTCTCGTTCCGCTTCCAGGCGGCCGGGAGCAGCAGGAGGAGCGGCAGCGCGACGTTGATGATCGGGTTGGCGACGAACAGCGCCCACCAGCCGCCCTCGGACCGGGCGACGTAGTAGACCGACTCCTCGGGGATGTTCGCGTACCAGATGAGCATGTACTGGGAGAACCAGAGGTAGCCCCAGAACAGGCTGAACGCGAAGACCCACTTGCCGAGGTCGTGGACGTGGTGCTCGTTCGTCGCGGTGAGGTAGCCGCGCCGGCGCAGCAGGATCAGGAGCGCGGTCAACAGCGCGACGCCGCCGCAGGCGACGCTCGAGAAGACGTACCAGGGGAACAGCGTGCTGAACCAGTGCGGCTCGAGCGACATGATCCAGTCGATGCTCGCGATCGTGAACGTGAGGGCGAACACGACGGTGAACACGGCCGACGCCCGCATCCCGGCGGCGGTCTCGGCGATCGCGCCGGACTCGTCCTGGCGACGCGACACCCGGACGATCCGTCGCCCGAGCCACCACCACAGGGCCACCACGACGACGAGGCGCATCGCGAAGGCCGGGACGTTCAGCCAGCCCGCCTTGGCCTGGAGGAGCGCGTCGGCGGCGACCGCCTCGGGGTGCGACCAGTGGTAGAGGGTCGGCACGCCCATCAGCATCACGAGCATCAGGACGGCGCCGACCGGCACGTAGGCCGTCATCGCCTCGGGGACCCGCTGGAGGACGGTCGGCCAGCCCGCCTTGGCGAGCCGGTGGATCGCGATGAAGAAGACGCCGACCAGCGAGACCGAGAGGAGGTAGAAGTTGTCGAGGAGCAGGTTCGGCCAGGCGCGCTCGGGCGCGACGATGAGGCCGAGGCCGAGGGCGCCCGTCCCCAGGGCGGCGAGCCCCGCCAGGACGCGGAAGGACGCGGCGCCGAGGAGGTGGTGCCCCGTGGCGGCCGTCGAGACGTGCGGAGCGGCGGTCGCGGTCATCGGTCGACCTCCTCGTCGGGCTCCCAGGAGCGGATGAACGCGACGATCCGCTCCATCTCCTCCGCCGAGAGGTCGGCGATGGATGCGATCCCGGTCGCGAACGGACGCATCGGCGTGCCCGGGCGTCCGAGCGCGATCGTCGCCAGGAGCAACCCGTCGCTCGCCGCGTGGAGGAACTCGGGGTTGTTGAGCGAGGGCGCGTAGCCGTTGAACTTCTCGTTCCCGCGCGCCCCGCGGCCGTCGGTGCCGTGGCACGACGCGCAGTTCTCGAGGTAGAGCTCGCCGCCCTGCGCGATCGCGATGTCGGTCATCGGCACGCGCGGCCCCTCCTTGAACGGCTGCTCTTCGAACGAGCGGACGTAGGCGACCACGTTCTCGACCTCGGCCGGCGTCAACGGGACCTGACCGCTCCGGCCGAACGAGCGCATCGCCGTGCCCTCACGCCCGAGGACGATCGTCCCGGTGAGGAACCCGTCGGAGGCGACCTTCAGGAAGTCGGGGTTCCCGATCGCCGGGCCGCTCGCCCCCTCGCCGCGGCTTCCGTGGCAGGTGTTGCACGCGCCGCGGCCGTGGTAGATCTCGCGGCCGAGCGCGATCGGCCCGGCCTGGCCCGGCCGCTTGGCGTCGTGGGCGCGGCCGCGCGCCTCGAGCTGGCGGAGGTAGGCAACGAGGTGATCGATCTCGCTCGGGTGAAGCGGGACGAGCGCCCCGCCGGGCGCGCCGCGGAGGAAGCCGCGCATCGCCGTCCCGTCCTTGCCGTGCGCGATCGAGCTCCACAGGAACGCGTCGTCGGCCGACTCGAGGAAGACCGGGTTCGCGAGCTGACCGCCGACCGCCCCGCGACCGTCGGGGCCGTGACACGAGACGCACATCCGGTTGTAGATGAGCTCGCCGAACTCGGCCCGCCCGAACGAGGGACCCGCGGGCCGGGTCGCGGGCTGGCGATCGCCCGGCCGCGCCCACGTCCGGATGAACGCGGTCAGCGCCGCGACGTTGCGGCTGGAGAGGTGCCGCCACGACGGCATGGCCGTGCCCGGGCGACCCTCGACGATCGCGCGCCGGAGGAGCTCGTCATCGGCGAGGGCGAGGAAGCTCGGGCTCGCCAGTCGGCTCCCGATCCCGCCCTCACCATCGCGCCCATGGCACTGGGCGCAGCTCCCGGCGAACAGGCGGCGACCGACGTCGATCTCGTCCGGACCGGCCGAGACGATGAACGCCCGCACCTGATCCGCCTTGCTCTGCTGCGGACTGAAGCTCCGGATGTAGGCGAGCACCTCCGCGAGCTGGGTCGAGGGGAGCGTCTTCCACGCCGGCATGGCCGTGTGCCCGCGGCCCTGGATGATCGTGTCGAGGAGGAACGCGTCGCTCGCCATCGCGAGGAACGAGGGCGACCCGAGCGACGGGCCGATCCCGCCCTCGCCGCGGCGCCCGTGACAGGCGGCGCAGTTGCCCCGATAGATCGCCTGCCCGCGCTTCACGTCCCCCTCCGCCGAGCGCGCCTCGGCGAGGTCGACGCCGGCGGGATACCAGCTCCGGATGTAGCGTCCGACGCTCCGGATCTGGCTCGGCGTCAGGATCTCGTCCCACGCCGGCATCTCGGTGCCCTTGCGGCCGTGGGCGATGATGTCGAGGTAGAAGTCCTCGCTCGCGACGGCGAGGACCGCGGGCGCGTTCAGGGTCGGGATCCCGCGCTCGGGGTTGCGTCCCTCGGCGCCGTGGCACGACGCGCAGTTCTCCTGGAAGAGCTCCTCGCCGTACGACGTGGCGATGAGCCCGTGGCGCCGCGGGTCCTCGACGAGGTCGAGGCCGGCCTGGGCGAGGCGTCCGGCCTCGAGCCCCTGGAGATCGCGGAGGTAGTGAACGAGCTTCCAGCGATCGGCGCGGGGGACCTGCGCCGCGTGGGCCGGCATGTTGTTCTGGCCGCGCGTGACGACGTGGAAGAGCGCCCCGTCGGCCAGGTCGGCGGTGGCCTTGCCGACGATCGACATGGCGAACGCGCTCGCCCGCTCCGCGACGAGCCCGTCGCCGCGGCCCCCGGGGCCGTGGCAGGGGACGCAGAAGTGGCGGTAGACCTCGCGGCCCCGGGCCATCACCTCGAGGCTCGGGGCGAACGGGTTCGCGAGCTCCCGGCCGGCGCGGTCGCGCTCGATCGGTCCCGGACCGTAGTGGAACGGCGCGAAGCCGCGCGCGATCGTGCCCGGCACGGGCGGCCGCATCGTGATCCCGTCGGGGAAGACCGGGCTCGCGCTCTGAGATGCGTAGGCGGGCGACTCGACCATCTCGGGGAAGATCCGCATGGTCGGCGCCTCGACGTTCCGCCGCGTCGCGACGAGGAAGAGGGCCAGGACGATGGCGAGCCCGATCGCGAGCCACGACGCCGGCGCGGGAGGACGGGCTGCTCGAGGGTCGTCTGCGGCGGTCATCACTCCACCTCGACTTCCTGGACGTGCCGGGCCGCGTGCTCGCGAAGGAGCTCGGCCGGCGTGACGGTGGCGGAGGCGTCCGTCTCGGCCTCGAGCGCGAGGACGAACGCGTCGTCGGTCACGCCGCTCGCCGGGAGGAACGGCTTCCGTCCAGGCCAGAGCTTCGCCCGGACGAGCAGCGCGCCGACGGTCCCGAGCGCGGCGAAGAGGACCATCACCTCGAACGCGACGGGCACGAGGGCCGGCGTGGCGGTGAAGCTCTTCCCGCCGACGTTCGTCGGCCAGCTCACCGCCGAGGTGTAGAGCTGCATCGCGAACGCGGCCGCGAGGCCGAGCGCCGCGCCGACGAAGCAGACGATGCCGAGGCGCGTCGGCGGGATCCCGGCCGCCTCGTCGAGCCCGTGAATCGGGTACGGCGTGAACGCATCGTGGACCGGCACCCCACGGGCCCGCGCGTCGCGCGCGGCGCGCAACAGCGCGTCCTCGTCGAGGAAGGTCCCGACGACGATCCGGCTACCGGGCATGGCCGCCTCCGGACGGGGCTCGGGCGTAGCGAATGACGCCCTTCACCTCGCTCTGAGCGATGAACGGGAGGAACCGGGCGAAGAGGAAGAACCCGGTGAAGAAGAGGCCGAACGATCCGATGAACGTGGCGATCTCGACCCACGTCGGCGAGTACTCGGCCCAGGACGAGGGGAGGTAGTCGCGGTGAAGCGAGGTGACGATGATCACGAACCGCTCGAGCCACATCCCGACGTTCACCAGGATCGCGAGGACGAACACGGCCGGGAGGCACCGCCGCACCTTCTCGAACCAGAAGAGCTGCGGAACGAGCATGTTGCAGAAGACCATCAGCCAGAAGAAGCCGCGGTAGGGACCGAGGGCTCGGTTGACGACCACGAACCACTCGTTCGGGTTTCCGCCGTACCAGGCCGTGAACCACTCGGTCATGTAGGCGAGGCTGACGACGCACGAGGTCATCAGCGTCATCTTGCACATGGCGCCGATGTGCCCGAGCGTGATGTAGCTCTCGAACCGGAGCACCCGGCGCGCGATGATCATGAGGGTCAGCACCATCGCCATGCCGGAGAAGATCGCCCCGCAGACGAAGTACGGCGGGAAGATCGTCGAGTGCCACCCCGGGACGACCGACGTCGCGAAGTCGAAGCTGACGATCGTGTGGACGCTGAAGACGAGCGGCGTCGCGAGCCCGGCGAGGAGGAGACAGACCTTCTCGTAGCGGCTCCACGTCCGGGCCGAGCCGTTCCAGCCGAGGCTGGCGAGGCCGTAGAGCTTCTTCTTCCACGACCCGCCCACCGCCCGGTCCCGGGCGAGGGCGAGGTCGGGGATCAGGCCGACGTACCAGAAGACCGCGCTCACCGTGAAGTAGGTGCTCACCGCGAACGCGTCCCAGAGGAGCGGCGAACGGAAGTTCACCCAGAGCGGCCCGCGCATGTTCGGATACGGCGCCATCCAGAAGGCGAGCCACGGCCGCCCCATGTGGATGAGCGGGAAGATCCCGGCGCACATCACCGCGAAGATCGTCATCGCCTCGGCCGACCGGTTGACGCCGGTCCGCCAGCGCTGGCGGAAGAGAAGCAGCACGGCCGAGATGAGCGTCCCGGCGTGGCCGATCCCGACCCAGAAGACGAAGTTCGTGATGTCCCAGGCCCAGCCGACCGACTTGTTGAGACCCCAGGTGCCGATTCCGGTCCAGATCTGGTGGGTCACCGCGACCGACCCGATCAGCAGGGCCGTGCACGAGACGGCCAGGCCCGCCCACCAGAGGGCCGTCGGACCGCGCTCGATCGGCGCCAGGATCTCGTCGCTGACCTGGTGACAGGACTTCGGCTCCGAGGTCAGCGGCTGGCGCAGCGTTGAGACGACGGGGGCGCTCACGACCTCTCCTCCTCGTGGGGCTCGTCCGCGCGGTTACGGACGCGACCGAGGTAGGCGATCGACGGCTGGACGCCGAGCTCGTCGAGGACGTGGTAGGCCCGCCCGCGCGACGCGGCCTGCGCGACGCGGCTCTTCGGGTCGTTCAGGTCGCCGAAGACGATCGCTTCGGTCGGGCAGGTCTGGGCGCACGCCGGCTCGATCTCGCCGTCGAGCGGCTCGCGCCCCTCGGTCCTCGCCCGCGACTTCCCCGCCGAGATCCGCTGGGTGCAGAGGCTGCACTTCTCCATCACGCCGCGGGTGCGGACGGCCACGTCCGGGTTGAGGACGAGGTTCTGGACCAGGTCGTCGTGGGCGTAGTCGAACCAGTTGAACCGCCGCACCTTGTAGGGGCAGTTGTTCGCGCAGTAGCGCGTTCCGACGCAACGGTTGTAGACCTGGACGTTGAGCCCCTCGCTGCTGTGGACGGTCGCGAGGACGGGGCAGACCGTCTCGCACGGCGCGTTGTCGCAGTGCTGGCAGAGCATCGGCTGGAAGACGACGTCGGGGTTCTCGACCGGCGCGTCCTCGGCGCCGTCGTAGTAGCGATCGATCCGGAGCCAGTGCATGTCGCGGCTCTTGCGGACCTCCGCCTTCCCGACGACCGGGACGTTGTTCTCCGCCTGACACGCGATGACGCAGGCGGAGCAGCCGGTGCACGCGCCGAGGTCGATCGCCAGGCCCCAGCGGTGGCCGTCGTAGCGATGTCCGGGCCAGAGGGTCGCGTGGCCACCGCCGTGGCCGCCCGCGGCCGCCTCGCCGTGGTCCGCCTCACCGTGGTCGCCCCCGTGATCGGCTTCGGCGTGGTCGGCCTCGCCGTGCTCGGCGGGCGCGCTCGCCGCGGCGAGGGCGCCGCTCGTGGTGGAGCGGGCCCACGGCCGCGTCTTCCCGGTGAACGGCTCGGTCTGATAGTCGTAGCGCTGGACCTTCGCGAGCGGCTCGATCGCATCGGTCAGCCGAACCCGGACCCGATCGACGGCGAGGAGCGGGGTGACGTCGGCGCCGTCGAGGAGCTCGCGCTCGATCCCGAACATCTTGACGGTCGGGTAATTCGCCGCGACCTCGCTCATCCCCCGTCGGCCGTGCCCGAGCGCGACGGCCACGACGCCCTTCGCCATCCCGGGCTGCACGTGAGCGGGCAGCCGCATCGTCGCGCCGCCGACGGAGAGCTCGACGACGCGCCCCTCGACGAGCCCGAGCGCGGCCGCCGTCGCCGGCGCGACCGAGGCGACGTTGCCCCAGCTCGCCCGGGTGATCGGATCGGGCAGCTCCTGGAGCCAGGGGTTGCTCGCCTGGCGGCCGTCGCCGAGGGCGACGCTCGCGTAGGGGTCGACCTCGAGCTCGCCGTCGGCGAGCGCGGCGGCGGTCGGCCGCGCCGCGAGCGGCTCGGGACGGCGCCATCGCGGCGCGGCGAGCTCCTCGCTCTCGAGGGCGAGGACCCCGTCGTGGACGGCCTCGTCCCAGAAGGCGTCGAACGAGATGTGTCGCTCCTGCCGCGCGAAGAGGACCTCGCGCCAGACGTCGCGCTGGACCTCCCAGGCGCTCACCTCGCGTCCGGCCCACGCGAGGAGCGACTCGACCGCGGCCCGGGTGTCCCCGAGCGGAGCGAGCACCGGCTGGAAGACCGAGTAGACGCCGACGTGCGGATGGGCGTCCCCCCACGCCTCGAGGGGGTGGTGGTCGGGGCAGACGACGTCGGCCCGCTCGGACGTCTCGTCGCGGCGCCCCGAGAGCGAGACGGTGAGGTCGACCTCGTCGAGCGCCGCCGCGAGCTCGGCGGCGCGCGGATGATCCCGGAGCGGGTTGACGTTCCCCAGCACGATCACCGCGCCGACGCGCCCGTCCGCCGCGGCCGCGATCAGCTCATCGACGGCCGCATCGGAGCCCTGGAGCTGGAGCGAGGGGCGGGTGAGGTCGAGGGTCGCTCCGTAGGCGTCGAGCAGCTCGTTGCACACGTTGACCGCGAGCTGGACATCGGGGTCGCGAGAGCCGCAGACGAGCAGGCTCCGCCCCGGAGCCTCCGCCAGACGCCGCGCCATCGCGCGGACGCCCGGCAGGTCCGGCACGTCGGCCGGAGCGGGCGGGAGGACGGCGTCGGGATCGCGTGACCGGATCAAGGCGATCTCCTCGATGAGGGTGAGGACGATCGCCAGATGGGTCGAGGGGGCCGCCGCGATGCGCTGATCGGCGTTCGCCCCGGTCACCGACATCCGGGCCTCGATCTGGCCGTGCCACGCCGCCGGCACGTCGGTGTCCTCGCCGCGTCGTCCGAGGGCGCGGGCCGCCGCGAGCTCCACCGGCGAGAGCCAGGCGCCGAGGAAGTCGGCGTCGATGCCGACGATCGCGCGCGCCCGCTCCAGGCGATACCACGGGAGGACGCGCCGCCCGTGGGTCCGCTCGTGCGCGTCGAGGATGGCCGAGACCGACAGCGGGTCGTAGACGTAGTGACGCGTCGTCGGGAAGACCCGCTGGAGCTCGCCGATCGCCGCGGAGAGGGTGGGGCTGGTGACGGTCCCGCTCAGGATGGCGATCTGCCGTCCGGCCCGGGCCGCCGCGACGAGGTCTCTCCGGACGGCCGCGTCGACCTCGGCCCAGGTCGTCTCCTCGCCGCCGCTCGCGGGCCCCTTCCGTCGGCCCGAGTCGTAGAGGTCGAGGACGCTCGCCTGACCCCGAGCGCAGAGGCCGCCCCGGCTCAGCGGGTGCTCGGGGTTGCCCTCCATCTTGATCGGTCGACCGTCGCGGCACGTCACGAGGACGCCGCACTCGGCCGGGCAGGCGCCGCAGGTCGAGGCGTAGGGAACCGCGACGCCGGGGACGAGCTCCTCGGGCTGCTCGAGATAGGGGACGATCGGCTCGGCGGGGCGATGGAGACTGCACTCGGGAAGGGCGAGGCCGGCGAAGCCGGCGCCGACGAGACCGAGGAACTCGCGCCGACGGAGGAGGTCGAACCGGTCCTCGTCGGCGTCGGGCTCGGCGGCGTGCTCGGGCGTCGACGGCGCCATCGGGAGCGGACGGCCACGGTCGGGCCGCGCCGGGTCGGGTCGTTCGGGGGAGTCGCTCGCGTCCATCGCTCGCTCCGTCGCTCGCTTCCTTCGGGACTCGCTGCGGGACTCGCTGCGGGACTCGCTCATTGGTGACACGCGTTGCAGTCGAGGGTTCCCTCGCTGCGCTGCCAGTGGGTCGGCGCCGGCTGCCCCTCGTGGCGGTGACAGTTGATGCACCACCCCATCGACAGGTCGCTCGCCTGGCGCATCCGCTCCATCGTCTGGACGGGGCCGTGGCACTCCTGGCAGTGGATCCCGTTGCCGACGTGGACGCGGTGGTCGAAGAAGACGAAGTCGGGCAGGTCGTGGACGCGGACCCACTCGATGCTCCGGGGAGCATCGGTCTCCCGGCTCGCCCAGACATCGAGCAGCGGCGCCAGCGCCGGGCTGACCGCATCCGTGGCTCCCTTCCTCCGGGAGTCGCCAGGCCTACCCTTTCGGTTCGTCACCACCGCGTGGCAGTTCATGCAGATCGACACGGCCGGCACGCCCGCCTCCGGCCCCTTCTCGGCCGCGTGGTGGCAGTAGACGCACGCGATCCGCATCTCGCCGGCGTGGAGGGCGTGGCTGAACGGAATCGGCTGCACCGGCGCATAGCCCTGGTCGTCGCCGGGAAGTCGATGGAGCGCCTGCCCGCCGAGCGACCAGTAGCCGAGCGCCACGCCGACCACGACGACCACCTGCGCCGTCCGCGCGGCGCGGGATCGCCGCGCGAGCTCGGCGCCGGCGAGGAGGACGACCGAGAGGACGATCCCGGCCGGCCAGAGCCCGCTCCGCTCGCTCGGCCCGTCGATCTCGAAGGCGACCTCGCGCTCGAGGAGCGGCTCCACCCGCGGACCGCCGCCGAGGTCGCCCTCGCTCGCGAGGCGGATGTACTCGACGAGCCCGGCCGACTGCTCCGGCGTGATGCCCAGGTCGCGCATCCGGACGCCGTCGTACTTCTCGAGGAGCGCCATCGCGATCGGGTCCGAGTCGAGGTAGCGACCCGGCGCCCCGATGAACCCGACGAGCCAGTCGTGCTCTCGACGCTCGTGGACGCCCTTCAGGTCCGGACCGACCCGATCCCCCTCGCCGATCGTGTGGCACTTGGTGCAGTGGCGCGCGAAGAGGACGGCCGACTCCTTGCCCTGGCCGGCGGCCGCCGGCGGCGTCGCCTCCTCGGCCACCGCCGGCGCCGCGAAGGCGAGCACGGCGACGAGCGCCGCCCACCCGATCGCGACGGCGCGCGTCGCTCTCCGTCGGTCACCGTTCATCGTCGTTCCACCTCGAGGGCGGACGCGGGACACGCGACCGCGCAGACGCCACATCCGGTGCACGCGGCGCGCCGGACGTGCGGGAGGCTCCCCGGGAAGCCGAGCTCGATCGCCCGCGGCTCCGGGCACTGCTCCTCGCAGACCCGGCACGGCTGCCCCTGGGCGAGGAGGCAGCGGTCCGCCTCGACCACCGCGATCCCGATCGGAGCGAAGCCGTCCGTGGGGGGGCGGAGGGCGCCGGGCTCGCAGACCGTGATGCACGGCAGCCCGTCGCACATGAGGCACGGGCTCTCGAGTGGGACGATCACCGGCGTCCCGACGACCGCCTCGCCGAGCTCCGGCCCCGCCTTCCGGATCGCGAAGTGAGGGCAGACCTTCACGCACTCGTCACACCGGGTGCACGCGGCGAGGAAGTCGCGCTCCGCGAGCGCCCCGGGCGGCCGGAGGAGGCCACGACCGAGCTCCGAATCGGCGTTCGCCGACACCGCCCGGGCGCCGCCCCACGGCGTCTTCGGCCGCGGCGCGGCCGGCTCGTCGGCGAGCTTCCCGAGGGCCGCCCCGACCGCGCCGACGCTCGATGTGAGCCCGTCGACGGCGGCCGCGAGGCCCATCCGGAACGATGCACGACGGCTGAATCTCGATGACGACGACATCGGACTCCCCGCTCCCCGCTCACATGGCGGAGATGCGCATCTCCATCGGCTGATAGAGCAACCAGAGGCTCACGACGCTGAAGACGACCATCGCCGCCAGCATCGGGAGCTGCCCGACGAACGCGCGGCGGCGGTCGTCGGGAACGAGGGCTCGGGTGATCCGCTCGGAGATCCACAGGCCGTAGACGTGACCGATCACGACGAACAGGACCTGGATCACCCAGAGGCCCTCCAGCGTGATCAGCGGCGGCACGCTCCAGCCCGCCGTCCCGAAGAGGTTCCAGCCCCACCCGAACGGGTCGCTCGCCAGGGCGAGCACCTTGGGCCCCTCCACCAGGAGGTGCTCGGCGTTGTGGGCGAGGTGGTAGAACAGCGCGATCGGGAGGAGCGCCGCCGCGTAGCGGAAGAAGACGCCCCGGACGCCCCCGACCTCGCCGAGGAGCGCCGCGCTGGCCGCGGACAGCGCCCAGAAGAGCGCGATCGGCACGATGATCGCCACGAGCATCACGGCGGCGAAGCTGATCGAGATCGCCACGCCGGCGAAGTCGGCGATCGCCTCGTTCCAGCGCGGCCACGACGGCGTCATCGTCAGGCCGTGGAACGACGTCATCGACAGGAGCACCACCGCGAGGGTCGCCTCGTCGCTCCGACCGGTCGGCAGAACGCTCCGCACCGGCCTCAGCGGGCCGACGGCCCCGGTCTTCGCCTTCGGACCGCTCGCGGCCACCGGGTCGGCGACCAGGTCGGCCGCCCACGGGCGCGCCCGGATCGAGATCGACTCGTGGGGGCAGGTGCGGATGCACTCGGTGCACAGGGTGCAGTAGGTGCTCCGGTTCATCGTCTTGGGGAACTCGAACGTCGGGCATCCCTCGCCGCGCTCGTTGCCCTTGTAGCAGTCCATCGTCGTGCACGTGGCGCACGCCGTCGGGTCGGTCACCCGGAGCTCGATGCTCGAGAACTGCGCGTAGAGACCGCTCACCTGGCCGACGAGGCAGCCGTAGCGGCAGAACGCCTTCCGATCGAAGAGGAGGATGCTGCCGACCGCCATCCCGAGCATCCCGAGGGCGAGCCAGGCGGTGGCGCGCGGGATCATCGTGATGCCGAGGCCGAGCTCCACCCAGGTCAGCAGGACGAAGAGGATCACCGCCGGCCAGATGTTGCGCAGCCTTCGTGGCCATCTCAGGCCAAGGCTGAGGCCACCGCCCTCACCGCGCGGTCCCCACGGACGAAGTCGCTCGATCCACGTCGCGATCGCGTCCCAGGGACAGACGGTGCAGAACGCCTTTCCGGCGTAGAGGATCACGAAGATCAGCCCGGCCCACCAGATCGTCCAGGTGAGGAGCGGCGCGATGTTCATCGCCGGGTTCTGATGGCCGAACAGCCCGGCGACGATCACGAGGATGAAGAGACTCGCCGAGACGACCTGAGCCGCGAAGCGCGGAAGCGGCGACCGGACGAGGCGGTAGAGCACCCCGCGACCGAGGAGGTCGACGCGCGCCGCGGTCGCGGGCGTCTCCGTCGCGGCCGCGCCGTCGCGGCGCGAGCCGAGCCACGAGAGGAGCTCGAACGTCCCGAAGGACAGCACGATGATCAGGGCGAGCGAGAGCTGATAGAGCCACGCGGGGATCCCGCGCATCGTGTGGCCGCCGTCGGCCGCGACGGGCGCCGCCGCGGCGCTCGCGCCGACGAACTTCTCGGGGCTCGCCACGAGCTCGTCGCGGCAGTACGTCGAGCAGAACGCCAGCTCGACGCCCTCGTGGACCACCCGGTAGGACGCGCTCCGACGCACGTCCATCCCGCACACCGGATCGACGGCCACGGCAGCCGCGGCGGTCGCGGCGCCATCGGGGGCCGCGACCGGAGACGCGTCGAGGACGATCGTCTCGCGCGTGCGCGTCTGGTCCCAGACGATCACGCCGATCGTGATCGCGAGCACGAGCCACGGGAAGGCGACGGCGAGCCGACCGCGAGCGCTCACGACGTCCCCCCTTCGCGCCGCGCCGCCGCACGCGCCCGGCGGGCCTGCTTGATCTTGATCGCGCGGACGACCAGCAGGAGCAGGACGAGCCCGCCGCCGAAGAGCGCCACCGGCACCCACGGCGAGCCCGGCTCGCCGACGACGAGCGGGAAGGTCAGGGTCGAGATCCCCTCGGCGCCGTCCTCGAAGCCGATCGTGACCTCGTAGTGCCCCTCCTCGGGGTAGGTCGGATAGAACTTGAAGACGTTCTCGCTCCGGCGCGCGTCGGCCGGGCCGAAGATCGTCTCGCGGCTCCCGCCGAGGTGCTGCTGGCGGATCGTGACCGAGACCGGGAGGTCGTAGACGGCCCGATCCAGCTCGCGCACCACGTAGACGTGGAGCTCGGTCGGCTCGCCCGGCACCGGGTTACCCGGGTAGCCGGTGAGCTGGAGCTGCCAGTCGCCGACCGTGTCGACGAGCTTCAGGACGGGCGCCTGGGGGTAGTTCTCGTCGTAGCTGTAGTGCGGGACACCCATGATGTGGTGCGCGAGCGCGGGACGCGGCGCCGCGGCGAAGACGGCCGTGACGAGCGCCGTCGCGACCGCGATCGTCCCGAGGGCGGGACCGGCGGCCGCCGCCACGCCCCCGCCGGTCGCCGGGAACGCCTCGGCCGGATCCGGAGCCGTCGGAGCCGACGGCCCGACGATCTTGTCGCCGCTCCAGCCGGGCCGGAACACGAGCGCCTGGGTCGGGCAGACATCGACGCAGACGCCGCACGCATCGCACTCGCTGCCGGTGACGTCGGTCATCGGGAGCATCCCGCGCGGACAGCGGTTGTCGCACAGGGTGCAGTCGGTGCAGTCCGCCTCGCGCCGGCGAACCCGCAGCAGGCGCGCCCGGCCGAGGAGCGAGTAGAGCGCCCCTCCGGGGCAGATGGTCTTGCAGAAGAAGCGCGGCGCGACGAGCACCTCGACCGCCAGGATCACGAGGAGCAGGACGGTCCCCGCCGAGATCCCGACGACGGCGAAGCCCGGACGGCCCGACTCGGCCCGGTCGAAGAGGGCCTCGACGAACGCATGCGCCTCACGCCCGAGGATCGCCGGCGGGTAGATCCCACGAAGCACGGTGGCGCCGGAGACGGCCGCGACGAGCAGCCCGACGCCGAGGAGGACGTACTTCGTCGCCGACCACAGCTCCACCTCGAGCGGCCGGATCTCGAGCCCGCGCCGCAGGCCCCAGCGGATCTTCTCGCCGATGTCGAAGAGCAGCCCGCCGGGACAGACCCACCCGCAGAAGACGCGGCCGAGGATGAGCGTCACGAGCAGCGGGACGATGAGACCGACGACCAGCACCCACGGGAGCGCCCGCGAGGCGACCGCGCTCTCGGCGCCCGCGAGCGGGTCGGTCAGCGACAGGCCGAAGAGGTTCGCCGACCAGGCCGAGCCGCCGACCTGCCGCGTCCGCTCGAGGACCGCCTGGCGCGGGCGACGTGTCTCGACGCCACCCTCTCCGTCGGCGATCCCCACCCGGACGGCCGCGTCGGTGAAGGCGAGCGTCTCGCCCTGAACCGAGCCGTCCCATCGCTCCATCAGGTCGTCGAGCTCGCGGGCGGAGAGGTAGTGGCGGTAGCGGGAGATCACCGGCAGCGCGATGAGGAGCGCGACGACGGAGATCTGCACGATCCGTCGAAACGGCCAGATGGGGATCCGGCGGCGGCGCTCGCTCATGACCAGCTCCTGCCGGAGTGAACCCGGATCGCCTTGTCGCGATGGACGATGCACGCCTCCTCGCAGAGCCCGCACCCGACGCAGTGCTCGGGTCGGACCTCGGGAGCGTTGTAGATCCCCTGGACGATCGCCCTTCCCTTGAGGGGACAGGCGGTGAAGCAGGCCCCGCAGACGCCGGAGCCGTTGTGGCTGACGCAGAGATCCTCGTCGACGATCGCCTCGCCCATCGCGGCGTCGCTCCGGTCGGCGAGGATCGCGATCGCGCCGGTCGGACACGCGGGCCCGCAGCGGAGGCAGAGGTTGCAGGCCCGCTCCTCGGCGACGATGACGGGCGTCCCGGCGTGCGCGCTCTCGCCCCCGACGAGGCGGATCGCGCGAGGCTCGCAGGCCTCGACGCACCGCTGGCACCGGATGCAGCGCGCGAGGAACTCATCCTCGGGCAGCGACCCCGGCGGACGGAGGACGCCGCGGCGCGCCGCGCCGGGCGCGAACGCGGTCGGGGCGTGGGACCGGCCGGCCAGCTGGAGCCACGCCAGCCCGCCCAGGCCGACGGTGGCCAGGCCGAGCCGTCCGAGAAGCTCGCGGCGCGAGAGGCTCATCGCTGCCGCTCCCGCGACGGCACGACCGTGATCGCCTGCGGGTAGCGAACGCACGACCGCTCGCAGAGCCCGCACCCGACGCAACGATCCGCCGTGACCTCGGGCCGCTCGAAGAAGCCGGACCGCAGGGCGTCGCGCTCGAAGGGGCAGGCCCGGACGCAGACGCCGCAGCTGCTGCCCGTGTAGGAGTAGCAGAGGTTCTCGTCGACGACGGCGTGCCCCATCACGACCGACGCCTGGATCGCCTCCCGCTCCTTGGGCACCACCCGAAGCGCTCCGGTCGGGCACGCGTCGGTGCAGCGGAGCGTCTCGGCCGCGCCCTCGCTCGCGCAGAGGTTGCATGCCTGACGGCGCGGGAAGATGACGGGCGTCCCCTCCTGCCCCGGCCCTGGCACCAGCGAGAACTGCTTCCCCGACGCCTCGCTGAACGCGGTGATGCAGCGGTTGGGGCACGCGTCGGCGCAGCGCTGGCACCGGATGCATCGACTGAGGAAGTCGTCCTCGCCCAGCGCCCCGGGAGGCCGCACGACGTCGGCGGACGCCTCGGCCATCGATGCGCCGAGCCAGCGGGCGGCGGCGACGGCGGCGCCGAAGGCGAAGGCGCTCTTCATGAACTCGGAACGGGTCATCTCCACCGGTCGGCTCGATTCTCTCGGGTTCCGATCGGGTCAGATCTTCTCGAGGCGGGCGGCGAGCTTCTTGTAGTCCGCCTGCCCCGAGACCGGATCCCACGCGCGGTGCGACACCCCATTCACGAGCCAGCGGTTCTTCCTCGGGTCGGCGCTGTCGGCGACCGAGAGGTTCCAGGGGCTGAAGATGTAGCCGGGCGGCACCTCCGACCGCGCCGGCCGCACGAGCGACTCGAGCCCGACCGAGACGCGCGCCTCGTACGTCCCGCGGCGGGTCACGACGCGGACGCGCTCGCCGTCCTCGAGCTCCCACCGCTTCGCGTCCTCCTCGTTGAGCTCGACGTACTGCTCGGGGACGAGGCGAAGGGTGGTGCTGCTCCTGATCGTCTTCGCGGTGTGGAAGTGCTCGTAGACGATCCCGAGCCCGAGCCAGAACGGGTACTTGTCCTCCTTGGCCGCGTCGGCGAGCGTCTTGTCGGCGTCGTCGTAGAAGGCGAGGTCGGGCACCTCGGGCACGAGCGCGTTGTCGCGGGCGTGGACGAGGAGGTCCATGTTGTCGATGAAGAAGTCCTGCTTCTCCGCCGACGCCAGGATCTCCTTCGGCGAGGCGCCCTCCTTCACGAGGCGGCCGGTCTCCTCGCCGAAGGTCGCGAGCTTCGCGCACGTCTCCTCGAGCGTCGCGTAGCTCTGCTCGCAGAGCTTGAGCTTGGCCTTGCCGTCCTTCTGGGCGAACATCCCGTAGGGCTTGCCCTCCCAGTGCTCCTGATCCATGTAGCGGCGCGGCGTCCCGCCCTTCTTGGCGATCTCGTAGTTCGGCGCCGGCCACTGGATGCCGCGCAGCCGCCGGAGCTGCTCGTAGAGCCCGACGCCGTCCTTCTTCTCGACCTCGAGCATCCCCGAGAGGTCGGCGTCCGACCCCTTCGACGCCGCGATGATGTCGCGGAAGACATCCTCGGGGTCATAGAACTTCTGCCCGTAGGCGTTGGTGAGCGTCTTCTCGTAGGGGAGGATCGCGTCGACATCGAGGCCGAGCTTTCGCCCGATCGACTTCGCCTTGTCGATCGCGAGGTCCATGTCGGGGAGCGCCTCGCGGAGCGGCTCGCCCTTCTCGTTCCGTCCGACCGAGACGCCGTCGCAGACGTAGAGGCGGCGCTCGCTCTGGACGTAGACCCCGCCGGTCCACTCGCCCCACGTGATCGCGGGGAAGATGACGTCGGCGTAGAGGTTGTTCGGCGCGTGGCGGTAGATGTCCTGAACGACGACGAACATCTTGGTCAGGGCCGGGCGCACGAGGGTCTCGACGTCCGGCATGTGGATGTGGGTGGTGTACATCCAGAACATCGCCAGGAGGTCGTCCTTGAGGGCGCGCTCCATCATCCCGATCGCCATCGGGTTCTCGTAGCCCTTGGTGATGTCGAGCCGGCCCTCGGGGAGTCGCCACTGCTGGTTCATCCACGACCGCCACGAGTCGTTCGCGAGCGGCCGGTTGAACGGCAGGCGGCCGGTGAGCCCGCCCATCAGCCGCTCGCTCATCGCGTTGGGCTGACCGGTCTGGCTGTGGCTCCCGCATCCGGGGCGGCCGACGTTTCCGGTGAGGAGGTGGAGATTGATGATCGAGATCGTGTTGTGCTGGCCGTGGAGCATCTGGTTGTAGCCGATGCCCCAGAAGGTGAGGACGCCGCCCTTGCCGCGCTTGCGGCCCTTGATGGACGCCTCCGCCCAGAGCTTGGCGATCGCCTCGATCTGCTCGACCGTCACCCGACCGCGGTCGATCTTCTTCACGCTCTCGACGACCTGCTTCGGGCTGTAGCGCGCCTTGATCCCCTCGACGTACTCGCGCCAGCCGCTGGTGTGCTTGTCGAGCCACTCGTCCGGCATGATCGCCTCGGGGTACTTCTCGAGGAGGACGTAGGCGATCGCGTTCAGGTAGGAGATGTCGCCGTTGATCGTGGCGAAGTGGTGACTGTTGCGCGGGTCGATGTCCTCGAGACCGGTGACCGTCCCAGTGCGGCGCGGGTCGCTCACGAGCGTCGCAATGCCGGTCTTCTTCTTGTGATCGGCGACGCGCCAGAAGAGGATCGGGTGCGCCTCACGCGCGTTGTGGCCCCAGAACGAGATGAAGTCGGCCATCTCGATGTCGTCGTACGAGGTCGGCGGGGTGTCCGACCCGTAGGTCGCGAAGTAGCCGGTCACGGCCGAGGTCATGCACATGCGAGCGTTCGCCTCGATCGAGTTCGAGGTGAGGATGCCCTTCATGAGCAGGTTCTCGATCCACTGGGCCTCCATCGTGAGCTGGCCCGAGCCCGAGAGACCGACCGCGTTGCCGCCGCGCGCCTCGATGATCGCGGCGATCCGCTCGGCGACGATCTCCTCGCCCTCCTCGTAGGGGACCTCGCGGTAGACCGCGTCGTCGAAGCGGCCCTTCGTCGCCGAGACGTGCCCCTCGAGGGGATCGCTCATGTCCTTGCGGACGAGGCAGCGCTCGAGGCGATCCTTGTAGATCGGCTCGTTCGCGTTGAGGCCCTTGATGCACTGCAGACCCTTGTTGGTCGGGTGGGACTTGTCGGGCACCATCCCGACGATCCGGTCACCCTCGACCTGGATCAGCGTCCCGCAGCCGACGCCGCAGTAGGGGCACTGGGCCTGGAGCTGGCGGGCGGCGGCGGCGCCGCCGGCCTCGGCATACTCGCCCGGATACATCTGGAGCGCCCCGACGGCCGCGGCGGTCGCGCCGGTCGTCTTGAGGAAGCCACGGCGAGTCATCTCGGTGACGGGGCACTCGGCACCCGGAGGGAACGGCGCTCGGCGGCGCATCGGGACTCCTCCCACCCCCCTTCGGGGAGGGTTTCGACGGACGCGGAAACGGGGAACGGCCTGAGGTACGATTGCGTCGGCACCCGATGCACACGGCGCGCCAGCCCGAAAAATGCCGCGGCAAGCCGCTTCCTGACCCTCGGGTCGGCGAACGCCGCGGAAGATCCCGCGGAAACGGTGAGAGATCCGCACCGATGCCCGCGGCCCGCGCGACGCCGATCGAGGTGCGCCGCCACGATGAGGTCGGCGCGACGCGTCGCGTCGCTTCATCTCTCACCTCCGGTACTTGGAGCTTCCCTCGGCTTCCCCCGGTGCGGCCACGAGCCGTGGCGCGAGCGCGGCGCGCGCGCGTCGTTCCTCGCCGGGCTCCGGAGCTGGCTCCTGTCTCCCAAGGACTTCTGACCCGGTGCTCCTCCTTTTCTCCTCGGGCGTACACCGCCGAGAGCGACGTGCGCACGGAGGGGTGAACGGACGTCTCCACCCCGAAGAGAGAAGAGGAAGCCATGACCACCACCCGCGCCAACGTCACCGACACCAGCCACGTCGCCCGGATCGGCCTCGCCGCGATCATCGCCGCCGGCGCCCTCGTCGCCGGAGCCGCGCCCGCCTTCGCCGCCGAGGAGAAGGGGAAGCGCCGCGGCCTCGACGAGATGCTCCGCGAGCTCCAGGGTCGATCTGCCGCCCGCCCCTCGAACGAGGCGACGCGGACGGCGCCACGGATCGACGCTCCCCGCGGAGCCCCGACCCGTTTCGAGAACCTGATGGACCGCCTCGCCGAGAGCAACGGCTCGAGCCCGGATCGGTCCTCGCGCCGCGACCGCATGGGCCCGCACGAGGACGTCGTCCCGTCCGGCTCGTCCGCGCCGCCATCGGCGCCGACACCCGCGGACGCCACCTCGACCCCGGTGAAGACCGGGTCGACCCCGCGGGCCGCCCGCGGCCTCGGCGGCCTCCTCGCCGACGAGTTCGGCGTCGATCACGAGACGCCGGAGCTCGGCGACGCCGACCGCGCGAACCTGATCGACTACACCGACGGCCACGGCCGCCCCCTCAAGCCGTCGGGCTCGTGGTCGGGGAAGCAGGCCGGCGCGGCCGGCGCGGTCGTCGAGGCGATCGCCGGCGCCGTCGCGAGCTGGCACGAGAAGGAGCAGATCCGGCAGCCGCTCCGCCGCCTCCAGAAGGAGCTCGAGAAGGCGACCGGCAAGAAGGCGCCGAAGGCCGAGATCGGCAACGGCGGCGACGCCCTCCTCGACCTCACCGACGCGCAGACGCGCAGCCGCCTCGAGGTCATGAAGCAGCGGATCGCAGCGATCCGCGACAACGTCCGCAAGAGCACGGGCAATGGCCCGCAGGGCTGGAGTCAGTTCGCCCAGAAGATGCGCTGGGCCATGGCGGACCTCCGCCCCGAGCTCCTCGACATCCTCCGCGACGCCAGGATCGACCCCGCCGCCGCGAAGGCCGGCAAGCCGCTCGAGGTCGAGACGCGCGTCGCCTCCGGCGTCCACATGTCCGACCTCGTCCAGTGGCAGCACCCCGACTTCGGCCACATCTGGATCAAGCCGCACGCCTCCGGCGGCCCGGCGATCAGCTTCGCCGAGTATCCGGCGAACGAGATCGACGTCCTCCACTACGGCAAGGGCAGCTACCGCTTCTCGCACAAGAGCGGCAAGGTCGCCGGGATCCTGACCCTCCGGAAGAACGGCTCGATCGACGTGACCTGGCAGCGCAGCGGCGAGAGCGCCCAGACCGTCGAGAAGGCCAGGAAGGTCAAGGGCTCCGCGTTCGCGACCCGCTGGTCGGGCGTCGAGAAGTAACCCTCTCTCCGTCACGACACCGCAGACGTGACCGGCGAGGGCCGGTCGGGCCGACGGAGGCTCGACCGGCCCTCGCCGTCATCACGGGCGTCGCGGGCGTCGCGTCGCCTTGTCCGGGGCGCCCCGGGAGGACTATCCTCGGTCGGAAGGGTCCTCTCGCGAATGAGCTTCGACTCCGCCTGGTCGGACCGGGACCGCTCGTTCCCATCGACGATCTGGTCGCAGGTGCTCGCCGCCGGCGACCTGGCGAGCCCGGAGCGACAGGCCGGCCTCTCCGAGCTGCTCGACCGCTACTGGAAGCCGGTCTACGTCTACGTCCGGACCGCGTGGCGGGCGAGCAGCCACGACGCCCGCGACCTGACCCAGGCCTTCTTCGCCCACCTCCTCGAGAAGGGGTATCTCGAGCGCCTCCGCCCCGAGAAGGGGTCGTTCCGCGGCTACCTCAAGCGCGCCCTGAAGCACTTCCTGATCGACGCGTCGCGCCGCGACCGGGCCCGCCGCCCGGCGGGCGGACGCGTCGTCTCGCTCGACGCCGCGGCCGACCTCGACGCCCTCGGCCCGGCCGCCCCCGACGAGGACCCGGCCGACGCCTTCGACCGACAGTGGGTGCGGACGCTCCTCGACGACGCGGTGCAGGAGCTGCGCGCCGAGCTCGAGGGATCGGGAAAGGCGGCCCACTTCGCCTGCTTCGCCGCCCGCTGCCTCGAGCCGAACGTGCCCGTGCCCGGAGAGGCCTCGTCCCGACGCGACGGCGAGGCGTCGCCGAGCTCCGATCCCTCGCGCCCTCCGAGCTACCAGGAGCTCGCCGAGCGCCACGGCATCAAGGTGAACGACGTCAAGAACTGGCTGCGAAGCTGCCGCAAGAGCCTCCGCCGGATCCTCGAGGCGCGCATCCTCGACTACGTCACCAGCCCCGAGGAGCTCGAGGCCGAGCTCCTCGCGGTCCTCGCCGGATGACGGACCGCGCCAAGGGAGACCGCGTCGACCGGCTCCGGCAGTTCCTCGCCGACGAGACGACCGGCCCGGCGCCGACCGCGCCTCCGGTCCCGCCGCTCGCGCCGGGCGCGACCCCGAGCCCCGCCCGGCCCGTCGGATCGATCGGCCGAGGCCACTCCGCCCGCGTCGACGCCGGCGACCGCGTCGGTCCCTACGTGATCGAGGACACGCTCGGCGAGGGCGGGATGGGCGCGGTCTTCCGAGGCCGTCACGCCGAGTCCGGCGCCGTCCACGCCGTGAAGGTCCTCCGCGCGGACCTCCTCGCGAGCGGCCGCGCCCGGCGCGCGCTGATCCGCTTCCGCCGCGAGGCCGAGGCGCTCGCGGCGACCGGAGGGCACCCGGGGCTCGTCCGCATCCACGCGGTCGGTCAGACCGAGCGCGGCGACCCGTGGCTCGCGATGGAGCTGATCCCCGGCCGCTCGCTCGCCGAACGGATCCGCGACGACCCGCCGACCGTCGCCGAGGCCGCCGCGCTGATCGCCGAGATCGCGCGCGCGGTCGAGCACCTGCACGGAGCCGGCTTCGTCCATCGCGACCTCAAGCCGGGCAACGTGATCCTCGGCGCCGACGGCCGGGCGCGCGTCGTCGACCTCGGCCTCGCCCTCGACGAGCCGATCTCCGAGAGCGACGGCCTCGGCACGCCGATCGAGGAGCGCCTCACCAGGACGGGCGAGCTCCTCGGAACGCCGGCCTACATGGCGCCCGAGCAGGTCCTCCCAGCCCTCAAGGGCACCCGCGCCGACGAGGTCGGGCCGGCGACCGACGTCTGGGCGCTCGGCGTGATTCTCTACCAGCTCCTCACCGGGCGGCGTCCGCACGGCAGCGTCTCGGGCGTGCAGCTCATGTTCGCGATCGCGAACACCCGACCCGAGCGGCCCGGCCGGGTGCACCCCGCCCTGCCCTCCGACCTCGAGACGATCTGCCTGAAGGCGCTCGAGCCGCGACCCCGCAACCGCTACGGCAGCGCCGCCGCCCTCGCCGACGACCTCGAGCGATGGAGCCGCGGCGACCCGATCGAGGCCCGTCCCCCGGGCGTCATCGAGCGCATCGCCCGGACCGTCGTCCCGACCGGCCGTTCGGGCCGCGTCGCGGTCGCCACCACGGCGGCGGCCATCCTCGTCGGCGGCGTCCTCGTCGTCGTCGCCCTCGTCGCGAGCCGCCGCGCCGACGCCGCCCGCGAGGCCGCCGCCGCCTGGTCGCGGTTCGACGATGAGCTCGACCGGGCGGCCGACCTCGTCGTCGCAACCGGCGACCCGGACGCCGTGGCCGCGACGGCCGAGCTCGAGACGAAGCTCGCCGCGCTGCCGCCGTCGCCCGCCGCGGACGACCCGAACCGACGCGCCCGACTCGAGCTCCTCGCCGGGCTCCGGCGGCTCTCCGAGGGAGACCTCGCCCTCACCCGCACCCTCCCCCTCGACGCCGAGCCGTGGCGCTCGCACCGATCGACCGTCGTCCGCGTCCTCGTCGAGGCCGAACGCGCCGAGCAGCTCGGCATCTTCCTCGGACGCGATCCGACCCTCCTCGACGACGGCGCGAGCGCGCTGCTCGTCGCCGCGGCGATCGCCCATGGCCAGGTCGCCCCCGACCGCCCGCTGATCGACGCGGTCATCCCGGCGCTCGGTCGCCGCCTCGCCGCCCTCGGCCCGGCGCCGGACCGGCGCGGCGCGGTCCGCCGCGCGCGGGCGAGCGTCGTCGCTCGCCGCCTCGACGCGCTCCTCGGCGCGGGCGAAGCGAGCCCCGAGGACGACGAGCTCGACGAGCTTCTCGGCGCGCTGATCGACGACGTCCCCCTCGGCGCCGAGCCTCCCGAGGTCCAGCCCGCGACCGTCCAGACGATCCACGCCCTCGCGCAAGCCGCCTCGACCGACGACGCCGTCGGCCCCGAGCGGCTGCGGCTCCGGGTCGAGGCGGCCCTGATCGTCCTCCTCCCGCGCGACGCGCGGCGCGACGAGCTCCTCTCGTCGCTCCAGGCGCAGGTGCTGATGGCGAAGGTCGACGCCGACCTGATCGCCCGCCGACGAGGCCTCGAGGCGGCCCTCACCCTGCTCGGGCAGGGCGCCTGGCTCGGCTCTTCGCGCGACCCCGCCGACCTCGCCGGCGACGACATCGTCGCCCGCGTCGACGCGGCGCTCGGCCGATCGCCGACGCGGACCGCGTTCGCCGACGCGATCGCGACGCTCGACCACCTCGGCCAGGACGCCTCCGAGCTCGACGGCGACGCGAAGGGGCAGGCGCTCGCCGCCCTCCTCGTCGAGCGGTGGGCGTGGTTCCAGGTCGTCCTCGAGCGGGAGCGGCTCGACGCCGACGTCCCGCCCTGGGTCCTCGCGACGATCGCGCGGCTCATCCAGACCGTCGTCCACAACACCCACGACGTGTCCCATGCGCCGGTCCGCGGGCTGGCCGCGCGCGTCCGCGAGGGCGTCGGGATGCCGGAGCGCCTCGGCGTCGTCGAGACGATGACGGCCGGCGCCGCCCGCCTCCACGAGATCGCCCTCCAGCGCCAGCGCGCCCTCGACGTCGGGTGGCACCGCCTCGACCTCCTCGCCGGGTTCGTCGAGTTCCTCCGCGACACCGAAGGCGTCGACGCGGCCGACCGGATCGTCGAGGCGCTCCGCGACGCCACCACCATCGCCGGCGACGCGACCGAGGGCTTCTACGAGGGCGCCCTCGCCCGCGACGTCAACACGATCGTCGACATGACCGTCGACGTGGCGAACCGCGCCCGCAGCGATCGCTGCGACGCCGGCGTCGACCTCGACGTATGCCCGGCGACGCCGCCCACCGAGGTGCTCGTCGCCGCGATCCGAGGGTTCGACCCGACGACCGGTCGCTCGATCGCGCTCGAGGCGCGTCACCTCCGCGCGCACGGTCGCGCCGCCGAGGCGCTCGCGCGCCAGGAGCGAGCGATCGAGATCGAACGGTCGAGCTTCGGGCGGCGGGGACGGCTGATCGACCTGTGCCTCGAGCGGGCGGAGCTGCTGCTGGAGCTGCGCCGCCCCGAGGACGCGACGGCGGCGCTCGAGCGCGCGTTCGCCGAGGGCCGGCCGGACCGGAGCGACTTCTGGTGGCGCGCGGATCTGTGGGAGAAGCTCGGCGACGCCGAGCGCGCCGAGGCGGACCGCGCGGCGGCCGCGAGGGCGGAGAGGTGATCGAGTGACCGAGGCGCCGGCCCCTGGCCTGCTGGCCGGGCCCGACGCCCCGTCTCGCGACGCTAGCCCGCGGACCGCTTCCAGTGGGCGTCGGCCTTCGCGAGGCGCTCCGCCTCATCTCCCTCGTTCCAGAGCTGACGCGCGTCGGTCTCCTCGTTCTTGAGGAAGAGAAGCAGCCGCCCATCGACGATCTTGAAGCTGGTCGGGTCGACCGGGAACGTCTTCTCGATCGACGCCCCGAAGGCGCACGATCCACCGAAGGCGGGGACGTAGCGCTCGGGATCGTCGTCGAAGGCCGCCTTGGCCTCCGCCGAGACGAAGTGGTAGGTCTCGCCGCGGTGGGCCGAGGCATGCTCCGGCGTTCCTCGGATCGGCTTGCCGGCGGCGAAGTAGGCGACGGGGCAGTAGCCCTCGATCGCGGGGGTGGTGGCCTGATCGATGATGTCGTTCGAGTGCGTGGCGCTCATGGTGGTCTCCTTGGCTGCTGCGTCCGTCTGACGCGGGATGAGCGAGACACGCGCCGAGCCTCGCTCGACGCTGCGCTCCCCCCTTCGACGCTCGCTCGGGCTGGCTCCTTACCTCGGAGGTTTGTTCGGCGCTGGTAACTCACCCGCTCGACCGCGGCCATACGAAGCGATGCTCGCTGGAGAGCGGAGAGCTGACTGGTGCGCGCGAGCCTCACTCGAAACGAAGACTGGCTGACGGGGCTGACGGCCGCGCCGCGCGACGATCAGCTCGTGAGGGAGCTTCGCGACGTCGTCTGCCGCGGTCTGTCGAGCGCCCTTCGCCGGCGGGCGATCGATGAGGACGAGCTCGAGGACTTCACGCAGGAGGCGGTCATCCGGATCCTCGAGCGCCTCGACACGTTCCGCGGCGACAGCAAGTTCACGACGTGGGCCGTCGCGGTCGCGATCCGGATCGCCCTCACTCACCTCCGGCGCCGGCGCGCGCGGTCGGTCGACCTCGACGAGGTCCTCCACGCAGCGCCCGATCGCGGCCCGTCGACGTCGGCCGAGGCCGACGAGCTCCTCGGCGCGCTCCGCGCCGCGATCGACCGGGACCTGACCGAGCTCCAGCGAACCGCGGTCCTGGCCGAGCTGGCGGGCATGCCGACCGTGGTCATTGCGGAGCGGTTGGGCACGAACCCGAACGCCCTCTACAAGCTCCACCACGATGCGCGTCGCCGCCTGAGACGGTCGCTCGCCGACGCGGGATTCTCCGACCAGGATGTAAGGAGCTACCTCTCCGATGCGTCGTAATCGCATGGACGCCCGGGATCCCGCCCCCGAGCAGCTGCTCGAGCTCGTCGCCGCGCTCGCGGCGACCGCCGCCTCGGAGATCGACTGCGACCAGCTCGCCGAGCGGATCGCTCCCTTCGTGGAGTCACTCGAGGACGGCCGCACGCGCCTCTGCTCGGACGAGGCCCGGGCCGTCGAGCAGCACCTCGCGGTCTGCGTCGAGTGCCGAGAGGAGGTCGACGCGCTCCGAGCCGCGCTCCGCGATCTTCCGTAAGCGAGGCGAGCTCCGCGAACCGCCGCCCGTCCGGGCTGTGCGTCGACCGAGATGACACGGTAGGCTCGAGATCGACATGGCACACTCACCCCCCGACGACGACGCCACCCCGGCCAACCCGCCCAGGCGCGGCCCCAAGCGCGGGCTTCGCCCCTGGGCGACGCTGCGGCTCTCGAACGCCGAGGACGCGCCGCGGGTGCTCGACAGCCTCGCCCGCGCCTTCTCCGCCGCCGGCCAGCCGGTCGAAGACCGCGCCCGGCCGCGCGGTCGCTGGCTCACCGTCGACTCGAGCCGCGGCCCCGACCTCTGCCTCGAGGAGCGACCGGGCGAGCCGACGATCGCCGTCAGCCTCTTCTTCCCGCGACGCGATCAGGACGGCGGCCCCCTCCGCACTCTGCGCTCCGCCGCGCGCGCTCTCGGCGTGGAGCTCGCCGTCGACGACGCCAGCGGCTAGCTAGCTAGTTCCCATCCGGAAATGGCCGAATCTCCGGACGAGAACAGCGGGCTCCAGTCCGGAAACGAGGAACGGACCAGCCATACGAGAGACGCGCTCGCACTCTCCGCCGTGATCGCGTCGGGCCTCCCCCCGCCTCCCCTCCTGCA
>JAJDCQ010000098.1 GCA_029260755.1 Planctomycetota bacterium | reverse complement strand
GGGACTGTTCTGGTTTGTTCGAATTACGGGCCTTAATGCGAAAACCCGAGACCTGACCCCTTCAGGGCGTTGACCCCTTCAGGGCGCCCTGGATCGGTGGACCACGACCTCGACGCCGGGGCCGAGGGCCGCTCTGAGCGCGCTCCCGAGGCGCTGCCCCTCGACCTCGAAGGCCGCCGCGTCCTCTGGCGTCGCGAAGCCCGAGGCGGCCGGGTCCGTCGGGTCGAGCGTTGCGTCCCAGCGCTCCGCCCAGGCCCAGAGCTCGGTGCGCAGCTCCTCGGGGATGGGGAGCTCTTCGGGCGAGACGTTCCGGGCGGGCTCGCCCTCGATGAGCTCCCAGATGGGGCTGCACCCGTCCTCGGCCATCAGCTCGAGCCGGCGGGCGGGCGGGCTCAGGGCATGCTCGCCGGGTTCGCCCCGACGACGAAGCCGTTGTCGCCCATCGTGACGGCGACCCGGCGCGTCTGGCCGTCGAAGAGCAGCTCGAAGATCGGGCGCCCCGTCCCTCGTCCCTGGTGGCCCACGACCCGGCCGCGGCTGAGCGCGTCCATCACGAACGCCGGGATGCGCGACTCGGGGATCCCGACGCGCGCGAAGTCGCCGGCGTGACGCTCGACGATGTGCTGGAGCCCGGCGCGCGCGTTGCCCGTCTCGAGGAACGCGATCCGGCCGTCGGCGAGGCGGCGGATGTCGACGATGTCGTCGGCGGAGTGACGGATCCCCCGCTCGGTGAGCTCGGCGAGGAGCTCGGTCCGGCCGGCGTTCGCGGCGCCGCCGGCGCCGACGCCGAGCCCGTCGTCGACGTCGTCGATGAGATCGGTGAAGCCGCGGCTGCTCCGGGCCGGGGCGCCCGAGCCGCCCGATGTCGGCGAGCCGGTCGTCGCCGTGCTCGCGCGGGGCGGCGGCCCGGTCGAGGCGGGCGGGCGGACGTCATCGGCGACCGCCCCTCCCGCCCCGCGGATCTCGCCGAGGATCCGGTCAAAGCTCCGGCCACCCGCCTCCACCGCATCGCCCGCGGCCGTCGAGGTTCCCGAGCCGCCGCTCGGCGGCGCGCGGGCTCCTCCCGAACCGAGGACGCGCCGCGCGACCGGCGCGAGCGCCTTGCCCGCGCCGAAGGTCGCCCCGCCGAGGACGCCGCCGACCGTGCCCGCGGTCACGACGTTGTCGCCGACGGGGCGGTCGTGGAGGACGTTGTCGCTCGCCTGGGTGAGCGCCCCGCCGCTCGCTCCGCCGAGGACGAACGCGCTCGCCGCGCGCGCCGTGCTCGCGGCCGCGACGCCGCCGACGCCGAGGGTCGCCGTGGTCACCGCTCCGGCGACGGCGCCGCCGACCGCGCCCGCGAGCACGCCCTTCCAGGTAACGGGTCGGCCCGTGACGGCGGCCACCAGGGCGGCCGCGGCGGCCCCGATGATCGCTCCGGCGATCGCTCCTCCGAGGATGTGGAGCACGGCTCTCCCCTGCCCGACCGTGCGGGCGATTCCAGCTCATGATGTCAACCGATGAGCTGCTCTACCATTGGCCGCTCCGGGCGGATGGATCTGGCGGGCCGCGTCATCACCCTCTAGAATCCCGGCGCCCGAGCGGTTCGGGCGGTGGATACGCGCGATGGGCGACGAGCTCACTCTCCAGCAGATCCTCGAGGTCGCCGGCTTCGGCTTCGGCACGGTCCTCCACGTCATCCTCCTCCGGATGATCCAGCGCCGGCGGCGCAAGCGCCCGGCCGAGGGCCTCTTCGCCGTCCTCGTCCTCGCGACCGGGCTGTGGAACGCGGGCAACTTCGCCTACGCCTTCGCCCAGACGCTGCTCCCCGGCGAGCCGCTCCCCGTCCTCCGGGTGGCCGCCGACGCGGTCGCCCTCGTCGGCGTCGCGGCCGTCCCGAGCCTTTCGCTCCACACCCTCCTGGCGCTTCTCGCCCTCCAGTCCGACAGCGGACCGCCGGGGCGCCGCGGCCTCGGGCCGCTCGCCGCGATCCTCTACGCGCCGCTCGTGTTCCTGCCGCTCGTCCTCGCCCGGCTGATGGAGCGCCCCTCGACCGGGATGCTCGCGCTCCTCTCGGAGCCGATGGGCCCCTTCCCGAGCGTGCTCGGCGCCTTCCTCTTCTGGTTCATGGCCGCGTTCCTCGTCTCGGCGGGGCTCTCGTTCGTCCTCGCGCGACGGCGCCGCCTCGAGAGCAGTCGCGAGCGCACCTTCTACATGTCGCTCGCCGGCATCCTCGTCGGCACCGCCGGGCTCGTCCTCGCGATCTACCGGATCGGCGCCGAGCAGATCCACGACGCGGGCCTCACCCTCGAGGTGCTCGTCATCCTCGCGTCAACGGTGCCCTCGCTCCTCTTCGCCTACTACATTCACCGCCACCACGACGTCGAGTTCCTCCTCCGCCGGTCGCTCTTCTATCTCCTCCTGATCGTCGCGACCGTGCTGATCTACCTCTGGGGCATCTCGACGTTCAGCCACTGGCTCGAGCAGCAGTACGGCCTCCACCACCAGCTCGTCGAGGCGATCCTCATCATCGGCCTCGTCTTCGCATTCCACCCGTTCCGGCGCGGCCTGCAGCGCCTCTTCACCCAGGTCTTCTTCCGCGAGACGCACACCTACCGGGCCGTCCTCAACGAGCTCGCCAGCTCGCTCCGGCGCGGCCCGGTGCGGCGCCTGTCGACCCTCCTCGACCAGGTCGCCGCGACGATGCGGAAGACGCTCCGGCTCGAGGACGCGACCGTGATCGTCCTCGAGGGGCCCGAGCCGGGCGCGAGCGGCGCCCACTGGGGGCGCACCCTGGTCCACCAGCCGCGGACCGACGCGATCCGCGACTGGCTCGAGCGGACCGGCCTCGCCTGGGCGGCGCTGCACGATCTCGAGGAGGCGGAGAACGACGCCGCCGTCGCCGAGATGGCCTCGCTCGGCGCCGAGGTGGTCTTCGCCGTCCGCTACGAGCGCCGGCTCACCGGCCTCTTCGCCCTCGGACGCAAGCGCGACCGGAGCCCCTTCTTCGCCGAGGAGCTGGTGGTGTGCGGCGATCTGGCCGACCACATCGCCGTCACGATCGAGACGCATCGCCTCTACGAGGAGAAGCTCGGCCTCGAGCGCAAGATCCTCGAGACCGAGAAGCTCCTCTCGCTCGGCCGGTTCAGCGCGAGCGTCGCTCATCGGGTGAAAAACCCGCTCAGCTCGATCAAGGCCATCTGCCAGGTCATGCGGGAGGACTTCGAGGCCGACGACTCGCGCCGCGCCGACCTCGGCGTCGTCGTCGGCGAGGTCGACCGCTTGACCGACGTCGTCAACCAGCTCCTCGACTTCGCCGAGCCCAGGGGGGGCGAGCGCGCCGACGACCGCCGCCACGGGTGCGACGTGCTCGAGGTGATCGACGAGGTCGCCGTCCTCTTCCAGCCGGAGGCGGCCGTCTACCGGGTCGAGATCGTGAGGCCCGATCCGCCGCCGGTGGGCGAGACCCGCCCGCTCGTCGATGGCAGCCGCCTCGACCTGCGCGAGGTGCTGAGCAACCTGATCCAGAACGGCATCCACGCGATGCCGCGCGGCGGAACGCTGGCGATCACCGTCGAGGCGCCCGCGCCCCTCGACGCGTTTCTCCCCGAGTCGGACGAGGACGATGAGGACGACGAGGTCCACGACGCCCCGATCCTCGAGGCGCAGCGACGCGTGACCGAGGAGGTGACGAGCGCCCGCCTCCCCGGGGCGACGAGCCCCGAGGCGGCCGCGGACGGTGACTCCGAGCGCGCCGACGCCGCGGACGACGGCGCCGAGCCCCGGGTCGAGGCGAGCCTCGACGATGACGATGCCGGCGAGGACGAGGAGACGAGCGCGCCCTCGGAGCGCACCGCGACGCCGGCGCCCCGCTCGGACGAGCTGCTCATCACGATCACAGACACCGGCGTCGGCATCCCCGCCGAGGCGAAGGCCAAGGTGTTCGAGCCGTTCTTCACCTCGAAGGCGCGTGGGACCGGCCTCGGCCTCGCCATCGCGCGCCACAAGGTCGAGAAGCTCGGCGGAACGCTCGGGCTCCGGAGCCCCGCGCCCGACCCCTACCGGCCGACCGCCCGACCCGACGACGACGCCCCGGCCGGACCGGGCACGACGTTCGCCATCCGCCTCCGCCTCGCCGCCCCGACGACCCCGCGGGCCGAGACGGACTCCGAGGATTCCAGCGCCCCGGTGACGGAGGCCGCGCCCGCGGCCGAGGTCGCGGTGGGCGGGAGCTAGGCCTTGGCAAGCGCCGAGACCTCACGAACGCGTCCGCCGCCGCCGGCGACCGAGCCGGCGCGGATCCTCATCGCCGACGACGAGCCGGCGGCCCGGGTCGGCCTCCGCCGCGCCCTCGGAAAGGCCTACGGCGTGATCGAGGCGGCCGACGGGCGCGAGGCGCTCCGGCTCATCGACGCCGAGCGTCCCGATCTCGTCATCCTCGACCTCAACATGCCGGTCATGACCGGCTTCCAGGTGCTCGAGGCGCTCCAGGAGCGCGACGCGGCGCCCCGCGTGATCGTCCTGACCGCCTACGGGAGCGAGCGGATCGCGATCGAGGCGATGAAGAAGGGTGCCTGCGACTACCTCGCCAAGCCCTACGAGGTCGACGAGCTCCGCCTCGTCGTCGCCCGCGAGCTGCAGACCCACCGCCTCGTCGAGGAGAACGAGCGCCTCCGGCGCGCGATCGAGACGCCCGACGGATTCGGCGAGCTCATCGGCCGGAGCGAGCCCATGCGCGCGGTCTACGACGTGATCGAGCGGGTGAGCGACCTCGACGTCACCGTCCTGATCCAGGGCGAGAGCGGCACGGGGAAGGACGTCGTCGCCCGAGAGCTCCACGCCCGAAGCGGCCGGCGCGACGCCCCGTTCGTCGCCGTCAACTGCGCGGCGCTCCCCGACACCCTCATCGAGAGCGAGCTCTTCGGACATCGAAAGGGCGCGTTCACCGGCGCCACGTCGGACCGCAAGGGAAAGTTCGAGACGGCCGACACGGGGACCCTCTTTCTCGACGAGATCGGCGACATGAGCGCGTCGGTCCAGGCGAAGCTGCTCAGGGTCCTCGAGACGAAGACGGTCGAGCCGCTCGGCAACCCCGAGCCGGTCGCGGTCGACGTGCGCGTGATCAGCGCGAGCCATCAGGATCTCGTCGAGGCGACCAGGACGGGCGACTTCCGGGAGGACCTCTACTATCGCCTCAAGGTCGTCGATGTGACCCTGCCGCCGCTCCGGGCCCGCCGCGACGACGTCCCGCTCCTCGCGGCGGCGTTCCTCGAGCGCTTCGCGGCGAAGCACGACCGCCCTCGCCTCGAGCTCTCGCCCGAGGCGCTCGCCCGTCTCACCGATCACGCCTGGCCCGGCAACGTGCGCGAGCTCCGGAACGTGATCGAGAAGGCGTTCGTCCTGGCGACCGGCGATCGGATCGAGCCGCGCGACCTGCCGCCCGAGGTCGCCGACGCGCCGCCCGCCCCGCGGCGCGGCGTCGAGGAGGTGGTCGGTCTCCCGTTTCAGGCGGCGAAGAAGGAGGTGCTCCGCGCCTTCGAGACCGAGTTCATCGAGCGCAAGCTCCGCGACCACGACGGCAACATCTCGCGGACGGCCGGCGCCCTCGGGATGGCGCGGCAGAGCCTCCAGCAGAAGCTCAAGGAGCTCGGGATCAACGTCAACCGGTTCCGCGAGGGTTGATCACTGCCGCTCGCCGTCGTCCGCGCCGCGGCGGCCGCCGGGGCGCTCGCGTCCGCCGGGGCGGTTGAGTCCGCCGCCGAGCGGACGGGGCTTCGCCGGCCGCTTCTCGACCTTCTCGAGGAACTTGCGTACCCGGCGCTCGCGCTCGACGGGGTCGAGCTCCCGGAGCCGGTCGACGTTGAGCTCGCGGAGCTGGAGCCGGCCGCTGTGGACGGCCGCCCGGATCCGATCGCGCAGCTCCTCGGGGAGGGTCTCGGCCATCCGTCGGGCCGACTCGATCTTGCGCTCGTCTCGCTGCCGGCGGAACTTGCCGAACGCTTCCTTGATCGCCTTCTCGCGCTGCGGATGCGCCAGGCCCGCGATCCGCTCCTTCTCGTCGGGGGGCAGGTTCTCGAACATCCGCCGGAACCGCTCCTGACGCCGGCTCTGCACCTCGGCGCGGACCCGCTCGCGGCGCTCGGCGATCGGGAGGGCGAGGAACGCGTCGCGCTCGCCCTCGGGGAGGCGGGAGGCGAACTGCGTCGTGAACGTCTCGAGCTTCTCCTGCTTCCGGCGAAGCTCGGCGCGCTTGCGCGCGTCGAGCTTGCGGAGCTCGCGCTGACGCTTGCGGAGCGCCTCGCGCTCGGACTTCGGCAGCCCCTTCCACTTCCGGTGGCGCTTCAGGAGCTCCTGCCGCTGCTCGGGCGAGAGGCTCTCGAGCTCCTTCGCCTTCGCCCGCAGGCGCGCCCGCGCCTCCTCGGGGAGGGCGTCCCAGCGCTCGCGCAGCTCGGCGAGGCGCTCGGCGCTCGGCGCCTGGATGCCCGGCGCCTCGTCGCCCGGACCGCCGTTCTGGGCGCGGGCGACCGCCGGGGCGGCGGCGACGAGGATCGCCGCGACGGCCGCCGTCGCGAGGCGCGAGACGAGCTGGAGTCGCGGCGCGCGCATCACGACTGCTCCAGATCCTCGTCATCGACGCTCAGGAGAAGGTCCATGTTCTCGAGCAGGTCGAGGTTCTCGATCACGTCGAGGTCGTCGGGCTCGAGCTCGTCGGTGCCGAGATCGACGAGGAGAGCGATGACGGTCGGGTCGATGTCTGAAAACGTGGCCTCGGGCGCCGAGCGCGACCCGGGGTCGGCGCGCGCCGGGGCGTCGCTCGCGCTGGCGAGACCGCCCGGACCGGTCCGCGGCCCCGGCCGGGGAGCGGTGCCGCCGAACAGCGCGAGGCTGACCGAGATGGCGACCGCGGCGGCGATCGTGGCGACCGCGGCGATCGCGATCCGGCTGCTGCCGATCCGGGCGACCGGAGCGGCCCCCGGGGCGGCCTCGGTGGCGATGATGGAGGCCGCGAGGGCCGCCGCAGCGCCCGCACCGGCGGGGACGACCTTCACCGCCTCCATCGCCGTCCACGTCCCGCGCAGGTCCTTCGCCTCGCGAGCGCAGGCGATGCAGAGCTCGACATGAGCCCGAACCCGGGCAGCCGCCTCGGGTTGCAGCTCGCCGTCGAGCCACGCGACGAGGTCGTTCAGCGCCTCGCCGCAGCCGTGTGGAGCCCTTCGCTCGTCCATCGTCCTGCCCTTCTGCTCCTAGAAACGCCCCACCATGCCATCGGTTTCGGTCGAAACTCGATTCGGCCCGTTCGGAAGATGTTTCGTGCCCGTGCTCGTGCCCGTGCTCGCTCCCCCGCCATCAATCACTCCAGATCCAGCGCCTGCCGCGGCAACCGATCCCGCATCGTCGCCCGCGCCCGGGCGAGGAGCGACTTCACCGCCATCGGGGTCATGTCCAGGGTGTCTCCGATGTCCTTGTAGGGCATGTCGTGGAACTTGCTCAGGATCATCGCCACCCGCTGGTTCTCGGGGAGGTCCTCGAGGGCCGCCCGCACGACCGCCGCGAGCTCCTCGTCCTCGAGGCGGGAGGACGGCGCCGGCGCGCGGTCGTCGGCCGGGTCGAGACCGGCGCCCGCGTCGTCGTCCGCCTCGCGCCGAAGCCCTCCGAGGAGCACCGTCTTGCGGCGCTTCCGCGTCCGGATCTCGCTGACGCAGAGGTTGACCGCGATCCGGTAGATCCAGGTGCGAACCGCGGCGGTCGCCTGGTACCCCTCGCGCGCCTTGTAGACCCGGAGGAACGTCTCCTGGACGACGTCCTCGGCCGTGCTCCGGTCGCGCAGGGTGCGGTCGGCCAGGCCGAGGATGTCGGCGTGGAAGCGCTCGACGAGCGCGGTGAACGCGTCCGGGTCGCCATCGCGCACGCGGATCATGAGCCGAACGTCGGGATCGTCGCTGCGATCGACGGGCGCGGCGCCGGGCGACTTGCCGCCCTTCGGCGCCGGCCCGACCGGCGTCGGCTTCGGGAGCGGCTGGACCGGCGTGGTCAACCGTTCAGACCGCGGGATCGGCGCCGGGCGGGAGGCCCTTCTCGTCGATCTCCCGGAACGCGTCGAAGAGGATCTTCTTGAGCGTCGCGTCGATCTGGCGCTCGACCTCGTCGGCGGCCTCCGGCTTGAACTCGAAGGCGCCGGTCTCGGCGGTGACCATCGCCCGGACGGCCGCCTCGCCGGAGTCGCCGGCGAACTCGGCCGCGATCGGAGCGCCCTCGAGGAGGAAGAGCCAGCCGCGGCGGACGCCGTCGACGAGGGTGAGCCGTCCGGTCTTTCCGCTGTCGGCGAGCGACTCGAGGATCTCGGTCAGGCTCACCTCGGGGAGGCTGCCGCGGAGGCTCGCGCCGTCGCCGCTCAGGGCGCGACGGTTCAGCCGGATCGTCGCCTGCGGCTCGTCGGCCTCGTCGGGGCTGCCCTCGACGAGCTGGAACGAGAACGTGCCGACCTCGATCTTGTCCCCGGCGCCGATGGCCACCTCGCCCTCGATCTTGTCGCCGTTCTTGAGGGTGCCGTTCTGGCTGCCGAGGTCGACGACGGTCACCTTCCCGCCCCCGTCGCGCGCGACGGTCGCATGACGCCGCGAGACGAGGCCGGCCGGCAGCACGATCTGGTTGCTCGGATCGCGTCCTATGTGGATCGTCGATCCGACCGGCACCGGGGTCGGCGCCGCGGAGGCCCCGACGAGCCAGAGGTCGCACTCCGAGGCGGCCGGCGCGACCGTCGGCTCACCGTGCGGCGTCTGCCCGACGATCTGCGGGCCGCTCTCGCGGAGCCACGTGCTGCTGACGATCCGCTTCCCGGGCCCGACCTTCCGCTCGGCGGTGGTCCGGATCGTGTTCAGCTCGGCGAGGCCGTCCGGGTTGCCCTCGCGACGGAGAACCTCGCCGCACAGGTTGCACGTGAGGACGTCCTCGCGATTGCCGTAACCGCATTTCGCGCACTTGTTCATCGCGCTGCGATGGTAACCCTCTCCGGCGGCGCGGGCAACGACGACACCGGCCGTCGATGCCAGGGAGCGTCCGTCCGGTCCACGCCCGCTCGATCCCCGAGCAGCGCCTGGAACGTCCGGGCCGCCCGCGGCTACGCTCGGGGAACTCCCGATGACCGAACCGGACGTCGCCCGCCTCGTCGAGCTCATCATCGCCCGCGGTCTCGCCGACCCGCCGCGGATCCGGCGTCTCGTCGACGAGCACGCGCGGCGACGGGCTGCCGGCCAGGCGGTGCGGCCCCTTCCCGACGTCCTGTGCGCGGTCGGCGTCGTCACCCCCGCGCAGCTCGCCCGGCTCGCCGAGGAGCTCGGCGCCGGACGGGGCCGGCCCGCCTCGCCCCCCGCCGTCTCGGGCTGGGAGGCCCGAGGCGAGCCCGGTCGCGCGCCGGCGGCGAGCGACATCGACACCACGCTCCTCGGCCCGGGCGCTCGGATCGGGCCGTATCGGATCGAGGCGGTCCTCGGCCGCGGCGGCATGGGGGTCGTCTACCGGGCGCAGGACGAGCGCCTCAAGCGCTCGGTCGCCCTCAAGACGATCTGGGGCGCGGTCGACGACGAGGCGATCGTCCGCCTTCGCCGGGAGGCGCGCGCGGCGGCCCGCCTCAGGCACCGGAACATCGTCTCGGTCCACGAGGTCGAGAGCTACGACGGCCGCCTCGTCGTCGCGCTCGAGCTCGTCGAGGGACAGAGCCTGGCGCGACGGGTGAGCGAGGATGGTCCCTACGAGCCGCGCGCCGCCGCCTCGCTCGTCCTCTCGCTCGCCCGCGCCCTCGCGGTCGCCCACGACGAGCGGATCGTGCATCGCGACATCAAGCCGGCCAACGTGCTCCTCGACGCGGACGGCGAGCCGCACCTGACCGACTTCGGGCTCGCCCGCGACGACAAGGCGAGCGGCGGCGTGCTCACCCAGACCGGCGACGCCCTCGGCACGCCCGCCTACATGTCGCCCGAGCAGGCGCTCGCCGACCGCGACGCGGTCGGACCGACGAGCGACCTCTACAGCCTCGGCGCGCTTCTCTTCCAGCTCCTCACCGGCCGCCCGCCGTTCCTCGAGCGAAGCGCGCTCGCGACCCTCAACTCGGTCCTCGAGCGCGACCCGCCGACCGCGACATCGGTCCGCCGCGAGCGCGGCCTGCCGCCGGCGCCGAAGCAGCTCGAGACGATCCTCGCGATCCTCCTGAGGAAGAAGCCGGAGGAGCGCTACCCGTCCGCCGACGCGCTCGCCCGCGACCTCGAGCGTTTCCTCGCCGGCGACGCGATCCGCGCCCGCCCGGCGCCCGGCGAGGGGCCGACGTCGCCCGCCCCGGCGCCCGGAGCGATCGCCATCGCCGTCGCGGTGCTCGCGATCGTCGCCCTCGTCGTCGCCGGCGCGGTCGTGGCGACGCGGGGCGCCGCCGTCGACCCGGGCCGGGCGGCCCTCGTCGCGGATGCCCGGACGCGCGCCGAGACGAGCCTCGTCGCGTTCCGCGCGGGCCGCGACACCCTCCGCGCCGCGGAGGGCGTGCCCGCCTCGGCCGCTCAGCGCAGCCACCTCGTCTCGCTCGCCCGCGACGCCTTCGAGGCGACCGGCGAGCTCCTCGCGCTCGCCGGGCCCGACGACGACGCCGCCCGCCGCGCCCGGTTCGAGGCGTCGATCGGCCTCGCCGCGGCCGCCCGCGAGGACGGTCAATGGCCGCTCGCCGAGCGCGCGCTCGCGGTGGCGGACGACGCGAGCATCGACGCGGCGATCGTCGAGACGGCCCGCCGTGAGCTGGCCGGCGCCCGCGATCGCGGGTCCGGTTCGTCGCCGCCGGCGGAGCGACCCGACGACCCCGGCCCGGCACCCGAACCGGTCGAATCGGGCGGCGTCGGCGAGGACGGCGCGCGAGCTGAGGGCGACCCGAGGATCGGCGACCTCGTCGCCCGGGCGGAGGCCGCGATCGCGGGCGGCGATCCCGGTGCCGCGCTCGCGCTCGCGGACGAGGCGCTCGCGATCGCGTCGACCCACCTCGAGGCCCGCGTCACGCGAAGCGAGGCGCTCCTCCGTCTCGGCCGCGTCGACGAAGCTCTCGGCGAGCTCGACCGGGTCGTCGAGCAACACCCCGACGCGCGGATGGGCTGGTACTGCCGCGCCTTCGTCAAGGTGCAGCGCGGCGATGTCCGCGGCGGCATCGCCGACATGACCCGCGCGATCGAGCGCCCGGGGAGCGAGGCGAACGACTGGTCGAACCGAGCGGCGTTCCACCTCATGATCGGCGCGTTCCGCGAGACGATCGCCGACGCGCGTCGGTCGGTGACGATCGATCCTCGGCTCCATCGCGGCTGGTCGAACCTCGCCCAGGGTCACCTCGGCCTCGAGCAGTTCGGAGACGCGCGCGCCGCCGCCGTGCGCGCGACCGAGATCGCGCCGAGCGACCCGCAGGTCTGGATGATCCGGGCGCTGGTCGACGACCGCATCCGGGACTACCCCGCCGCCGAGGCCTCCGCGACGCGCACCCTCGAGCTCGACCCGTCGGCCTTCCACGCGTGGCGGATCCGCGGCGAGGCGCGCAACGCCCTCGGCCGATGGGCCGAGGCGATCGGCGACCTCGACCGGGCGATCGCGATCGACCCCGGGCACGGCCTCTCCCACCACAACCGCGGCACCGCCAAGTCGCAGCTCGGGCGTCACGAGGAGGCGCTCCTCGACTACGAGCGCGCCATAGCGCTCGCCCCGCGCGACGCGAACGTCTGGAACGGGCGCGGCTTCGCCCGGGCCCGGGCCGGCGACCCGGCCGCCGCGATCGACGACTACGATCAGGCGATCGCGATCGATCCCCGCTTCTTCCTCGCGCACTGCAACCGCGGGATCGCGCTCGGCGAGCTGCACCGGGTGGAGGACGCCGTCGCGTCCCTCGAGCGTGGCCTCGCCCTCATGCCGGCGGGCCACGGCAACGTGGAGCCGGTCAAGGCCATGATCGCCGACCTGCGGGCCCGGCTCGACCGCTGAACGGGGCTCCGCGAATTTTGCCCAACGATGACAGTCGCGCGCGCGATCGCCGGAAATCGAACCGCCGCGCGGGGTCGCGAGTCGGCGGAGGCCGCGTCTGGCAGGCCGCTCGGAGCGTCGGGGGGCTCCCCTGGAGAGACCCCCTCATCGAGGCCGGCGACATCTTCGTATCATGGGTACGGGGGGGAGCTCCCGCCCGAACGTCCCCGGTGGATGGGGCCGACCCCGAGGGGTCGATCATCGCTCACCCGGGGCGCCCCCCATCGTCCCCTGGATCACTCGCCCGTCCGGCGCGACGGGAGCGAGACATGAGGAGAGACCGACGCATGCGCGACCGCACCCGCCCCCTCTCGCTCGTCACCCTGGCGTCGCTCACCGCCCTGCTGGCCCTGCTCCTCGTCGCCAGTCCGCTCGACGCGGGCGACAAGATCATCCTCGAGAGCGGCGGACGCTACGAGGGTGAGATCCTCAAGGAGACCCCCGACTACGTCAAGATCAAGACGCCCGCGGGCGTCTACACGGTCTACCGCGACGACATCGCGAAGATCGTCCGGGGCGGCGACATCTGGAGCGAGCTCTCCAGCCGCAAGCGCCGCCTCAAGAAGAGCGACACCACCGGCTGGTACGAGCTCGGGATCTGGTGCCAGGAGCAGGAGCTCTGGCCCGAGGCGATCGACTGCTTCCACCAGGTCCTCCAGAAGGACCCGGACCACGACGCGGCCCGCGCCGAGCTCGGCTATCGCAAGTACCATGGCAAGTGGGTCACCGACGAGCAGTACTACCTCGAGCGCGGGTGGGTCATTCACGAGGGGGACTGGGTCAGCCCCGAGGACAAGGAGAAGCTCGACCAGGGCCTCGTGCAGCGCGAGGACGGGAGCTGGGGCGCGCCGGAGAAGGACAGCGGCGGAAGCGGTCGGCGACCGACGCCGAAGGTCGCGACCGGTCCGAAGAAGACGGCCGGCGGCGGCGCGGAGCCCGCGCCTCGGCGGCGGCCACCGAACCCGTTCGGCCGCGGATTCGGCGGCGGCGGCGCGCGCCCGCCGGCGAAGGCGCCGACCCCCGAGGAGCGCAAGGCGAATCTCGCCCGGCTGAAGGCGAGCGGAAGCTGGAAGGTCGGCCACTCCTCGAAGTACTACGACCTCTACAGCAACGGACCCGAGGCCGAGGTCAAGAAGCTCGGCAAGACGATGGATGAGATGTGCGAGGAGTTCAAAAAGATCTTCGCGCACAAGGAAGAGATCACGCAGCCCTTCCCGATCCATCTCTACGCGAGCCAGCAGGAGTTCATGTCCCGCACCGGTCGAGGCCAGGGGGTCGGCGGCTACTACGATGGACGGAAGATCGTCGCCTTCCACGGCACCCTCGGGGGCCTCACGACCGAGAGCGTTCTGTTCCACGAGGGCACCCACCAGTTCCAGGGCCTCGTCATGGGACGGAACATGTGGCGAGCGAAGATCTGGTTCATCGAGGGGCTCGCCGTCTTCTTCGAGGCGAGCGAGTTCGGCAAGGGCAAGGTCCGCACCGGCGTCATCCCCAAGAGCCGCCTCGCCAACCTCAAGCGCGCGATCAACAGCGGCACCTACGTGCCGCTCAGCCAGCTCCTCGAGATGCAGCAGGCCCAGTTCGGCGCGCTCCACTACGCCCACGCCTGGGGCCTGATCTACTTCCTCGTGAACGGCACCAAGGGCGGCAAGGAGCGCTTCAAGGAGTACTTCTTCCGGCAGCGCGACGGCGACCCGAACCCCTCGAAGTCGTTCGAGGAGCTGTTCAACAAGCCGATCGACGTGATCGAGAAGCACTGGAAGGAGTACATCAAGAACCTGAAGCCGTAGGTAGCGCCGGCAACGCGCTCGGGCACGGGCACGGGCACGGGCACAGAGCGCCTCGCTCGATCGCCGAGGTTCGTTCCCGGAACACGGGTCTTCGTGCACAAACGGGGAACGATTCGCAGATTTCACAGATTCCACAGATTAGGAGCTGCCGAAGGCGGTCATCCCTCGCCGAAGGGCGGAGGCCCCTTCGGCATCGGCAACGCCTGGGACCCGCCCGCGGCAATCTGTGAAATCTGTGAAATCTGTGGATCGTTTCCCCGCGACGGCAATCACTTGCGCGTTCCAGAGATTAGGAGCTGCCGAAGGCAGTCATCCCTCGCCGAAGGGCGGAGGCCCGTTCGGCATCGGCAACGCCTGGGACCCGCCCGCGGCAATCTGTGTAATCTGTGAAATCTGTGGATCGTTTCTCCGCGACGGCAATCACTTGCGCGTTCCAGAGATTAGGAGCTGCCGAAGGCAGTCATCCCTCGCCGAAGGGCGGAGGCCCCTTCGGCATCGGCAACGCCTGGGACCCGCCCGCGGCAATCTGTGTAATCTGTGAAATCTGTGGATCGTTTCCCCGCGACGGCAATCACTTGTTCGTTCCAGGAACGGGAGTCTCGTGCGGAGTGCCGCGACGCGACGGCAATGGCTCGGCGACGCCCGAATCAATCCGTGCGATCCGCGAA
>JAJDCQ010000097.1 GCA_029260755.1 Planctomycetota bacterium | reverse complement strand
CGTAGACCCACGTGGCCCGCCGCATCCACCTTGGCGCCGGCCCGCTCCCTGGGCCATCGGGGTCCGGTCTCGTATCTTCGCATTAGGGGTCTTATTGCTAAGATCCGAGACCTGACCCCTTCGGGTGTCGGGGTCATCTGGTCACGCGGAACCGGACGGTTGCGGTGGTGCCGGCGGCTCCGGTCGCCATCCTTCCCGCGTGGGGCGTCGCGACGAGCTCGTGCGCGCCGGCGGACGGCGTCCACGGCCGGTAGTCGCCGCTCCGGTCGCCGGAGAGGGCGTAGGGCGCGGCGTTCTCGATGCGCACGGTCCGGCCGTCGAGCCGGAAGCGGACGCTCCCGATCGCGCCGCTCGTCTCGGCGCGGACGCTCAGTCGCCGGGTCGGGAGGCGGCGAAGATCGACGACGTCTCCGTCGCGGAGCCGGCGGATGGGCCGGTCGGTGTCGGCGTCGATGAGGGTGAAGCCGGTGACGGCGGGTCCGGTCGGTCTCGGCGCGGGGCTCGTGCCGCCTCCGTCGATCACCGTCACGCTGATGCGGAGCGCGCGCCCGGCCCGGCCGGCTCCGTTGGTCCCCGAGAACGGCGTCGCCTCGATCCGATGAGCGCCCGGGGGCAGCTTCGCCGGGGCGTAGTCGCCGCCTCGGTCGCCGGCGAGCGCGTAGGGCGGCACGTTCTCGGTCTGCACGTCGCGCCCGTCGAGGCGGAAGCTCACGCTGCCGACCCGCCCCGTCGTGATGGCCCGGACACTCAGCTTCCGGGTCGGGAGCGTCGCGAGGTCGACGACGTCGCCGTCGCGGAGCGGCCCGATCGCCCGGTCGGCGTCCGCGTCGATGAGCTCGAACCCGTTCGCGGCGATGGTGACGGCCGGCGGAGCGGGAGCGGGCGCCGGAGCGGGAGCTGGAACGGGCGGGGCGGGCGGCGGCGGCGGAGGCGCCGGAGGAGGCGTCGGAGCCGGCGGGGTCGACCCCGAGGCCTGCACGAGAACGACCCAGTCCTGGCTCGCGCTCGAGGGCGGCGCACCCAGGTTCACGACGGCGCCGCCGGCGACCGGGACCGCCGCGCCGACGAAGCGTCCGGCCCTCGGGTCGAACCAGCGCTGCTCGAACGCGCCGGCCGCGCCCCGCAGGTCGAGGGTCGCCGCCCGGCTCGCGTTCGGCAGATAGACGGCGTAGACCTCGCCGTCCTTCTTGAAGCAACGGCCGCCGCCGAAGTCGGAGGACTCGTTTCCCACGAGGCTCTTCGCGGGCTCCATCTCGTGGAACGGGAGGCTCTCGAGGAAGCCGCGGGCGATCGCGCCCCAGCGCCAGAGCGCCTCGTAGGGACGGAAGTCGTCGGTCGCCTGCATGTCGGCGGTGATGTATTCGAGCGTGCCGCCGGACAGGAGGATCGGCCAGAGGAAGCGCCGGCGGTGGTCGGCCTGGTTGCCGGGAGTGAGGCGCGGGGTGAACTCGTCCATCCCGATCGGGAGGGGTCGGCCCGCCGCGGCGGTGCGCCGGCGGAAGTCGGCGACCGCGTCGACGTCGTTGCTCTGGAACGAGGTGAGGGAGAACCGCGAGTCGCCGACGAACGGACCCCAGCTCTGGACGAGGTTCCGGTTCACCTGGTGAACGGTGATCGGATGATCGTAGGAATCGACCGCCTGCAGGTACCCGGCGAACGCCTTGATCCGATCCGGCGGCAAGCGCAGGCCGAGGTCGTACTCCTCGCACAGATTCCACTGGAGGGCGTTGTGGTGCCCGAACCGGGCGACGAGCTCCCGGTAGTAGAGCTTGCGCTCGACGCCGAGCTGTCCGTCGTCGAGCTCGCGCTTGTTCGGCGCCTCGGCCTCGTTGAGGACGAAGTGCAGGTGGATCCCGCGGCGCTCGGCGTGCGCCAGCACCGTCTCCCACTGACGGAGCTTGCCGACGTCGTAGTGGAGATCGTCGTTGCTCGAGCTGCCGCCCCGGGCGATCGGACCGACGAACGGCCAGACGTTCTTGCCGTCGCCGCCGATGTTCATCGGGAGGAAGTAGATCGAGTTGACCTGCTGCTCGGCGAGGTAGTTGAGCGCGCCGATGATGCCGCGTCCCCGTCCGCCACCCCAGTCGGGGTCGCCGGGGCGCCAGTCGCGGACGTGACCGGCGAAGCGATGCGGCGCGAACGGGGTGTCCTCGAAGCCGTCGTAGGCGAGGAGATCCTCGGGGCTGTCGGCGCCGACCTTCACGAAGAAGGGACCGTCGCGGAACTTCAGGTAGTGGGCGCCCACGTACTCGAGGCGACCCCAGCGCAGATGCCCGGGCGCGTTCGGATCGCGGGCGCCGACGGAGAACGAGCCGCTCTGACCGTCCGGCGCGCCGCCTCCGGCACCGGCCTGCGCGCCGAGGGCAACGGCGACCTCGCTCCCGGCGCGGAAGCTCGCCCGGAACCGCCACGTCCCCGCGGCGTCGGGGGTGAAGCGCGCGCGCCAGACGTCGCCGGTGCCCCCGCCGTTCCCGTCGCCGTCGAAGAAGCCCGGGACGTCGTAGACGCGACCGCCCGGGCCCTCGAAGCGCACCTGGAGGCGATAGTCCAGGAACGGGTTCGGACCGTCGTCGGTCTCGGCGGCGCGCGGCCCCCGGAAGCTCACCGTGACGGGCTGCCAGACGCGGCGCGCGCCGTCGACGACCGGGGCGCCCTGCGCGTGGGCGGACGCGGCCGGCCCGACCAGCACCAGCACGGCGCCGGCGGCGAGGGTGAGGAGTGCGGCGGAGTGGCGGGACATGAGGCACCTCTCTCGAGACCGCGACCGCGCGGTCGGATGATGGTTGGCCCTGCTGTCCCTTCCCTTCTCGAGCGGCGTGATCCCTTCCGCCGACGAACGTCGCGAGGCGCGCGGAGCTTTACATCGATTCCGCGAGACCGCGTCAGCGCGAACGTCGTTCCCATGCAACCTCGTGGTGGAACGCACGAAAGGGCGGCCTCGCCCCGTCGCCCGACGTAACTCCTTGCAACGGGAGCCACCCGCGCGTCGGCACGCACGTTGCGATCGACTCCTCCCGGAGAGGAGAACGAACCTTGCTTCACATCCTCGTCGGGGGCGTCGTCGGCGCCATCGTGGGCGGGGTCGCAACCGTCGCCGTCTCGGCAGTCACCGGACGGCCCATCACCTTCAACTCCATCGCCGCCGGCGTCGTCGGCGGCGCGGTCGGCGGAGCCGTCACCACGGCCACCTTCGGCGCCGGAGGCGTCGCCGCGGCCACGACCGCTCGCGCCGCGAGCGCCTTCGTCCTCGGCGGCTCGACCGGCGGCGCGACCGCGCAGGCGACCGAGAACGTCCTCGAAGGGAGACCCATCGCCGAAGGCGTCCCGGAAGCGACCGTCATCGGCGGCGCGCTCGGCGCGGGCACGTTCGGCGCCGGCAAGGCGCTCGGCCCCGTCGCCCGTCGCGTCATCGACCGGGTCCGCCCGGGTCGAGGGGGCGCGCCCGGCGGAGCGCGGGCGCCTCCCGCGGCGCCAAACGGGGGCGGCGCGGGCTCGGGCTCATCGGGCGGCCGACGCGGCTTCGACCAGATCCTCGACGACGTCCGCAACAGCGGCCCCGCCGACGACGTCGCCCCGCCGACGCGGCGGACCGAGTCGCTCGGCGAGATGCTCGACGACATGCGGACGCCCTCGCGTCCGACGGCGCCCGAGCCGACGGCGACCACCGCATCGAACGGATCGACGCCGCCCGCCCGACAGAACGACGGCTTCGTCGACGCGCTCCTCGACGACCTGAACGGCAACGCCGGCGGGCGGGCGAACGCGAGCCGGGGCGAGCTGCTCGAGGAGCTCGCCGAGAACGGCGTCCGCCACACCCCGGACAACGTCGTCGATGTGAGGCGGCTCGCCGACGGGAGAATCGCCTTCCTCGAGTCGGGCAACGCCCGCGCCGGGCTCCGACACATCGTCGAGCGACACGCCGACGACTTCGCCGCGCGAGGCGTCCCCGAGGAGCGGATCCCCGACCTGGTGATGGACGCGATCAGCCGCGGACGGGTGGTCGGCCATCAGGGGCGGGGGAACGGACGGCCGATCTTCGAGGTCATGTTCGACGGGCAGGTGCAGCGGGTGGCCGTGACCGTGGGCGACAACGGCTTCGTGGTGGGGGCGAACCCGGCGAGCGTGCGGTAGCGCGGGTTCCTGGAACACATGCACGCGATTGCCGTCGGGATGAACGATCCACAGATTACACATACACAGATTACACATACACAGATAGCCGCGGACAACTCCCGGGTCTTGCTGAACGCGGACAGACCTCGGCCGGCGGCGAGGGATGATCGCCTTCGGCAACTCCCAATCTGTGTATGTGTAATCTGTGAAATCTGTGGATCGTTCCCCGTTCGTGCAAGAAGACCGGTGTTCCTGGAACGGGCCCGCGCAACGGCAATGAACCCGGACCCCGGCAACTCGCATTCCGCGCAATCCGCGTAATCCGCGGTTCCCACCCGTTCGCCGCCGGGAGAGCGAAACCGCGGATTGCGCGGATTGCGCGGACCGGCTCCGGCGTCGCCAAGAGACTGCCAGCGACAGGATCGGAAACGTCTACTCTCAGCCGTCCGCAGCCGGCGTCACCACGATCAGCACCTGCTTGCGCTTGCACTGATCGCCCGCCGCCACCCGGACCTCGGCGACGGTGCCGGCGACTCCGGCCGTCAGGACGGTCTCGATCTTCATCGCCTCGAGAGCCGCCACCCGCGTGTCCGCCTCGACCGGATCGCCGACGGCGACGTCGACGGTCGTGACGCTGGCGGCGCTCGGGGCGCGGACGTTGCCGTCGCCGGCGACGGCCTCGCGGCCCCGCTCGCCGGGGAGGTGCTCGACGACGGCGATCTGCTCGAGGTCGACCTCGACGTGGAGGCGACCGTCCTCGCGCGCCGCGTGCGCGGTGGTCGCGACCCCGTCGACCGCGACGCGGATCCTCGGACCGCTTCTCGCCAGGACGCGGACGATCGTCTCGGGCGCGTCGGGGAACGCGGGCCGACTGACGGCGACGCGCCCCGGTCCCGTCGCTCGGACCCTCAGCTCGTGCTTCACCGCGCCGTCGATCAGGGTGAGGGGCGCGTCGGCCGAGCCCGAGCTTCGCCAGCCGTCGGCGACCGGGCCGTCCCCCGCGGGCGAGTGCCCGTCGAGCCCGACCGTCCACAGGGCGGCCGCGATCGCGACGATGCGGCGGCTCGACGCGGGGCGAGTCGTGACGGCTCGATCGAGGTCGGTCTCGAGCCACCGCGTCGTCGCCTCGCCGGCGACGAAGCGCTCCTGGCGGATCACCTCGGCGAGGAAGCGCTTGTTGCTCGCGATCCCGAGCAGGACGGTGTCGCGCAGGGCGAGGAGGATGCGGCGGCGCGCGTGCTCGCGGTCCTCGCCCCATGCGACCAGCTTGGCGACCATCGGATCGTAGTGCGCCGAGACCTCGGCGCCGGCGCGGAGGCCGTGATCGCAGCGGAGCCCCTCGCCCTCGGCCGGCTCCCACGCGACGACGCGCCCGGTCTGCGGGCGGTGATCCTCGTAGGGGTCCTCGGCGTAGAGGCGCACCTCGATCGCGTGACCTCGCCGCTCGAGCGCGTCCTGCTCGAGGGGGAGCCGCTCGCCTGAGGCGACCCGGAGCTGCCAGGCGACGAGGTCGAGGCCGGTGATCATCTCGGTGACCGGGTGCTCCACCTGGAGGCGCGTGTTCATCTCGAGGAAGTAGAACTCGCCGTCGGCGCCGAGCAGGAGCTCGACCGTGCCGGCGCCGACGTAGCCGATCGCCCGGACGGCCGCGACCGCCGCCTCTCCCATCCGCGCCCGGAGCGCGTCGTCGACGGCCGGGCTCGGCGCCTCCTCGATGACCTTCTGGTAGCGACGCTGCACGCTGCAGTCGCGCTCGAAGAGATGGACCGCCCCGCCGTGGGCGTCGCCGAAGACCTGCACCTCGACGTGGCGCGCTCCATCGACGAGGCGCTCGAGGAGCAGCGTCCCGTCGCCGAACGCGGCGCTCGCCTCGGCCCGCGCGGATGCGAGGGCGGCCGGCAGGTCGTCCGCGCGATCGACGCGCCGCATCCCGCGCCCGCCGCCGCCGGCCGCCGCCTTCACCAGGAGCGGGAACCCGACGCCGGCCGCGGCCGCGACGATCGCGTCGTCGGTCTGCTCGCCGGCGCCCTCCGGGCTCCGCCAGCCGGGGACGGTCGGGACGCCGGCCTCCTCCATCCGCGCCTTCGCCCGCGCCTTGTCGCCCATGAGCTCGATCGCCTCGGGCGAGGGCCCGACGAAGCTCACGCCGGCGAACGCGCACGCGGCGGCGAACTGCGCGTTCTCCGCGAGGAAGCCGTAGCCGGGATGGAGCGCGTTCGCGCCCGTCCGGCGGGCCGCGTCGAGGAGCGCCCCGGCGTTCAGATAGGACTCGCGCGCCGGGGCGCCGCCGATGCGGACCGCCTCGTCGGCGAGGGCGACGTGCGGGGCGCCGGCGTCGGCGTCGCTGTAGACGGCCACCGTCGGCCAGCCGAGGGCGCGCGCGCTCCGGATGATCCGGGCGGCGATCTCGCCCCGGTTCGCGACGAGGAGCTTGTCGAAGCTGGACGATCCCACGGTCTCCGCCCTCACCCTCTCGCCACGCCGAACGTGTTCGGGCGGAGCGTCCGACGATCCCCCTCGACGCACGTCGCCAGCGCGAACGCGAGGACGCGCCGGCTGTCGCGTGGGTCGATGATCCCGTCGTCCCAGAGCCGCGCCGTCGCGAAGAGCGCCGTCGACTCCTTGTCGAGCTGATCCCGGATGATGACGCTCATCTGGTCGAGGGCGTCCTCGTCGATCGGGAGGCCCTTCCGCGCGAACTTCGCCCGGGTGATGATCTTCATGACCATCGCCGCCTGCTCGCCGCCCATCACGCCGATCCGGCTATTCGGCCACGAGAAGATGAAGCGCGGGTCGTAGGCGCGGCCGCACATCCCGTAGTTGCCGGCCCCGTAGCTGCCGCCGATCACCAGGGTGATCTGCGGCACGGTCGCGTTGGCGACCGCCTGGATCATCTTGCTGCCGTGCTTCACCGCGCCCTGCTGCTCGGCCTCGGTGCCGACCATGTAGCCGGTCGTGTTCTGCAGATACACGATCGGGAGGCCGGACTGGCAGCAGAGCTGGATGAACTGCGCCGCCTTGACCGAGCACTGCGGCATGATCGGGCCGTTGTTGGCGACGATCCCGCAGCGCCACCCGTCGATCTTGGCGTGGCCGCAGACGGTGTTGTTCCCGCCGTAGCTGCGCTTGAACTCGAGGAACTCGCTCCCATCGACGAGCCGGGCGATCACCTCGCGCGGATCGTAGGGATGCTTCGGATCGACCGGGACGACGCCGGCGAGCTCATCGACGTCGTGCAGCGGCGGCTCGGACGGCTCCGGCGCGGTCACCGGCCGCTCCCACCCGAGGTGGGCGATGATCTCGCGGGCGATCCGGAGGGCGTGGGCGTCGTCGTCCGCCACGTACTCCGCCGTCCCCGAGACGTCGGCGTGCATGTCGGCGCCGCCGAGGTCCTCCTCGCTCGCGTCCTCGCCGATCGCCGCCTTCACGAGCGGCGGGCCGGCGAGGAACACCTTTGCGCGCTTGCGGACCATGATCACGTAGTCCGACAGCCCCGGAATGTAGGCCCCGCCGGCCGTCGAGCTCCCGTGGACGACGCAGATGTGGGGGACGCCGGCCGCCGATGCACGGGCCAGGTTGCAGAAGATCTTCCCACCCGGGACGAACAGCTCGGACTGGTGGAGCAGGTTCGCGCCGCCGCTCTCGGTCAGCGAGATCGCCGGCAGCTTCGCCCAGTGGCCGATGTCCTGGGCGCGGAGACTCTTCGCCAGACCCATCGGCGTGACGCTGCCGCCCTTGATCCCGCTGTCGCTCGCGGTCACGAAGCAGCGGACGCCCTCGACGAAGCCGATCCCGCAGACGCTGCCGCCGCCGGTGGCGCCCTCGCCGCCGTCGTCGTCGTGCATCCCGAGCCCGGCCAGCGGCGAGAGCTCGACGAACGGCGCGCCGCGATCGAGGAGGCGGGCGACCCGCTCGCGCGGCAAGAGCTGCCCGCGCGCCTCGAACTTGCCACGCGCCCGCTCCGAATGGCGCCGGACGTGGTCTTCCAGGACGCGCACGTCGTCGACGAGCGCGAGCATCTCCTCGCGGTTCTTCCGGAACGACTCGGACCCGGCGTCGACCGCCGACTCGAGAACGGCCACGGCTCTCTCCCCATCGGGGTCCGGCGCGGGCGCGACGGACGGTCCGAACGATCGGTCTCGGGTTGCTGGGGCGACCTACTGACTGAGGTACGGCGACGCCGCGTTGTGCATCGCGACGTCCTCGGGGCGGGCGGCGAGGTAGCTCCGGGCGGCGTCGCCGATCGCGGTCCGGACGGCCGGATCGGGGGACGCCCCCTGCGTCTCGATCAGGTCGACGAGCTCCTCGCGCGCGTCGTCGAGCTCGCCGTCCTCGATGAGCCACCGGACGAGGCGCGACTGGAGCGGCCCGGCGGACGCGCCGGCGAGCTTGCACGCTCGGCGCATCGTGTTCGCCGCCGCCTCGAGGCGCTTGTCGTCGCGGAGCGCGTGCGCCTCGCGGACGTAGGCGTCGCGCGCCTCCACCGCGAGGCCGAGGCGCTCGTAGATGCGCGCGGTCCGGATCGCCACATCGTGGAAGTCGACCCGCTCGCCGCCGCGACGGGTGATCAGGTTGTAGATCCGGAGCGCCTTGTCGAGCTTGCGCTTGTTCTCGGCCGCGTGCGCGACCTTGATGAGCTTGCGTGGAGGCAGCCGCTCGAGCAGCCCGGTCTTGATGACGTTCGCGAGCGCGATGCGCGCCTTGTGCGCGGTCGTCGGAGCGGCCGTGATGAGCTCGGTCGCCGTCTGCTGACCATCGGCGCGCCGGGCCAGGGTCTGGGCGAGCTCGTCGAGCCCGGCCGCGAGCTCCTTCGTCCGGTCGGTCACCGTCCGCGCCGGGCGGGGGACGTCGTTGTCGTCGGGCAGGTATCGTCGCAGCGGCTCCCACTCGGCGAGTCGGCGCTGCACCTCGCCGGCGAGCATGTGCGCCTCGAAGCCGGCGGCCCCCGCGACCCCGGCGGACTGCTCGGGGGGGAGGGGCTGGATCGTCACGGCGGAGACGAGCGCGGTCAGCGCATCGAGGATCTCCTCGGAGTCGCGGAAGATCCGCGCCCCCTGGAGATGCCCTTCGTCGAGGTGACCGGCGTCGATCAACCACCGCTCGGGCGACACGTCCGCCTCGCGCGCGGCTGGCACCGACTGGTTGAGCAGGGCCGCCTCGAGCTTGCCGGACTTGTAGAGGGCGAGGATCAGCGGCATCCGCGGCTGCCCCTCGGGACGCTGCACGCCGACGATCCGACCGACGAACACCTCGAGCACCGTCGCCGCCTCCCCATCGGCGCGGGCGAGGTGGACCTGACCCGAGATGCTCTCATCGGCCACCCGCTGGAGCATCCCGAGGACGGCCTCGGCGTTCGTCTTGGGAAACGGGGGTGCCATGGGCGGCTGCCTACCGTCGCTCGTAACGCTCGGAGGTCGGGACCTTCTCCCAGCGCTCGGGGTAGTACTGCCAGCGGCCGTCGTTGAGAGCCTTGTAGTGCGCCGGCGCGAGCCGGTAGCCCTTCCGGAACTTCTCCCATCGTCCCGGCCGCCAGTGATAGATCTTCTTCGTCTTCAGCCACTCGTAGTGACCGTCCACCCAGAAGTAGTCCGGGCCGGGCTTTCGCGATGGGCGCTCGCGCGGGCTCCTCGGCGGCGCGACGTCGGCGACCGGAGGCGGACGCGCCTGGCAACCGCCCCCCGCGCCGATCCCGGGAAGGAGAAGGGCTCCGGCGACGATGCCGCCGACCCACGCTCCTCCGGTTCGCTTCGACCCGCTGGGGATGCGCACGCGACCTCCTGTCGTTCGGGCTCGGTTGGGGCGCCCTGACGCGTCCACTCGGCGCGTCCGCGAGAGGACGACCGGCGAGAGGAGGTGCGCGCGCAGGAAGCGCCCTCATTATCGAGACGCGGTGTTCGGGACGCAAGCCGGCGCGGTCGCGCACCGTCAACCCGGTCCGGCGCCGATTCTTACACAACGGGTACAGTCGACCGCTGGACGGGACGCGATGCGCTCCCTACCCTTGCTCGCCGAGAGAGACGGCGCGGTCTCGCCGACGCTTCCCGCGCGCGGGTGGCCGGGGGCGACGCCGCGCCGACGAGGGGAGCGTGAAGATCGACCGCCACCGCGCGGCGCGGCCCGTCCGCGCCCGTCTCCTCATCACCGGTCCGGGCGCGCCCGCCTGGAACATGGGGCTCGATACGGCGCTCGCCGAGCTCGCCGACGGGCCCGGGGTCCGCCCGACGCTCCGCATCTACGGATGGCGGCCGGGCGCGATCTCGCTCGGTCGACGGCAGCCGCTCGCCCACCTCGATCCGGTCCGGGCGGACCGCCCCGACCTCACGTGGGTCCGACGGCCGACCGGCGGCGGCGCGATCGTCCACGAGGACGAGGTCACCTACTCGCTCACGGGCCGCTACGACGCGTTCGGCGGTCGCGGCCGGACACACCCCCGCGCCCTCTACCGGTCCGTTCATCGCGGTCTCGCCCGCGCCGTCGAAGCGCTCGGGGGCCCGCGGGTCGACGCGGACGCGGCGTGGACCGCCGCGACGCGCGGCGGCCCCGGGCCCAGGACCGCCGACGCGGCGCCGCTGTGCTTCGAGCGGCCGACCGACTACGACCTCCTGGTCCCCGGCCACGGCAAGCTCGCGGGGAGCGCGCAGCGTCGCCTCCGCGCGAGCTTCCTCCAGCATGGGTCGATGCCGCTCTCGGAGACGACGCCCTGGCCGGTCGGCGCGACCTCCCTCGCGGCCGTGGTCGGACGCCGGATCGAGCTCGAGGAGGCGGGCGCCGCGATCGCCGAGGGCATCGCGGCCGAGCTCGGGCTCGACGTCGTCGCGATGGAGGGCCCGACGGACGCGGAGCTTGCGAGGGCGCATCAACTTTCATTGACCCTCGATGGGGCGCAAAGAGAGACGGATGTGAACTCAGGGGACCGATCCTGTGCCCATCGGGCGACAGCACTCGAGGATCGGCGTGGTGGCTCAAGGAGTTAAGGCGCGACGGCATCGGAACAGGGCTTGCAAGACATTGCCCACTGCGTCATTCTCGGATGAAGGTCCCATGGAGCCGATCGACCAACTCAAATTCGGCGAGATTGCGGTGCTCGAGCGCCTCGTCACGCCCTCCGACCTCCGGGAGATCCTGCGTCTCCAGGACAAGGGGCGACGTGGGGACGGTCCCTTCCGGCACAAGATCGGCACCATCATGGTCCGCCGCGGGATGCTCACCCGCGACGACGCCCAGCGCGTCCTGCAGATCCAGAAGGCGCCCAACCCGGTCGAGGGCTACAAGATCCTCGAGCGGATCGGGTCCGGCGGCATGGGCACGGTCTACCGCGCCCTTCAGCTCTCGCTCCGGCGGGAGGTCGCCCTCAAGGTGCTCGACGGCCGCTTCACCGAGAACATCCGCTACCAGAAGCGGTTCACCCGCGAGGCCGGGCTGCTCGCGATGCTCCGCCATCCGAACCTCGTCGCGTGCTTCGACCGCGGCTCGAGCGGCGGCAATCTCTACATGGCCGTCGAGTACGTCGGCGGGCGCGACCTCAAGCGGATCCTCGAGGAGGACGGCACCCTCGACGAGAAGCGGGCGATCGAGCTCGCGATCCAGATGACGGAGGCGATGATCCACTACCAGGGGCACGGGGTGCTCCACCGCGACTTCAAGCCCGACAACATCCTCGTCGACGAGAAGACGGGCGAGGCGAAGCTCACCGATCTCGGCCTGGCGCTGCAGGTCGACGAGCCCGAGCGCCTGACGACCGACGGTCGAACCCTCGGCACGCCGCTCTACATCTCGCCCGAGCTCGCCAAGGGACACCGCGAGGTCGACATCCGGAGCGACATCTACTCGCTCGGCGCCACGCTCTACCACGCCCTGACCGGGCGTCCCCCGTTCACCGGGCAGTCGGTCGCCGACATCATCCGAAAGCACGCCCGTGATCCGGTCCCGTCGGTGCGCGAGAAGAACCCGGAGCTCAGCAAGGGGTTCGCCCGCGTCGTCGACCGGATGCTCGAGAAGCTGCCGCGCAAGCGTTTCCAGTCGCCCGAGGAGCTGCTCGAGGCGCTCCGGGCGGCGAAGCGGGGCAGCGGACGGAGCCAGCGCGTCGCTCGGGGCGCCGGCAGCAGCGGCTCGATCCGCGCCCGGAGCGGACGGACGCCGCCCCGCGGCGTCGAGCCGGCCGGCGCGCCCTCATTCGCGTCGCGCTCGATGCGGAGCGGCGTCACGCCCCGGCGGGCCGCGGCGAGCTCGAACGGTCCGGCGATCGTGTTCGCCGTGATCGGAAGCGTCGCGGCCGTGCTGCTCCTGATCGTCGCGCTCTCGGGCGCCATGGGGTCCGGAGGATCCGGCGCCGAGCTGGCCGTCCCCAACGACGCCGCCGGCGCCTTCGCCCTCGCCGACACCTACGCGCGACGGCAGCCGAGCGACCTCGATGGGATCGCGACCCGCTACGCCGAGGTGGCCGAGCGCTTCCCTGATGCGATCGAGGGCAAGCGCGCCGTGGCCGTCCTCGGCCGGCTCGGCGCCCGCGAGGTCGCTCGCCTCGAGCGGCGCGTCACCGAGCTCCTCGACCACGGGCGCACCCGCGAGGCGGGCGCCAGCATCGACACCTTCCCCGCGTCGCTCCGCCACGGAGATGTCCCCAACCGCCTCGACCAGCTCCGGCAGGAAGTGCAGGGTGCCGAGCGCTGGGCGGCGGATGCCGGCCACTGACCGTCGCTCCTGCAGCACCCCCGGCGATCGACGAATCCGATTGAAGCGTCCAGAGGGCGGCCTATAATGCCGACCTTCTCGTTACGAGAATGAGCCGTCTGGCAGCGTCCTGGCGTGTTCGGCTCGATCGTAGGATCGAGGGGAGGACCGAGCGCGCGCCGAGTCCCCGCCGACCGGCCCTGAGCCCGGTAGAAGGAAGCCCTGAGTGATGTCTGACCGCAAGATCGTCCACGTCATTGGCACCGGAACGATCGGCGAGCCCCTGATCGGTCTCCTCTCCGCCAAGCGCGAGCAGCTCGGCATCGACGAGGTCACGTTCCACAAGCGGACGCCCCTCTACACCGACCGCTCCAAGGTGTTCGGCCTCTTCTCGCGCGGCGCGAAGCTGGCCGTCGATGCCGACCGCCGGGCCGACTTCAAGGACATGGAGATGGAGCCCGCGTTCACGGCGGAGGACGCCCTCGAGCGCGCGAGCGTCGTGATCGACTGCACGCCGGCGGGCAACGAGAACAAGGAGAAGCGCTACCTCGACTTCGTCTCGACCACCAAGGGCTTCATCGCCCAGGGAAGCGAGAGCGGCTTCGGCAAGCCCTACGCCCGCGGGATCAACGACGCGGCCCTCAAGCCGGGCGAGGACAAGTTCCTCCAGGTCGTCTCGTGCAACACGCACAACATGGCGGCCGTGCTCGACACCTTCGTCCACCGGATCCACGGACCGGAGTCGCTCGAGAGCGCGCGCTTCCTCTGCATGCGGCGCGCGAACGACGTCAGCCAGGACGCCGCGTTCATCCCCAGCCCGGAGAGCGGCGAGCACAAGGACGAGAAGTTCGGGACCCACCACGCCCGCGACGTCCACCGCCTCTACGACACCCTGGGGATGGAGCCGAACAACATCTTCTCGTCGGCCGTGAAGCTCAACACCCAGTACATGCACCTGATCTGGTTCGACGTCCGGCTGAACCAGCCGACCAGCCGGGAGCAGCTCCTCGAGACGATCCAGCAGAACGACCGCCTCGCGGTGACCTACAAGCAGTCGATGAGTCAGGTCTTCAGCTTCGGCCGCGACCACGGCCACTACGGCCGGATCCTCAACCAGGCCGTCTTCTGCCTGCCGACCCTGGCCGTCGCCCGCGAGGGGCACGAGATCGTCGGAACGTGCTTCACGCCGCAGGACGGCAACTCGCTCCTGAGCAGCGTCGCGGGAGCGCTCTGGTTCCTCTTCCCGAACGACTACGACGACCGGATCCAGGCGCTGCGCGAGTTCTTCTTCCACGAGGTGTAGACCCCGCGCGCCTGATCTACTTCCGGGCCCGCTACGTCGACCTTCGGTGCGCGCGCGAGACCAGCTCGGGAGCAGGTCGCCTCGTCCTCGACCCGTCGCCGCCCCCTGCCTCGCATCGAGCCGGTCAGGTTCGATCCGCGGTCGGCGCTCTCGACCGAACCTCGGATCCCATCGCTGCGAGCCAGCCCGCGGGGGCAAGAGTACGAGTCTCTCCCGCGGGCGTGGCGTCCGGAATGCCATCCACTCGCTGTCCGCCGGGCGGCGGGTCGCTCAGACGAGAGCACGATCCCGGCACTCCCGCGGTCGTTCGACGATGAGGGTTCCGTCGGGCGCCTTCCCCGAGATCTTGATGATGCCATCGGTCTTGAGTCGGTGATGGCCTCGACAGAGGGGAGCGACGCTGTCCGGGTCCCAGCGCCGCTCGGGAGCTCGGGAGCGCGGGACGATGTGGTCGACCTCCAGGTTGACCCGGCAGCCGCAGCCGGGGATGGCGCAGATCCAGCCGTAGCGCTGCAGCACGTCCTGGCGTGAATCGAGGGGTCAGGTCCAGGAATCACACCCGCGCATCTGTCGCAGCAGCTCGCATGACCCGGCCCCTCTGGTGTGAATCCTGGACCTGACCCCTGGAATCACGATAGGCGAATCACCATGGGCGAGCTGGCGCTCGCTCGCTGGGGACCATCGGCGGTGATTACTTCTTCGCCTTGACCCGCTTCTTGTCCTTCCTGCCCTTTCGCCCCTTCCCGCCGCCGTTCTTCCCCGACTTCCCCGACTTCCCCGACTTTCCGCCCTTCCCCTTCTCCGCCTTTCGCGGGTCCTTGCCCTTCTTCTTCTTCCCGACGTCGGCGTCGACGGAGTGGGGCGCGTGCGGGGCTCCCGGCCGATCGATCGGCTGGCTCTTCCACGCCGACGAGGGGGCCAGGCCGCGCTCGTCGAGGCGGATTCCGCCGCCCGGGATCGGCTTGATCCAGTCCTCGGGGTCGGGGAGGTTGTCGTGCTCCATCACCGCGCGGCTCACCTTGCGGTAGTGGTCGTTGACGATCTTGACCGCCTCCCGCGGGTCGTCGACGAGCTGGAAGAGCTCGAGGTCCTCCACGTTGATGTTGCCGATCCCGGCGACCCTCTCCCGGAGCCAGTCGACGAGGCCGCCCCAGAACTCGCTCCCGACGAGCACGATCGGGAAGCGGAGGATCTTGCCGGTCTGGACGAGCGTCAGCGCCTCGAACAGCTCGTCGAGCGTTCCGAAGCCGCCGGGCAGGACGATGAACGCCTTCGCGTACTTGACGAACATCACCTTCCGACAGAAGAAGTAGCGGAAGTTGATCGGGATGTTGACGTAGTCGTTCACCCCCTGCTCGAACGGGAGGTCGATGCCGAGCCCGACCGAGTCGCCGCCCTCGAGATTCGCGCCGCGGTTCGCCGCCTCCATGATCCCGGGGCCGCCGCCGGTGATCACGCCCCAGCCCGAGCGCACGAGCTCCCGCGAGACGGTGTCGGCCATCTCGTAGTAGGGGTCGTCGGGCTTCGTCCGCGCCGAGCCGAAGACGCTGACGGACGGCTTCAGATGGCGAAGCTGCTCGAATCCCTCGATGAACTCGCTCAGGATGCGGAAGACGCGCCACGCGTCGGGATGGCAGGGCTTCTCGTGAGGGATCGGTGGCTTGGCGTTCATCGGGGGCGGTGGGCTCGCTTCCTACGGGACTCGCCGGGGGCGGTCGCGGTCGCTCCGTACACGACGCGACGCGGGAGGGCATCCCGCGTCGTCACGGCGCCTGCCGGCGTCGTCGGTCGCTCTCGTCGTCGGGTCAGACGCCCTTGAGGAGACGGAGGCCGAGGTTGTCGCTCAGGCGCTCGTTGCTCTTGATCTTGTTGGTGACCGTCTGGATGTCGTACTGGACCCGGTGGAAGATCACCTCGTTGTTGGTGATCTCGGTGTAGCACGACCGGTTGTCGTTGTCGCGCGGCTGTCCGACCGAGCCGACGTTGACGATGATCTTGCCCTTGTTCTCGTAGGCGTACTGCCCGTCGCTGTCGCGCGGGTGGATGTACTCGAGATCCTCGGTGATCACGCACGGCGTGTGGGTGTGACCGACGAAGAGGACCTTCTCGAAGGACGAGAAGATCTCCTCCATCTTCTGGTAGTTCCCGTGGGTGATGTCTTCCTTGAGGATGTACTCGATCGTCGGATTGCGCGGGCTGCCGTGGACGAAGTAGAGGCCGTTCGTCCGGAACGTCAGCGGCATGTCCTCGATGTACTTCCAGCGACGCTTGTTGTCCTCGGTCGTCGCTCCGTTCTGCTGGAGGACGTCGCGGGTCCAGTCGATCGCCTCGCGAGCCCAGATGTTGAAGTTCTGGGCGCCGCGGAGAATCGCCTCATCGTGGTTGCCCAGGAGGCAGACCCGACAGGCCTTGATGATCATGTCGAGGCATTCGGTCGGATTCGGACCGTAGCCCACGACATCACCGAGGCAGATGATGTCCTCGATTCCGCGTCCACGAATGTCATCGAGTACGGCGCCGAGCGCCTCGATGTTGCTGTGGATGTCGGAGATGATCGCGTAGCGACGAGTGAGCTTACCCACGGGCGCCCTCCCCTGGCGCGGACTCTTTCCCGCCGGAGCCTCATGTCGCGCCCGTGGCCGATCACCCGCATCCAGAGAGGATGCGGCTCGACTCGCGCAGGAAGGCTCGCCCGGCGGGGTCACGCCGATTAGCCTGGGGATGGTAGCACCTAAGGGGTTGCTCTGCAAGGCGACCGGAAGAACCGACCGCCACGGCCCCAACGCAACGCGTCACCCAGGCGAGGGAGGGCTGCGAGGCGAGCTACCTCGGGGATTTCCCGAGGTGAAACTGCCGTCTCAGCCGCCGGCCGGAGCGCCGGCCTCTTCGACCTGGCGCTTGGGGGCGTCGCCGTCTCCGTCGGAGGTCGCCTCGCCGTCGGTCTCGCCCTCGTCCGGCGGGCTGGCCGCCTCGCCCCGCTCGACCCGACGACGAATCCGCGAGAGGGCCGCGCTCGCGGCCGCGCGGAGCGGCGGCTCCTGGGCGGACTCCTTCACCTGCTCGAGGAAACCGACCTCGGCCGAGCCGCCGATGTCGGAGAGCGCCTTCACCAGCGCCATGCGCCCCGCGACGCTCTCCTCGTTCCCGTAGCCGATGATCACCGACCGGGCGTAGTCCTGCTGCTTCATCGCCTTCATCGCGCCGAGGGCGGCGATGCGGATCGCCCCGTCGCGGTCGTTCGCGATGACGTCCTCGAGGACCGGGACGGCGTCGGCGTGGCGGAGGTTGCGCACCGCGTGGACCGCCTCGAGGCGCACCTCCATCGCGCGGTCGTAGCGGATCGCATCGGTCACGACGTCGAGCGCGGTCGGCTCGTTGCCGCCGATCTTGGCGAGCGCCTTGATCACGGCGCGACGGATCTTGTCGTTCGACTCGCTCGCGAGCACCTCGCGCAGGGCGTCGAGATCCTCGGTCTTGACCTTCGCGACGAGCTCGCGCATCCCCTGACGACGCTGCGCCTCGGTCCGGCCGGTCTCGACCTTCACGAGCGCCTGCTCGATCGCCTTCCTCATCTCGCCCGGCGCCTTCGCCGGCTCGGACTCGTCGCCGCCGTCGGTCGCCGCCTCGGCCGGCGCGGTCTCCTCGCCGCCCGGCGTGGGCACCTTCGCGGGCCGCGCCGGCGGACGGCGCGGAGCCCGGCGCGGCTCGGTCGTCCGCCGCGGCTCGCGGGTCGGCGCGGCGTCCGGCGGGTCCCCGGCGATCTCGCCCGCGTCGCGGACGACCCGTCGGTCGCCGCCTCCGCTGAAGACCTGGCTCTCGACGTAGCGATAGCCGGCGTAGGCGAGCACCGGGATCCCGACGACCACGGCGAAGACGATGCCTGCGAGCGCGACGCGGCCGAACCGGCGGCGGCGCTCGGCCAGCCGCCACTCCGCATCGAGCTGCTCGGTGCGGAGGCGACGGCTTCGTCGGAGCTCGGTCGGATCCCCCGCCTCGCGCCGCCGGACGCCCGATGCGGTCAGCGCATCGCCACCCTCGGCGAGGACCTCGTCCGCGGTCCCGATGCGCTGGCTCGCCCGGCTCGCCGCGCGCACGAGCGGCGACGGCCGCTGGTCGCGCACCAGGATGCTTCGCCGCGAGTCGCCGGCGCCCGACGCCGGCCCCGGCGACGCGGCGCCGCCCGCCGACGCTCCGGACGCGGCCGCGCTGGCCGACGGCTCGTCGGCCGGGCCGACCGCGTTCAGGCGCTGCGTCTCGAGGCGCGCGGCCGCGCGCGCGCGCAGCTCGTCGCGCGAGGGCTGGCCCGACGCCGCGATGTTCCGACGCTTCTCGTCGTCGCTCATCGGCTGGATGCGCGCGGCGGCGACCAGCCCCGAGGTCGACGCGGACGTCACCGCCGAGACGGGCACCGACGTCACCGTCGAGCTCCTCGCCGCGCTCGGGAGGGCCGAGGTGCCCGACATCGCGCGCGGGCCACCGTCGCCCGAGCCGGCCGATGGCTGGATCTCCTCGCGGATCGTCTCGATCTGGCGGCGGCGCTCCTGCGCCATGAGCTCGAGGCTCTCGAGCCCGCTCGCGAGACGACGGAGGCGCTCGTCGGTCTCGGACGCGACGTGCGCGACCTTCTGGCGCAGCTCACGGTTCTCGCCGAGCGTTCCCGCGAGCTCGCCCTCGAGCGCGGCGATGCGCCGGTCGCGCTCGGAGATCGCGCTCTCGCGCTCGACGAGCAACCGCTCGCGGCCGGCGAGCGCGTCCTCGGTCTGCTCGAGAACGCGCCGGAGACGGTCGAGCTCGGCCTCGAGCTGGAGACGCTCCTCGACGACCGCCCGCGCCTCGCGCGTGATCTCGTCGACGTCGAAGCTCTCGGTCGCGGTGGGCTCGGCGGGGAGGTCGATCTCGCCCGAGAGGAGGACGACCGGATCGGCGTCCTCGCCGAGCGCCTCGACCGGAGCAACCGTCCCGGTCGTGGGAACGGGGCTCTCCCCGATCGAGGTATCGGGGGCCGCGGGCTCCTCGGCGAGGGCGTCGGCGACCCACGGCGCGGGAACCTCCGCGCCGCCGACCCGTCCGCTAGGCGCGGGCGGCGTCGGTCCGGCGTCCGGCGCGACCGACGCCACCTCGTGACGCCCGGCCCCGTTGGTTCCGTTGGTTCCGTTGCCGTTGCCGTTGCCGCCGGGCGCGCTCGATGGCGCAGACGGACCGCGGATCCCGATGGGGCCGCTCGGCCGGGGATCCTGACCCTCGGCTGGCTTCTGGTCGGTGCTCGTGGTGCTCTGCGTCACCTGACCGCGTCCCCTCCGTCTACCTCGTCTCGGACGACCCACGACGGGCCAGCGTACCGGCGCAAACCGTACGCCGCAAGGATTCTCCGGAAACCAGGCGGGCTCGCGAGCCACCCGTTTCGCCGTCCGGTTCGTTCTGCAATGGTACCTAGCTCAACATGAGACGCGCGAGGAGTGAGAAAGTTGACCGGCGTCCTCGGCCGGGTGGAGTCTTGCCAGATCCCCCGGCGGCGTGGTCTCCTCGTGGGCCCCGCGACCCCGGAGCGAACGAAGGCCGAACGATGAACCGCGCCGCGCGCCCCCTCGCGATCCTCTTCGACATCGACGGGACGATCCTCCACACCGGCGGCGCCGGCTCCCGGGCCCTGCGCCGGGCGTTCGTCGAGCGCCACGGGATCGAGGACGCCACGGCCGGGATCCGCTTCGCCGGCAACACCGACCCGAGGATCATCCGCGACTCCCTCGCCGCCCACGGCCACCCCGACGCCGAGTCACGCGCCGAGTTCGACGCGCTCGTAGCGCTCTACGAGGGATTCCTCGAGGACGAGCTCGCGACGAGCCCGCGCGGAGTCGTCTTCCCCGGGATCGAGGCGCTCCTGCCGCAGCTCGCCTCCCTCTCGGGCGTTCACCTCGGGCTGCTGACCGGCAACGTCGCCGCCGGCGCTCGCCTCAAGCTCGGGCACTACGGCCTCTGGGATCACTTCACCTTCGGCGCGTTCGGCGACGACGCCGAGTCGCGACCGGCCCTCCTCCCGGTCGCCCTCGAGCGCGCCGCGGCCGCGACGGGCGGACGGTTCGGACCGGCCGACGCGGTCGTCGTCGGCGACACGCCGCACGACGTCGAGGTCGCCCGCGTCCATGGCGCGCGCGTGGTCGCCGTCGCGACCGGGACGTTCGACGTCGCCGAGCTCGAGGCGGCCGGCGCCGACGAGGTCTTCGAGGACTTCGCCGACGTCGCCCGGGCCGTCACCGCGATCGCCGGCGAGCTCGCCACGGGGAGCGTGGCCGGATGAAGTTCTCGCGCCGCGACGCGCTCCTCTGGCTGACCGGCGGCTGCCTCGCCGGGAGCGGCATGGCCTGCCTCGGCCCGATCGCCGGCTACGTCTGGGGGCCGGGCCGCGCCCTGGCCGCCGGAGGCAGCGCCACCGGTCCGTGGCCGGTCGGCACGACCGACGACCTGCCCGTCGGGAGCGGTCGTGTCGTCGAGACCCCGCGCGGACCGGCGATCATCGTCCGGACCGGCGAGGACGAGGTGACCGCCCTCGGCGCCGTCTGCCCGCATCTGGGGTGCCTCGTCCGCTGGAAGGAGGCGACCGGGGAGGTGATCTGCCCGTGCCACGCCGCCCGCTTCGACACCGACGGCAAGGTGCTCGGCGGCCCGGCGACCTCTGGGCTCCCGCGGCTGGAGGCCCGGATCGAGGACGACGAGATCAGCTGCTCGTGGCCGTCGGGCGACGGCGCGGCGAGCGGGGGGAGCTGAACGGCGATGGGTGAGGCCGCCGCGGACGCCGCCGAGGAGGCGCCCAGCATCGCCGCCGGACGACTCGCCCGCGTCGGCGGCTGGCTCGAGGAGCGCCTCGTCCTCGGACGCGTGAGGCGTCGCCTCGCCGACGCCTGGAACCGACCGGGACCGAGCGGCCTCGGCTGGGGGCAGACCCTCGGCGTCGTTGCCCTCGTCCTGCTGATCTGTCAGCTCGCCTCGGGCGCGCTCCTCCTCCTCTACTATCGGCCGACCGCCGACGGGGCCCACGCCAGCGTCGTGGCGATCATGGAGCGCGTCCCCGCGGGTTGGTTCGTCCGCGGCATGCACGTCTGGGGGGCGCACGTCTCGGTCGCCCTCGTCCTGATCCACGCCATCCACACGTTCTGGGTCGGCGGCTACAAGCGCCCGCGCGAGGCGCTCTGGATCGTCGGGCTGCTCCTCGCCGCGACCGTCCTGGCGCTCGCGTTCACCGGGGCGCTCCTGCCGTGGAGCCAGCACGGCTTCTGGGGCGCGACGATCGCCACCGAGATGGCCGGCGCCGCCCCGGTCGGCGGCGAGAGCCTGCGGCGACTCGTCCGCGGAGCGGAGACGGTCTCCGAGCCGACCCTCGGACGCTTCTTCACGCTCCACGCCGTGGTCCTGCCGGCGATCCTCGCCGTCCTCGTCGCGTTCCACCTCCGACTCGTCCGGCGCCTCGGGCTCGCCCCGTCGGCCGCCGCGGCGGACGCCGCGACCGCGGGCGCCGCGACCGCGGGCGCCGAGCCCACCGCTCCGGGCGCGCCGGTGCTTCCCGACCACGCCCTCCGGTGCGTCGCGGCCGCCGTCGTCGCGGTCGGCGGGCTGATCCTGCTCGTCCTCGCCCGCCCGGCGGTCGTCCCCGAGCAGGCGACGCCGCTCGAGACCCCGGCGGGCGTCCGACCGGAGTGGTACTTCCTCCCCCTCTACCAGATCCAGAAGTACTTCAGCCCCGAGGGGTGGTTCGGGATCGCCGGCAGCACGCGTGACTTCCTCGTCACCAACCTCCTCCTCGCCCTTCCGCTCCTCGTCCCGTTCGTCGACCGCGGCCCCGAGCGGCGACCCGCGCGGCGCAGGCTCGTCCTCGCCGGCGGGCTTCTCTGGCTGGCCGGCGCCGCCACCCTCGCGATCGCCGGAACCCTCGCCGAGCGCGACGTCGAGGTGCTCGGCGTCCGCTGCGTCTTCGACGACCTCGGCCGACCCGGCTTCCCCGGACGCGCCGCGGAGGCCGAGGCGGCGGCGGCGGCCGCCGCCGCCGCCTCGGACGACGACGGCGACGGCGACGACGACGAGCCGTGGCGTAGCTACGAGAAGCCCGACGAGAAGTGCGTCCGCTGCCACATCGGCGAGTGGCGCGCCTTCACCCGGAGCGTCCACTTCCGCGACGACTACATCTCGTGCACGGCGTGCCACGGCGGCGACGGCGAGACCGAGGATCAGGCGCTCGCCCACCACGAGGACGACGACTTCGTCGAGCATCCGCTCGAGGCGTGCGTCATGTGCCACGAGGCCGAGGGCGAGAAGCTCGAGGACGGCCCGCACGGCGAGGCGATCGCGGACGGCTGCATCGCGTGCCACGCCGATCACGAGACCGCGCCGGCGACCCACGCGCTCCTGACCGAGAGCTGCGCCAACTGCCACCGCGACGACGCGGCCATCCTCGAGACGGCCGCGCGGCTGCGCGCCGCGATCGAGAGCCTCGAGGTGGCGATCCCGCACGGAGGCGAGCGCCTCATCGCCGCCCGCGACGCGACCGGCACCCTCCTCGCCGAGGAGCTCGCCACCATCCGGCGGCTCGGCGAGCGCGACCGACCGGCCCTCCGGGTCGACCAGCACGAGATGGACGTCGAGGCGCTGATCGCCGCGGCCGGCGAGGCGGAGGCGACGGCGGCCGGCCTCGCCGATGAGGCGACCGCCCGCCTCGAGGCCGCGCGCCGTCGCCCGCGCTGGGGCGCGCTCGTCGTCGTGATCGTCATCGTGAACCTGACCCTGCTCGCGCTCCTGCGCGCGGTCCTCCGCGACGCCCGGGAGCAGCTCGGCGCGCCGCCCGCGCGCCGCGCCCCGGCCAGCAAGGACGGCGCCGGACCGCCGGCGGCCGCCGACCCGACCCTCTGACGTGCTCGACGGGGGCCTCCGGGAGCTCGAGCGATCCGCCCGCGCCCGTCCCGAGGACGCGGAGGCCGGCTGGGCCTACGCCCGGGCCCTCGGGCGGGCCGGCGAGCGGCGCGCCCAGTACGACGAGGTGTGCCGCCTCGCCCGCGCGGGCGACGGCGACGCCGCGCGCGCGATCGACCGCTGGGTTCCCTGGGCCCACCAGGACGGCGCCGGCGACGCCCATCGGTCGCGGCGGCGCGGCCCGACGCTCGCCTCGTCGGTGCGTCAGTCGTTCGTCCCGTCGGCCGGAGGCGGCGTGCGCGTTCTCTCCGCCTCGGACGGGATCGCCGTCGTCGCGCGACCGCGCTTCCCGGCCACCCTCGGGGAGCCGCGGCGGCTCACCGCCATCGCCCTCGACGAGCTCGCCGAGCGCTGGTCGATCGAGGGGACGTGGGACGACGTCGCCGCGCGCGGCGATCAGGTCTTCCTCGCCGACGACGCGACCTGGACCCTCATCGAGACCGGCACCGGCGCCTCGATCGCGCGCGTCCGGGCGCCCTCGGTCGAGGACGCCGTCCCCGTCTCCGACCTCGTCGTCGGGATCGGGCGCGACCGGCACCGGCGCCGGGTCGGCGTCGCCGGGTTCGACCTCGGAGCCCGGTGCGCGCGGCGCTGGCTCGAGCGGACCGACCGGCCGGTCGTCGGGATCCACGCGCCCGGCGGCGGTCGCGTCGTCCTCGCCCGCGACGACGGGGCGGTCGAGGCGCTCGCGGTCGCGACCGGCCGGCGGCTGTTCGCGACCGCGCCGGCGCCCCTGCGGACCGTCATCGCCGCCGACGATCGCGGCGTCATCGTGCGCCGCCGGTACCTCATGACGCCGAGCGGGTTCACCCACGACGGCCTCGACGAGCTCGACGCCAGCTCCGGCGAGACGCGGTGGTCGTTCGAGGGCCCCACCTGGCTCTCGGACGAGCGCGTCGCCGTCGCGGACGGAGCGGTCGTCGCGGTCGCCGAGACGACCGAGCGCCACGTCGTCCTCCTCGCGATCGACCGAGCCAGCGGCGAGACGACCTGGGACGTGCCGCTCGCGACGACCGACGACCGCGTCGTGACGCTCCTCCGCCACACCCGCCGGCGGCTGGTCGTCACCGACGACGCCTGCTACCTCGCCGTCCTGCGAGCGCGCGAGCGACGGGTCGACGTGAGCGCCTTCGGGCTGCAGGACGGCCGCCACCTCTTCAGCAGCCGGATCGACCTCGCCGCGTCCCTCCCGACAGATCGAGCCGCGACGGGCGGGCGCCCGACCGCCATCCCGCTCCGGCGGGCCGGCCTCGACCTGATCCCGACGGACGGGGCGCTCCTCCTGCTCGTCGGCCTCGAGCCCGGGGTCGTCATCGCGCGGCTCGCCGCCTGCTAGGATCCGGTAGAATGACGGCGGCGGCCGACGCGCCGCCGCGAGAGGGAGGACGACCGATGACCGACGAGCCGACCCAACCCGAGCCGGCCGAGACCTCGCCGAGCCCGGAGCGTCCGGCGAGGCCGGCGCCGAGGCCCTTCATCCAGCTCATCGCCCGCGACGTCATGCACGCCGAGGTGTTCACGGTCACGCCCGACATGGACAACCGAGCGGTCGCGCGCGAGCTCGTCGAGCGCGGGATCAGCGGCGCTCCCGTCGTCGACGCGAGCGGCGAGCTCATCGGCGTGATCTCGATCACCGACTTCGTCCGCGCGTCGCTGCGGGTCCCCGACGACGTCGAGACCAAGGCGAAGAAGAAGGACGACAGCTACTCGCCGATCTTCCGCGGCTTCCCCGTCGGCGAGACCGAGCCGGGCGTCGTCCGCGAGATCATGAGCGAGGACGTGATCACGGCCCCCGCGAGCCTGCCCCTGCCGCAGCTCGCCGCGTTGATGGTCGAGAAGCACGTCCACCGCGTGATCATCACGAGCAGCCGCCGGGTCGTCGGCATCGCGAGCACGGTGGACCTCCTCCGCCCCCTCGTCGACCGCGGGATCATCGGCGACGCGAAGCCGCGCGGCGTCGACGAGGTCTCCGACGACTGACGCGCTCCCGCGCGCCGCGCGCGGTCATCCCCCCACCTCGCGCAGGCGCCCCTCGAGGAAGCGGCGCTCCGGCTCGTTCGTGACGAGCTCGAGCGCGCGGCGGTAGGCCGCGGCCGCGTCCTCGAGCCTCCCCGATCGACGGAGGAGGTCGGCCCGGGCGGCGTGGAGGAGGTGGTAGCCGGCGAGCGCGCCGTCGCGATCGAGGCCGTCGATCAGCTCGAGGCCGACGCTCGGCCCCCGCGCCATCGCGACGGCGACGGCGCGGTTCAGGGCGACGACCGGCGTCGGGCGGATCCGCTCGAGGCCGACGTAGAGGGCGGCGATCTGCTCCCAGTCGGTCGCCTCGGGCGTCGGCGCGTTCGCGTGCAGGGCCGCGATCGCCGCCTGGAGCCGGTAAGCGCCGCCGCCGTCGCCGCGGCGGGCGAGGGCCCGCTCGAGGAGGGCGGTGCCCTCGGCGATCGCGGCGCGGTCCCAGAGCGACCGGTCCTGCTCCTCGAGGAGGACGAGCCCGCCCTCGGGGTCGGTCCGCGCGGCGCGGCGCGCGTGGTGGAGGCGCATCAGCGCGAGGAGGGCGAGCGGCTCGGGCGGATCGCCCGGGAGGAGCTCTGTGAGCAGGCGGCCGAGCCGGATCGCCTCGTCGCAGAGCTCCGCCCGGATGAGCGCGTCGCCCGCGGTCGCGGAGTATCCCTCGTTGAAGATCAGGTAGACGACGGTGAGGACGCCGTCGGTGCGCTCGGGCAGGAGCTCGACCGGCGGAACGCGGAACGGGATGCCCGCCTTCTTGATCTTGTTCTTCGCGCGGACGAGGCGCTGCGCCATCGTCGCCTCGACGGTCAGGAATGCCCGGGCGACCTCGATCGTCGAGAGGCCGCAGACGGTCCGGAGGGTCAGGGCGACGCGCGCCTCGTCGGCGAGGGCCGGGTGGCAGCAGGTGAAGATCAGGCGGAGGCGATCGTCCTGCACCGGCGGCGCCTCGGTGGTCGGGTCGTCGTCCGCGCGCGCCGCGAGGCGCTCCTGGACCTCGGGGAGCTTCTCGCGGAGGACCCTGTCGCGACGGATCCCGTCGATCGCGCGTCGCCGGGCGGCGGTCGTCAGCCACGCCGCGGGGTTGTCGGGGATCCCGTCCTCGGGCCACCGGACGAGCGCCGTCGCGCAGGCGTCCTGGAGAGCGTCCTCGGCCGCGTCGAAGTCGCCGAGCGTCCGGACGAGCGCGCCCATCACCCGGCCGTGCTCCGAGCGGAAGACGGCCTCGATCGCCCCGGCGGCATCGGCCGTCGGGCGCTCGCCCCGCGTCTCGGTCACCGGTCGTCGCCGATCGTGAGCAGCTCGACCTCCGCGCGGATCGGGGCGGCCTCCTCGGGGCGGCCCAGCTCCTCGAGGATCGTGGCCTGAAGCCGCAGGAGCCCGGCGAGGTGCCGCCGGGTGTTGGCGTCCGGACCGCGACCCGCCTGCGACCTCGCGATCGCGACGCCCGCCTCGGCGTCGGCGAGCGCGTCGACGAAGCGCCCGTGGCCTCGGTGGTGCTTCGCCCGGCTCCCTCGAAGCGACGAGACGCTCATGGCGAGCGGCCCCGGCCGAATCGACGGCGGGTTCTCCTCGGCGAGCCGCAGCGCCGCATCGACGAGCTCATCGATCCCCGGCACGTCGTCGTCGCCGCAGTCGGCGTCTCCGGCGTTGATCCGACGCTCGACGCCGAGAGATGCGTACCGCTCGATCGCGCCGGCGGGCGGGAACCGCCACGGGAGGCCGAAGGCGGAGAGATCCGAGAGGTCGCGGACGCGCGCCGCGGCGACCCGCCGGACCTCGATCGACTCGAGAACGACCCGGGAGGTCCGGGCGAGGTCGAGCCCGACCTCCGCCGCCACCTCTCCGGGCGCCTCGAAGACGAGCTCGAGGAGGACGTGGGTGGCGACCGGCCAGCGCCGCGCCATCGGCAGGGCGCGGTCGAGAGCGATCGCGTCCTCGGCCGCGTTGAGCGCCTCCTGCCACGCGTCGGTCCGGCATCGGAGGCGACTGACCTGGACGAGAGACCAGATCCCGGAGACGCCGGTCGCCTCGGCGGCGTCGATCCACGCGTCGATCAGCTCGCGCCATCGAGGCGCCTCCCGCTCGGTCCTCCGCGTCATCCCGACGAGCCGGGCGAGGTGGAGGAGAACGGCCGGGTTCCGGCGCTCGGGCGGGAGCGCCGCCTCCTCCTCACCCCATCGGACGATTCGTTCGACCTCGAAGGCGTTGACGACCGGATCGCCCAGCGACTCGACGGGGATCGCGAGGCCGAATCGTTCGAGGGCGGAGGCCGTCAGGACCGCGCGCCGACCGGCGTTCTCGGAGACCTTTCCCGACTCGAGCATCCTCGTGCACGCGAGGACCGCCGCCTGGAGACGCAGGATGAGGTCGGGGCCGAGCGCGGAGCCCGGATCGCCGGGCAGCCGGACGAGGAGGTCCACGAGGGGGCGGATGCGCTCGGGCTGGGCGTCGATCCGGGCGAGCACCTCCTCGAGCACGCGGACCAGGAAGCCCTCGGGGAAGGGGTCGGCCGTCGACGGCGTGACGCCGTAGCGGTCCAGGGCGAGCTCGAGCGCCGACAGGGCCGCCTCCCAGCGCTCGGGCCCCGCGGCGGCGAGGGCGCGGCCGTGGGCGGCGAGGAGCCGGGCGCGGGTCGCGGAGCGGAGCGTCGGCGCCGAGGAGAGCGCGGCGAAGATGGCCTCGTCGTTCGGCGGAGGGAGCGCGACCGGATTCGCCGCCATCGCGACGGCGAGCTTCACGGCGACCGAGTCCGGCGCGATCGCCGCGGGGGTCGCGCCGAAGACGACGTGGTGGAGCGCCTCGATCCGATCGTGCCGGGCGAGGATGGTGGCCGCCCGCCGGAGGGCGGCATCGTGGATCCGGCCGTCGGGCCGGACCAGCTCCGCGACGTCATCGACGGCGACGGAGCGAGGCTCCTCCGAGGTGACGGCGTCGATGAGGGCGCGGAGGAGGCGCGCCCGACGGGTGAGGCGCGCCGAAGCGCGCACCTCGTCGCGCTCGAGGATCCGGTCGACGGGCGCGACCTCGGGAACCCGCTCGCCGATCTCGAGGCTCCGCTCCCAGGCCAGGAGGATCTCCTCCGCCGGGCGCTCGCCGGCGAGCAGGCCACGGACGAGGACTGTCCCGCCCGCGACGGCCGTCACGGCACACGCGAGCGCGACGAGCGCGATGGCGGCGCCGGTCCGCGTCCGGGGGCGGGCGCGCCGGAGGAGCCGCCGGATGCGACCGACCCGGCGCGCCTCGACCGGCTCGCCGCGAAGCCAGCGCTCGAGGTCCTCGGCGAGCTCCTCGGCCGACGGGTAGCGGTCGCCCGGCAGCTTCGCCATCGCCTGGAGGCAGACCGTCTCGAGCTCGATCGGGATCTCGCGGACGCGGCTGCCCGGCGTGACCGGGTCGAGCTTCAGGATCGCGTGGAGCAGGGCCATTCCGCCGGTCTCGTCGAACGGCGGGCGGCCGGTGAGCAGGGTGTAGAGGGTGGCGCCGAGGCCGTAGACGTCGGTGCGGCGCGAGAGGTCGCCGCGGCCGAGCTGCTCGGGCGACATGTAGGCGGGCGTGCCGAGCACCTCGCCGGTGCGGGTGAGGCTCTCGGCGAGCACGTCGTAGGCGATCCCGAGGTCGAGCAGGAGCGGTCGACCGCGCGGGTCGATGATGATGTTCTCGGGCTTGAGGTCGCGGTGGAGGACGCCGTGGCCGTGGCACGCCTCGACCGTGCGCGCGACCTGGGCGATCAGCATCGCCGCCTCGCGGGGCGGGATCGGTCCGACGCGAACCCGCTCCGAGAGCGGCTGCCCATCGATGAGATCCATCGCGTACCACGGGCGACCGGCGTCGATCCCGAACGCGTGGATGTGGACGACGCCCGAGGAAGGACCGGCGCGGGCGAGCAGCTCCGCCTCGCGCCGGAAGCGGACGAAGGCTCGTCGCGTCGCCTCGGCATCGTCCTTGCCGATCAGCAGCTTCAGGGCGTGAGGAACCCCGGTCTCCGCGTGGTGGACGCGGAGGACCATCCCCATGCCGCCCCGACCGAGCTCGGAGTCGACGACGTAGGGCCCGATCCGGGTCCCGGGGGCGACGGTCGGTGTCGGTCGCAGCACCCTTCGAGGGTACCGCAATGCAAACCGGGTCTCCCACCCGGTGAGGGTGAGAGACCCGGACGGCCGCGAGAGGCGGCCCGCGTCACTCGCTCAGGCGACCGCGGCCCCACCGGTTTCGCCTTCGGCGAAGAGGATGAAACCACGGAGACACGGAGGACACGGAGGATTCCCGGAGAAAGACGCGAGGAGCTCGACCCGGGCTGAACGCGCTCGTTCGTCCGTTCTCTTCGACGGAGATCTTGCGCACCCGAAGCTCCTCCGTGCCTCCGTGCCTCGGTGGTTCCATCCTCGTCGCGGAGCGACACCAACCAACCAACCAACCCGGTAGGCGCTGCCCGCGCGTCTCCGTGAGTCCTCCGTGTCTCCGTGGTGACATCCTACTCGCCGAAGGCGAGACCATCGGCACCTGAACGAGCTTGATAGCCCCTCTCCGGACTAGTCGGACGCCGGCCGGAGCAGGCGCTCGAGCGCCTTCCGCGTGCCGGCGTCGCGCTCGGCCGCGATCATCTCCTGGACGATCGGCTCGGCGAACCGGCCGTAGCGATGGAGCGCGTCGCGGGCGCCGTCGGTCCGCCGGGCGCCGGCCGCCGCGATCCGGGCGCGGGCGGCCTCCCGCACCTCGGCGCGCATCTCGGGCGTGATCAGCTCGAGGCGCCCGACGAGGACGCGGACGAGCTCGGCCGGCTTCGGCTGGATCTCGATCGGGAGGATCGCGTCGGTGCGCGCCGTCGGAACGACGTAGATCGCGCGGAGGCCGTCCTCGAACCACGAGTCGCGCCACGTCGCGATCATCGCCTTGGCCTCCTTCTCGTAGAGGCCCTCGGCGACGAGGACGCTCTCGAGCTCGCCGAGGAGCTCATCGATGCCCCGCCGCTCGAGGGTCGGCCGCGCGAGGCTCGTCGGACCGTCGACCTTCGGAACCACCCGCCAGCCGACGCGACCGCCCTGGTTCTCGAAGAGGATCACCGCGCCGAGCTCGACGCCCTCGCGGCGGTCGAGGGTGACGGTCGCGCCGTCGTCGACGAGGGTCGCCTCGAGGCTCAGGTCGAAGTCGCCGACGCCCCGGTAGAAGAGGAACTTCTCGAGCTGGTTGCCGTTCTCGCCGCAGACGCGGACGAGCGCGGCATCGGTCTCGCGGGCCGGGTAGTAGTGGCTCTCGCCTGGCTCGGTCGGCAGCTCGGCCTCGGCGCCGGGGAGGATCTTGAAGAGGCCCCAGTCGATGCCCTTGTCGACGTCGCGCGCCTGGGGATACCACTCGGTCACCTGGCCCGCGGGGAAGCGAACGGCGACGCGCGCCTCGGTCGGGCGGTCGGCGTAGAAATAGAGGACCGGCGTCTCCATCCGGACGGTGGAGAGCTTGCACGCCTTGCAGAGGCAGCCCTGGTGACCACACGTGGCGCACTTGGCCCCCTCGCCGACGTTGGTGCACGAGTGGCAGCTGCAGAGCCGCCCGACCCGCAGCCCCTCGCCCCGGTCCTTTCCGCCGATGCGGTAGACGAAGCTCGGGAGGTCGTCCTCGCCGGCGAGCGGGCGCCACTCGAGCGCCTTCCCATCGGCGCCGGCGATGCTCGTGAACGTGCCCCACTCGTGGACGACGAGCCGGGCGTCGGCGCCCGGCTCATCGGCGGAGACGCCGGGCGCGGCCACGCCCACGGCGAGCAGCGCCGCGAGGATCGCGACGAGCGGTACGAAGATCAGAGCGAGGCGGTGTCTCATGGCGGTCTCTTTCCTTCTTCCCTGGGAGCTACCGGGGCCGGGGGCGCTCCCCGGCGACGCAGGTTGGTCGTCGCCGCGCGGGGAACGGGTAACGAGAAAGTCCGTTTCTGCTAAGCTTCGATCATGAAGCGTGTTGCCACGGCGATGCTCCTCGCCGCCCTGGCCGGCGGGTGCGTCGGAGCGCCCGATCCGGCCCGGCGGAACCTGCCGACGGTCGGGCTCGAGGCCGAGCTCCCCGCCGCCGCGATCGAGGTCGTGATCGAGCTGCCGCGCCCGCCGGGCAACGTGGCCGTAGCCCGGGACGGGCAGGTCTTCTTCACGTTCCACCCCGAAGCGAAGCCGACCGTGAAGCTGGCCGTCGTGACGCCCGACGGCGGCTGGCGGCCCTTCCCCGACGACGCCTGGCAGCGCCCCCGCGACGGGCGGCCGTTCTTCACGACGCCGCTCGCGGTCCGCGCCGACGACGCGGGGCGACTCTGGGTGCTCGACCACGGCGACCTCGGTCGGGTGGCGCCGAGCCTGAGCGCGTTCGCGATCGACTCCGGCGCGCTCGTCCACCGCTTCGTCTTCCCGCCCGAGGTGGCCGCGTTCGGATCGATGCTCAACGACATGGGCATCGACGCCGCGCGCGGCGTCGTCTACATCGCCGACACCAGCCCGATCGGGTTCGATCCCGCCCTCGTCGTCTACGACATCGAGGCCCGGCGCGCCCGACGCGTCCTCGAGGACCACGCCTCGGTGGCGGCCGAGGACCACCACCTCGTCGTCCAGGGGCGCTTCATGAAGGTCTTCGGGCTGCCGCTCCAGCTCGGCGCCGACTCGATCGCGCTGTCGCGTGACGGCGAGACCCTGTTCTGGGGTCCGCTCGCCGGCGCGACGATGTGGCGGATGCCGACCGCGGCGCTCCGCGACGCCGCGAACGGCGACGCCGAGCTCGCGGCGCGCGTCGAGGCGGTCGGCCCGAAGCCGACGACCGACGGGATCATCGCCGCCGAGGACGACCTGCTCTACCTCACCGCGATCGAGGACGACGCGATCGCCGTCCTCGAGCCCGACGGGACGCTCCGCGTGCTCGCCCGGGACCGCGAGCTGCTCGCTTGGCCCGACGGGCTCGGCCTCTCCCCCGACGGGCGCTGGCTCTACGCGACGGCGAGCGAGCTCCACCACGTCATCGGGCGTGACCTCGACGCGCTCGACGCGAAGGCGCCGTTCCGGATCGTGCGGATTCCGATCGCCGCCGGCCGCTGACCGGGGCGCCTGCACCGTCGACCTTCGCGCCCGATTGGAAGCCTCTGTTCGAAGGACATCGCCGACACGGCAGTGACGTCGCACCGACCGGAACGAATCCAGCCAATCCAACAATCCGCGGTTCGGTCTCTCTCGGCGTCGAACGAGTGGGAACCGCGGATGACGCGGATTACGTGGATTGCGAGTTGCCGAAGGCGGTCATCCGTCACCGGTCGGCTCGTTCTCGCGGCGACACGGCGCCGGCGGTCGCCTCTCCGTGTCTCCGTGTCTCCGTGGTGACATCCTGCTCGCCGAAGGCGAGCCCGTCGGCGCCTGAGCGAGCTTGATAGCCCCTGCCGGGCTCACGTCGCCTCGTCGGCGAGGAACCTCTCCAGCAGCTTCGCCGACACGGCGATGAGGTCCGCCTCGGTGACGACGCCGACGAGCCGGTCGTCGTCCTCGACGACCGGGAGGGCGCTGACCTGGTGGCGGCGCATGAGCTCGATCGCCTCGAGGGTCGGCGTGTCGGGACGGACGCTCACCGGGCTCGCGACCATCAGCTCGGCGGCGGTGACGGGTGTCTTCTCGGGCGTCTTCACCTTCTGGCCGTAGCCCCGGGCGAGGAGACGCAGGAGCGCCCGGTGGGTGATGATGCCGACGAGGCGGCCGGCGTCGTCCTCGACCGGGACGTGGCGGACGTGCTTCCAGTCCATCACGCTCGCCACGAGGTCGATCAGGTCGCCGGGCCGGACGGTGAAGAGGTCGGTCGTCATGAACTGCTCGACGCGCCGGAAGGCTCCGCTCCAGTCGTCGTCCTCGGAGATCGTCGCGATCGGCCACGCGTGGCCGGGCGCTTCGGTCGCCTGGTTCGCGAGCATCGCGCGGACGAGCGTCCGCTCCCGGACCGCCCTGGTCGCCCGGTCGCCCATGTCGTCGAGCGAGTCGAGCATCCAGCGCGCGCCCGTCTGGCCGGTGCGGGTCCGGTCGGCGACGATCCCGAGGTAGCGCTCGACGTCGTCGGGGTCGACGCCGTGCCCGAGGAGCCCCTCCCGGGCGAGCGGGATCAGCTCGTTCGTGACCAGCTCCGCGGCGAGATGGGCCTTCCCGTCGAGCCAGCTGATCGGAGCGCTCAGGCCGTGCTGCGCCGCCGCGAGGAAGCTCGCCTCGACGTCGGCGAACGAGAGGGCCTGCTCGACCGGCTCCGCTCGGTCGCGCAGGGCCACCGTGAGGCCGAGCCAGAGAGCGCCGCCCGCGACCTCGTCGGCGATCGTGGGACCCGATGGGAGAGCGCGGCACTCGATCCGCAGATGCGGCTTGCCGTCGCCGACCCCGTAGCAGGCCCGGTTCCACGGATAGACGGTGCCGTTGTGAAGGCAGAGCGCCTTCAGATGCGGCGCGTCGCCGCGATCGATCACGGCGATCGGATCGTCCTCGGGGTCGGGCTCCCGGAACAAAACGCGATGGCGGGCGATCTGCTCGCGGAAAACCTCGAGGGCGCCGTCGGCGCCGACCCACCCGCGGCCGAAGCTGACCCGCGACGGGAAGCCACGCCGGCGGTGGGTGTCGCTCCGGCTGTCGGTCGAGTCCGGGAACAGGGCGATCCGCGTCTCGTGCCAGAGCCGGCGCCCCAGGAAGAGCGGCGCATTGCACGAGACGGCGAGCACCGGCGCGAGGGCGACCTGGGCGGCGTTGTAGGTCCGGGCGAAGTCCGCCGGCGCGACCTGGAGATGGATCTGGAAGCTCGTGTTGCAGGACTCGAGCATCACGTTGTCGTGGGACACGTCGAGCTCGTCGACGCCCTCGATCCGGATGTGGAAGGCGCCGCCGCGGAGCTCGCGCATCGCGTCGGTGAGCTCGGCGTAGCGCGCCTTCGGCGTCATGCTCGAGGCGCCGAGGTGGTGGCGCCGCAGGGTCGGGAGGATGCCGGTCAGGAGGACGTCGGCGCCGAGCGGCGCGGCCGCCGCGCGGGCGACCTCGACGAGCGCCGCGAGCTCGCCCTCGAGCTCGGAGAGGCAGCGCCCGGCGAAGACGCGCGGCGATCCGTTCGCCTCGAGGTTGAAGCGGGCGAGCTCCGAGGTGAGGAGCGGCTCGTCGACGCCCGCGAGGAGCTCGGGCCCGACCGGGGCGGGCTGCCCGGCCGCGTCGACGAGGAACATCTCCTGCTCGGCGCCGATCCGGATCGGCGTCGTCTCGATGAGGCCCGACTCGACGAGCCGTTCGAGCGCCTGCGCGTCGCGCAGGAGCGCGCGCACGAACGCGTGCTCGCCGGCGGAAGCGTGGGGCGCGTCCTCGGCCATCACGGCGCTCCTCCGTGGGAGAAGCTAGCGCGTGGAGGCGGCGCGAGGCAAGGCCCGGCGCGCCGAGGAATACTTCGCGCCCTCGTCGTGAACGGGAAGCGCGCAGGATTCTCACGCAGAGCTTCGTGTTCCACCGGAACGACTTCGGACCCTGGCAACTCGAGCTCCGCGTAATCCGCGTAATCTGCGGTTCCCACTCGCTTCGCGGAAAGAACGAAACCGCGGATTGCGCGGATTGCGCGGAGTGTTGCCGTCGGCGCCCAGTCGATGCCACACCGAGGCTTCGTCCTTCCCAGGAACGAGGCCGGAACGAAGGCCCGGCTGGCCTCAATGCGAACGAGGCCCCCGCCCGTGTCCGGACGAAGGCCTCGCGGTCGGTCGCGGCGGGCCGCGGTCGGTGGCGTCTGGCTAGTTGCTGCCGCCGCCCGCTGGCGCGATGAACTCGACGACGTCGGCGCTGAGGGTGATCGAGTGCGACGAGACGATCCCGATGTTGAAGCCGCTGTCGTCGAGGGTCACGTTCACGAGCGCGCGGGGACGGCCGTCGAGCTGCGCCTGCGCCCGGATCCGGTCCATCACGACGTGCATGTTCGGATCGGAGCCGAAGCCGAAGACCCGGAAGCCCGTGTCGCTCGCCTGGAGCGAGGTCTGGACGACGCGGTAGTTGTTGCCGTTGAGGACGGCCTGGGTCGTCGTCCCGGTCGGGAAGTAGGGGCTCGAGTAGCAGCCGGACAGGCCGACGAGAAGGACGAACGCGAACAGCGTGAGGGCGCGGTGCATGATTCCGCTCCTTGGTGCGGGCGAGTTTGCTAGTTCTGGACTCCGAGCTCCTGCTGGATCTCGGACATGAGCTCGGCGTCCTCGGTGAAGACGCGCGAATAAGGCGTGTACCGACCGCGAGTCGACGCCTCGGAGACGATCTTCACCTCGTAGATGAGCGGCTTGGGCGAGGCGATCGACGCGACGAACTGGGTTCGGATCTTCATCGTCTCGAGGCCGCGCTGGAACGTCTCCTGCTTGTGCTTGGTGACGATGTAGCCGCTCTCCTTGTCGAGCTGGTCGATGTTCGGGTAGAACTTCTTCACGACCGCGACCAGGCGCGTCCAGACGTCCTCGCGGCTCAGCCGCGGGTTGATCTCGACGTTGAGCCACTCGTTCGTGCCACCGCTCTCGGTCGTGGCGTGCCACGCCTCGTCTCGGTCGAGCCGGATCGAGATCGCCGTCTTCTCCCCGAGGAACGCCTCGCTGACCGTCACGAAGTTCTCGACGTGACCCTCGGCCCGGGCGTAGAGCTTGAACGACTTCTTCTTGTCGAAGTCGAAGGGGTAGTCGAGCGGCGTCACCCCGACCGGCTCCTCGTCGATCGAGAGCTCGGCTCCGTTGGGCTCGGTCGAGACCGCGATCGTGCGGACGTTGCTGCAGCCGAGCGCGCCGAGGGCGACGGTGACGAACAGGAAGCTGAGGACGAGTCTCCGCATGACGACCATCTCCGTGAGGGCGGGCGGTCCGATAGGTCGCTACGCACCGGCGACGAGGGCGGTAACGGGTCCCGAACGATGTGATGGCCGGGGAGGCTATCACATCGTGAAGACCATTGCGAGCGATCTTCGCGTCGTGGCGAACCGACCTGATCTGGACAGTTTACGACTCGCGGGAGCCTAGTTCAGGGGACGCGTCACGACGAGCCGGAAGCCGAGATCCTCGTAGGTTCCGTCGGGCGGCTTGCGGTTCCGGAACGCGCTCCGCGCCTCGAGCGGCTCCGAGAGGAACGACCCGCCGCGGGCCACCCGGAACGAGCCGGTGTCCGGCCCCTTCGGGTCGGTGATGGTCCCGTCCGGATACTCGCCGTGCCAGTCCTGGCACCACTCGAAGACGTTTCCGTGCATGTCGTGGACGCCGAGGTTGTTCGGGCGGAGCTTGCCGACGGGGGCGGACCCGACGAAGCCGTCGTCGAGGGCGAAGGTGGGGCGACCGAGCTGGAGCACCTTCTCGGCGGCGGCATCGAGCACGTTCGCGTAGCGGCTCGCGCTGCCCTCGTTCCGGAAGCTGTAGGGATAAGGTCGGGGGGAGGCCGCGCGGCATGCGTACTCCCACTCGGCCTCGGTCGGGAGGCGGTAGAGCTCGGGGTCGCCCGCCTGGGCGCCGAGCCACGCGCAGAACTCGTCGGCGTCCTCCCAGCTCACCCGGACGACCGGCTGGTCGTCGCCGTTGAGGGTCGGGCCGCCCTCGGCGCTCTCCGAGTCGTGATCGGCCCGGAAGCGACGGAACTGACCGTTCGTCACCTCGTGGATCGACATGTAGAACGCCTTGGTGAGCTTCACGCCGTGCTGCCACTCGTCGGACTGGTAGTCGTCGTCGTCCTTGTTCGTCCCCATCTGGAACTCGCCCGGCGGGATCAGGACAAAGCGCATCTTCTGGTCGTTCTCGAACCAGAGCGGGATGTTGTTCTCCTTCGCCCACGCGATCTGCTCGTCGGTCGGCTTCCACCACGCGTCGGCGAACGGATCCTCGCGGGTGACGACCACCTTCGGCACGCCGGGCGTCTCGTTCCCCCAGCGGTCCTTGATCACGATCGTGATCTCGTTCCGCTTCGGGCCGAGGTCGACGACCGCGCGGAGGCGCGTCTCGTCATCGCCGGAGACCGGCACGGCCTGCTTGCCGCCGATCGTCACCTCGCCCGGACCGTCGAGCTGCACCGTGATCGTGAGCTTCGTCGCCTCGACCTTGTCGTCCGGCGGATCGCGGAGGACCTCGATGAGCTTCGGCGGCGTCATGTCGCGGGTCAGGGTGAGGTCGTGCGTCGACTCGTTGCCGGCGGCGTCGACGGCGATGACGACGGCGCGGTTCTCGCCCTCGGCGAGCTTCCACTCGGTGCTCCAGAGGGCGTCGCCCTTCTCGAGCGCGACCTCGGGCAGCTCGCCCGCCTTGAAGCCGACCCGCGCGATGTCGCTGCCGTCCTCGACCTTGGCGAGGACGGTCACGTCGATGGTCGCGACGGTCGTCGTCTTCTCGCTCGGCTGGGTGACGACGATCGTCGGCTTGGTCCGGTCGACGCGCACCGTCCGGGTGGCGCGACCGGGGTTGCCGACCCGGTCGACGGCCGAGACCTCGATCGTGAGCTCCCCCTCGTTCGCGAGCGGCATCCCATCGACGGCGATCGCGCCGCCGTCGGCCGGCGCGACCGTCTTCTTCCAGAGCTCGGCGCCCTCGGCATCGAGAAGCCGCACCGTGACGTCGCCCTCGAGGTTCTCGGTGCCGACGCTCGCAGCCACCGCGATCGCCGCGGCGTTGGTCAGGAGGCCCTTCGCGGGCGCGGTGATCGCGACGGGCGGGCCGACCCGGCTGATGGCGACCTCCCTGGTCTGGTTCGCCTCGAGCCCGACCTCGTCGGTCGTCCTCACGACCACCTGGAGGCGCTCCTTGTCGCCCTCGGGCACCTCCAGGCTGACCTTCACGGCGCCGCCCTCGCCGACGCCGCGCTCGAGCGGCTTCTCGTAGGCGCTCTTGCCATCGACGAGGAGGTCGAACCACACGAGCTTCGGATGCGCGTCCGTGATCGTCGCGGTGACGTCGATCGATCCGCCGAGCCACGTCTCGGAGACGTCGACGACCAGCTCGGGCGCGGTGACGTCCACGACGACCGGGATCACGACGGTGCTCACGTGGTCGGGGCCCCAGCCGGCGACCAGCTTGACGCCCGTGTCCCCCTCATCGAGGCCGATCTCACGCTTGAAGGTGCCGTCCTCGGCCGTCGTCTTCTCGATCGGGCCCTTGTCCGCGCCGTCGGATCCGATCTGTGACGCGACGATCGGCGTCGGCCCCTCGAGGTCGACCTTGCCGGTCACGGGGAACGTGATCGGCGGGTTGCCGCCGACGAGGATCGGCTCGCCGCCCTCCTCGACGAACGGGTCAATGCTCTCGAACTTGGGCGTCTTCCGGACGATCACGGGACCGCCGTTGCCGCCATCGCCGCCGGTGTTCTTCACGATCCCGAGGGCCGGGATCTCGAACGGCAGCTCGACCATCCCCTCGCGCGCGGCGTAGAGAACGCCGCCAGCCCCGAGGATGACCATGAAGAGGAACGCCGCGACCAGCTTGCCCAGGACGCCCGACGGCGGCGGCGGCGGCGGTGGAAGGAGGTCGCGGACATCCGCCCGCTCCGTCGGCGGCAGCCGGCCGTGACCGGGCTTCGCGCTCTCCTCGATCGGCGGCGCCTTCTTGCTCCCCTCGATCGCCTTGAGGAACGCCATCGCGCTCGCCGGCCGGTCGTTCCGGTCCTTGGCGAGGCCCCACATGATGGCGCGGTCGAACTCGTCGGTGAACGTGTCCGGCTTCACCTTCGACAGCGGCTCGGGCGGGTCCATCAGGATCTTGTAGATCAGCTTCTGCTGGGTCGCCGCCTCGAGCGGGCGCCGCCCCATCGCGAGCTCGTAGAACACGCACGCCAGCGCGTAGACGTCGGTGCGGGCGTCGACCTGATCGCCGCTCGCCTGCTCGGGCGACATGTAGTGCGGCGTTCCGATCGCCTGCCCGGTCCCGGTGAGGCCGCCCTCCTCCTCGTCCTTCTCGCCCATCGCCTCCTGGGCTTCCTTGAGCACCTTCGCGATGCCGAAGTCGAGGATCTTCGAGCGCTCGGTGCCGTCCTTCAGCTTCTCGAGCATCACGTTGCCGGGCTTCAGGTCGCGGTGAACGAGCCCGGCCTCGTGCGCCTTCTGGAGGCACGGCAGGATCTGGCGCGCGAGCGCGATGATCCGCTCCTCGGAGAACGGCCCGTCGTCGCGCAGCGCCCGACCGAGCGTCCGGCCGAGGGCGAAGTCGAGGGCCATGTAGAGGCTGCCCTCGTGCTCGCCGAACTCGCGCAGGCTGACGGCGCCCTCGTGGACGAACGCCTGCATGGCCTTCGCCTCCTGGAGGAAGCGGGCCCGGAACTCGGTGTCCTGGGCAAACTTCGGCAGGAGCACCTTGAGGGCGTACTCGCTCCCGAGGAGGCTGTGCTTCGCCTTGTAGACGACGCCCATGCCGCCGCGGCCGAGGATCGAGTTCACCTGGAACTTGCCGCCGACGACGCTCCCCAGGATCGGGTCGTCCGGATGCATCGACGCCGGTCGACCGGCGCGCGAGAGCGGCTCGCCGTCGGGGCCGGTCTGGATCGGAATCGACCCGCCGGACCCTCCCGCATCGACGAACCCCGGCGCCGTCTTGATCGTCGGCGCGTCGGGTCCCGATGAGATCGGCGCGGGCGTCGAAGGACTCGGCGCGCTCGGCCCGACGACGCTCGCCGGCTGGCCCACGACGCCCGCGGACGGCCCGACGACGCTCGCGGGCTGCCCGAGCGGCCCCGCGACGCTCGCGGGGCGACCGGGCGCCGGCGTCGGCGTGGCGCCCGGCGGCGGCCGGGTCGGGTCGCTCCCCGGAGGGCTGTGCGGCGGAGGCGCGGTCGGCGCCGGCGTCGCCGGCCCGTCGAGCTGGCCGAGGTCGATCGAGAAGGTCGCCGGCGGAGCGCCCACGCCCGTCGACGAAGGAGACGCGGGCGGCGGCGGCTGACCGGCGCCCGTCGCGGGAGCGGAGGCCGGCGTACCCGTGGCCGGCCCCGGCGCGCCCCGCGGCGCCATGCTGTCGACCATCGTCGCGCGCGACTTCGGCGCGATCGAGGGTCCCTCCTCGTTGATGTCCACCATCGTCCGCTCGAGGTGGAGCCCGTCGCGGACCGCCTCGACGACGCCGAGCCCGCGCCCGATCTCCTCGATCTGAGCGGCGATGGCGCTCGCGCTCTCGGGACGATCGGCCTTCTCCTTCGCGAGGCACTGGAGGATGAGCTTCTCGACCGCCTCGGGCACCTCCGGAACGAGCGAGCGCACCGGCGGGGGCGGCTTCTGGAGGTGCCACTTCATGATCGCGGTGAGGCTCTTGCCCGTGATCGGGTGGCGACCGCTGAGCAGCTCGTGGAGGATCACGCCGAGCGAGTAGATGTCGACCTTGTGGTCGACGTCGTGGCTCTCCCGCCACTGCTCGGGCGCCATGTAGTAGGGCGTCCCGAGCACCTGCCCCTGCTGCGTCAGCACGGTCAGGCCGTCGAGCGGGTCGCCGTCGACCTGGAGGACGAGGCCGAGGTCGCCGATCTTCGCCCGGCGCTTCTCGTCGAGGAGGACGTTGCCCGGCTTGAGGTCGCGGTGGACGAGCCCGGAGGCGTGGGCCGCCGAGAGCCCGATCGCAATCTCACGGCAGACGCGGAGCGCCTCGGCGACCGGGAGCCGACCGCCCATCGCCTTCGCGTAGGCGTAGAGGTCGCCGCCGGGGACGTACTCCTGGACCAGGTAGACGAACCCCTCGCCCTTCTCGATGCCGTAGCCGCGGACGATGTTCTCGTGGGTCAGCCGCGTCGCCGCCTCCGCCTCGCGGTAGAACCGTCGCATGGCGTCGTCGCGGTTCGCGAACTCGGGGCTGACGACCTTGATGCACACGTCGCCGTAGTCGGCGTGCTGGGCGCGGTAGACGATGCCCATCGCGCCTTCGCCGAGACGGTCGATGACGCGGCACTTGCCGACCGTCCGGCCGACGAGATTCGGGTGATTGGCGTGGGGACCCGGTTGCATCTGCGGAGGCGTCCTCGGCGTTCGCCGTCTGAGCGAATCGATTGCTGCGAATCACCTTAGCGACCGGCCGGGCCGGGATCAACGGCGCGGCGGGGGCGGAACCGGGTGAACTCCCGCGGGCGGGTGACTTTCCCGCCCCGGGGCCCGTACACGAAGCGACCGGAGACCTCGCGGTCTCCGGTCGGCCCGCCGCCACCGACCGAAGCCGGCCCGCTCGCTAGCCCACGCGCTCGATGATCGTGCCGGTGCCCTGGCCGAAGCCGATGCACATGGTCGAGAGGCCGTAGCGCATGCCCTGCCGCTCGATCTCGTGGAGCAGCGTGACGAGCAGCCGCGCGCCGCTCGCGCCGAGCGGGTGGCCGAGGGCCACCGCGCCGCCGGTCAGGTTGACCTTCGAGTGGTCGACGCCGAGCTCGTTTTCCCAGGCACAGACGACCGACGCGAACGCCTCGTTGACCTCGAACGCGTCGATGTCCTCGAGCTTCAGGCCGGCCCGGTCGAGCACCTTGCGGGTCGCGGGGATCGGCCCCTCGAGCATGATCGTCGGGTTCGTGCCGACGGCCGCCGTCGCGACGATCCGCGCCCGCGGGGTGAGCCCGAGCTCCGCGGCGATCTCCTTGGTGCCGATCAGGATCGCGGCCGCGCCGTCGCTGATCTGGCTGCTGCTGCCGGCCGTCGTGATCCCGCCGTCGGCGCGGAAGATCGTCTTGAGGCCGCCGATCTTCTCGACGCTCGTGTCGGCGCGGGGCCCCTCGTCCTTCTCGATCTTCTTCAGCAGCTTGCCGGTCGTCCGGTCGGTGACGAGGACGGGGACGATCTCGCGATCGAAGTAGCCCTCGGCGGCCGCGTGGAGCGCCCGGCGATGGCTCTCGGCGGAGAGCTGATCGACCATCTCGCGGGTGATCCCGTAGCGGTCGGCCATGAGCTCGCTGCTCTCGCCCTGGGGGACGAGGTCGAACCGCTCGTCGAGCTCCGGATGGAACGCGCCGACGTCGCTCCCCATCGGCACCCGGGTCATGCTCTCGGTGCCGCAGCCGACGGTCAGGTCGGCCTGGCCGCTCATGACCTCCATCGCCGCGAAGCTCACCGCCTGCTGGCTGCTGCCGCAGAGGCGGTTCACGCTCGTCCCCGGCACGCTCTCGGGCCAACCGGCGGCGAGGACGGCATTGCGGATGACGTTGCAGCCCTGCTCCTGGGTCTGGGTGACGCAGCCGCCGACGACGTCGTCGACGCGGGCGGCGTCGATCTTCGTCCGCTCGACGATCGCGTTGAGGCACTGGGCGAGGAGCTCATCGCTCCGGACGTCGGCGAAGACGCCCCGGTTCTTGCCCATCGGCGTCCGGCAGGCCTCGAGGATGTAAGCGTCACGCATGGTCCGTGCTCCTTGGGGTCGGGGGCGCGCGGTGGCGGGCGCCGCGGCGCGGGTGATTCGAGTGGTCTCGGGGGACGACGGAGGCGTCCCTTCGGGTTCCTCACATTCTGCGCGAAGACGCGCCGCCGCACAACGGCGGAAGTGGGGCCACGACTTCCGCGAAGCCGTTCGCCGAACCGCCTACGAGGACGTCGCCGACGGGCGGCACCCGCGGGCAGGCGGCCCGCTTCGCAACGTTCGGACGGGCCAAGCCGCCGCTTCCCGATCGGAACCCTTCTGGGTAGCCAGCGCGGGGCCCGGGACCCTCTGCGCGATCCACGGCTTGGGAAACCGAAGGGGTCAAAACCGAAGGGGTCAGGTCTCGGATGTTCGCATCAACGGTCCTGTTGCGAACATCCGAGACCTGGTCTACCGCGTCTCGAGGCGCCAGGCGGTGAGCTGGCCGCCGATCGGGAGCCTCACCAGTCGAACGCTCCGGGCGAGGACCGCCGACGCGTGCCACCCGTCGGCCGTCGGCGCAACCGGGGCGAGCGCTCCGTCCGCTCGGCCATGCAAGCGCAGAGAGGGCGCCGCCCCTCGACCGTCGACGATCCAGGACTCCCGGACCCCGGCCTTGTCGTAGAGCTCGAGGAGGCGGCTCTCGTCCTTCCCGACCGAGGAGTCGCTGACACACTCGACGACGAGGTCGACGGCACCCTCGATCTCGAAGAAGCCTTCGGCGTCGGCCGCCTTTGGGACCAGCGCCGCGCGTCCCGCGTCGAGGCTCTCCTGGAGGAGGACGAGGACGTCCGGCTCGGCGGAGAGCGCCGCCTCGGGCGCCGAGAGACGGGTGCTGTCCGAGAGGACGAGCCCGGCCGCGAGCTCCTCGACGACGATCGCATGAAGTCGGTAGGCGATCGCGACCTTGAGCGAGCCGTGAGTGTTGAGGTCCTCGGGAGACACGTCGATGTCCACCTCTCCCGCGAGGAAGTCGATCCGCCCGCCCCGCGGGAAGGCATCCGAACGGCACCAGTCACGGAACGCCTCGAGCGTTCCGACGCCGGCCGGGATCCGAAGGCCCCTGGGATGGATCACGATGCTCGCGTCGGTCAATGAACGTCTCCCGACTTCAGTCTATCACTCCGCGCCGACACCGTCCGACTCGCCCTTCGCCTCGACCGTCTTCCTCACCAGCTCGACGAGCTTCCCGATGCTGGTCTTCCCCGCCCGCCAGAGCGCCTTGTCGTCGAGCTCGATCCCGAGCTCCTCCTCGATCTCGGTGATCCAGCCCGGGTTCATCAGGTCGACGTCGCAGTGGCGGTCGAGCTCGCGCCAGCTCGTCTTGGCGTCGATCGCGTAGGGGTAGTCGGCGAACGTCGCCTGGATCTTGCCGAGGACGTAGGCCTCGACGTCGACCGACAGACCGGCCTCGGCGCGGGCGGCCTCGAGCTCGGCCATGATCTCGAGCCGGCGGCGGGCGTCCTCGTCCTCGCGGCCGCTCACTCGTCGCTCGCCCCCGTCCGCACGACGCCGGCGCGCTTCAGGCCGACGACCTCCATCGGGCCGAAGCCGAAGTCGTTCAGCACCTCCTCGGTGTGCTGCCCGAGGGCGGGCGCCGGCCGCGTGAACTTGCCGGGCGTCTCGCCGAGACGGATGCCGGGACCGACGATGTCGGCCTCCTTCGGATCGGGCAGCCCGGTCGGAACGGTCGCGCGCAGGTGCCGCTCGCGGATCTGCGGGTCCTCCCACACCTCGTCGAGCGAGTGGACCGGCGCGAGGCAGCAGTCGACCTCGGCCGTCAGCTCGAGCCACTCGGCCGCCGTCCGCGTCGCGAAGAGGGCGTCGAGGTCCGCCTCGAGGGCGTCGCGCTGCTCGCCCTGCGCGAACTGCCGCCCGACCCAGTCCTCCTTGCCGGCCGCGCCGCAGAACGCCTGCCAGAACTTCGGCTCGAGCGCGCCGAGGGCGAGGTGGCGGCCGTCCTTCGCCCGGTAGACGCCGTAGGACGGCAGGCCGCCCGAGAGCGTCATCCGCCCCGGCACGAGCTCCTCGCCGGCGAACCGGGCCGCCGCGTGGATCGAGAGGAGGCTCACGACGGCGTCGGTCATCGACTGATCGACGAGCTGGCCGCGGCCGGTCCGGTCGCGCGTCCGGAGCGCGAGGAGGATCCCGATCACGGCCGAGAGCGCCCCCGAGAGATCCGCGATCTGGACGCCCGGGATGACCGGCCGCTCGTCGCGCCCGACGGTGATCCCGAGGGCGCCGGCGATCGCGAGGTAGTTCACGTCGTGGCCCGCGTGCTCGCGGTAGGGCCCCGCCTGGCCGAAGCCGGTGATCGAGCACCAGATCAGGCCCGGGTGCATCTCCTGGAGCTCGTCGTAGCGCAGGCCGAGACGGTCGCACACGCCCGGCCGGAAGCCCTCGACGACGACGTCGGACTTCACCGCGAGACGCTTCACGACGGCGAGGCCCTCCTCGCGCTTCATGTCGACGGCGATCGAGCGCTTGTTGCGGTTCAGGGCGAAGAAGCCGGCGCTCATCGATGACGACCCGAGGTGCGGCGGCATCAACCGGACCGGGTCGCCGGCGCCGGTGTCCTCGAGCTTCACCACGTCGGCGCCGAAGTCGCCGAGGAGCTGCGTCGCGTACGGTCCCGGCAGGAGCCGGGTGAGGTCGAGGACGCGCACGCCCGCGAGCGGCGCCGTGAGCGGGTTCGGGCTCGCCGTGCGCGGGGCGGGTCCTTGCGGCGGAGGGCTCGGCGCGGCGTCGCTCACTCGTGCGCCTTCCCGCATCCGGGGTGCGTCGGCTTCGCGGCCGCGTCGGTCGACGCCACGGCCGCCGCCTCGGTCGGGATGCGCCAGCGACCGACGCCGCCCTCGTCGGTCGTCACGGCGACGCGCCCGGCGTCGACGAGCATGTCGAGGTGCCCGTGCGTCTCGCGCGCCGCGAGGAAGTACTGGGTCTTCGGAAGCTTCGGCCACACCTTGAGCGCGATCTCGATCACGTGGTCGGCGCCGTCGGCGACGTGGCCGAAGACCTTCTCGGCGCGCTCGTCGTGGTGATCGAGGATCTCGTCGACACGCCGATCGAGCCCGGTGAACGCCGTCCCGTGCCCGGGCAGGACCACGCCCGTGGTCGCCAGGACGCCGCGGAGCGCCTCGACCGATGCGACGTAGTGGCCGAGGCCGGTGCGACGGCCGCGGAACTCGGGCACGTAGATGCTCGGGTTCGGCGTGATGTCCTCGAGGATCTGATCGCCGCTGAAGAGATACCCCGGCCCCTCCTCCCAGTGGAGCGTCACCTGACCCTCGGTGTGGCCCGGTCCCGGAATCGGCCGCAGGCTCACGTCGGGGCCGAGCTCGATCGAGCGCGTGTCATCATCGATGCGACACCACCGATCGTCGGGGACGGTGTCGGCGAGGCCGTGGAACCACTGCCGGATCTGCTCCAGCTCCGCGACGCTCTTCGCGTCGAGCCCCCAGAACCGGAAGACGTCGCGGAAGAGCGTCTCCTTCTCGGTGAGGCAGCGGTGGTAGTCGAAGATCGCGGGCGCGTCGCGCTCGTGGGTCCAGACGCTCGCCTCGGGGCTCTCGGCGTGGAGCCGGCCGAGCAGCCCGTGGTGATCGATGTGAGCGTGCGTCAGGACGATGTGCCGGATGTCACTCGGGGCGAGACCGATCTCGTCGAGGCGCGACTTCAGCAGCTCCCACGACGTGTCGATCCGCGGCCCGGTGTCGATCACCGCGGGCTCGGCGCCGAGGAGCACCCAGACGTTGATCGGGACATCGAAGAACGGGAGCGGGATCGGGATCCGGACGATCCGATCGGTGACGCGTTCGAGCGCAGGGAGGTTCGCGCCGGGGTCGCTCGGGGCGGGGTCGCTCACCTACTTGCCCTTGAAGACGGCGTCGCGCTTTCCGAGGAACGCCTGCATGCCCTCCAGGGCGTCCTCGGTCGCCACCACCTCGACGATCTTCTCGCGCTCGGCGTCGAGGGCGGCGCTCACGCCGAACCGCTGGCCGGCGAGGATGCACTCGAGCGCCGCCGCGACCGCCTTGGTCGGGCGGGTCGCCGCGAACTGCGCGAGCTCGAGCCCCTGGGGCACCGCGTAGCCCGGCGCCGTGGCGAGGAGCTGGACGAGGCCGAACTCGAGCGCCTCTCGGGCATCAATGCGCTCGCCGAAGACGATCATCTGGATCGCCCGGCCGTAGCCGACGAGGCGCGGCAGCCGCACCGTCCCGCCGCCGGCCGGGAAGATCCCGACGTTGGTCTCGGTCAGGCCGAGGTGCGCGGCCGGATCGCAGATCCGGATGTGACACGCCATAGCGAGCTCGAGTCCGCCTGCGAGCGTGTCGCCGTTGAGCGCCCCGACGACGAGCTTGCCGCCCGACTCCATCCGGTCGAGGAACCGGTGAAAGGCGCCGATCGCCTCGCCGAGCGAGCCGCCGCCGCCCGAGAACGCGCTCGAGAGGTCGGCCCCGGCGCTGAACGCCTTGTCGCCGGCGCCGTGGATGAGGATCGCGCGCACGTCGTCGTCGGCGTGGAGCTCCTCGTAGCCGCGGGCGAGCTCCTCGAACGTCTGCTGCCGGAGCGCGTTTCGCTTCTTCGGGCGGTCGATGACGATCACCCCGACGTGCCCCTCGGCGCGCTCGACGCGGATGTCCTCGTAGGTCTCGGCCATGGATCCCTCTCTGGGGCAGGTCTCGGGCGACGCGGGGGAGCGGACGGCGGATTCTAGAGGACTCGCGACGCAGCGCGCAAGGCCGGGAGCGCGCGGGCGGGCGGTTCGGCGGGCGCGCGGGTCAGCGCCAGCCGGTCGCACGCTCGAGGGCGGCCCGCGGGTCCTGGTCGAACCCGTCGAGCGGCGGCGTCTGCAGGTCCCAGACCCAGACCGAGGGCGATGACCGGTCGAGCGTTGCGACGGCCGCCGCGACGCCCGACCCGTCCGCCGCGACGTCGGCATCCGACAGGCTGACCGAGCCCGGCACGCTCTCCTGACGGAGCACGCGCGGGGCGCCCGGGTCGATCAGGTCCCAGACGCGGATCGAGCCGTCGCGCGATGCGGTGACGAGCATGCGGGCGTCTCCGCCGAACCCGACGTCGACGACCTCGTGCGCGTCGACCGGCACCGTCCCGATCGTCGCGCCGTCGCCGAGCGCGATCAGGGCGACGACCTCGCCGGTCGCCGCCGCGAGGGTGTCGCCTTCGGCCCCGAACGCCAGGGCGCGGATGCCCCAGCGCTCGACCTCGGTCCGCCCCGGCGGCTGCGTCGGCGCCTCGCTCGGGTCGGGGCCGTCGACCGCGCTCCCTCGTCCCGGGTGGACGACCCGGTCGGGCGGCTCGCCGGCGAGCGCGACCGCGTTCGAGCGAAACGTGACGAGGCCGTCGCGCGACGAGGTCACGACCGAGTCGCCGCGCCTCGCGACGGCGACGCCATCGACCGGGAGGACGTGCCAGCGCAGCTCGACCGGTGGATCACCCGGCGCGTCGAGATCGATGACGATGGCGCGCCCGCGCGAGGTCTCCACGTACTCGTTCCGCTCGCACCCGACCACGAGGCGACGTCCGTCGGCCGTCCAGGCGACCGACACGACCAGGGGCGTCTCGATCGTCGCGAGGATCCGGCCGCCCTCGACCGCGCGGACCTCGACCCGGTGATGCGGTCCCGGGTCCAGGTGGGCCCGTCTCGGCGCCGCGCCGACCGCGACCGCGACGCGCGATCCGTCGGGCGAGAGCGCGAGCGCGCGGATCGCCGTCTGGCCCGGGATGATCGTGACGTCGCACGAGACCACGCGCGCGCCGGTGTCGCGGTCCCGCACCTCGATGGCGCCGCCTCCGGTCGCCACGTGCGCCACCCGGTCGGAGTCGATCGAGACCGGGCCGCGCCCGTCGAATCGGCGGATGCGGGACGTGTCCCAGATGCGGATCGGACCGTCGCCGCCGGTGGCGAGCGACCGCCCATCGGCGGAGAAGGCGCATCCGGCGACCGGTCCCCGGTGCGCCGGCAGGTCGCGGATGCGCGCGCCGCCTCCGTCCCAGACTCCGACGCTCCCGTTACGGAACCCGACCGCGAGCAACCCCACCCCCGGATGGAGGGCCCCGGTCGTGACCCGGCCGCCGAGGTTGCTCGCGAGGACGTGCGCGCGCGGCGAGCTCCCCGCGTCTCCGCGAACCCAGGCGAGGACGCGCCCCTCGGTGTCGCCGGTCACGGCCGTCGCCGGGCTCAGGAACCCCGGCGGCGCCACGGCCGCGAAGCGCAGCGGCGTCGTCACGTGAGCGACCGCGCCGGGCCGACCGGTCGCGAGGTCCCAGCCCCACGCGGTGCCGTCGGCGTAGGCGACGACGACGCGGCGCCCGTCGGCGGTCGGGACGATCCCGTAGGCGTCGGTGTCGTAGTCGCAGCCAGGTCGCGCCCGACCGACGAGGCGCTGGACCAGCGCGCCGGTCGCCGGGTCCCAGACGAGCACGTCGCCGGTCCCGAGGGTCGCGCCGAGGAGGCGCGACCCGTCGGGCAGCCACGCGACCGCCGCCGCCGCGCCGCTCCCGGCGTGAGGGAGCGTGCGCCGATGGTCGAGCCTCCGCCCGTCGACGAGGAAGGTCGACGCGACGGCGCCGTCGCGTCCGTACGCCTCGGCGACGGCGAGGATCGATCCATCGGGCGAGAACGCGAGCCCGGCGATCGGACCGAGCCCGGCGATGCGGGCCACCGTCGTCCCGGCGTCGACATCGACGAGGTCGACCGCGCCCGCCTCGGTCGCGGCGGCGATCCGCCCGCCGTCCGGCGTGATCGCGACCGCGGAGTGATACCGCCCGCTCGTGGGGACGAGGTGGCCGGCCCGGCGGGCGACCTCGCGGGTCCCTCGCCGCGCGGCGAGCGCCACCGCCTCGGCCGCGTCGAGGTGGGTCGCCCGGAGCCCGTCGGTGAGCTCGGCGGCCTCGATGAACGCGGCGGCGGCGGCGCGATGGCGGTCGCGTCCGAGGAGTCCGTAGCCTCGCTCGAGCGCCCTCCGCGCGCGCTCGAGCTCCTCGCGGCGCTCGGCGTCCTCGCGGGCGGCCTCCTCCTCGCGCCTCGCCGTCGCCTCCGCCTCCCGGGCGAGCTCCGCCGCGGCGTGGGCGCCTCGTTCGCGCTCGAGCGACGCGGCGAGGCGCCAGGTCATGACCGCCCACACGGCCACCACCGCGAGGACGGCGATCGACCCGGCCGCGACGAGCGAGCGGTTGCGCCGGGCGCGCCGAAGCAGCCGCGTGACGGCGCCGATCGGTCGGGCGCGGATCGGCTCGCCGGCGAGCCACCGGTCGAGGTCGCGGGCGAGCGAGCCGGCCGTCGGGTAGCGCTGGTCGGGCTCCTTCTCGAGGCAGCACGCGCAGATCGTGTCGAGGTCGGCGTCGATCGGCGTCGGGGCGGTCCGGGACGCGAGCGGCGCCTCGTTCTCGACGAGCTGCGCGATGACGTTCACGATCGTCGGGCCGAGAAACGGCGGCCTCCCGGTCAGCGTCTCGAAGAGCGTCGCGCCGAGGCTGTAGACATCGCAGCGCCGGTCGATCAGCTCGGGGTTGCCCTCGGCCTGCTCGGGCGGCATGTAGGCGGGGGTGCCGAGGATCTGCCCCGCGACGGTCAGGCCGGTCGCCTCGCGTGAGACGTCCTTGGCGAGGCCGAAGTCGACGAGGAACGGCTCGCCCCTGCCGTCGACGAGCACGTTCGCCGGCTTGATGTCGCGGTGGAGGATCGAGCGTTCGTGGGCGTAGGCCATCGCGTGGGCGAGCTTGGCGATCAGGGCGACCGCCTCGCGGGGCGGGAACGGGCCGGCCCGCGCGACCCGCGCGGCGAGGCTCTCACCCTCGATCAGGTCCATCGTCAGGTAGCTCCGGCCGCCGTCCTGACCGACGTCGTGGATCGCGACGATGTTGGGGTGGCGAAGGCGCGCCGCGGCCCGCGCCTCGATCGCGAACCGCTCCAGCAGCCGCGCGTCCGCGTCGGCCGGGAGGAGCTTGAGGGCGACCGTCCGCTCGAGCTCGGGGTGCCGCGCGACGTAGACGACGCCCATGCCGCCGCGGGCGAGCTCGCGCTCGACGACGTAGGGGCCGATCCGGCTGCCGGGCGGTGGGAGGTTGGGCCGCTGCATGGGCGCTCCACGGCGCGATGCCGGCCCGGAGTCTACCGGAACGTCCGAGCCCGGTCACCGGACCAGGCGGCGCCGGGCGTCCCGGGCCGGCCGGATGCGGGAGCGGGGGCCATCGCGGCATCATCATCATTGCGTATGAACCCTCCCGCGACCTGTCCCGGGTGCGGCCGCCCCCTCGCCCCCGCCGAGCTCGCCCGAGCTCGCTGCGCGAGCTGCGGCGCGCCCCTCGCCGCCTCCGCCGCGCCGCCCGCCTCGGGGGTGCTCCTCGATCGGAGGGCGAGCGCCCCCGAGGTCGCCGCGCGCGTCGGCCGCTACCGGATCGAGGGGATCCTCGGCCAGGGCGGGATGGGCATCGTCTACCGCGGCTTCGACCCCGAGCTCCGCCGGGCGGTCGCGATCAAGATGATCGTCGACGTCGCGGGGCTCGAGGCCGAGGACATCGAGCGCTTCGTCCGCGAGGCGCGCGCCTGCGCCCGGCTCCGCCATCCCGGGATCGTCCCGATCCACGAGGTCGGCATCGACGAGCAGCGCCGCCCCTACCTCGTCATGGGTCTCGTCGACGGCGAGAGCCTCGACGCGCTCCTCCGACGCGGCGGGCTCGAGCCGCGCCGGACGATCGAGCTCGCCCGCGAGGTGGCCGAGGCGCTCGACCACGCCCACCGCCTCGGCATCGTCCATCGCGACGTGAAGCCGGCGAACGTGCTCGTCGATGCCGCCGGTCACGCCCTGCTCACCGACTTCGGCCTCGCCCACGACGCGGCCACCTCGAAGGCGCTGACGATGACCGGCGACGTCCTCGGCACGCCCCACTACATGTCGCCCGAGCAGGCGCGCGGCCACGCCGAGCTCCAGGGGCCGGCGAGCGACGTCTGGGGGCTCGGGGCGCTCATCTACCGCGCCCTCGTCGGGCGCCCGCCCTTCGATGGCGACAACGCGCTCGTCGTGATCCAGCGGGTGGCCGCCGGGTCGGCGCCGCGTCCCCGGACGGTCGATCCGCGCCTCGATCCGGCCCTCGAGACGATCGTGATGCACTGCCTCGAGCGCGAGCCGGTCGATCGCTACCGCTCCGCCGGCGAGCTCGCGGACGACCTCGGCCGCTGGCTCGCCGGCGAGCCGATCTCGGCCCGGCCGCCGGGGGCCGGCGCGCGCCTGGCCCGATGGACGCGCGCGAACCGCCTCGTGGCGATCCTCGGCGCGGTCGTCGCCGTGCTCCTCGGCACGGTCGCCAGCCTCGCCGTCGCCGTCGCGAGCGAGCCCGGACCGGACGACGTCGGCCGGAGCGAGCGAGCCGGAGCCGCCGCCCACGCCCGGGCGGCCGTCCCCGGCGACGACCTCGACGACGACGAGGTCGAGGGCGCTCTGCAGGCCGCCCTGGCCCGGCTCGCCGTGACCCGCCTCGACCCGGACGACGCGGCGGCGCGCCGGGCGGCGAGCGAGGCCACGATCCACCTCGCGCGGGTGGCGTCGGCAGCCGGCGCGCCGGACCACGCCCTCGAGGCGCTCGCGCTCGCCGACGGGCTGGGCGTCGCCGCCCCGGGACGGGTCGACCGGGCGCGGGGGCTCGTCCTCGAGGCGGCGGGCGACGTCGACGGAGCGATCGCCGTCTACCGCGGGATCGTCGCGGGCGACCCCGAGGACGCGCCGGCGTGGGCCTGTCTCGCCGGCGCGTTCGCGCGACGCCGAGAGCACGCCGCGGCCGTCGCCGCGTGGGACCGCGCCATCGCGCTCCGCCCCGACCAGGCCCTCTGGTGGGCCAGCCGCGGCGAGGAGCGGCTGATCGGCGGCGACCCGGAGAAGGCGGAACGAGACCTCGTCCGGGCCCTCGAGCTCGAGCCGACCCTCGGCGCCACCTGGGCGCTCCGAGCGCGGCTCGCCCTCGAGCAGGGCCGGATCGCCGACGCGGCCGAGCTCGCCGAGCGGACGATCGAGCTCGCCCCCGAGCTCGCCGAGGGCTGGTTCCTCCGGGGCGAGACCCACCGGCACGCCGGGCGGACGGCCGACGCCCTCGCCGACTACGTCGAGGCGACCCGGCGCGACCCGACCGGACGGGGCGTCCGGGGCGCCGCCCCCTGGGTCCACGTCGCCGCGTTGCACATCCGGCGCGGCGCCTACGAGGAGGCCGAGCGCTGGGCCGAGCGAGCGGTCGAGCTCGAGCCGACCCTCGCCCTCGCCTGGGCCGTCCGCGGCGACGCGCGCCAGTTCCTCGGACGGGTCGACGAGGCGAGAGCCGATGCGAGCCGGGCGCTCGACCTCGACCCCCGGCTCGCCGATGGGTGGATGGTCCTCAGCCGGATCGAACGACACACCGGGAACCCCGCGGCGGCGTTCGCGGCCTTCGACCGGGCGAGCGCGGTCGCCCCGAAGGACGTCCGCCCCTGGCTCGAGAAGGCGATCCTCCTCGCGAACCTCGGCCGGATCGACGAGGCGCTCGCGGCCCTCGACGTCGCCGTCGAGCTCGAGCCCGACAACGCCGCCGTCCGCATCAATCGCTCCCGCATGCGGGGCCGCAAGCGCGACGTCGCCGGATCGCTCGAGGACGCCGAGCACGCCCTGCGGCTCCACCCCGACGCCCCCAACACCTGGCTCGCCCGCGGTCAGGCGCTCTTCACCGCCGGACGGAGCGCGGAGGCGCGCGCCGCCTTCGAACGGTCCTTCGAGATCGTGCCCTCCGCCGAGGCGATGATGGGACGGGCGCTCACCCGGTCCCAGGTCGGCGACCACGCCGGCGCCACGGCCGACCTGACGATCGTCATCGAGCGGTGGCCCGAGGAGCACGTCGCCCTGGCGTTGCGCGGCGACGCCCATCGCCAGCTCGGCCGCCGAATCGAAGCCATCAGGGATTACGAGAGGTTCCTGCGCGTCGCGCCGGGCCACCCGGCCGCCTCCAGGGCGCGGAAGAACCTCGCGAAGGTGCGCGGCGAATGAACGCGCCGACGCCATCGCAGGTCGGCCGGTATCGGATCGACGGCGTCCTCGGCCGCGGCGGGATGGGCGTCGTCTACCGCGGCTTCGATCCGGGTCTCCGCCGGCCGGTCGCCATCAAGATGGTCCTCGAGGCCGCCTGGCTCCAGCCCGACGACCTCGAGCGCTTCCTCGGCGAGGCCCGCTCGGCGGCGCGGCTCGGTCACCCGGGGATCGTGCCGATCCACGAGGTCGGCCTCGACGAGCACCGGCGCCCCTTCATCGTCATGGGAATCGTCGAGGGCGACAGCCTCGAGACGATCCTGACCCGATGGACGCCGAGGCCGCAGCAGGTCGTCCCCATCGTCCGCGACGTCGCCCTCGCCCTCCACCACGCCCACGGCCTCGGGGTGGTCCATCGCGACGTGAAGCCGGCCAACGTGCTCGTCGACCGGGAAGGGCGCGCGCACCTGACCGACTTCGGCCTCGCCCGCGACGTCGCGAGCCTCCGCCGCATCACCGTCACCGGCGACATCCTCGGGACGCCGCATTACATGGCGCCCGAGCAGGCGGCCGGCGACACGGGCCGGGCGGGCCCGGGCATCGACATCTGGGCGCTCGGCGCCGTCCTCTACCGGGCGCTCGTCGGGCGCGTTCCGTTCGATGGCGACGCGCCCCTCATCGTGCTCCAGCGGGTGGTCACCGAGGAGCCGCCGCGTCCGCGGTCGATCGACCCGAGGATCGACCCCGACCTCGACGCGATCGTCGGCCACTGTCTCCAGCGCGAGCCGGGCGACCGCTACGCCACGGCCGGCGAGCTCGCCGCCGACCTCGACCGCTGGCTCGCCGGGGAGACGATCCGCGTCCGCGCCCCCGGCGCGGGCGCGCGCGTCGGTCGATGGGTGGGCCGGAACCGCCTCGCGGCGACCCTCGGAGCGGTCGCCGCGCTCCTGATCGTCTCGGCCCTCGGGCTCGCGATCACCCTCGCCCGGGGGACGGACGCGGGGCGGGGCGGGGCCGACGGCTCATGGGCGACTCTCCTCGCCGAGCTCGACGGCGAGGCTCGCGAGTCGGGCGACGAGCTCCCGGCGCTCGTCGCGCGCGTCGCCCTCGCCCACGCCTCGCCCGACGACGCGGCCGCGGCGCGGGCGGCCGAGGATGCCCGGTCGCGCTGGAGCGCGGCGGCCCGCGCGAGGGGCGATCGGCCGGCCGACGCGGCGACGGCGACCGACGAGGACGCCCGGGATCCCGAGGCGACCGCTCCCCCCGAGCGCGCCCCCGACGACGACGGCGCCCGCGCGGAGCTCGAGAGGGCGAAGGGACATCTCGCGGCGGGTCGATTCCCCGCCGCGATCGAGGCGGCCACCGGAGCGCTCGCCCGCGACCCGTCGTTGATCGAAGCGCGCCGCGTTCGCGCTCGGGCGCGGATGTTCGCGCGCGAGCTCGACGGGGCGCTCGAGGACCTGCTCGCGATCGTCGAGCGCGACGCCGGGGACGCCGAGGCCTGGTCGAACATCGGCGCGGTCCGCCTCATGAAGAAGGACCTCGCCGGCGCCCGCGCCGCGCTCGACCGCGCCCTCGAGCTCGACCCCGACGACGTCATGGCGCTCGCCGACCGCGGCCGCGTCTCCATCCAGGAGGGCGACCTCGATCGAGCGGCCGGCGACGTCCGCCGCGCCCTCGCGATCGCGCCGCGCGAGACCGGGACCATGCTGCTGCTCGGCCGCATCGAGCGACTCAAGGGCGAGCTCGACCAGGCGGCGCAGCTCTTCGACCGCGCCATCGCCCGGGAGCCGCGGATGGCGGTGGCGCGGTTCGAGCGGGCCGAGCTCGCGGCCGCGATGGGTCGGCCCGAGGACGCGCTCGCGGACTACCGCGCCGCGCTCGAGCTCGATCCGCGCCAGACCGAGCTGCTCACCCGGGTCGCGGACGTCCTCGTCCAGCTCGGACGGATCGCGGAGGCGGTCCGGACCGCCGAGGAGGCCGTCGCGCGGCACCCCGAGAGCATCGCCGCCTGGACCACGAAGGCCGAGGCGCTCCGCCGCGCCAGACGGACCTCCGAGGCCAGCGCCGACGTCGCCCGGGCCCTCCGGATCGATCCGCGTCACGCGCGCGCCCACATCACCCGGGCGAAGATCCTCCGCGACGCCGGGAAGGCTCGCGAGGCGTTGCGGTCGCTCGACGAGGCGGTCCGGGTCGCCCTCGCCGACGATCCGATGCCGCTCCTCGAGCGCGGGGAGCTCCGGCTGAGGACGGGAGACGTCGCCCGGGCGACCGCCGACTACGAGCGCGCCCTCGCGATCTCGCCCCGGCTCGGTCCCGCCTTCGCCGGCCTCGCCATGACGAAGCTCGCCCGAAGTGACCTCGCCGGCGCGCTGGCCGATGCCCGGAGGGCGACGGAGCTCGCGCCCCGCTCGTCCGCGGCCTGGACGACCCTCGGCAGCGTCCTCTACACGATCGGCGAGGACCCGGCGGCCGCCGTCGCCGCGTTCGACCGGGCGATCGCGCTCGGAGCGGGCGACGTGAGCGCGTGGACCGGCCGCGCGTCCGCTCGGCGGGCGGTCGGAGACCTCGAGGGCGCGGAGAGCGACCTGACGCGGCTGATCACGGCGATGGAAGGGCGGGCGTTCCCGCGCCTGGTCCTCGAGAAGCGCGTCGAGGTGCGCCGCGAGCGGGGCGACCCCGCCCGCGCGATCGCCGATCTCGAGAGGCTGCTCGAGGGCGCGCCGGACGGCGCGAGCGAGGCGCGCTATCGCGAGCAGCTCGCCGAGGTGAAGGCGGGCGGTCGCTGAGGCGACCGGGGACGCGTCCCCCCGCCCCTCGCCCGATTGGGCCAGAGGGGCGATCATGAGTTGGCGATGACCTCCTCCTCCGGCTGCGCGTCCGCCGAGCCCGAAGGAGTCAGCCCGAAGGGGTCAGGTCTCGGATGTCCGCATTAACGGTGCTAATGCGAACATCCGAGACCTGACCCCTTCGGGTCCTCGGGTCGCCGAGACCCGCCCGGCCCCTCGCCCGATTGGGCCGGAGGGGCGATCATGAGCTGGCGATGACCTCCTCCTCCGGCTGCCCTCGATGCGGCCGGCCGATCCGGCCGACCGACGCGCGCTGCGCCAGTTGCGGCGCGTCGCTCGCGCCTTCGGAGACGTTCGTCGCGGCTTCGGGGGCGCCGCCCGCCTCCGGCGTCCTCCTCGATCGGCGCGCGAGCAGCCCGGCCGCGTCGGCCCGGATCGGCCGGTATCGGATCGACGGGATCCTCGGGCAAGGCGGCATGGGCATCGTCTACCGCGGGTTCGACCCGGAGCTCCGCCGCCCGGTCGCGATCAAGATGGTCCTCGACCTCGCCGACCTCGAGCCCGAGGACATCGACCGCTTCGTCCGCGAGGCGCGCGCCTGCGCCCGGCTCCGCCATCAGGGCATCGTCCCGATCCACGAGGTCGGCGTCGACGAGCAGCGACGCCCGTTCATCGTGATGAGCCTCGTCGAGGGCGCGAGCATGGACGCCCTCCTCCGGCGCGGGTCGCTCCCGCCGCGCCGCGCCGTGGAGATCGTCCGGCAGGTGGCCGACGCCCTCCACCACGCCCACGGCCTCGGCATCGTCCATCGCGACGTGAAGCCGGCCAACGTGCTCGTCGACGGCGACGGCCGGGCGCTCCTCACCGACTTCGGCCTCGCCCACGACGCCGCCGGATCGCGCGCCCTGACCGTCACCGGCGAGATCCTCGGCACGCCGCATTTCATGGCGCCCGAGCAGGCGACCGGACGCACGGGGCTCCAGGGGCCGGCGACCGACGTCTGGGGACTCGGCGCCCTCCTCTACCGGATGCTCCTCGGGCGTCCCCCGTTCGAGGGCGAGAACGCCCTCGCCGTCCTTCGGCGCGTCGTGGCCGAGGAGGTGACGCCGCCGCGACAGGTCGACCCGCGCCTCGACCCCGCCCTCGAGACGATCCTGATGCGCTGCCTCGAGCGCGACCCGGCCGACCGCTACCCGACCGCCGACGCCCTCGCGGCCGACCTCGGCCGCTGGCTCGCCGGCCAGCCGATCCAGGCGCGACCGCCCGGACCCGCGGTGCGAGCCCGCCGCCTCCTCCGCGGCCATCGTCTCGCGGCGGGACTGAGCGTCGCGGTGGTCACCCTCCTCGGAGCGGTCTCGGGGCTCGCCGCGGCCCTCGCCCGGGCCTCCGACGAGCTCGCCGAGGCGCGCGGCGCGCGCGCCTCCGCGATCGCGAGCGTTCGCCAGCAGCTCGCGGCGGACGATCGCGACGCGGCCTCCGAGCTCGACCGCGCGTTCGACGACGCGGTGGCGCGGCTCGCGATCCTGCGCCTGAGCGCCGACGACGCCGACGCCCGTCGCGCCGCCTTCGACGCGACGCTCCGGCTGGCGCGGGCGGCCGGCGCCGCGAAGGCCGAGACCACCGCGCGCGACGCGCTCGGACTCGCCGACGCGCTCGGCATCGACGACGCGGCCGTCCGCGCCGCGTCCGCGGAGCTCGAGCCGGAGCCTCGTCCGCCCGAGGCTCCGACGACCGGATCGACCGGATCGACCGGACCGAGAGACCCGGCCCCGTCGCACGCCCGCGCCAAGCGCCTGATCGACGCCGGCGACGTCGCCGGCGCGATCGAGGAGTACCGGCGTCTCGTCGAGTGCGCCCCCAGCGACGAGCGCGCCTGGGCGAACCTGGCGGCCACCCTCTTCCGGCAGGGCGACCCCGCCGGGGCGGTCGACGCCTACGACCGCGCGATCGCCATCCGCGCGGACGTCGCGACGAGCTGGCTCGGCCGCGGCCAGGCGCGGATCTACGCCGACGATCCGGTCGGCGCGGAGCACGACCTGGCCCAGGCAGTCCGGATCGACTCCCACCTCGGACGCGCCTGGGTCCTGCGCGCGCGGATCGCCTGGCTCCGCGGCGACATCGCGAACGCCGCCGCCCTCGCCGACCGGACGATCGCGGTCGCGCCGGATCTCGCCGAGGCCTGGTTCCTCCGCGGACAGGCGAGGCTGGCGGGAGATCGGCCCGAGGACGCCCTGTCCGACTACACCCGCGCGGCCGAGCTCGACCCGACCGCCTCGAGCCCTTCGGGGATCGCGCCGTGGCTCCAGACCGCGAAGCTCCACATCGAACGCCGACGGTACGCCGACGCCGAGCGATGGGCGCGCCGGGCGGCCGAGCTCGATCCGGGGAACGTCCTCGCGTGGACTCAGCTCGCGAACGCGCGCCACCGCCTCGGCCGGGTCGTCGAGGCCGAGGCCGACGTCCGCCGCGCGCTCGAGATCGACCCCGAGAACGTCGACGCTCTCATCGTCGCGTCCCGGCTCGACCGCGCTCGGAGGCGCCTCCCGGACGCACTCGAGTGGCTGCGGCGGGCGAAGGCGCTCGCGCCGCGCGACCCCCGGGCGTCGGTCGAGGAGGGCCACGTGTTCGCGAGCACCGGCCGCGCGCTTCGCGCGATCGAGGCCTACGAGGAGGCGATCGATGTCGACGCGAGCTGCCTCGCCGCCCACATCGGTCTCTCGAAGCAGCGAAGCGTGAACGGCGAGCACGAACGCGCGCTCGCCGCGGCCGACCGCGCCGTCGCGCTCGCCCCGGGCTCCCCCGACCCGTGGGCGGCGCGCGGGAACGTCCATCTTCGCGCCGGCCGGCCCGCCCAGGCGCTCCCCGACTTCGACCGGGCCGTCACGCTGAACCCACGCGACCTCGCCGCGCTCGCCGGTCGGGCGATGAGCCGGCGACCGCTCGGCGACCTCGAGGGCACCCTCGCCGACTTCGACGCCGCCCTCGCGATCGCGCCCGGGCAGCTCCGGCTCTACGTGCTTCGGGCCGACGTCCGGCGCGCCGTCGGTCGAGTCGAGGAGGCGATCGCCGACGTCGAGCACTTCCTCGCGCGCGCGCCCGACGACGCCCAGGCGCCGGCGGCCCGCAGGCTCCTCGAGGAGATGCGCGGTCAGTGAATCGGTGCCCCGCCTGCGGCCGACCGACGCCTCCCGGCCACCCGCGCTGCGGCGGGTGCGGGCTCGCTCTCGCGCCCGCCTCGGCGTCCGCGAGCGGCGTCGAGCAGATCGGCCCGCCAGCGCGCGTCGGCCGCTACCGGATCGACGGCGTCCTCGGGCGCGGCGGGATGGGGGTCGTCTACCGGGCGTTCGATCCGAACCTGCGCCGGCCGGTCGCGATCAAGATGATCCTGGAGGTCGCCCCGCTCGAGGCCGAGGACCTCGAGCGCTTCCTCGGCGAGGCGCGCGCGACGGCCCGCCTCCGCCACCCGGGGATCGTGCCCGTCCACGAGGTCGGCATCGACGAGCATCGGCGCCCCTACATCGTGATGGGCCTCATCGAGGGCGAGAGCCTCGAGGCGCATCTGAAGGGCGGCCGTCCGCCGGCGCGCCGCGTCGCCGAGCTCGTCCGCGAGGTCGCCCTCGCCCTCGACCACGCCCACGGGCTCGGGATCGTCCACCGCGACGTGAAGCCGGCGAACGTGCTCATCGACGACGAGGGACGCGCCCACCTGACCGACTTCGGCCTCGCCCGCGACGTCGCGACGGTGCGGCGGCTCACCGTGACCGGGGAGGTGCTCGGGACGCCCCACTTCATGGCGCCCGAGCAGGCGGCCGGCGAGACGACGCTCGCCGGACCGGCGATCGACGTCTGGGCGCTCGGCGCGCTCGCCTTCCGGGCGCTGCTCGGACGGAGCCCGTTCGAGGGCGACCGCGCCCTCGTCGTGCTCCAGCGGGTGATCACCGAGGACCCGCCGCGGCCGCGCGCGCTCGACCGGCGCATCGACGCCGACCTCGACGCGATCGTGTGGCAGTGCCTCCAGCGCGACCCGGCCGAGCGCTACCCGTCGGCGGGAGCGCTGGCCGCCGACCTCGAGCGGTGGCTCGCCGGCGACACGATCCGCGTCCGTCCGCCGGGCGCGGCCCGGCGCGCCCGGAGATGGGCGGGGCGGAACCGCGCCGCGACCCTCCTCGGGGGCGCTCTCGGCGTCCTGGTGGTGACGGCGGGCGCGCCCGCCCGGCCCCACCGCCCCGCCCGCGCCCCCGGCCGCCGCCACCCGGCGGCCCCGGGCGGGGCCGGCGGCCACCACCC
>JAJDCQ010000096.1 GCA_029260755.1 Planctomycetota bacterium | reverse complement strand
GGCCCCCGCGGCTTGGGGGGCTGCTACCTTTCGCGGGGGGGCGGCGTGGGGGGGGGGGGGGGGGGGGGGGGGCCCCCCCCCCCCCACCGCTCGATCCGTCCATCTCGGATTTTCTAGCTACCGTGCTTGAGCGGAACGGCGCAGCCGCCCTTGCCCTTGCACTCGTTCTTGCCGGCGCAGGTGTCAGCCTCGCCCTTGCAGCCGCCCTGGCCCTTGCACTCGTTCTTGGTGGCGCACTCGTGCTTCCACTCGGCCGAGGGGCATCCGCCCTTGCCCTTGCAGTCGTTCTGGCCGCCGCACCCGTTGGCGTCGGTCTTGCAGCCGCCCTGGCCCTTGCAGGCGTTCTTGCCCTTGCAGATGTGCTTGCCGGCCGCGGCCTCGCCGCCACCCTCGGTGCCGGTGCCCGTCCCGGCGCTCTTGTCGGCCGGCGGACAGCCGGTCAGGCCGGTCGCGATTCCTGCAAGTGAGGCGGCGAGGAGCTTGTTGAAGTCACGACGATTCATGAGTGGTCTCCCGAGCTCTCTTCTTTGGATCTTCTCTTCCCGCCGCCGACGTGGCGCGGGAGCGCTGAAGGACGGTCCTCGATGACGGACGGGGGCGGCTCCGCGTCCGCCTCCCCTGGACCGATCTCCGAAAACGACCCCGGTATTTCACCTCATTGGTCGAGCCTCCGTCAACGCACCGCGGCGTGGCTTCGCCTGAGGTCTTGGCAGACCGAGGCTTCGGGCGTCGCGCGCCGTCAATCCCCGGTCTCGTCGTCATCCTCCAGACTCCCGCGGGTCCACGCGCTCGCCTCCAGGCGGAAGCCCTGGGCGATCAGGCCCGTGGCCGTCTCGGCGGCGCGAAGGAGGTCTCCGGGACGGGTCTTCCGCGACCGATCGAGGGCGTCGAGGTCCCACACGACGACGACCCCGGACCCGCCGCCGACCGCGAGCCGGGTGCCCGCGGGGTCGAAGCAGGGACTGACGGGAACCGATCGGATGGTCGGGAGGACGATGGGAGCGATCGAGGGATCGTCGATCGGCTCGATGTGGACGTTCGCGATGTCGGTCGAGACGATCCGGCGGAAGTCGGGCGACACCGTCCGGCCACCCCGGATGTTCCCCTCCTGCTGGGAGATCTCCGCGATCCGCCGGCCCGACGCGGAGGCGTGGATGACGCCGTCGCCGAAGAGCCCGAGCAGAGCGACGCGTGCCCCGGTCGCGTCGAGGGCGACCCGCCGCGGCCGGTGCAGCTCGGAGCGGATCGAGACGATCGGGACGGCCGTGGCATCGGCGCCGTCTCCGACGATCGCGAGCACGCGGAGGTCTCCCTTCGCGCTCGCCGCGGCGAGCCGCCGTCCATCGTGGCTCCAGGCGAGCGAGACGACCGACCCATCGAGGGGAGGGAGCGTCATCGGCGCCGCGCCATCCCTCGAGGGCCACGTCAGCCGGACGGAGCCGTCCGCCGCCCCCGTCGCGAGGCGGGCGCCGTCGAGGCTCCACGCGACCGCCGTGGTCGGGGCGGGGTGGGTCGCGAGCGTGTCGAGGACGGCGCCCGTCGTTGCGTCGCGCGTCGCGACCCGGGGCTCACCCGCGATGACGATGCGCTCGCCGGTCGGGTCGAGGGCCACGTCCTCGACCTTCCAGCCGAGCGGGCCTATGACGCCGACCGGCTGGTTGCGACCGACGCTCCAGGTGCGGACGCGATCGACCCCGACGATCATGGCGAGGCGGGCCCCGTCGGCGCTCCACGCGTTGCGTCGGATGACCTTCGGCTCGTTCTCGAGCATCGCCGCGATCTCATCGCGTCCGACCTCGAAGCTCCATGCCCATCCGTCGGCATCGATCGCCGAGATCCGCTGGCCGCGGTGGCCGATCGCGAGCCGGCCGATCGACTGGAGCGATTCGTGACCCCGGATCGAGGAGAGGAGCTCCCCGGTGGCGAGGTCCCATCGGAGGAGCCGTCCGCCGGAGTCCGCCGACACGAGCACGTCGCCGGTGGGGTCGAGAGCCATCGCCTGGACGGTCTTCGGATGGCTCTGCGGCGGAAGCGGGAGCGGCTCGCCGACGGCCTGATCGCGAACGCGGAGGAGGCGGGCTCGGCCGTCCCCCGACGCGATCGCGACGAAGCGGCCTGCAGGATCGAGGGCGGCCTCGAGCACCGGCGCGCCGACGGACGCCTCGTGCTGAACGAGCTGCTCCCCGGCGGCGAGGTCCCAGACTCCGAGATCCCGGAACCCGTTGCTCGCCACGATCGCTCGACCCTCGCCCGTGACGGTCGCGCCGATCCACCGCCGCCTCGCGCCGTCGACCGTGAGCGACCGGAGGACGGCCGGGCGCGCGGGCCGCCCCTCCCGCCCCGCGGCGGCCGTCGCCGCGACGGTCGCGTCGACGTCGAAGAGGAACGCGTCGCCGTCCCGGCCGGTCGTGACCAGCAGCTCTCGTCCGTCGTTCGTGACGCCGAGGGCGACCCTCGCGACGCGACCCTCGTGCGCGCCGATCGCGATGACCTCGTTGGCGGTCACGAGCTCCCGGGCGCTCGCGCCCGCCGGCACCTCGACGACGCGGACCCGTCCGTCCGCCGAGCCGATCGCGAGGCGGGCCCCGTCGCCGCGCCAGGCGAGGGCCGTGGTCGTCGCGCCTTCGCCTCGGAGCCGGGCGAACCGCTCGCCGGTCGCGCCGTCGAGCAGCCAGACGCCGTCGTCGCGGTCACCGACGGCGAGGAGGCGCTCGCCCGGCTGCCACGCGAGCGGGACCGCCTCGCCGAGCCGATCGCGCCAGGCGATCCGGGCGCCGCCGACCGTCGCCTCGAGGAGGCGCCGGCGGGCATCGACGCCGTCCGCGAGCGAGAGGGCGTGCGCGAAGAGCAGCCGCGCCGAGAGGGCATCCCGGGCGTCCCAGGCCCGGTCGGCGCGCTCGGCGAAGGCGGTGCTCAGGCTCGCCTCGGCCCGCGCCCGGGCGAGGGCGGCGTTGTTCGACGCCACCCGCGCGTCGCGCGCCCAGACCTCCGCGCGCCGTCGCTCCCGGTCGATCCGCACGATCCCGACGAGGAGCAGGAGCAGGCCGATGGAGACGGCGATCGCGACGGTCAGGGTGACGGCCGCGTGTCGCCTCGCGACCTTGACCAGCCAGCCCGCGATCCCGTCGGGGTGGGCCGAGACCGACCGACCCTCGAGGAATCGCTGGACGTCGTCGGCGAGCTCGGCCGCGCTGCCGTACCGATCGGCGGGCGCCCGCGCGAGCGCCTTCGCGCAGATCGCGTCGATCTCGGCCGGAACGTCCGGAACGACCTCGGCGAGACGAGGCGCCTCGCGGGTGAGGAGCCAGGCCACGACCTGCCGGCTCGGCCCGACGAACGGTGGCCGACCCGAGAGGGTGTGGAACAGCGTCGCGCCGAGGCTGAAGATGTCGCTCGCCGGTCCGATCGTCACGTCGGGGTTGGCGCGCGCCTGCTCGGGCGACATGTAGGCGGGCGTCCCGACGATCTCGCCGAGCTGGGTCAGGCGCGGACGCCCGGCGCCCTCGTCGGCGTTCGAGCTGCTCGAGATCGGGCGCTCGCCGGTGCGCCGGAGCGAGGCGTAGACCCGCGCGAGGCCCCAGTCCATCACCCACGCCTCGCCGAACTGGCCGATCATGATGTTCTGGGGCTTGAGGTCGCGGTGGAGGACGCCGCGGCTGTGGGCGTAAGCGACCGCGCGGCACACGCCGGCGAAGATCTCGAGGAGGCGGTGGAGGGTGAGCTCGGCGGCGAGGGCCGGATCCGGCCGCGCCCCGCGGAGCTCCTTCACGACGGCCGCGAGGGTGCGTCCCTCGACGAGCTTCATCGTGAAGTAGAGGCGTCGCCGGTGATCGACGCCGATCTCGTAGACCGGGACGATCCCGGGATGCTGGAGCTGCGCGGTCGCCTGGGCCTCCTCGACGAACCGGGTCGCGACGGCGTCGTCGCCCTCGAGCTCGGCGAGGATGACCTTCATCGCGACCGGCCGCCGCAGGTCGCGATCGAACGCCTGGAAGACGACCGCCATTCCGCCGCGGCCGAGCTCGTCCTCGATGCGATAGCGCTCGGCGCTCGCCCCGCCGCTCCGAGGGATGATCGGGCCGGTGTCGACCGTCGCGGACGACGGCGGCTGCCCCGGCGGCGCGCCGGGGGTGATCACCCCATCGAAGCGCGCCGTCGGGGACTCTGAAGCGACCGTATCATCGGCCGCCGCGCCCGGCGCGAGGACGGCGGCAAACGCGTCGACTCGATCGCGGGAGCCGGGGTCGGCGGCGGCGCTCGGGACCGGCGAGCGGGGCTCCGCGTTCGGCGGGACGCTGCCGGTCTCGGCGCTCGCCCGGACCGTCTCGGCGTCCGCTTCGACGTCCGCCTCGGCCTCCGCCTCTCCGCGTGTGGGCAGCTCGCTCCCGGGCGACTGAGATTCGCGCTCGTCCATGCCGGGGCCCATCGTAACCGGCGCCCGAGCTTGCGCGGTAGCCGCCCGGCTCGGTCGGCCCCTTTTTCCTCCCCGGACGGCCCGCTATCGTCACGGTGGAAGGTCGAGGAGCGTCTCAAAGGCCCAGAGAGGCTCCGGTACATCAATGGACGGTCGATCCCCGTCGGGCCGCGGACCGCCGAGGCCCGGCGACTCCTCACGTCATGCGAACCGGCCGCCGCCGGGCTCCGGGCGCCTTCCGCCGCCCGGACCGCCGGGGTCTGGCCGGGGTCGCCCCGGCGCCGGCTCGGGCTCTGGCCGCTCGGCGGGGTTGCCGCCGCCGATCGGATCCGCCCGGTTCCGCCCCGGGGGAGGATCGGGCTCGGGGTCGGCGCGGGCGCCGGCTCCGCCGCCGGGATCCTCGTCGCGGATGCGGCGCCTCGACGGCGCGCCGGGCGGGAGCGGCGTCCGCCGCGACCTGCCCGGCAGCGGAGTGATGCGAGGCGGTCCGCCGGCCGGCCCGGGCGGGCTCAGCTTCGGCGGCTTCCAGGCGATCCGCGAGATCGGCCGCGGCGGCATGGGCGTCGTCTACGAGGGCTGGGACCCGTCGCTCCGGCGCAAGGTCGCGATCAAGGTGCTGAACCCGGCCGGGCTCTTCGACCCGCGCAAGGTCGAGCGCTTCTATCGGGAGGCGAAGGCGTGCGCGCGCCTTCGGCATCGCTCGATCGTCAGCGTCTACCACGTCGGCGACGAGGCGGGTCGCCCGTTCATCGTGATGGACTTCATCGAGGGCGAGACGCTCAGCAAGCGCCTCAAGCGCGGCCTCTCGCCGCGGCTCGCGATCCGGATGGTGCGCGACATCGCCGGCGCGCTCGCCGCGGCGCACGACGAGGACATCGTCCATCGGGACGTGAAGCCGCAGAACATCATGGTCGACAAGGATGGCCAGGCGTTCCTGACCGATTTCGGCCTCGCCGTCGACACCTCCGGCGAGGAGCACGACCTGACGACCTCGGGCGAGCTGGTCGGGACGATCCTCTACATGGCGCCCGAGCAGCTCCGCAAGGACGAGGGCGCGATCGGACCCTGGACCGACATCTATGCCCTCGGCGCCGTCCTCTATCAGGTCGCCTGCGCGCGGCCGCCGTTCGTCGGCGACCACACCCTCGCGATCGTGAACCAGCATCTGCGCGAGGCGCCCGTGTCGCCGCGGCGGATCAACGGACGGGTCCACCCGTCGCTCGAGCGGATCATCCTGCGGTGCCTCGAGAAGAGCCCGACCGATCGGTTCGAGTCGGCGAAGGAGCTCGAGAGCGAGCTCGACCGCGTCCTGGCCGAGCGAGAGGTGGTCGGCCGGGCGCCGCGCGGACCGTCGTTCGAGTTCATCCGGGCGATCCCGCGGCCGGTGGCCATCGCGAGCGCGGTCGCGTTCGTCGGCGTGATCGGGATCGTCGCGGGCGCGACGCTCATCGGCGGCGGCGGCGAGAGCGGCGGCGGCGAGGCGGGCGCGGGCGGTGGGCAGGCCGCCGGGGGCGACCTTCCGCCGCCCGGCGTGGAGGGCGGGGGCGCCGCGAACGGCACGGGCGGCGAAAGCGACGCCGCGCGCAAGGCGCGCCTCGAGAACGAGGCGCGGCCCCATCTCGTCGCCGCGAGGACGGCCCTCGCCCGAAGCGGCGGCGCGGAGCTCGCCCTCGTCGAGGCGGACGAGGCGATCCGTCTCGCGCCGGGGCTCGGCGCGTCGCACGCGATCCGGGCGCGCGCCCTCATGAGGCTGCGCCGCCGCGGGGAGTCGATCGGATCGTGGGACCGCGCGTTCGAGCTCGACCCACCGCTGCTGCTCGACTTCATCCACATCGACCTCGACCGCGCCGTCCCCGAGCTCGCGGCGCGACGACACGAGTGGCTGCTCGCGCTGTCGACGAGCAAGGACGCGGGCCCGGCCGCGGTCGCCAACGCGATGCTGCTCTGGCGGACCGGCGAGAAGAGCCTCGCCGAGGAGGCGTCGGTCGCCCTCGACGAGGCGGCCGCCACCGCGCCCGACGACGTCCACCTCCTCGTCGCCCGCGCGCTCGGTCAGTGGCGGGCGCAGCGGTGGGACGCGGCTCTGGCGCTCGCCGACCTCGCCGTCGAGCGCCACCCCGACGACCCGGTCGCCCGGCTCATCCGCGGTCGGATGCGCGCGGGCCGACGCCGGTTCGCCGAGGCGCAGGTCGACTGGAAGCGCGCCCTCGAGGTCCGCCCCGACGTCGTCGAGCCGCTGATCGAGTCGGCCGTCCTCGACCTGAACCTCTTCCGGGTCGAGCGGTCCCGGGCGAGCTTCGAGCGGGCCCGCGGCCTCGCGCCCGACTCGGGCCGGGCGCTGACCGGGCTGGCCGCCTGCAAGTGCATGCGCGGGTTCGCGATCAACCCGCTCGCCGGAGGCGGAACCAACCCCGCGACCCTCCTCCGCGAGGCGCGCGCCCTGACCGACGAGGCCTTCCTCCTCGAGCCCGAGCTCCCCGAGGCCTACATGGTCCGCGGATGGACGAGCTACCTCGCGAACGAGTCGAAGTCGGCCGTCACCGACACCGCCCGCGCGGTCAGCCTCGATCCGGGACGAGACTTCGCCCGCCGGCTCCACGCGTTCGTCCTCGCCGAGCTCGGGCGGCGCGCCGAGCTCGAGAGCCATCGCGAGGCATGGCTCGCCCGGACCTCGGACGCGGTCGAGGTCCACCTCAGCTTCGGCGAGGCCTACGCGAGCATCCGCCGGATGAAGGAGTCGAACGACGCGTTTCAGCGCGCGCGCGAGCTGGCGCCCGACGACGCGGCCAGGATGATCCGTCACGGCCGGGTGCTGCTCCAGTACGGGCCGACCGCGGCGCCCGACGCCGCCGCGCAGCTCGCCTCCGGGATCCGCGAGGTCCGCCGGATCGACCCGGTGATGCTCGACGACTTCTGCGAGTTCGTCGGGATCCCGCCGAGCCAGATCGACATGGCCGTCGGGATGCTCGAGCGGGCGACCGGCCCGGCGGGCTCGGGGAACCTGCCGCCCGAGCTGCTGGCGGCGCAGCGCCTCGTCGAGGAGGGCCTCCGGGTCGTCGACGCCGATCCGGCGAGGGCCGAGCGCCTCTTCCTCGAGGCGTGCTCGCCGCCGAACCCCGCGAATCCGCTCCCGCACATCCATCTCGTCACCCGGATCTACATGTATCCCGAGGAGGTCGTCCGGACGGGCAGGACCGAGGCCGATGCGAAGCGCCTCGCCCTCGAGCACGCCGACCTCGGCGTCGGGACCGCGCGCGGTCCGTTCGAGGAGTGGCTCCCGGTGAGCACGGCGGTGCGCGCGCTCGCCGAGGCGCGGTTCGAGATGATCGACGAGGCGCGCGCGAGCGCGGCCGCGGCGCGTCGCCTCCTCGGGACCGGGCGCCCCGACCTCGACGGGGAGGCGGAGCGGATGCTCGGGCAGGTCGAGGAGATCATCCGCCAGGTGCAGTCCGGCGGATTCCGGCGCCAGTAGGAGTCTCGACCGCGTGACGCCCGGCCACCTCGAGCGGGGGACGTTTCGGTGCGGGCGGCTCCTCGGGATCGAGCTGCGCGTCCACGTCCTCTTCCCCGTCCTGATCGCCTACCTGACCGGGGTCGCGTGGTGGCGCGACGGCATCGACGCGGCGGCGACGACCGGCGGCTTCCTCGGCGTGCTCGCGGCCTCGCTCCTCCTCCACGAGCTCGGGCACGGCGTCGCCTCGCGCCTGCTCTCGGTCCGGGTGACCGGCATCACCCTCACGCCGATGGGCGGCGCGACGTGGTTCGAGGGGCGCCCCACCCGCGAGGCGCCGATCGCGCTCGCCGGTCCGGCGGCGAGCGCGCTCGTGGCGCTGGCCGCCGGCGCGGCGCTGGTCCTCGTCGATGGCGGCTGGCCCGAGCTGGCCGGCCTCCTCGAGGGCCAGGAGGAGCTGGGGCGGAGGCGCGAGCTGCTCCGGGTCGCCCTCCTCGTCAACGCGGCGATGGCCGCGGTGAACATGCTGCCGGCGTTTCCCCTCGATGGCGGTCGGGTGATGCGGGCGGCCCTCACCGGCGGCGGGCGCGACGACGCCGCCGCGACCCGGGCGGTCGCGGGCGTCGGCTACCTCGTCGTCCCGGCGGTGGTCGTCGTCGCCGTGCTCGTGGTTGGCCCGGCCGTGCTCCGATGGCAGGCGGGCTGGGTCGTCGCGCTGGTCGCCGCGTTCGTGATCCACCAGGCGGGACGGGCCGAGCTCGCCCACGCGCGACGCGACGAGGACGACGACGCTTCGGGGGCGGCGGTGGCCACGACCGACAGCGATGCCTCGGTGGTCGAGACCACCTGACTTTCCCGGAACCTCGGGCCGGCTCGCGGGTGCACGGGGGCGTGGGCTTGTCGGCAACCCGGGGAGGAAGCAGGATGACGCCGTCCATCGCGGAGGATCACGTGGCGGAGCCCGAGAACCCAGAGACCAACGCGCCCGCCGGCGACCCGGAGCCGACGACCGGGGAGTCCCCCCCGGCCGCCGACGCGTCCGAGTCCGCGTCCGAGCCGACCCCGACCGAGGGGGGCGCGGATCCTGCCTCGGCCACGCCGGCGAAGAAGAAGGTGCACGAGCGCGTCCTCGCGAAGAAGAAGGTGACCGAGCGCCTCGCCGGGCGGGACGAGATCGAGGGCGCCGTCGCGCGCGGGAAGCTCGTCCGCTTCGGCCTGCCCCTGATCGTGCTCGTCCTGGCGCTCCTCGCGCTCTACCCGACGTTGCGCCACCAGATGCTCCTCTACCTCGCCCGGAGCGGCGACCCGTCGGTACGCCTCGAGGCGGCCGAGGAGCTGATCGACCAGAAGCCGCCCGATCCGGAGATGTTCGACATCTTCGTCGAGGCGCTCGGCTTCCGCGGCCACAAGCACGAGACGTTCTTCGCGGTCGTCCGCGACTTCATCATCGCCGAGCCGGGGAAGTTCGTGCCGCAGGTGCTGGCGATGTCGAGGAGCGAGGTCGTCGAGCAGCGCCGCGGCGCGACCCTCGCGATCTACGCGACGCGGCGCGAGCCGGCCGTCTCGGGGCACGCCGACATCCTCGCCGCGCTCGAGGCGCGGCTCGCGAACGATGCCGACTTCCACTGCCGCCTCTACCCGGTGCTCGCCCTCGAGGAGCTCGGGCGGGCCTCCTCGCTCGAGGCGCTCGCGAAGGGGTGCCAGGATCGCAGCGACGTGATCCGCCGTCGCTCGGCCGAGGCGCTGACCGCCCTCGCCAAGCGTGACGCGGCGACGACGGACCGCGTCGTCGCGGCGATCCTCGGGCTGCTCGACGACGAGTTCGCGGCGGTGCGCGTGGCTGGCCTCGAGCAGATCAAGGAGCTCGCGCCGCCGTCGGCCCGGCCGAAGGTCGAGGACATCTACCGCAGCGCCGAGAAGCCGGCCGAGATCGCCGCGGCGCTCGCCGCGCTCGCGTCCTACGGGATCGATGACGTGCGCCAGCTGGCGCTCGAGGCGAGCAAGAGCGCGGAGCCGGCTCTGCGCGGGACGGCCGCCGCGATCCTCGCCCTCGACACCGACCCCGAGTCGCTCGACCGGATCGTGATCCTGGCGATCGACTCCGAGGCGAGCGTCCGGGACACCGTCAGGGCGGCGTTCGCGACCGGCGAGATGCCGGATCGATCGGGCGTCGTGCGCCGCCTCCTCGCCCGGCTCGCGAAGGCGCGCGACTGGCAGGACGTCGAGTGGCTCCACCGCGCGATCGAGAAGGTCGCCGGCCGCGAGGGCGGACCCGTCCCCAAGGGCGGGAGCATCGAGCAGGCGACCGAGGACCTCGCCGAGCGCTGGAAGAAGCTCCTCGCCGCCGGCTGAGGCTACGGGAGGGGAGGGGGAGCGGTGGCGAAGAAGAAGGCGGCGCGCGCGGCGGAGACGAAGAGGCGGGTCGGGAAGGCGCGGCCGCCCGAGGCCCGTCCCGCGGACCGCGCCCTCGACGACCTCCAGCGGCCGGCCGCCGAGCTCCTCTATCGCGATGAGCTCTCGCGCCTCGCCGAGCACGACGGCGACGCGCCGCGACCGGCCGGGTGGCGCCTCACCCCGCGGAGCGTGATCGCGTTCGTCCTCGGCGACGAGACCCTCGGCACCGAGCCGAAGTTCGTCGGGCGGCGCAGCTTCATCGAGTGCTGCATCGTCGCGCTGGCGACCAGCCGCGGGCTGATGATGATCGGCGAGCCCGGGACGGCCAAGAGCTGGCTCTCGGAGCTGCTCGCGGCGGCGGTGAGCGGCGACTCGACCCTCACGATCCAGGGGAGCGCCGGCACGACCGACGACGCGATCAAGTACTCCTGGAACTACGCCCTGCTCCTCGCCGAGGGGCCGACCGAGCGGGCGCTCGTCCCGGCGCCGCTGCTGCGCGGGATGCGCGAGGGCAAGCTCGTCCGCTTCGAGGAGATCACCCGCTGCCCCCTCGAGGTGCAGGACGGGCTCCTCTCGGTCCTCTCGGACCGCGTGCTCCACGTGCCCGAGCTCCGCGACGACGCCGAGCGGACCGTCTACGCCCGCGGCGGGTTCAACGTGATCGCGACGGCCAACACGCGAGACCGCGGCGTCAACGAGATGAGCGCGGCATTGAAGCGGCGCTTCAACTTCGAGACGGTCCACCCGATCGACGACGTCGCCGCCGAGATGGAGCTGGTCAAGCGCGAGACCGATCGACTGCTCGAGCGGGCGGGCATCCCCGTGCAGCTCCCGCCCGACAAGACCGAGCTCCTCGTGACGACGTTTCACGAGCTCAGGAGGGGCAAGACCGGCGACGGCGAGGCCATCGAGCCGCTGAGCACGGTCATGAGCACGGCCGAGGCGGTCGGCGTCGGCGTCGCCGCGGGGATCCACGCCTACTACTACGGCGACGGCGAGGTCGGCGCCGACCACCTCGTCCAGAACATGGTCGGCTCGGCGCTGAAGGACGCGGACGAGGACAAGAAGAAGCTCCGGCACTACTTCGACCACGTCGTGAAGCGCCGCAAGGGCGCCGGCTGGAAGCAGTGGCACGAGGCGCGGCGGTGGCTGCTCTGACGCCTCCCGCGCCGTCCGAGACCGAGCTGGGCGCGGACGATCTCCCGACCGCGTTGCTCCGGACCGACGGGCCGGTCGTCTGGTTCCCCGTCCGGCACCACAGCCCGGCGGCGGCGCGGATCGTCGTCGACCTCGCCCGCGCGATCGCGCCGGCGGCGATCCTGATCGAGGGGCCGAGCGACTTCGACCCGAAGCTCGCCGAGCTCGACAAGGACCACGAGCTCCCGATCGCGATCTTCAGCCACGTCCGGACCGCGGACGGGAGCCGGCTCGGCGCCTACTACCCGTTCTGCATCTACTCGCCCGAGTGGCAGGCCTTCCGGGTCGCGCACGAGCTCGGCGCGGCGGTGTCGTTCATCGACCTGCCGTGGGCCGACGTCGCGAGCGTCGGCGCCGCGTCGCACCGGTGGGCGGACTCGGAGATGCGCTCCTCGCGGTTCGTCGCGGCGCTCTGCCGTCGCTTCGGCGTCGAGGGCTACGACGAGCTCTGGGACGCGCTCTTCGAGATGGAGCGCGACGAGGACCTCGACGTCGCCACCTACCTCCGGCGCTGCCACGGCCTCTGCTGGGAGGCTCGCCGGCGCGACCCGCCCAGCCCGAGCGACGCCCGGCGCGAGGCGTTCATGGCGGCGCGGATCCGCGAGACGCTCGCCGCCGGACCCGACGGTCCGGTGCTGGTGGTGACGGGCGGCTATCACAGCTCGGCGTTGCTCGCGCGGCTGCAGGACGAGGACGCGCTCGAGCCGGCGCGCGTCACCCTCCGGCCGCCCGAGGAGGGCGAGGAGCGGGGGATCGCCCTGACGCCCTACTCGTACGAGCGCCTCGACGGGCTGATCGGCTACGACGCCGGGATGCCGAGCCCCGGCTTCTACGATCGGGCCTGGCGCTCGGCCTCGCCGACGGACGACGAGACGAGCGCTCCCCCGCTCCATCGAGAGCTCCTCAGCTCGGTCGCTGGCGTCCTCCGTGAGAAGGGCCGGCCGATCAGCGCGGCCGACCTCATCGCCGCCGAGACGATGATCGCCGGGCTGGCGACCCTGCGCGGCCACCCGCGGCCGTGGCGGCGCGACCTCGAGGACGGGGTGGCGAGCGCGCTCATCAAGGAGGAGCGGCGGCCGGCGGGCGACGGGCGCGACCATCCGCTGATCGACGCCGTCCGCGCCGTGATGCGCGGCGCCGCGCGTGGTCGCCTCGCCCCCGACGCCGAGCGCCCGCCGCTCGTCGCCGACGTCAACGAGGCGCTCGAGGCGCACGACCTCGCCCCGGGGCGCGCTCCGAGGACGGTCGACCTCGACCTGCATCGGCCCGAGGACCGCCCGAGGAGCCGGCTGCTCCACCGCCTCGCGATCCTCGAGATCGTCGGCTTTCGGCGCGTCGGGGGCACCGACCTGACGAGCCGGCGCGACGGGGGCCGGATCGTCGAGCGCTGGAACATCGCGTGGAGCCCGGACCTCGACGCCTCGCTCATCGAGGCGAGCCGATGGGGCTCGACCCTGCCGGGCGCGGTCGGCGCGCGCCTCGCCGACCGGGCGAGCCGGATCGAGCGCGACGCCGAGGCGGCCGCCACGCTGCTCCTCGCGGCGGCGCTCGCGGGGATCGACGGCGGCGCCGAGGGCGCGGGCGCCGCGGGGCCGGGCGTCGACCCCATCGCGATCGGCCCGGTCCGCGACGCGCTCCTCGCCTGCATCCGCGACGACGGCCAGTTCGGCCGGCTCGCCGCCGCCCTCGGTCACCTCCTCTATCTCTACCGCTGGGACGAGGTGCTCGGCACGGCCGGCGGCGACGAGCCCGGCGCGCTCCTCGCCGAGACGTGGACGAGGTGCCTCTGGATGCTCGAGTCGGTCGGCGCCGGCGAGACCGAGCGGCGCGTCGTCGTCGGCGTCCAGGCGATCCTGGCGACGTTCGAGCGGGCCGGCGAGGCGCTCGCCCTCGACGCGGACGAGCTCGTCGCGAGCTGCGCGCGGGTCGTCGCCGCCGCGGCGGCGACGCCGCTCCTGCGCGGGGCGTGCGTCGGGATCCTCTGGACGATCCGGCGGGCGAGCCCGGACGCCGTGATCGCCTTGCTCCGCGAGCTCGCCGGGCTGCCCGACCGGCTCGGCGAGGCGCTCGGCGGCATCTTCGCGACGGCCCGCGAGGCGGTGAGGCGCGAGGCCGGGCTGCTCGAGGCGATCGACGGAGCGATCGCCCGATGGGACGACGCCCAGTTCCTCCGCGCCCTCCCGGCGATGCGTCTCGCGTTCACCTTCTTCACCCCGCGCGAGAAGCACCACCTCGTCCTGACGCTCCGCGAGCTCGACGCGCGGAGGCGTCGCGGCGATCGAGCGGCGCCCGCGGACGAGGCGGCCAGCGGGGACCGCACCGACGAGGCGCCCCTCGCCGCCCTCGTCGTCTCGGCCGAGGAGGCGGCGGCGAGCCTCGCGTTCGAGGCGGACCTGTTCGCCGCCGCCGCGCGCTTCGGCATCCGCGGCGCGACCGAGGCGGAGGCGTAGGGCGATGGACCGCGCGCGGAGGATCCGCTGGCGCCTCGTCCTCGGGCGCGGCGGCGAGGAGGCGACGGGCGGCGAGGCGCTCCCGGGCGAGTGGGGCGAGCGCGATCAATGCCTCGCGTTCCTCTACGACCGGGAGTACGGCCCGGGCCGAAACGTCGCGACGCCCGGCGAGGGAGGCGAGGACGGCGACGACGATCGCGGCGACGACCGGCGCGGCAACCTGGCCGAGAGTCAGCTCACCGTGCCGACGTGGATCGACAAGGTCCACCGCCTCTTCCCGAGGGAGACGATCGAGCGGATCGAGCGTGACGGCCTCGAGCGCTACCGCCTCGACGACCTGGTCACCAACCCCGACCTCCTCCGCCGGGCGCGTCCGTCGCAGGCGCTCCTCCGGGCGGTGCTGCGGACGAAGCACCTCATGAACGAGGAGGTGCTCCGCGCCGCGCGCGACCTCGTCCGGAAGGTCATCGAGGAGATCCTCGAGCGGATCGCGCGCCCGGTGCGGAGCGCGTTCGTCGGGGCGGTCGACCGACGGCGGCCCTCGTCGCTGCGCATCGCGAAGAACTTCGACGCGCGGCGCACCATTCGTCGAAACCTCAAGAACTGGGACGCCGCCGAGAAGAGGCTCATCATCGAGCGTCCGTTCTTCTTCTCGCGGGTGCGGCGCGAGAGCGAGCGGTGGCGGGTGATCATCCTCGTCGACCAGAGCGGGAGCATGCTCGACAGCGTGATCCACGCGGCGGTCACGGCGTCGGTCTTCTGGGGGATCCGCGCGATCAAGACCCATCTCTGCGTCTTCGACACGAGCGTGGTCGACCTCACCGCGGACTGCTCCGACCCGGTCGAGACGCTCATGAAGGTGCAGCTCGGCGGCGGGACCGACATCGGCGGCGCCCTCGACTACGCCGAGACGCTCGTGACCGAGCCGCGCAAGACGATCGTCGTGCTGATCACCGACTTCGGCGAGGGCGCGCCCGAGGCGCGGCTGCTCGGCACGACGAAGCGGCTGATCGAGAGCGGGGTGACGATCCTCGGGCTCGCGGCCCTCGACGAGGCGGCGCGGCCGGCCTACGACGAGCACGTCGCGAGGCGGATGGCGGCGCTCGGCGCGCACGTCGGCGCGATGACGCCAGGCCAGCTCGCGGACTGGCTCGCCGAGCGGGTGCGCTGAGCCGATGACGACCCGGCGCGACGATCTCCTGGCCTTGACCGAGGACGACCTCGCGGTGCTGACGAACCGCGGGACGCTCAAGCGGGCGCTCCGCGAGCTCGAGGCGGGCGACATCACGGGAGAGCTGTCGGTCGGCGATGCCGGGGCGATCACCGTCGTCTGGTCCGACGGCCCGACGGTGACGATCGCCGGCGAGGCGGTCGTCGCCGACGCGCGCTGCACCTGCCCGGCGAGCAACCTCTGCCGTCACGTCGTCCGGAGCGTCCTGATCTACGAGCGGGCGGCGGCCGCGGCGGCGCAGGCCGACGGCGCCGAGGAGGCCGCGGGCGGCGGTCCCTGGAACCCCGGCGCCATCGTCGATGAGGCGCTCGTCGATGCCCTCGGCAAGGCGGCGGTCGGAAGGGCGCGGCGACGGCTCGAGGCGGGGATGCTCGTCGAGCTCGTCCGGAGCGCGAAGCCGATCGCGCGCTTCCACGGGCTGGGGCACACGATCCGGTTCCTGGTGCCCGGCGACCCGCGCTACGTCCACTGCGACTGCGCGGATCGGCCGCCGTGCGCCCACGCGGCGCTGGCCGTCTGGGCGTTCCGCGCGCTGGCGGCGGACGAGGCGTCCGGGCTGGTGACGACCGGCGCGCCGCCGGCGGCCGCGCCGGCGAGCATCATCGCGGACATCGACGGGGCGGCGTCGCTGCTGATGGAGGTCGGCGCGGCGGGCGCGTCCGACGACCTGCTCGGCCGGATCGGTCGGCTCGAGGGGCGGTGCCGCGAGGCGGAGCTCACCTGGCCGGCCGACACCGTCGCCGAGCTCGCCACCGAGCTCCGGCGCTACGGGGAGCGCGACGCGCGGTTCGCGCCGGAGCACCTCGTCGCGGTGACGGGCGAGCTGCTCCTGCGGGCGGACACGATCGCGAGCGGGACGGACGCGATCCCGCAGGCGCTCGTCCGGGGAGGGCGCGACCGGACGAGCGCGATCGGCGCGGCGCGGCTGGTCGGCCTCGGGTGCGGCGTCGCGCAGGACGCGCGGCGCCTGCGCTTCACCGTGCCGCTCCAGGACCTCGCCGGCGGCGGGCTCGGCGTGCTCGTGCGGGATGTGGCCGCCGTCGAGGAGCCGACGACGACGGGCCCGATCGCCGCGCCCGCGGGGCCGCCCGAGCCGCCGCGGCCGCTCCACGAGCTCGGGCGGCGGCTGCGTGTCCGCGAGGTGGCGCTGGCCGAGTGGGGGCGGGGGCAACTTCTGTGCAAGGGGGCGAAGCGGGCGGCGTCGGGTCAGCTCGCGCTCGGGCGCGGGCGGATCGGAGCGAGCCCGCAGGCGTTCGCATGGGAGCAGCTCCGCCCGCCGGTGCTGCTGGACGGATTCGGCGAGCTGCGGGCGCGCCTCGCGACCCTGCCGCCGCCATCGCTCCGACCGAGGCGAGCGACCGAGGACTTCCACGTGATCCCCGTCGCTGGCGTCGACGAGGTGCGGTTCGACGCGCCGAGCCAGATGGCCGTCGCGACGGTGCGCGACCAGGACGGGGCGCGAGGAGAGGTGCGGCACCCGTTCACCGCGCGCGGAAGGGCGGGCGTCGCCGCGACCCTCGCCACGCTGGAGCGGTCGGGCGACGCGGTGCGGTTCATCGCGGGGCCCTGGCGGCTCGGCCCCGAGGGGCCGGTGACGAGCCCGACGGCGATCGTGCTCGGAGAGCCGGGCGAGCGGGTGATGCTCCAGCCGTGGATCGACCGCGAGCCGGCGGCGCCGGGAACCGACGCCGAGGGCGAGGACGCGGCGGCGTCGGTCGAGGTGCCCGACGCGCTCGAGGAGAGCGCCGAGGCGCGATCCCACGTCGCCGAGGCTATCCGCGCGATCGAAGACGCGCTCGGAGAGCTGCTCGTCGAGGGAGTCGCCCGGGCGGACGCGCGGACGGGCGCGGCGCTCGGAGACCTCGCGAGGCGGACCGAGTCGGTCGGCTTCGACCGGCTCGCGCGGCGGGTCGGGGAGGTCGCGAGCGCGATCGAGGCGCGGATGGGCTCGGCGAAGCGCGAGATAGGGCCGTCGGTCGAAGCGGGATTGACGCTGGTGGCGCTGACGAGGCTGGCGCGAGATCTCTCCTGCTGACCCAGCCCTCCCCTTCTGCCGAGCCTCCTCCGACGTCACGCGGCTCGCTCTCTCCGGTCGGCCATCGGTTCGCTCATGGAGAGGGAAGGCCGATTCGGGTGCGAACCGTCGGGCGAGAGTCGTACCGTCCCGTGCCTGCCGTCCCGCGGAGGGCAGAGTACCGGGTCGCGATGACGGCGAGCCGCGCGATCACTCGCTGGCCGCGGTGGCCACGCAGTCGAGCGTCTCGTCTCCTCCAGCGATGCAGCGTGCTCTCGTCCTGATCGAGCCCGGCGGTAGGCGGGCAACAGGCGCCCGCGCAACGACGAGAGCGCCGGGCGGCGACGAGTGGGATCCGACGTTCGGTCGTGACGCCGGCCGCCGATCGGACCTTCCCGGCTCGCCTATTGTGATTTCAGGGGTCAGGTCCAGGATTCACACCAGAGGGGCCAGGTCACACCAGCCGCTGCGACAGATTCGCTCGTGTGATTCCTGGACCTGACCCCTCGATTCACACCAGAGGCTCTCGCGATCCCGAGCTCCCGAGCGGCGCTGGGACCCGGACAACGTCGCTCCCCTCTGTCGAGGCCATCACCGGCTCAAGACCGACGGCATCATCGAGATCTCGGGGAAGGCGCCCGACGGAACCCTCATCGTCGAACGACCGC
>JAJDCQ010000095.1 GCA_029260755.1 Planctomycetota bacterium | reverse complement strand
CGCGATCCCGAGCTCCCGAGCGGCGCTGGGACCCGGACAACGTCGCTCCCCTCTGTCGAGGCCATCACCGGCTCAAGACCGACGGCATCATCGAGATCTCGGGGAAGGCGCCCGACGGAACCCTCATCGTCGAACGACCGCAGGAGTCCCGGGATCGTGCTCTCGTCTGATCGAGCCCGGCGATAGGCGGGCAACAGGCGCTCGCGAAGCGACAAGAGCGCCGGCCCGGGCGGCGACGAGTGGGATCCGACGTTCGGTCGTCAGGCCGACCGCCGACCGGACGTTCCCGGCTCGCCTATCGTGATTCCAGGGGTCAGGTCCAGGATTCACACCAGAGGGGCCAGGTCACACCAGCCGCTGCGACAGATTCGCTAGTGTGATTCCTGGACCTGACCCCTCGATTCACACCAGAGGCTCTTCGCACGGTGCGAGAGGTTGGGTTTCTACGACTCCGACGCTCGGCAAGCGCCGTTGCGCCGCGCAACGGTGACGGCGCGGGCCGGGGGCGACCGCGAGTGGATAGCATTCCGGACGCCACGCCCGCGGGAGGGACTCGTACTCTTGCCCCCGCGGGCTGGCTCGCAGCGAGACGATCCGAGGTTCGGTCGAGAGCGCGGACCGCGGATCGAACCTGACCGGCTCGATGCGAGGCAGGGGGCGGCGGCAGGTCGAAGACGAGGCGACATGCTCCCGCGCTCACCTGAGCTGCTCATCGCGCCTGGATACACTACAGCGACGGTCGAAGGTCGACGCTCGCGACGGAGAGGACGCAAGAGGGGAATAGGCCGTACTCGAGTGTATTGGCGAGCGAAGCAAGGACGATCGCGTCACTCACCGAAGAGCAGAGGCCGTTGACGTTGAGTGTCGATGGAAAGGACGGCCTGAGGCGATCGAGTCCGGGGTGGATCAACGCCGAGTGCCAGGTCGGAACGGGGATGGAGACGTCGAAGCCCATTGGCGTGATCCCCTGCGGAGCGCACGAGAATCCGCGATGGACGACGTCCCAGTGTTTCCAGACGTCGGCAAGCTGCTCGCTCCAGATCGCAGCCACCCCGCAGTCGCTTGGAATGTCGCCGACCGCGAGCACCTCGACGTACGTCGCCTCAACCTGAACGCCGATGGCCTCGAGGCCGCCGGCGGCGCGCTCCAACGTTCGACGATCGAAGTGAAGCTCCATCGAGTCCAGTGCGGCGTAGTAGCGACCCCACGGCGAGCTCGTGTCGCTGGCCGTCTCGGGGTCATAGTCGGAGATCGCCAAGAAGCGATCGACTCCGCGATAGCTGGGTTGACCTTCGCGCGCCCACGGTGACCGAGAGCTCTGGAGGTGATAGCCGAGACGGAACGGGCAGAGGACGGGCATCAATGGAGCCTACCACCTGATCCCTCCGCCCGGACGACGCGGGGATGGTCGCTCGGATTCCTGGACCTGACCCCTTCGATCATGCTGACGCCCGAGGGGTCTTCGCCGGGCGCGGGCTCGGTGCTAGGGCGCCCGGGGACCCCGGAGGATCTCGAGGATGGCGCCGGCGGCCGGGACGCGGGCTTTTTCTCTCGTGAGAAACCGGCGGGCCGCGGCAATGTCCGAGCGACTGCCGGTCTCGCCGAGAACGCCGAGCGTCGCCCGGCGGGCGTGTTCGGGGTCACTCAAGAGTGGCCAGCCTTCGAAGTCGTCCTGGAGTAGAAGCGAGTGAGCGGTCGCCGCCGCGGCCTCTGGCCGCGAGGGGAAGACCTCTCGGGCGAGATAGCACGCCGCCCGGTGGCGAACGTGGGGGGGATGGCCCGGCGCGGTGTGCGACTCGATGACTTCGATTCCGCTCGGGCGGCCGGATCGGAAGAGTCGAAGTCCGAGCTCGAGCTCGAGTCGAGGGCGCCGGGGCGGGGGCACCGGCTCCACGATGGCCCGTGCGCTCACGCCGTCGAGGTCTCCGAGTTCGACCAGGCCGAGCAGCGCATCGACATGAACCTCGGCGAGCTCGGGGGACTTCGAGAGGCGCCGCAGCATCGCCCGGGCCCGCGGGCGGAGGTGGGGCTGGCGTCGGCCAATGCTGGCGATGGCGTCGGGGACCGCCCACGCTCCGGGCTCGTCGGCGATGAGTGGAGCTAGTTGGGCCAGACGGTCGAGATCGTCGTTGGTCCCGCCGGCGGTCTTGAGAATCTCCGCGATCAGAAAGGTGGTGTCGCCCGGCGTTCCGCGCGGTGCCGGCTCGACGCGTCGCGCCCAGGCGAGGCCGGCCGGGTCGCCCAGCATTGCCAGAACGCACGCCGAGGAGCCTGCGAGCCGGTCGTCGCGCCCGGCTTCGGCGCGCAGGCGCCTGCGCTGGTCGAGCAGCCGGGAGAGGCTTGAGCTCACAAGGGTCTGGGTCTCGGGGTCGGCGAGGGCGGAGGTCAGGGTCTCTTTCGGCACCAGCGAGACGTAGGAGGAGGCGGCGAGGAACGCCCCCAGGTCCCGGTCGCCCGTAAGAGCCTCGGTCAGCACCGCCTCACAGAGCGACTCCAGCAGGCCCGGGTCGTCCTCCCCCGCGCGCTCCGCGTAGGCGACGTAGTCGGTGCAGGCCCGCTCGATGTCACCCGCGGCCAGGGCGGTTCGACACTGCGCCTTGGCGGCGAACGTCGGCGCCTTCGACGCGGCGGCTCCCGCGAGGGCCAGCGAGATGACGATGATCGGTCCGATGACGAGACGGCGAGAGGGCTTCATGGCCGGGCCGGCTCCGCGAAGCGTCGACCCGAGCGCGCGTCCGCGCGTGAGTCCCAGCGGAGCCGCCGGATGCGTTGGATCGGGCCCACGACCCGGGGGCGCTGACTCTGGCGCCCCTCCCCGCCCCGGCGGCGCAATCGACCCCGCTGTTGCGCGGTCAGTCCCCTCCTGGCATCGTCGCTCGGATCGTGCCGTGACGCGGCTCGTCGTATCGCGTCCCAACCGCTTGGACGACTCGTCCCCCGAGAGACCCCTCTTCAGACCGAGGAGACCGTCATGTCCGAAGATGCCAGCAAGCCTGCCGACGAGAAGAAGGGCGGCTCCGCCCTCAAGATCATCATCGCGATCCCGCTCGTTCTGATCGGGCTCTTCGTCGGCGTGGGCCTCGTCCTGCCGAGTGGCTACGCCGTCGAGCGGTCGGTCGTCATCGACGCCGACGTCGCGACGGTCCACGGGCTCGTCGGCGACCTCGAGCGGTGGCCGGAGTGGGAGCCCTGGCGCGAGGAGGATCCGACGATCACGACCACGATCGCCGAGAAGAGCGACGGCGTCGGCGCCCACCAGAGCTGGACCGGCGAGAGCGGCAAGGGTGAGCTCACCTTCACCAAGAGCGACCCCGCCACCGGGATCGGCTACGACCTCACCTTCGATGACACGTACAAGTCGACGGGCGAGATGACGTATGCCACCGAGGGCGACGGGGTGAAGGTGACCTGGTCGATGAAGGGCGACAATGGAATGAACATCATTGGCCGCTACTTCGGCCTCCTGATGGACGGCATGGTCGGCCCCATGTTCGAGCGCGGCCTCGAGAAGCTCAAGACCGCCGCCGAGTCGGGCGCGGCTCCCGCCGGCGCCGCCGGCGAGGACGCCGGCGCGGGCGATGCCGGTGGCGACGCGGGTGACGCGGGCGACGAGGGTGGCGAGGGCGGCGGTTAGACCCCCGCCCCATCATCGGTTGCCACGACGCAGCCTCCAGTGATACCCTGACTTCCGTTCGCGACCGGGCTCGCGCCGCCATCGGCGCGAGCTCCGCCGCCGCCGGCTCGCGAGGACCGTCCGGGTGTCCCTGTCCGACTCCGCGCGCTTCCGCCGCCTCGACGACCAGGTCGGCCAGGGTCTCGTCGACGCCGGCCGCCTGACTCCCAGCCAGCTCGATCATTGCAAGAAGATCCAGCAGGCTCGTGGCGGCCCCGCCAAGGTCCGCCTCACCTCGATCCTCACCGAGTTCGGCTTCCTGACCGAGGGCCTCCCGCCGACGAGCGTCGCTCCGGCGACCACGCCGCGCCCCGACATCACCCCGCGCCCCGACCCGACCCGTCGCCGCGCGCCGGCCGCGACTCGCCCCCCCGCGCCTCCGCCCGCGCCCGCGCCGAGCCAGCGCGCTCCGAGCGGACGTCTCCGGGTCGACCCGATGGCGATCACGATGCCCGAGCACCCCTCGTGGGCCGGGCTCGATCCGGAGACGGGCGAGCCGCACGAGACGTCCGTCGTCGACGTCGCGGCCGACGTGCAGGCGGCCGAGACGATGCCGACGATGCCTGTCGTCGCCGACATCTCCGGCGCGGTCACCGTCCCCGAGATGCGAGCCGCGACCGTCCCCGAGGAGGCCGAGGACACCGAGGACGCCCTTTATCCCGACGACGGACGCTCGTCGGCATCGGCGCCGCCGGGCGCGACGCCTGCCCAGGCGACCCCGCTGCCGCCGGGGCCGCCGCAGACGCCGCTTCCGCCCGCTCCCCCGCACGCGACGCCGCGGCCGCCCGGCCCGCCGGGCGCCACGCCGGCGCCGCTCGCCTCGCCCGACCCGTCGTCGTCGCGGTCGCGCTCGCGCCGACCGACCCGCTCGGTCGTTCCCGTCGGCCCGGGCAGCGGCAGCCACGCGCCGCGCGGCAGCTCGAGCGACGAGACGGTCACCGGCGCCCCGCTCCCGGCCGAGGTCCGGGCCGCGGCCGAGAACCCCGAGAACCTCTTCGGCCGGTTCATCCTGACGGCCGAGCTCGGCCGCGGCGGGATGGGCGTCGTCCACGCCGCCTTCGACCCGACGCTCGGCCGCAAGGTCGCGATCAAGATGGTGCTCGACGTCGAGCGGGCGGGCCCGCGCGGGATCGAGCGGTTCCGGAGCGAGGCGCGCTCGTCGGCCAAGCTCCGCCATCCGAACATCGTCAGCGTCCACGAGATCGGCGAGGAGAACGGCCGCCCCTTCATCGTGATGGACTTCGTCGATGGCGAGACCCTCGACGCCGTCCTCCGGCGCGGCGACCTCGGCCCGCGCGAGCTCGCAGGGCTGGTCCGCGAGACCGCCCTCGCGCTCCACCACGCCCACGAGCAGGGCGTCGTCCATCGCGACGTGAAGCCGCAGAACGTGATGGTCGACGGCGAGCGCCGGGCGCTGCTGACCGACTTCGGCCTCGCCCGCGACCTCAACGTCGAGAAGCAGCTCTCGCTCGAGGGCCAGGTCATCGGCACGCCCTACTACGTCTCGCCCGAGCAGGCCCGCGGCGACCGCGAGGGGACCGGACCGCGCAGCGACGTCTACTCCCTCGGCGCGGTCCTCTACAGCTCGCTCGTCGGGCGGCCTCCGTTCAACGGCACGACCCTCATGGACGTGCTCCGACAGGTCTTCGAGGACGACCCCGAGCCGCCGCGCGAGATCAACCCGGGCGTCCATCCGGACCTCGAGACGATCGCCCTCAAGTGCATGGAGAAGGAGCCCGACCTCCGCTACGCGTCGGCGAAGGCGGTCGCGGACGAGCTCGGACGCTTCATCGACGGGAAGGCGATCGAGGCGCGTCCGCTCAACCGGCGCGAGCGGCTCGGCCGCTGGGCGCGTCGAAACCGCGTCCTCGCGGCGACCGTCGTCACGGCCGTGCTGATCGTCACGGCGCTCCTCCTCACCGGGATCGCCCTCGGGATCATCTCGATCCAGAAGATCCGGCAGGAGCGCGACGTCGCCACCCGCGAGCGCGAGGCCGCGGTGGCGGCGCGCGCCGAGACCGTCACCGAGCGCGACCGCGCCCAGGAGGCGGAGCGACTCGCCGTCGCGGCCGCCGGCGCCGAGAGGGAGGCGCGCGAGGAGGCGGAGACCGCCCGGGGCCAGGCCGAGCAGGAGCGCGAGAAGGCGAGCGAGGCGGCTCGCGCCGCGCAGGCCGCCGCCGAGCGCGAGGCGGCCGCGCGGAGCAAGGCCGAGCAGGAGCGCGAGCGGGCGCGCGCGGCCGAGGAGGTCGCCCGGGCCGCGGCCGCGGCCGAGGAGGCCGAGCGGGCGCGCGCGACGGTGCTCGCCCGCTCCCGCGGCGAGCTCCTCGCGGCGGCCCTCGTCGAGAAGGGGGAGCGCCTGATCTCGCTCGGGCGTCACGCCGAGGCGGCGGCCGTCCTCGCCCGGAGCCTCGCCATCGTCGACGGCGCCCCCGCCCGCTCGGCGCTCGCCCGGGCGCTGCCGAGGGCGGTGCCGCTGCGCTGGGTCACCTCCCGGCTCGACGCGACCGCGCTGGCCGTCGACCCCGAGCGGGCTCGCCTCGCGATCGGCGACGCGGACGGCGTCGTCCACGTCCTCGAGATCGCCAGCGGTCGCGAGGTGGCCGTGATGGACGCCGGCACCCGCGGCGTCGCCGCGGTCGCCTGGAGCCCCGACGGCGACTGGATCGTCGCGAGCGGCGTCGCCGGCGCCGTCACCGTCATCGACGTCGCCTCGGGCGGTCGCGCCGCCGCCCTCGACGGCCATCGCCGCGCCGTGCGCGCCCTCGCCTGGGGCGCGCGCCTGGCGACCGGCTCCGACGACGGCACGGTGCGCGTCTGGGACGTCTCGAACGCGGTGCCGAGCCTCGCCCGCGAGCCGGCCCGCGTCGCGCCGCTCGCGGTGCACGACCTCGAGGCCGGCGCGGTCGGCGCGGTCGCCTGGAGCCCGGACGGTCGCCTCGTCGCGGGAGGCGCCGACGGGCGCCTCCTCGCGATCGCCTCGCCCGAGCGCGGCGCGGAGGCGGTGATCACCAGCCAGGGGCGCCACGGCGGCGCCATCGTGGCGGTCGAGGTCGCCGCCGACGGCCGGCTCGTCAGCCTCGGCGCGGACCGCGTCGTCAAGGTCCGTGACCTCGTCGGCGGGGCGCGCGGCCAGACGATCCGGATCGGCGGCGAGGTCGCCCCGGCCGACGTCGCCTGGTCGCCCGATGGCCGGCGCGTCGCGATCGGGGCCGTCGACGGAGCGGTCCAGGTCGTCGAGATCGGCGGGACCGGCGAGGTGACACCCACCGCGGTCGGCGAGCCGGCCGAGGGCGGCGTCGCGGCGTTGCTGTGGGTCGACGTCGCCCGCCTCGCCATCGTCGGTCGCGACCGGAGCTTTCATCTTCGCGATCTCGGCAGCGGCGCTGTCTCCGCGAGGATCGAGGGGCACGCCGGAGGCGTCATCGGTCTCCTCGCGGACGTCGACGCCGACGAGCGGCCGATCGCCTCCTTCGGCCTCGACGGGACGATCCGTCTCTGGGACCGCGCGACGGGCAAGGCGCGCGGCGTCCTCCGCGGTCACGAGGGCGGCGTCGGCAACGCGGTCTTCCTGCCCGGCGGCGAACGCCTCGCGAGCGTCGGCTGGGACGGGAGCCTGCGCCTGTGGGACCTCGCCACCGGCGCGAGCGTCGCGGTCGGGCGGGCCGACGGCGACCCGGTCCGGATCGACGCGCTCGACGTCTCGAGCGCCGGCATCGTCACCGGCGATCGCGCCGGCCGGGTGCTCCTCTGGAACGCCGAGGACGCGACGGTCGTCGCCGAGCTCGCGCGCCACGACGGACGCGTCCGCGTCGTGCGCTTCGCCTACGGCTCGACGCGCCTCGCCAGCGCCGGCGAGGACGGGCGCGTCCACCTGCTCGATGCGGCGTCGCCCGACGCGTCGCCGGTGACCCTCGCGGCCCACGACGGAGAGGTCCGGACCGTCCAGTGGAGCCCCGACGGTGAGTGGCTCGCGACCGGCGGCGCGGATGGAGTCGCCCGACTCTTCGCCGCCGACGGCACCTCGGGGCCTCGCCTCGAGGGGCACGACGATGAGGTGACGGCGCTGCGGTTCGATCCGTCCGGGGTCACCCTCGCCTCGGCGAGCCTCGATCGCACGGTCCTCCTCTGGGACATCACGTTCGGGTCTTCACCCGAGACGACGACGGCCTCGGGGCGGGGCGTCCTCCGGGGACACGAGGACGGCCTCGTCGCGCTGTCCTTCGACGCCGACGGCTCGTGGCTCGCCTCCGCCGACCAGGGCGGGTCGGTGCGCCTGTGGAATCCGGAGACGGCCGATCCAGTCGCCGTCCTCCGAGGCCACCGCGGCGCGGCGCTCGTCGGCAACTTCCTCGACGAGGGCCGGACGCTCCTGTCGGCCGGCTTCCTCGACGGCACCGTCCGGGCCTGGGACCTGACGTTCCTCCGCCGGGGTATCCAGCCCGGCCGCGAGGTGCTCGGTCGGCACGAGGCGTCGGTCGGCGCGCTCCTCCCCCTCCCCGACGGCGCGGTCGCCTCGATCGGCGACGACGGCGTCCTCCGGGTCCACGCGCCCGGGGGCGAGGCGCCCGACGCATGGGCGCGCGGCGAGGGCGGGCCGCGGGTGCGGGCGCTCGTCTACGTCGATGGCACCGGCCTCGGCCTCGCCGCGTCGACCGAGGATGGGGCCGTGCGCGTCTGGCCGGCCGGCGGGGACGAGGCGGAGGCGCTCGCCGGGCATGGACCGGCCGAGGTGACGGCGGCGGCGTGGAGCGCCGACGGTCGCGCCCTCGCGACCGCCGCGGACGATCAGATCGTCAAGCTCTGGGCGCCGGGCGCGGCGACCGATCCGCTCGCCGAGTTCGACGACCGGCGGGTGGTCCGCGCGATCGCCTGGTCCGCCGACGGAGCGCGGATCGCGACGGCGGGCGACGGACCGATCGTCCACGTCCTCGAGGTCGGCGACCCCGGCGGTCCGCCGCGCGAGCTGCGCGGCGGCGTCGGCAACGTCGAGGCGATCGCGTGGCGTCCCGACGGGGCGGAGCTCGCGGTGGCCGGTCACGACGGACGCCTCCGGATCTTCGAGGTCGAGGGCGACGGTCGACCGGCGCGCGTCCTCGAGGCGGACGCGGCTCTTCGCGACCTCGCGTGGAGCGCGGACGGCGCGCGGATCGCGGCCGTCGATGACGTCGGCCTGGTCTGGGTCTGGGAGCTCGGCGACGCGCTCCGCTGCCGGGTCCGGCTCGAGCTCGGCGACGACCGTCCGGTCGCGATCGTCTGGTCGACCACGAGCGATCGCCTGATCGTGGGCGACGCCGGCGGGCGGCTCCATCATTTCGACCTCGCCGCGCTCGGTGCGTGGGCGAGCCCCGACGAGGTGGCCGATCGGGTCCACCGGATGACCGGCTGGCGCAGCCAGGGTCTCGAGGCGCGGGCGGCGACGAGCCGGGTCGTGACCGTGGAGGGAGGATCGTGATGACTTCTCCGGCATGTTCTTGCAGGTGGGCCCGGGGCCGAGCGCGCGTCGCGGCCGTCGCGCTCGCGGCGGCGCTCCTGCTCGTCCCCGCCATCGTGTCCGCGGACGACGCGGTCGAGATCCGCTGGCGCTACGAGCCGGACACGCTCCGCGTCTACGAGTCATCATCCGAGGTGATGCTCTCGCGGCAGGTGGGTACCCATCCTCCGGGGAAGGTGCACCTCGAGATCGAGCAGCGCGTTCGCGAGACGTCGGGGAAGAAGAACGATGAGGGGCTGCTCGAGATGTGGCGGACCGTCGAGAAGGTGCTCGTCGATCTCTCCTACGGCAAGAGCCACCTCGTCTACGACTCGACCGATCCGAAGCTCAAGCGCCTCGCGGATCACAAGCTGATCAAGCCGTTCGCGAAGGACGTCGGTCTGACCGGCTACTTCCACATCGACCCGAAGGCCGGCTCCTCGAAGGTGCCGGGGGGCGAGGGCGCGTTCCTCGCCGGGCGGAAGGTCGTTCCCGGCGGCACGTGGACCGAGACGCGGCGCGAGCGGCTCGGCGACGCCGTCCTCGAGGTGACCGAGCGCTACACCATGCGACGCGAACGGCGCGAGTTCCTCGGCCGGGCGCGGTGCATCTTCCTCGACGTCGCGGTGCAGTCGGCGAAGGTCGTCGAAGCGCCGAAGGACGCAGACGGCAAGGAGCTCACCGTCGAGATCCTCTCCGCGGCCGGGGAGGGGCTGGTCGTCTTCGATCCGAAGGCCGGCGTCGTCGTGCGTCGCGAGCTGAAGCAGACGCTCCGCACCCGGCGTCCGGTTCCGAAGCAGGGCGGAGGGACCGACGATGAGGTCGAGGATCGTCGCCTCGAGACCGTCGTCGAGCTCGTCGAAGACCGTCCACTCGACCCGAGCAAGAAGAAAAGGGATCGTTGATCTCGCCTCAAATCGCTGGTGCTCATGCTCTTGAATCTAAAGTGCGTGGGCCCCTTGAACGGTCTCGCGGTCGTTGCTATACCTTTCATCGGCGTCACTTCAAGTTGACGCCAACCACCCTTTGGGTGGGGGTTGGGTAAGAGGGAAGGAGGCTCCCATGGCGCGACGTTGGAAGCTGCTCGGCGTAGGCGGTGTCATTGCCGGCTCGCTGCTCTTTGCCGGGACCACGTTCGGTCAGAACGACGGCGGGGCGAACGAGCGCGTCGATCTGCCGCTCGGGAAGCCCGATTACTCGATCACGACCGTCACCCTCGAGGATCGCCTCGACGTGGTGAGCACGGTGATCGAGGAGGTCACCCAGCCTGCTCCGCCGCCGATCGGTGGCGTCCAGCAGCCGCCCCCCGACCCGGAGCCGGTCGCGCAGCCGAACCCGGACCCGGAGCCCGACCCGTTCGATGACATCTTCATCGACCCCTGGGGCGGTGGCGGCGACGGCGGCGGCGGTGGCGGCAACTAGCTAGCCAGCGTCCCTGCCAGCCGGTAGCCTCGGCTCTCCTGCAGAACTGACCCGGGACGGCGGAGGTGGATTCCCACCTCCGCCGGCTCGGCATCGGGACGTCCCCTCCTCCCGAGGGCGCGCGTCCACGCTTCTCGCGGTCGAGAGGGGGATTCGCCGTGACTCCGAGATCTCACGCCCGGTGGCTCGGGCTGACCCTGACGGTCTTCGGCCTCGTGTGCCTCGGCGCGCTGGCGTCCGCCGACGCCCGCGACGACGAGCCGGTTCACGTCACCTGGAAGTGGCCCGACGGGGAGCAGCGCGCCTTCCGCGACATCGTCGACCACCGCATCACCGCGACCGCGAAGGGCAAGACGAACGAGCAGCACCGGCGCGAGGACTACACCGGCCTGTGGCAGATCCTGGAGATCGGCGAGGACGGCGGCGCGAAGTGCCGGATGCAGTACGACACGGCGAAGATCGAGCTCGCCTCGGGGCCGCGCCGCGCGAGCTGGAGCTCGGAGTCGAGCAACGCGGTCGACGAGCTCCAGCCGACCCTCCACGGCTACGTGCGACTCCTCCAGGAGTGGAACGAGTTCATCGTCAACCCGCGCGACAAAACGGTCAGCGCGATGACCGTGCATCGGAACGAGAAGGGCGTCGAGCGGTTCCCCGTGCCGGCGCCCCGCTCCGAGGCCGAGCGCAACACGCCGAAGGACATCGCGCACAAGACCGGCGTGGTCGAGGGGTCGTTCCTGCTGTTCCACGACCGGCGCGTCAAGGTCGGCGACGAGCTCGAGGCCGAGGCGCCGCTCACCGTTCTCCCCGGCGTGCGGCTGCTCCAGAAGCGGAAGCTCGCCTTCGAGGAGGTGATCCCGTATCGCGGCTCGGACTGCGCGTTCTTCCGGGTGACGGCCGAGTACGAGGTGCCCGCCGGGGTCGACGCCAAGCTCGTCTCGGCCGAGGCGACCGGCCGGGTGATCTTCGACATCGAGCAGGGCTTCATCCGGACGCAGTCGCTCGAAGAGACGCTCGTCGTCGAAATGAGCACGAAGCTCGGTCCGACGAGCGTCAAGGTAGAGAGGACGACCGAGTATCGCGCGCGACAGGGGACCCGCCCGCCGCGCTGAACCGGTCACGAACCCGCCGATGAGAGCCGAGGATTCCATGCCGACGACGACCTCTCGACCCCGAAGCCGGACCGACCGGGGAGCCGTTCTGTTCGTCAGCGTCGCGATCCTCGGGCTGCTCTCCGTCCTGGCGATCGCGCTCATCAACCTGACCCGCATCGAGCGCATGGCCGCGGCCACCAAGGTCGAGGGCCGTCGGAGCCATCTCGCCGCCCTCGCCGGGATCCACCGCACGTCCGCGGAGGTTCGCGACTGGGCCACCCGCGAGGCGCTCAGCGACAGCAGCGGCGACCCGTGGCAGTTCGACGCCGCCGGCGGAGACCTCTATCTCCGCCTGGCCGACGCCGACCCCACGACCCGGCTGAGCTTCTACGGCGTCATCGCCCGGGACGGCCACGAGCAGGGCGATGTCGTGACCGAGTACCGGGTGCGGGCGATCGACACTTCGACGATGGTCGACCTCAACCTGCCCGACGACGTCCTCCCGCGCGTGCTCGACGCCCTCGGCGACGCCCTCGCGCAGCGGCGCGGCGTCGCCGATCCGGTCGCCGGCCGCGGTCAGGCCATCGTCGACGCGCGCACCGTCCTCGGCGGCCGCTTCGAGTCGCGCGGCGGCGCCGAGGTGGTGCTCCGGGGCATCCTCGGGCAGAACGAGATGGAGCTGCTCCGCCCGTTCGTGACGGCGAGCGCGTGGCGGGACCCGACCGCGGTCGTGACCGGCGACCCGGTCGACGCGGCCGACCCCGATCAGCCGCTCCCCGTCGTTCCCGAGGGCCGCGCGCCGATCAACATCAACGCCGCGCCGCCCGAGGTGATCGCCGCGATCCTGACCGGCGTCGCCGGCCGCTTCCCCTACCGGGTGACGACCGACATCGTCCGGCAGGAGATCGAGCAGGGCACCCCCTTCGTCACCAGCATCGCTCAGGAGGAGACCCAGTACGGCGACGCCTTCGGCTTCGTCGAGGTCGGCCCGATCCCGCTCGCCGCCGCTCTGACGATCGCCGACTCGATCGTCGCCGCCCGCCAGGGCGCCCCGCGGTCGCGGATCGAGAGCTTCGGCCACCTCGGTCAGATCGCCCAGGCGCAGGCCGTCGCCGACGGCTGGTTCAACGTCGTCCCGGTGAACGCGCCCGCCGGCGTCCAGACCGATCCCGGGTTCGCCGACGCGCTCGCGCGCGCCCAGGTCGACCTCGTCGTCTCGGCGCTCGACCCGAACGCGCGGACGACGCGGATCGGCCGGAATCACGCCGCGGGACGTCTGATCGGCAAGGCGGATCTCGTCGTCGCGGATGCGGCCGCTCCGGCCGGGATCCGGCGCACCCGAAACACCGACGCGTGCCTCGGGCCGACGGGCATCTTCGAGGTCAGCTCGCTCGGCCGCGTCGTGATCCTCGGCGGCCCCGGGCCCGACGACGACTTCGTCTTCGCCGAGTCCGAGGTCGACGTCGTCATGCAGCTCTTCGCGATCCTCCGTCACACGAGCCAGGCCGACTTCGACCTGGCCGGCGCGGCGGGCGTTCCGGCGCCGGGCAAGACGGACGTGATCACCTGGCCGACGATGGAGGGCAACGCCCCCTCGCTCGGCGCGGGACGGGTCGAGATCGAGCCGTTCCGGGATGCGGCCGGCGCCGCGATCCCGGGCGCGGCCGACTTCGCCGCCCTCTACCAGAGCACCGCCGGCGGCGCGGCGGCCTACGACGCGACCCAGGCCGGGCCGGGCTCGACCGGGCAGGCGTTCGGCGACGCGACCGCCGGCGCGCGCGCGGGACCGGCCCACGACGGCGGCCGCCTCGTCCCCGACGGCTTCTTCAACCCGGGCGGCACGCCGGCGTTCGTCCGATACCGGGCGGCCACCGCCGACACGAATCCCGACAGCGTCGGCGTCAGCGCCGACACCGGCAACATCGGAATGACCCAGGGATCGCTCGAGGGGTGGTTCCGGCCCGACTTCGACTGGGAGCACTCCGACGGGACGCCGAACCCGACCTTCTCGGGCCTGTTCTTCAGCTGCCACAGCCAGAACAACCCGGCCGCGCCGATCCAGCCGTCGCCGACGAGCGGGACGCAGATGTTCGGCTTCCGGAACTCGTCGGGCGACCTGCGCGTCGTCCGGATCTACTACGAGGTGGTCGGCACCGGGGCGGCCCAGGTGCCGCTCGTCCGCGACCCGATGGTCGGCGACCTGACCGACGTGCCGAACTACATCGAGCGGGCGAACAACAGCATCCGCGTCACGACGAACACGACGACGACGGACCTCGGGACGCAGCAGGTCGGCAACACGCTCGAGCAGACGATCCGGACGGTCACGACCCAGACGACCGAGGTCGGCTTCGGCTATCCGTGGCCGCCGCCGGGCATCGTCCTCTTCCCCAACATCCGGTTCTCGCGACGCGAGGCGGTCATCCCGTTCGCGTCGATCCGGAACCTCCGCGCGGACGAGTGGCACCACATCTCGGTCGCCTGGAACGACAGCGACGCCGGCGCCGGCGGGCTGCGCATGTTCGTCGACGGGCGCGAGCTCGGGACGACGCCAGTCAACGCGCCGGGCGCCCCCGACGCCGAGGAGTTCGCGGCGATCAACCAGCCGCCCGGGATGAACCGCGACACGTTCGACGTCGGCGGCGTCGAGCGGGCCCAGCTCGCGACGGGCAGCGGCGTCATCAAGTTCGAGACGCTCGCGCGGCGCCCCGCGATGGGCACGGTCGACGACATCCGCACCTTCGGCGCCCCTCAGGGCGCGCTCGATCCGCCCGAGCGCTACCCGCCCGACGCCACCTTCAACCACCGCCTCGCCCTCGTCCTCAACGGGCCCGAGGCCTCGAGGTTCCGGGCCGGGTCGATCTCGTTCAACGCCGGCCTGCCGACTCGTTACGGCTCGCTCGACGGGGTCGTGACGGCCGCGACCGGAGCGGGCAGCGTGGGGATCGCCGCGTCCGTCGCCGGGTCGCCGGCGCCGGGCGGGAGCGCCCTCGTCGACCGCCTCGACGCGCCGGCGTCGTTCGGCCTCGGCGGCGTCCCGTTCGATCCGACCGGGCCGGGCGTCGACTACGCGGTCACGCTCGAGTCGGCGAGCCTGGGCGACGCGTTCAGCGCGGCGACCCCGTTCCTCGACGACGTGACCCTTCGCTACCTTCCCGACATCATCGTTCTCGAGGTCCTGCCCGAGGTCGAGGAGTAGTAACCTCCGGGCGGCGCCGCCAGGAAGCGAGCGCTCTCGAATGACCGTCTCCGAAACGACGACCGGGCGGGCCCGTCGGCCCGGCCCCTCGTTCCTGACCGCCGCCGCCGCCGCGGCCGTCGTCGTGGCCGGCGCCGCGCCGGCGCTGGCCCAGGAGGATCGGCCTGCGGCCCCTGGTCCCGAACCGATCGAGGCGAGCGAGGACACCCTCGCCGCGGTCCTCGAGGGCGACGCTCTCGTGATCACGTTCGCGCCGCCCGAGCTGCCCGACGGCACCCGGGTGACCTGCCGGGCGTTCCTCGAGGACTGGTCGGTCGGGCCGTCCAAGCAGGCATGGGTCGAGTCGGGCAAGGCGGTGGCCCGCCTGAACCTCGACGGGCGGCCGTTCGCCGCCGGCGCCTACCGGGTCGAGGTCTTCTTCTTCATCAAGCGCCAGAAGCGCGCGATCCAGGAGTCGATCGCGAAGGCCGGCCTCGAGGTCGGCGAGGGCGGCCGTGCGGTGTGGGCCCGCGAGGTCGACATCGGCTCGATGGGCGCCCGCGAGGACGAGCTCGCCTCGACGAAGATCCACTACCGCGACCTGATCGGCGAGATCGCCGTGCTCATCGACGAGGTCGTCGACGCCTACGGGAGCACGACGAAGGCCCGGTTCGTGGAGGATCCGAGCTCGCCGACGAAGGCCGAGCAGGTGGCGTGGGCCGAGTGGATCCGCGACGAGGCGCTCGAGCTGCTCGGGCAGAATCCGCAGAGCGACGAGGCCATCAAGCGGGCGCGCCGGTGGCTGGCCGAGACCCGCTTCTTCTCCGAGCGCCGCCTGAACCTCGAGGCGTGGAACGAGTGGCTCGAGACGGTCGTGACCCAGCTTCGCGAGCTCGAGGCGCGCCAGGAGAAGTTCGTCGCGGGCTGGGCGCTGCCGCCGAGGCCGCGGGCCGCGAACGACACCCTCGGATTGATCGCGGGGGTGAAGAGCCTGATCGCGAGGGCGCACATCGACGTGCGCACCCTCGCCGGCGAGAAGGTGAGCGTCCGCGGGGCGAGCGGGCTCGACAGCGAGCACACCGTCAAGGATCTCTACGAGCAGGTCCGGCAGGTCGTCGCCGGGGTGGAGACCGCCCTCGAGCTCCCGCTCACCTACGGCCCCGTCGTCGCCCCGCGCGCCGGAAGCGCGGCCGGTCGCAAGCCGCGCTGACGGCCTCGGGCGCCGGGCGATCGTGACCGGGGGCTTCACCACGCGCGAGATCGGTCCGCCCGGCGACGCGGTCTGTCTCGACTGCGGGCGGCGGATGCCCGCCCCCGGCGGACGGATCGGCGAGCGGATCGCGTGCCCGTGCGGCGGGACCGCGGTCGTCGCTCCCGAGGCGGCGAGCGGCGCGGGGAGCCACGGCGGCCTCGCCGCCGCCGCCGTCCGCCCGACCGAGCAGGAGGGCGTCGCGCCGCATCGGGTCGCCGCCGCGGTCGCCCTCGGCGAGCAGGCGACCGTCGCCGACGACGATCACTGGTCCGAGGTGCAGACCGTCGTCGATGAGGATCGAGGCTGGATCGACTCGGCGACGGTTCGGGCGGGGGCACCGGCCTCGTCGCCGTCGGGCGGCCTGGCGGGGCCGGACGCGATCGTCCGCGTCGCGCTCGGACCCGGCGATCGGGTCGGCGGCTTCGTCCTCGCCGCCGAGCTCGACCGGAGCGACGACGCGATCCGCTGGTTGGCGACCGCGGCGTCCGGCGGGCGAGGGGCGGTCGTCATCACGACCCTCCTGCCCCGGGCGGGTCGGCCGGGCGAGCTCGAGGCGCTCGCCCGGACGGCGCCGCCGCCGGGCCGGCTCGATCATCCCAACGTCGCGCGCGTCCTCGAGCTCGGCACGGTGCGGGCCGAGGTCGTCGGCGGTCCGCCCGCGACCATCCTCTACGTCGCCTCGCCCCGGATCGACGGCCAGCGACTCGACCGGGTCGTCGCGGCCGCCGGACGCCTCGATCCGGCCCGCGCCACCGCGATCGCCGCGGGGATCAGCCGCGCGCTCGATCAGGCCCACGGGCGCGGGATCGTCCACGGCGACCTCGCGCCATCGCGAGTGCTGATCGATCCGACCGGACGACCGGTCGTCTCGGGCTTCGGCCTCGGCCGGGCGATCGGGATCGGACTCCCCGGAGCGGCGCCGGGCCAGCGGCTCGAGGTCGTCGGGACGCCCGGCTTCGTCGCGCCCGAACGGGCCGGGCCGTCGGCGAGGATCGACCTTCGTGGCGACCTCTTCTCGCTCGGCGCCGTGCTCCACTACGCGCTCGTCGGCGCGTCGCCGTTCGGCACCGACGATCCCCTGACCGCCCTCGAGCGCGCCCGCGCCGGCCCGCCGCCCGGTCCACGGAGCCGGAGCCCGGCCGTCCCGTCCGACCTCGACGTGATCTGCCGGCGGTGTCTCGAGCCCGACCCTGCCCGCCGGTTCGGCGATGCGAGCTCGCTCGCCCGCGCGCTCGACGTCGTCCTCTCCGGCGCGTCGTCGCGCCTGACCGTCGCCGACGACGACGGCCCACCGGGGCTCGCCGCGGCCGCGGCCTCGGCCTCGGCGTCGAGACGGGCGCACCGCTCGTCGGGGTTCCGTCCCCCGCCCGCGCCCCTCGCGCCGCCTCCGTCGCGTCCCGATCCGCCGGCCCGGCCGACCTGGCTCGACGCCCTCGATGAGGAGGACGAGGCCGTCGACGACGGGTTCGGGCGGGCCGAGCGAGTCGCGAAAGCGCAGCTCGCCGTCGCCGCGGTCGTCGCGCTCCTCCTCGTCGCGAGCGGCGTCCTCGTCCTGTGGGCCTCGGGTCTCGGCGGCGGCGCGGAGCCGGGCGAAGGCGCCCGCGTCGTCGCCGACCCGTCCGCCGGAGAGACGCCGGCCAGCGACGTCGGCGTTGGCGGGGAGGGGGCGGCCTCGAGCACGACGGCGGCCGACGCGGGTCCGTCGGACCGGAGCCGCTCGGCGATCACGACCGCGAAGGAGGTGATCCGGCGGTTCTCGTCGCCCTCGGCGGATCGCGGAGAGCTCCGGGTCGCCCGCGAACGGGCGCTCGCCGCCCTCGACGGAGCGCTCGGGACCGAGCCCGATCAGGCGTTGCTCCTGAGCTGGCGCGCCGAGCTCGCCCGCCAGAGCGCTGACCCCGACGCGGCCCTCGCGGACGTGCGCGCGGCGATCGACGCCGCCCCCGGCGAGCCGGCCCTTCACGCCCAGCTCGGTCTCGTTCTCCTCGAGGACGCGGCGCTCGGCCTCTCGACGGGGCGGTTCGTCGTGACCTCGGGTCGGGCGCCCGACCTCCGTGACCTCCGCGCGGCGGCCGACGGGTTCGCGCGCGCCCGGGAGCTCGCCCGCGTCGATCGCGGCGGCGCCCCGGGACGCTTTCCCTTCGAGCTCGAGGCGGCGGAGCTCGTCCTGGCCGAGCAGGTCGCGCGCGGCGAGCGGATCGCCGGGAGCGGCGGAGCGACCGAGACCGGCGACCGCGTCCTCGTCTGGCGCCTGACCGCGCTCGCCCGGCTCCGCACCGATCCTCGGGGCGCGCTCGTCGCGATCGAGCGCGCCCTGGCGAGCGCGCCGGCCCATCCCCAGGCGTTGCTCGAACGCGGGCGCCTCCGCCACGTCACGGGCGAGCCCGGCGCGGCGGTGGCCGACTTCGAACGCGTCCTCGCGATCGTCCCCGACGGGGCCGCCGCGCTCGTCCTCCGCGGTCTGGCATCGTGGGATCTCGGGGAGCGGGCGAGCGCCGAGGCCGACCTCGACCGCGCCGTCGGTCAGACCGCGACGCCGATCCTGGCCGCGCGGGCGGTGCGCGCGTGGATGCGTCTCGCGGCGTCGGAGGCCGGCTCCGCGCGGAGCGATCTCGAGCGGCTCGTCGCCGAGCAGCCGGGCTCGCTCGCCGCCCGACTCCTCCGCGCGGAGGCGCGTCGCTCGACGCGCGATGCGCGCGGGGCGCTCGAGGACGACGAGCGGGCGCTGTCGATCGCCTCGGACGACCCGCGGGTCTACCGGAGCCGGGCGCTGTCGCGGCTCGCGCTCGGCCGGGCGGAGGAGGCGCTCTCCGACCTGGTTGCCGCCGAGAGCCTGGACGCGAGCGAGACCCGCCGGCAGCCCGCGGCCTCGGCCGAGTCCGGTCGCCTCGCGTCGCTCGAGGCGTGCGAGTGGCTGCTCCTGCGTCACCGCGGCGCGTTTGCCGAGCTCTACTACCGTCGGGGCGAGCAGCGGCGCCGTTCTCGCGATCGCGCGAGCGCGCTCCGCGACTTCGAGCGGGCGATCTCGCTCGAGCCCGGTCACCTGCTCGCCCGCCTCGGCCGCGGCATCCTGCTCGCCGGGGCCGGGGATCCCCGGTCGGCGCTCGTCGACCTCGACGCGGCGATCGCGGGCGGCGGGCGCATCCCGGTCGACGCCTGGGTGGCGCGCGCGTCGGTCCGGAAGCAGGTCGGCGACCTCGTCGGCGCGATCCAGGACCTCGATCGGGTGATCGCGGCGGCCCCGAGCGCCCGCCTCCACGCCGAGCGCGCCGAGATCCGCTACTCCACCCAGGACTACGACGGCGCCGTGACCGACCTCGACGCGGCGATCGCCCTCGACCGGAACGATCCGATTCTCTACCGGCAGCGCGGATCGGCCCGCCGCAAGGGCGGCGACCCCGAGGGCGCGATCGCGGACTTCAGCGAGGCGATCCGGCTCCAGCCGCGGTCGCCGGGGGCGTTCTTCAACCGCGCGAACGCCTACTACGGGCTCGGGCGCAAGAGCGCGGCGCTCGCCGACTACCGACGATACGTCGAGCTCGACCCTGCGGGCGAGAAGGCGAGCGCGACCCGCCGACGCATCGTGGAGCTGGAGGCCGAACTGGGCGGCTGACCGAACCTGACCCGATCTCGGGCGCGAGGGGGCTCGCGGTCCCGGTCGTCGACTCCAACCATCGATGACGGACCGGCTTGCGTGGCCCGGCGGCGCGCTGCTATCCTCGCTGGCGGGCGGGCGTCGAAGTTCCGGTCGATCGGAACGACGTCCCCCTCCGTCGGTCCCGGGGGGCTCTCTCGTTGAGCGATCCCAGCGTGGACCCGGCCGAGCCGCCCGCGCCGATCGATCCGGCGGTGGAGGCGGCCGCCTCCGCCGGGGGCCAGCTCAAGCAGGAAGACGTCCGCCTCGCCCGCTGGATTCTCCAGTACGGGTACGTGGACCCTCCGGTCATTGCGAGCGCCCTCACCGAGACGTCGCGCTACCCGCCGGACCAGCCGAGCGTGCTCGCGCGCATCCTCATCCGGGATCAGATCCTGGAACGCGATCGCCTCGCGGCCGTCGTCGATCGCGCCCGCCGCGCGATCGTCGGCTGCGGCGTCTGCGGTGCGCGCTTCGCCGCGCCCGGCGCGACGATCGGCAACATCCCACCGTGTCTCAGCTGCGGCGGGGTCCTCCGGATCGAGTCCGAGGTGGGAGAGGAGGCGATCGGCGGCGTCAGCCGGGCGGACATCGTCGGCGACAGCGCGGAGGCGAGCGCCGAGGGGCCGACCGGCTGGCCGGTCGGGCTTCCGTCGGTCGCCGACGAGCCGGCGCCGGGGCTGGAAGGCTCCGCGGAGCTCGAGCTCGGCGCCGACGCCCTGACCTCGATGGAGCTTCCGGCGGTCGGTCTGAGCTCCGCCAGGGACGAGGAGCAGCGCACCGACTGGCAGGCGTGGCGCACCGTCGTCGACGAGCAGGCGCCCGAGCCCGACTGGAGCGTCCTCGAGGACGAGGACGCCCGGACCGATCTCGCGCGCGAGTGGTCGAGCTGGCGGACGATGGAGGTGAAGGGCGGGGCGCCGGCCTCGAACGAGGAGACCGCGCTCGAGACCGACGATCCGCTCCTGTCCCGGGCGACCGTGGTCGAGAACGACGACGACGACGACGAGGGCCTCGACGAGGAGGACGGGTTCGACCCGACCGCGCTCGGCGGCGCGGAGCCCGAGGAGGAGGAGTTCACCCCCAACTCCGAGTGGCAGAGCTGGCGAACCGTCGCCGACGACGGCCAGGATGTGCCCGTCGGCGAGCCCGAGCGGGACGAGGGGAAGGGAGGCTTCGAGCCGCCCCCCGGCGACCCGGCCGCGGTCGCCGCCGCCGGTTCGTGGCAGAAGCGCACGTTCGAGGAGCTCGACTACGTCGAGGCTCCCCTCGCCCCCGGTGAGGCTCCCGAGGTCTACGGCGTCGCCGAGGAGGGCGACCTCGACGAGTGGGACGGCGACGAGAGCGAGGAGGGCGAGTGGGAAGAGGGCGAGTGGGAGGAGGGCGAGTGGGAGGAAGGTGAATGGGAGGAAGGTGAGGGCGAGCCGGAGAGTGAGGAGGAGGACGACGGGCAGGACCCCGACTGGGACCCCGAGGCGACCTACGAGGAGGAGGGGGCCGCCGTCGCACCACCTCCGAGGCCGCCCTGGCAGGTCGAGCAGAGCTTCGAGGAGCACGCCTGGGAGGAGTCGGGCGAGGCGCCGAACGACGCGCGCGGCGTCTCGATCGAGCTCGAGGGGCTCGCGTCGGCCGAGGTCGACGCCGCGATCGCGGAGGGGCGAACCGCCGGGCCCCTCGGGCTCGCCGAGGACGACTCGACGAGCGACCCGACGACGGCGATGCCGCCGGTCCTCGACGAGGAGACCTCCCGTCTGCCGACCCTCGCCGACGGCGACGCCGAGGAGGGCGATGGAACCGGAGCGCTGCCCCGGCTCGGCCCCGGCGTGACGAAGCGCGCGGCGACCCGGCCGGCGAAGACGAGCAAGCTCCCGCCCGTCGGCCGGAAGCGCGCGTCCGCCGCGGAGGCGCGGAACGCGGCCGCCGCGTGGCTGGTCAAGCCGGACGCCGGGGACGCCGCCGCTCCGAAGAAGCCGGCGAAGAAGAAGGCCGCCAAGAAGAGGGCCGTCGCGAAGAAGAGGCCCGCGGCGAAGAAGAAGCCCATCGGGATGGACGCGACGAGCGCGCCCGCGACGACGTCGCCCTTCGGAGCAGCGTCGGGGGCGATTCCGCCGGCCGCCGCCGCGGCGGGCGCGGTCAAGCCGGCCTCCAAGGCGGTCGAGGTCTCCGACGATGCGCCGGCGCCCGCGCCGGCGGCGAAGGTCGGGACGACGGCGAAGCCCGCGACGCGGAAGCCGCGTCTCACCGCCGAGGCGATGAAGGCGATCGCCCTCGCCAAGTCGGCCAACGCCAAGCGGCGCGCCAGCGAGAGCCGTCGGACCCGGGAGGTCTCCTTCGAGGTCGGCGGGGCGGTCGACGGCGTCGCGAAGGCGGCCGAGCCGATCGGGAAGGACGAACGGCTCCCCGACAACCTCCGCAACTACCAGGCGATCACCGACCTTCGCTCGGACCTGCCCGGTGGGCTGTTCAAGGTGCGGGAGCTCGGGAGCAACCGCCTCGTCAGCCTCCGTCTCCTCCCCGCCCGGGAGGAGCTCGGCGACGAGCTCTGCGCCGTGATCGTCGAGCGGGCGCGCTCATCGGCTCTCTTCCGCGACCCCCACATCGCCCGGGTGATCGACTTCGGCGAGCACGAGGGGCGCCTCTACCTCGCGTCCGAGCTCCACGAGGGGATGCCCCTCGCCGACTTCGTCGAGAAGAGGCGCCCGGCGCCCGAGGACGGCGTCCGGCTGGTGAGACACCTCGCCGCGTCGCTCGAGCGGGGCCGGGTCGCCGGTCTCGAGCACGGGTCGGTCTGCGCCGAACGGGTCGTCGTCCGGATCGGCGATCAGATTCGACCGATGCTCGACGGCTTCGACATCGGCGGCCTCGGGGCGCGGATCAAGGCCGCGGCGGGCGGGGCGTCGGCGGCCCTCGCGGAGGCGAATCAGGCGTTCACCGGAGGCGGGATCGATGATGTCCGCGGCCTCGGCGCGTTGCTGCATCACCTCGTCGTGGGCAAGCCGGTCGCGGACGACGGCGCCGTCGGGAAGAGTCCGCGCGTGGATCGCGACCTCGACTCGATCCTCCGGGCGGCCCTCACCTCGACCGAGGAGGACCGCTACCCGAGCCCGGGAGCCCTGTCGATCGATCTCGCGGCGTGGCTCGCGGGCCAGAAGATCCGGGCCCGGCGCGGGCGCTACCGTCCGGAGCGGCCCTGGCTCGTCCGGGGCATCGTGGTCGCTGTCGTCGTCCTGCTCCTCGGCGCCCTCCTGGCGCCGATCATCTCGAGGCGCCTCGCGGCGGCGAAGGTCGCTGGTCTCGTGGCGGAGGCCGAGGAGCTCCTCGCCCGGGGTCAGGCCAAGGGGGCGATCGACCTGATGCTCGAGGCGATCGAGACCGACCCCGATGCCGCCGACGCGCGCGCGGTCCGGGCGCGCGCCTTCATCGAGACCCGCCAGTTCCTGAGCGCCATCGACGACCTCGACCGGGCGCTCCTGATCGACCCGCTCCGGGGCGAGCTCCACCGTCTCCGGGCGATCGCCTGCCGGTGGCAGGGCTACCTCGATCGGGCGATCTCCTCGCTCCATGACGCCCTCGGCCTCGACCCGAACGATCGCGAGGCGCTCGCCCTGCGGGCCGTCCTCTACGAGCGGAACGGCCAGTCGAAGGAGGCGCTCGCCGATCTGGGCTCGCTGATCCACGACGCGCCGAGCGGCCGGCTCCTCCTCCGGCGCGGGTTGCTCCTCGCGCGGATCGAGGGGCGGGAGCGAGACGCACTCTACGACCTCGACCGGGCGCTCGACGGCGACGCCGCCGCGTCCGCCGCGGTCGCCGAGGCGGTCGAGGGCGAGGACCTGGCCGCGGTCGGGCTGGCCCACGGACACCTCGCCCGCGCGCGCCTCCGGCGGTCGACCCGGGCGGGGTCCGAGGCGGCGATCGCGACCGATCTCGCCCGGGCCGTCGAGCTCGCGGTCGAGGCGGGTGACCGCGAGGTCGAGGTCGGCGCGCGTCGCGTTCGGGCGCGGGTGGAGCTCGAGCTGCTCGGTCTGCTCGCCGACCCCGATCAGCCCGAGGACGCCGGGGCCGGAGGCGGGGACGGCGTCGACGGACCGGACGCCGAGCGGCGGCGCGCGGTGGCGCTCGAACGGGCCCGCCGGCTCCACGCCGTCTCGGAGGATCTGGCCCGGGCCATCGAGCGGTTCCGGCTCCAGGCGAACGACGACGGCGGGCCGCGGGCGCGTTCGCTCGACCGCGCCGAGGAGGACGCGCTCGCGTCCGACCGCGTCCTGCGGGCCGCCGCCGAGGTGGAGCTCGCCGCGATCGCCGTGATCGGCCGGGAGCTTGCCGCCGCGAGCAAGGGCCTCGATCCGGGCGACGACGCGGTCGATGTCGGCTCGGTCGTGACCGAGCACCTCGGGCGCGCCCTCGCGGAAGCCGAGGCGACGCTCGAGACGCGACCGAACGACGGGCTCGCGTCGGTCCTCCGGGGACAGGCGCTCAGCGGGCTCGACGGCGGGGCGGTCGCCCTCCTCGCCCTCGATCACGGCCTCGCGGCGTTCAACAAGGACGCCGGGACCGAGCGAGACGTCCGGCGGGGACGAGCCCCGCTCGCCGCGCGGGCCCACCTCGCCCGCGCCCGGATCTTCCTGGCGACCGACGGCCTCGCCGTCGCTCTGCGGCACGCGGGCGTGGCGACCAGCCTCGCGCCTCGGTTCGTCGCCGCGTGGCTGCTGACGGCCGAGGTCCTCCGTCGACAGGACCGGATCGAGGACGCGTTCGCCACGATCGATCGAGCCTCGGCGCTGGTCGACCGACCGCCGAGCGTCGATCAGGCGGTCGGCCACGGTCCGGTCGACGTGGCGATCGCGCGCGCGGCGATCCTCGAGAGGAAGGGGACGCTGGCGGAGCGGCGCGCGGGGAGCACCCTCGCGGAGGCGGGCGGCGACGCGGTCGGGCCGGATCACGTCGAGGCGAGGCGGTGCTTCGAGGACGCCATCGCCGAGCTCGCCCGGGCGCTCGAGCTCGGCCCGACCGAGGGATGGCGACTGCGAGCGGCCCGCGCGGAGCTCCACATCCGGATCGGGCAGCTCATCGAGGCGGCGACCTCGCTCCAGGGCGGGATCGAGACGACCGACGACCCGGCCGTGAAGGGGCGACTGCTCGCCCGGGCGGCGCGAGTGCGGCGGCTCACGGGCGACGTGGAGAAGGCCGAGAAGATGCTCCGGGAGTCGATCGCGCTCGCCGGGGACGCGGTCGAGGCCCGGACCGAGCTCGCGGACATCCTCCTCGCGCGGCTCGAGGAGCTCCCGCTCGAGGGCTTCGGCGCCGATCAGCGGCCGCCGCTGATCGTCGAGATCCGCGCCCACCTCCAGGCGGCGCTCGAGGCGAGCCCCGGCGACGTGGCCGTCTGGCGCCTGCGCGTCCTGTTCGCCAGCCGCCACGGCGAGCCGACCGAGGTGATCGAGCTCGCGAACGAGGCGATCGACGAGCGGAAGCTGATCGATCCGGTGATCGTCGGGCGGAGGGGGCGGGCGTTCGTCGCCACCCACAAGATCGCGAAGGCGCAGGCGGACCAGAGGCTCGTCGCGCAGCTCGACGCGACGGAGGGGTACCGGGTTCAGGCGGTGATCTTCGCGAAGCTCGGCGACTGGGGGACCGTGATGCACTGGCTCCGCGACGCCGACGCGAAGACCGACGACGACGTCGAGACGCTCGCCCTCCGGGCGCGGGCGGGCCTGAAGGTGCGCGGAGGGTTCGACGCGGCCACGGTCGACCTGAAGCGATGGAGCGAGCTCCGGTCGAACCGGGTCGAGCCGCTCCGATTGCTCGGCGACGCCTACGACGAGCGCGGAGACGCCGCGGGGCTCGACTGGTGCGCCGATCGGCTCGACACGATCGACGGTCGGCTGGCGGCGATCTACCGCGACAAGGCGAAGAAGATCCGGAGTGGTCGCTGAGCCCGGAAGCGAGCCGGCTCCGCTGAGCGCGGGCGACCGCCGCTTCGGCGAGGCGTGGTCCGAGGAGCTGACCCTCCGCGACGGGACGGCGGTCACCCTGCGAAGGGTGAGGCCGTCGGACAAGGCGCTCCTCCGGGCTGGCTTCGAGCACCTCTCGGCCCGCGCGCGCTACCAGCGCTTCCTCCACCACAAGACGCGTCTCTCCGATGCGGATCTCCGATACCTCACCGAGGTCGACGGCGAGCACCACTTCGCGATCGGAGCGATCGAGCGCGACGGCGGCCGAGGCCTCGGGGTCGCGCGCCTCGTGAAGCTGGAGGAGCGGGCCGACACCGCCGAGGCCGCCTTCACCATCGTCGACGACGCGCAGGGCAAGGGCCTCGGAACGATCCTCTTCCTCCGGCTGCTCGAGGCCGCCCGCGAGCTCGACATCGCGACGATCCGATGCGAGGTGCTCACGGGGAACGACCAGATGCTCCAGCTCATCGACGAGATCGCGGGGGAGCGAACGGTGCACGCCGACAAGGGCGTCGCGGTGATCGAGTTCCCCGTCCCCGGGGTCGGGGTCGCGCGGAGCAGCGCCCACTCCGAGCCGCGCGAGCACGATCGGATCGCGGAGCCGCCGCGCGAGGACCCGATGTGGAAGGTCTTCCGCGAGGTCGCCCGCGGAGCGGTGCAGATCGGGCGGGAGGCGGTGGCGTGGTGGCGGGACGAGGACGGAGAGCAGGAGAAGCCGCGATGATCGGATCGCGAACCAGACCCGCTACCACCTACCCGGCATGAGCCCGCAAGGCCGAGCCGTCCTTGGAGCCACGCGACTCGTCCACTCCGGTCGGCCATCGGTCCGCTCATGGAGAGGGAAGGCCCACTCGGGTGCGAACCGTCGAACGAGAGTCGTACCATCGTTCCCGGCTCGCCTATCGTGATTCCAGGGGTCAGGTCCAGGATTCACACCAGAGGCGCCAGATCACGCCCGCTACTGCGACAGATTCGCTCGTGTGATTCCTGGACCTGCCCCCTCGATTCACGAGTGGTTCAAGACTCGACAAAGGTGCGTTCTAAGCTCGCCAGCGCTCATGGAATCTGGCCTCAGTTTGTTCGAGGGAGAATGTCAGAAACAAAGTGAAACCTCGCGTATGCCGCACCAAGCAACTCGGGCTCAATCTGATTCTCACCATCTCGTGATAGTTGTACAACGAATCGATAGAGTCCACCTTTGTGAATTCCAAATAGAGTCACTCTCCAGGGATCGTCCGGAGTGGCGGTGGGTGAGCGAATCACATGCCGATACTCGCTCTTGAACGCTTCGAGCTCGGCTCGTCGAGAATCGATCCAACGAGCCTCGACGTCACCGACGCTCTCGACAACCCAGACTCCACCCATCGCCACAGTCAACGCGACGCAGTCGCGCGCATACTCGACCCTGTTCGACTCGACTGAGAAGTCCACTCCGGCTCTTTGGATAAACGCGCGAAAGCTCGGTGCGTCGAATAGCAACTCGGCATCTGAGCCCACCAGGCCAATCGCCAATGGTAGCCTATGCGAGCCACCATAGGCCTCTCCGACACACAGCCGTCCCTGGCGAAGATACGGGCGCTGCACCGTCCTCAGAGAAACGGCTCTGTCGTCCTCCACGGATAGTAGGTCTGCGAGGGTAGGACTGTCGGCGCGAATGAGCCGTGCCAACTCGTGTCGGCCTGGGTTGGTATCACCGCCACTGACAGCTGCACAACCAGTTGCCAGGAGACCAATCCCGGTCATCGCGGCGGTCAATCGTCCAGTTCCCCAGGACGGGCGCGTCCTAGAAGCCAATGCTCAGCCTTCGCTTGCAGTTCTCGGGAGGCAAGGGGGTCAGGTGTCCGGTCGAGGCAGTTGGG
>JAJDCQ010000094.1 GCA_029260755.1 Planctomycetota bacterium | reverse complement strand
CCCCCACCCGCCCCCCCCCCCCCGCGGGGCGCGCGCCGCGGCGGGTGCTGGGGGCGCCGCCCGGCGCCCCCCCCGCCGGCCCCCCCGCACCGCCGCGCGCCCGCCGCGCCGACGTCGAGCCGCTCGTCCAGGGCGCGGCGGATCACGCGGGGCTCCATCGAGCCTGGGTCGGCCTCTCGCGCCTGCTCATCCAGAACCCGCGCGATGTGTGGGCGCTCGACCAGCGCGGGACGGTGCTCCAGCGCCTCGAGCAGTCGGCGATGGCGGTCACCGACTGGCGTCGGCGGGCGGAGCTCGCCCCGAACGACCCGGGCGGGTTCTTCCTCCTCGCGCGGCTGCTGAAGCGCCTCGACGCGCAGGCGCCCATGTTCGAGGCGCTCGAGGAGGCGATCGGCGCCGGGATGCGGCGCGAGGAGCTCGACCACGAGGACTTCGCGAAGTTCCGCGAGGACCCTCGATGGAAGGCGCTCCGCGAGGGGCGTCGACGTTGAGGATACCGATGAAGCTCCCCCGCCTCGCGCCCGCCCGGGTCGAGGTCGAGCGGCGCGCCGATGGGGCGAGGGTGCTCCGCAGCCCGACCCCGCTCGGCGAGGTGCCGGCGCAGGCCGGCCTCTGGCTCCGGCGCTGGGCCGCCGACGCGCCCGGGCGAACCGCGCTCGCCGAGCGCGCCGGCGCGGACGGGTGGCGGAGGGTGAGCTACGCCGACGCGGCGCGGTCGGCCGACGCGATCTCCGCCGCGCTCCTCGCGCGCGGCCTCGGCGCCGAACGTCCGGTCGCGGTCCTCTCGGGCAACGGGATCGACCACGCCCTCCTCACCCTCGGCGCGCTCCAGGTCGGCATCCCCGTCGCGCCGATCTCGCCCGCCTACTCGCTCGTCTCCTCGGACCACGCGCGGCTCCGGCACGTGATCGAGCGGGTCGACCCGGGCCTCATCTACGTCGCGGACCCCGGGCCGTTCGCGGCCGCGCTCGCGGCGATCGATCGCCCGAGCGTCGAGCGCGTCGTCTCGTCGAACGCGGGCCAGGGAGCGGGAGCGACGCCGTTCGCCGAGCTCCTGGCGACGGCGCCGACCGACGCGGTCGCCGCGGCCTTCGCCGCGACCGGCCCCGACAGCGTCGCGAAGATCCTCTTCACGTCGGGCTCGACCGGGACCCCCAAGGGGGTGATCAACACCCACCGGATGCTGACGAGCAACCAGGAGGCGATCGCCCGCTGCTGGCCGTTCCTCGAGGATCGGCCGCCGGTGCTGCTCGACTGGCTCCCGTGGAGCCACACGTTCGGCGCGAACCACAACGTCGGGCTCGTCCTCCGGAACGGGGGGACGCTCCACATCGATGGTGGGAAGCCGCTCCCCGGCATGATCGAGACGACCGCGGCGAACCTTCGCGAGGTCTCGCCCACGATCTACTTCAACGTCCCGCGCGGCTTCGACGCGCTCCTGCCGTTCCTCGAGGACGACGCGGCGCTCCGTGATCGCTTCTTCGCCGATCTCGACGCGATCTTCTACGCCGGGGCGGCCCTGCCGCAGAGCTCGTGGGAGCGGCTCGAGACGCTCGCCGTCGCGTCCCGGGGTCGACGCATCTTGATGATGAGCGCCTGGGGCTCGACCGAGACGGCGCCGATGGCGACGACGGTCCACTTCCCGATCGACCGCGCCGGCGTGATCGGGCTGCCGGCGCCCGGGACCGAGGTGGCCCTCGTCCCCGACCCGGCGAGCGGCAAGGACGAGCTCCGCGTCCGCGGCCCGAACGTGACGCCCGGCTACTGGCGCGCCGAGGACGGAGCGACCCCGCCGTTCGACGACGAGGGGTTCCTGAGGATGGGCGACGCCGGTCGCCTCGAGGACGAGGCCGCCCCCGAGCGCGGCCTCGTCTTCGACGGCCGCACCGCCGAGAACTTCAAGCTCGCGAGCGGCACGTGGGTGAACGTCGGCAACGTCCGCGTCGCCGCCGTCGCGGCGCTCTCCCCGGTCGCGGCGGACGCGGTGGTGACCGGGCACGACGGCGACGCCCTCGGGCTGCTCATCTTCCCGAGCCCGGCCGGTCTCCGCGCCGTCTGCCCCGACGCGCCGGCCGACGCGCCGCTCGCCGATCTGATCGCGCGGCCCGAGGTCCGCGACCACGTCGCGACCGCGCTCGGCGCCTACGCGGCGTCCCACCCGCTCAACAGCGAGCGGATCGCGCGCGCGCTCCTGCTCGCCGAGCCGCCATCGATCGACGCGAACGAGATCACCGACAAGGGCTACATCAACCAGCGCGCCGTCCTCGATCGACGAGCGGCGCTCGTGGAGAAGCTTCATCGTGATGATGATGAGGTCATCCTGGTCGCCTGACGTGGTGGGTCGCGGACCGATCGGGCCGCGCCGGTGACGGATGGCGACGGCGCGCCGTTTCTCGACGCGGCCCGCGACCTCGCCGCGACGGTCGCCGCCCACGTCGAGGGGGACGAGCGGGCGGGTCCTCGCTGGCCTCACGTCGGTCAGGACGGGCGCTCCTGCTACCCCGCGGACATCTACTCGGGTCAGGCGGGCGTCGCCCTGTTCCTCGGGACGCTCGCCGCCCTCGATGTCGACCGCTCGGCGTCGCACGGCGCCCTCGCGCGCCGGGCGCTCGCGGAGGCGTGGAGGTCGGCGCTCGAGCGAGCGTGGGTGACCCCGGCCGCGATGTGCGGCGAGGGCGGGCTGCTCTGGGTCGAGGCGGCGCTCGCCCGGCTCCGCCCCGACGACGAGGATGCGCGGCGGCGCGTGGCGGTCGGGCTCGACGCGCTCCTCGCCCGCGGCCGGACGACGGCGAACGAGCTCTTCTACGGGGCGGCCGGCGCGATCGTGACCTGGCTCTCGACGCACTCGCTGACCGGTCACCCGGCCGCGCTGGCGGCGGCCGAAGCCTGCGGCGAGCAGCTCGAGCGTTCGGCGCTTCAGCGCCCCGATCGCTCGGGGCGGTTCTGGCGCTGGGGCAAGATGAGCCCGCTCGGCGGCCTCGAGGATCCGACCGTCTACGTCGGGCTGAGCCACGGCCCGGCCGGGATCGCCTACGCCCTTCTCGAGCTCGCCGTGGCGACGGGCGAGGAGCGCTTCGCTGCCCTCGGCCGGGCCGGGCTCGCGTTCGTCCTCGAGCGCGGGACGACCGACGTCGATCGCTTCGGCGGCACCGTCTACCCGATCCACGACGATCCGCGGAGCCGCACCATCACCTACTGGTGTCACGGCGCGGCCGGGATCGCGATCGCGCTCCTCCACGCCGCCCGCCTCGATGAGGAGCAGCGTCCCCGCTGGCGCGCGGCGGCCGACGACGCCCTCGCCGCGACCGACCACTTCCTCACGACGCGGACGGTGCGGGCCGCCGGTCAGTGCCACGGGGTCGCGGGGCTGATCGAGGCGTTCATCGAGGCGGGTCTCGTCACCGGCGAGCGCCGCCACCTCGACCGAGCGCGCGAGCTCGCCCGCGTCCACCTGCTCCCGCGGGGCAAGCGCGACGGCCACGACCGACTCGTCTTCCCCGCCGAGACGCCGCCGCCCGGCGTCGGCGTCGGGCTCGGCCAGGCGGGCGTCGGGCTGGCGCTCCTCCGGCTCGCGGTGCCCGAGCGGGTCGTGCATCACGCCCTCGTCATCGCTCCGGGCTCCGCTCTCGCCGACTCTTGATGGGTGACTCATTGATGACTATAGTCATTTCATTGTAGTCATATCGATCGCCCGTCATCGAGGAGCGCCATGTCCGCATCGACCACCCGCCGGACCGTCGGGGTCGCGGAGTTCAAGGCTCGCTGCACCCACCTGATCGAGGAGGTGCGGAGGACGCGTCAGCCGCTCCTCGTCACCCGCCGGGGTCAGCCCGTCGTCCTGGTCGTGGCGCCTCCCGATCTCGAGGTCGACGACGCCAACCCGCTTCTCGGCACCATCCTCCACGAGGACGACATCGTCTCGCCGGCGGTCGAGGCCTCCGAGTGGGAGGCGATGCGCTGAGCTTGCTCCTCGACACCCACGCGTGGATCTGGTGGAACGCGCAGCCGGCGCGGCTGTCGAAGCGGGCCCGTCGGGTGATCGACGCCCTCACCGACGACGGGGAGACGGCGCTCGTCAGCGCGATCTCGTGCTGGGAGGCGGCCAAGCTCGTCGAGCGCGGTCGGCTCGGGCTCTCGGTCGCCGTCAAGGACTGGATCGATCTGGCCCTCGGTCGTCCCGGCGTCGCGCTCGTGCCGCTGTCGCCGACGATCGCCGTCGCGAGCACCCAGCTGCCACGCCCGTTCCACGACGACCCGGCCGACCAGATCATCGTCGCGACCGCGCGCGATCTCGACGTGTCGATCGTGACGCGCGACGCGCGGCTGAGGTCGTATCCCCACGTCCGAACCGTCTGGTAGCGCCGGTCACTCCGCGAGCAGCTCCTCGATGATCGCCTCGAAGCGGGCGCGGAGCGCCGCGTGCGCCTCGCCGGTCGCGGGGCCGGCGAAGCCGGTGTGGACGGCGCGCACCTCTCCGGCGGCGTCGGCGAAGATCGTCGTCGGGTAGCTCCGCACCCGATCGAGCAGGCCGAGCGCCTCGGTCGCCGCACATCCGGCGAGCACGCAGACCACCGTCGCAGCGAGGGCCAGGGCGAGGATCGGTCGGTCGGGGATCGATGCGAACGCGACGGTCGAGATCATCGGAACCTCCTCGGGGGGCCGCGAGGATAGGGTCTCGCCGCGACGATCGGGAGGCCCGGTCGGGCTCGGCTCTTCTCGCGCGGCGCCCTCGCGCGTACCCTGTCGGGATCCTCCATGCGTCGCTTCACCGCCTGGCTCCCTCTGGTTTCCGCGTCGAGCGCCCTCGTCGGGACCGTCCTCGTGGCGGTCGGGTGCGTCGGCGCACCCGTCCGGCCGGCGCCGGACGACTCGGGCGTTCGCCGCCGCGCGGCGCTGGCGAAGGCCGACGAGCTCGACCGACAGGTCGTCGCCCTCTCCGCGTCGGGCCGGTTCGCGGACGCCGTCCCGCTCGCCGAGGAGGCGCTCACCCTTCGCGAGGACGCGTTCGGGCCCGACGACCCGCGCCTCCTGGCGAGCCTCGAGGGGCTGAGTCGGGCGCTGCGTCACACCGGCGCCCTCGCTCGCGCCCGGGGGCTCCTCGAGCGGGACGTCGCGCTCCGCGAGGCGCAGCGCGGACCCGAGCATCCCGAGGTCGCCGAGGCGCTCGGACAGCTCGGCGTCGTCCTCACGGCGACCGGAGAGCACGAAGCGGCTCGCGACGTCCACGAGCGGGCGCTCGCGATCGCGCGGGCGTCGCTCGGCGCGGATCATCCGCTCGTCGCGCAGAGCCTGGTGCATCTCGCCGGGCTCGCCCGGGCGAGCGGGCGCCCGGACGACGCCCGTCGCCACCTCGAGCACGCCCTCGCGATCCGGGTGCGCGCGTTCGGCCCGGATCACCCCGAGGTCGCCCGGTGCCTCTCGGCGCTCGCCCAGGTGCTGCGCGCGGGCGACGAGCTCGACGAGGCGCGCTTCCTCGCCGAGCGCGCCCTCTCGATCCGCGAGCGCGGGCTCGGGCCGACCCACCTGGAGGTCGCCTTCGCCCTGGAGGAGCTCGCCGCCATCCTGGGCCTCCTCGGCGAGGGCGATCGGGCGCTCACCGCGCTCCTCCGGGCGCGCGGCATCCTGAGCGACCGCCTCGGCGCCGACCATCCCGACGTCGCGATCACCACGGCCCGGGCCGCGCGCGTCGCCGCGCGCCTCGGCGACGAGAGGACCGCCCGGCGCCTCGGGGAAGACGCCCTCGCGATCCGGCAGGCGCACCTTGGCGCGGACCACCCGAGCACGGCCCGCTGCCTCGTCGACCTCGCCCGGGTCGACCTCGCCGCCGGCCACGCCGAGGTCGCGGTCCGCCGCGCCGAGACGGCCCGCCTCGCGCTCGAGCGCGACGGCGAGGAGGAGGCGCTCGCCGAGGCGCTCGTCGTCCTCGCCCGCGCGCGCGCGGCGATGGGCGAGACCGAGGTGGCCGCCGCGATCCTCGAGCGCAGCCTCGCGATCATCGACCACGTCCGCGGCGCGCGCGATCCGCTCTTCGCCGAGGTGCTCCTCCGCCTCGCCCGCCTCCGGAGCGGCGACGCCGACGCGGTCGACCTCGCCGACCGCGCCGTCGCATCGCTCGGCGCGAGCCTGGGCGCCGATCACCCGGCGACGCTCGCCGGGCGCCTCGTCCACGCGGAGACGCTGCGGGACCACGGCGCAGCGCCCGAGGCGCGTCGCCTCGAGGAGTCCGTCTTCGAGACGGCGCTCCGCCAGGCGCGCGGGCTTCGCGCCGGTGCGGCTCCGGCCGATGCGGCGCGGCTCGCCGGCGTTCTGCGGGCGGCGCTCGCGGCGCGCCTCGCCCGGGCCGGCGAGCTCGCCTCCGCCGGCGACGCCGACGCGCGCGCCGCGCTCTACGGCGACGTCCTCCGCGTCCGGGCGACGCTCGCCGACCATGGGGAGCGCCAGCGTCGCGCCGTCGGGCGGGCGGGCGGCGACGCCGACAGCCTCTTCGCCGAGCTCGACCGGGGGCGTCGCCGGGCCGCCCGCGCCCTCGGCTCGCTGATCGTGAGCGACGAGCCCGCGGTCGAGGCGCGCCGCGGCGACCTCGATCGATGCGACGGGCTCGCCGTCGAGCTCGAGCGGCGGGTGGCCGGCTTCGTCGCCGAGCCGGGCCGGGTCGGTCCGGCCGATCTCCGCGCGGCGCTCATCGACGGCGAGGCGCTCTACGACATCGTCCGCGCGGGCGGGCGCTACCACGGCTGGCTCGTCCGACCCGCGGGGCCGGTCACCCACGTCGACCTCGGCGCGGCGGCCGAGGTCGACGCCGCCGCCGCCCGCTTCGTCGACGCTGTTCTGGCCGCCGTCGGTCCCGACGATTCGCGAGCGCGCGCGACCGGCGCTCGTCTCGCGCGTCTCGTCCTCGGGCCGATCGAGGGGGAGGGCGTCGGCGCGCTCCACGTCGTCCCGGGCGGCGTCCTCGCGACCATTCCGTGGGCGGCGCTCCCCGCGTCCGACGGGGAGGGCGCGCTCATCGACGGTCCCCTCCGCGTGTCGCTGTTGAGCACGGCGGAGGATCTCGTCGCGCCCGCCTGGCCGTGGATCCGCGGGGAGGGCGCGCTCCTCATGGGCGGGATCGACGCCGACGCCGCGGTCGAGGCGGTCGCCGTCGGCGGCCCGCGCCTCCTCGGTCGGGGGCCGTCGCCGACGACCGTTCGTCCCGCGTGGGGGCGGCGCTTCGAGCCCTGGCCGTCGGGGAGCGCGGCGCTCGCGCGGGCCGCCGCCGCCCTCGAGGCGGGCGCTCCCGACGAGGTCGTCGTCGCCCTCGAGGGCGCCCAGGCGACCGAGGCCGTCCTGCGGCGACTCGCGCCCGGGCGACGCTTCGTCCACCTCGGCGCTCGTGCGTTCGTCCGGATCGATCGGGCCGTCGTCTCGGGCGACGAGCTCGACGCCGAGGGCCTCGTCGCGACGAGGCTGGAGCTCTCCGACCTCGTGGGCGTCGCGCTCGCGGGCGCGAATCACGACGGGCCGGTGCCCGGCGGCGACGGCGTCCTCACCGGACGCGAGGCTTCATCGCTCGATCTCGAGGGCGCGGAGGTCATCGTCGTCGCGTTCGAGCCGCCGGGGAGCGGGCGCGGCGTCGAGGGCGCGGACCCCGCGCGGCGCGCCGCCGACCTCGCCCGACGCGGCGAGGGGCTGCTGGCGTTCGTCCGGGCGCTCCGCGAGGCGGGAGCGCGGACGGTCGCGGTGCGGCTCTGGCCGGACGGCGACGAGACCCACGGCGCGGTCGCCGCTCTCTACGAGGGCGTCCTCGCACCCGGCGAGACGTCGCCGGGCGAGGCGGTTCGCCGGGCGGCCGCGCGGGGGCGGCGCGCCGGGGAGCCGCCTCGGCGGTGGTCGGCGATGGCGACGTTCGGGCCGCCGCGCTGATCGGGCCGGCTCGCGGGCGCTCTCCGGGGGCGCCTCCGGGGGCGCTTCCGGGGGCGCTTCCGGGGGCGCTTGCGGGGGCCTCCGCGGCGATGCCGGCCGGGGCTTGACCCCGCTCCCCCATCTCGACAAGGTGGTCCGCTTCGCTTCGAGGAGACCGCCGTCCGATGCGCATCATCGTCCCCATCCATCATTGCCCGCTCCCGAGTGCCACCCTGGCGCGCGCCGTGACCGTCGTCGCGCTCGCCGTCGGTCTCGGCGTCGTCTCGGGCGCGCCCGCCCTCGCCCGCCAGGGCGACGACGAGCCCCCGCGCGCGAGCGACGACCCGGCCGCGACCACCAAGGCGACGTCGCTCGAGCGCGCCGAGGAGCTCGACCGGAAGGCGAACGACCACTTCCGGCGGAAGGAGCTCGTCGAGGCGCGCGCCTCCGCCGAGGAGGCGGTCGAGATCAAGGAGAAGGTGCTCGGCGCCGAGGATGGACGCATCGCGGACAGCCTCCTCGGCCTCGCCCGGATCCTCCATCGGCAGGGAGAGCTCGACGGCGCGACGAAGGCCTACCGCCGGGCGCTCGGCATCTACGAGACGGCGAAGCGGGTGGCGGCCGACCGCGTCGGCTCGTGCCTCAACGGGCTCGCCGCCGTTCATCGCGATCGCGGGGACCTCGACGAGTCCGTCGAGATGCTCGAGCGCGCCCTCGTCCTCTACCAGCGGGTGCACGGCGACGAGCACGAGCTCTCGGCGATCGTCGCCAACAACCTCGCCGGCGCCTACGTGGCGGTCGGTCGGATCGCCGACGCGCGCCGCGCGAGCGACCGATCGATCAACGTCCTGGCGAAGGTCGTCGAGAACGAGCAGGTCCAGAAGGACAAGACGCTCCGGCGGGGCAAGCAGAACCAGTTCGCGCGCGCCCTCGAGATCCGCGCCCGGATCCTCGACCTCCAGGGCGAGGACGAGGTGGCGCTGCGGACCTGGGAGGCCGTCGTCCAGCACCAGACCAAGGCGCTCGGCGTCCACGTCGCCGTCGCCAAGACGTGCGCGCGCGTCGCGGCGCTCTACCGTCGCCGAGGCGACTACGACCGGGCGTCGGTGCTCGCGCAGCGGGCTCTCGAGATCTTCGGCGAGGTGCTCGGCAAGGAGCACGCGACGGTCGCCCGTCTCCTGAACAACGCGGGCGCGATCGCGCGGGCCCGCGGCGACCTCGAGCCGGCGCGCGAGCTTCTCGAGCGTTCGCTCGCCCTGATGGAGAAGGGGCTCGCTCCCGACCACGCCGACCTCGCGCCGGTCCTCGCCAACCTCGCCTGGGTCCACGAGGACGCGGGTGAGGCGGCCGACGCCGAGCCGGTCCTCGCGCGGGCGCTCTCGATCACCGAGAAGGGGGGCGACCTCGACGCCGTCGCGGACGCGTCGCGCCGCCTCGGCGAGCTCCTGCTGTCGCGGAGCAAGCCGGCCGAGGCCGAGGCTCGCTTCGAGGCGTCGGCCGCGATCGCCGCCCGGGCCGAGGACGGCGGCCCCGAGGCGCGCGCCGTCGCGCACGCCGAAGCGCTCTGGGGGCTCGCCCGGGCGCGGGTCGCCCAGGACGACGGCGCGGGAGCGGTGAAGCACGCGGAGCGGGCCCGCGACCTCCTCGTCGAGGGCGTCGGGGCGGGGCACCCGCTCGAGGTCCGCGGGCGGGTTGCGCTGGCGAGCACGCTTCGACGAGCGGGCGAACTCGACCGCGCCCGGACGCTCCTGCGCGATGCGGTCCCGGCCGCCCGGGAGCTGCTCGTCCAGACGCTCGGCGGTGACCGGTTCGACGTCTTCGCGGCGAACGGCACCCTCGACTGGGCGCTCGACGAGTGGCTGCTCGCCACCGCCGGCACCGACATCGATGCCTACGAGGACGTCCACCGATCGGCGCGGCTCCGGCCGCGGATCCTCGCCAGCGACGAGGTCGTGCGACGTCGCGGGGCGGCGCGCACCAAGCGCCTCTACTTCGAGCTCGATGCCTCGCGCGTGCGGCTCGCGCGCCGCGTCCTCGAGCCGGGCGGCGGCGAGGCGGGGGAGGCCCGCACCGCGACGATCGTGAGCGAGCAGAGCATCCGCGACGGGATCGCCGAGCAGATCGTCGCGACGGTCCCGCGGTACGCCGAGTCTCGCGCGCGGATCGACCTCGGCTGGGAGGCCGGGCGTGACGCGCTCGTCGAGGGCGAGGCGCTGGTCCACTACCGTCACTACGCGGGTCGCTACACGGCGTGGGTGCTCGCGGCGGGCGCCGCGCCGCGCCGGGTCGAGCTGGGCGCCGCCGTCGACATCGACGCCGCCGTCGCGCGCTTCCGGGACGCGCTGCTCACGGCGACGAGCTCGGCGGACCCGGCGTTCCGCGAGGCCGGGCTCGCGGTAGCGGGCGCGGTCATCGACCCGCTCGGCGAGGATGTCGGCGGGGCGCGCGTCCTCTACCTCGTCCTCGATGGCGCGCTCGGCGCGATCCCGTTCGGCGCCCTGCCTGCGGGCGAGGACGGCGATCGGGTGCTCGGCGACGAGCGGACGCTCGCGCGGCTCGGAAGCGCCCACGAGCTGGTGCCCTGGAGCTCGGCGGTGCCCGGGGCCGAGGGCGCGCTGCTCCTCGGCGCCCCCGACCTCGAGAGGTCGGAGCATGCGGTGCCGCCCGACGAGCCGCAGATCGGGAAGCTCCTCGTCAAGAATCAGCGCGAGATCGTGCCGCTCGGCGGGATGCGCGCCCCGGTCGATCGCGAGGCGCCGATCGTCGCCGTCGACGACGAGCTCGCCGCCGTCCGGGCCGTCCTCGCGCGTCACCTCGGCAAGGAGCTGGTGGTGGCCCTGACCGGGCCCTACGCGACCGAGGCGATGACGCGACGGCTCCCCACGCGCCGGCGGGTGGTGCACATCGCCGCGCCCGGCGTCGTCCGGCGCGAGCTCCCGATCGCTCCGGCGGTGACGGGGCGCTCGGCGGGCGAGCAGCCGATCGTCGCGGCGGGCGAGCGCGACCGCCGTGGCTTCGACCCGTTCGTCGCGAGCGGGATCGTCCTGGCCGGCGCGCGGACCGGCGAGGGCGGGCGGACCGACGAGGGGATGCTCGCCGCGGAGGACGTCGCCCGCCTCGACCTCGACACGGCCGAGCTGGTCGTCCTCTCCGCCGCCGACGTCGGCGATGCGACCGCCGCGAGCGGTCGCCGCCACGGCGAGCTGCTGGGCGCGTTCCAGGCGGCCGGCGCGCGCGCGATCGTGGCGAGCCTCTGGGTCGCCGACGAAAAGGACCGGATCGCGCTCCTCGAGTCGCTCCACGACGCGGTCCTGACGAACGAGGTCGCCGGCGGCGGAGACAATGCCGGCGAGCCCGACGACCCGAAGTACGTCGCGCCGCGCGCCGAGAAGGTCGCCGCCGCGCTCCGCGAGGCGATCGCGTCGAGGCGCGACGCCGCGCCGAAGGCGTGGGCGGGCTTCGTCCTGCGCGGCGCGCTGCGGTGAGCCGGGCGGAGCGCGGGAAGGAGATCGCCCTCGCGCTCCTGGCGACGATGCTGGGGTCCCTCACGGGCTGCTCCGGCACGCCGGTGGTCCTGAGGCTGGCCGCCCTGCCGGCAGGCACGACCTCGGAGACCGACCAGGTCTTCCTCGTTCCGGGCGCCAAGCGCGGGGACGTCTTCGACTTCGAGGAGCTCACGGTCACGGCCGACCAGCGCTCGCAGCTGATCCTGCGCGGACGGGGCCGAGTGGTCGAGGCGAACGGCGGCATTCCCCATACCGTCGAGATTGCCATCTCGGAGGATACGCGCGTTCACTCCGACTCCCTCTGGTGGGGAGATCGGACCTTCAGCTTCACGGGGAAGGCCATCACTGTCCGCGGATCGGGTGAGCTCGAGCCCGCGGGGTGGGAGGAGCACATCGTCGCCCTCCTCCCACTCATCAGCAGGTTCGTTCGACCGGCTCTCTACCTTCCGGGTCGCCCGAGACCGGTCGCGGTCGGCGACGAGTGGGAGGTCGAGCACGAGGACTGGATCACGAACGAGCACTCCATGCCCAGCTACTTCGAGAGCCGACGTTGGACGATCGACCGCGCAACGGCGCGGGCCCGGGTGGAGCGTATCGCCGACGTCGAGGGACGGATCGTCGTCGACCTCGCCGTCGAGATCGATTGGCGTGAGGTCTTCTCGTCGATCACCGTCGATCAGGACCTCTCGCTTCGCGGAACAGTGCGATGGGATGTCGAAGCGGGACACGAGCTCGAGCGTGACGTCGAGTTGGTCCGCACGGCTCACTATCCCGATCCAACCGGTGACCAGACCGGCTCGGGCCGCATTGTAGGTCGCCGCCGCGCCGTCCCCTGAGCCGCACGCCATGGTGTCCTGGTCGCCGCGACCCGGACTTCCGGACGCATCTCGGCCGTGCGACAATGCAATGAGGGGGCCCCCCCAGACCACGGTGGGCGTGTCGGTGCGACGCGTTCGTCGCGGCTGGAGTCGGTGACCTCCCGGGCCGTCCGCGGTAGCATGGCGCCGCCATGTCCCCGCCCTCCGCCACGCCCGATGGGGGCGGCGAGCTCATCGACGGACGCTACCGCGTCGTCTCCCGGCTCGGCGCCACCGCCAGCAGCGAGGTCCTCCGCGTCGTCGACGAGCAGGAGGGCGGCCGCGTCCTCGCCCTCAAGATCGCCGCTCTCGACGATCCCGAGCTCTCGCGACGTCTCCGACTCGAGTTCGCCGCGACGCGGACGTTTCGTCATCCCGCGATCGTCGGCGCGCATGACCTCGCCGTCGTCGCGCGCGGCGACCGGGCGGGCCGGACCTACCTGACCCTCGACCTGGTCGAAGGCGCCGATGCGGTCACGGCCCTTCGCGGCGCCTCGCTCGGCGACGTCGTCGCGGTCGCGGCCCGACTCTTCGATGCGCTGGCCGCCATGCACGCGGCCGGCTTCGTCCACGGCGACCTGAAGCCGGCGAACCTGCTCGTCGGCCGCGACGGCGCCGGTCGCGCGATCGCGACGCTGATCGACCTCGGCCTCGTCGGCCGCGAGCGCGGCCTCACCGGCTGGCTCGACCGCCTCGCCACGACCGGCGACGCGGACGAGGCCGAGCCCGGCGCCGCCGCCGGGACGCCGCTCTACGTCGCTCCCGAGCGGATCGTCGGCGGTCCGTTCGATCGACGGGCGGATCTCTACTCGGCCGGCGCGCTCCTCTACGAGTGCCTCACCGGCGAGCCTCCGTTCCTGGCATCGTCCGTCGGCGAGGTGCTGCGCCTCCACCTCGACGCGCCCCCGCGCCGTCCGTCGGAGCGCGGCGCGGCCGATGCGCCGCTCGCCGCGAGCGGCGCGACCGACGCCGTGCGGACCGCGATCGACGAGCTCATCCTCCGGCTGCTCGCGAAGGACCCGGCCGATCGCTTCGAGGGCGCCGCCGCCGCGATGACGGCGCTGCTGGCGCTCCCCGAGCTCGGCGCCGGGGTCGACACCGGCGTGGGCGCGTTCGAGGAGGCCGGGTCGGCCGCGTCGGCGGCGCCGCTCGAGCCGCCGTTCGTCGGGCGCGAGCGCCTGATCGCCTCCGCCCTCGACGCGCTCGACGGCGCGACCGTGCTCATCACCGCGGGCCCGGGCTTCGGCAAGTCGCGCCTCGCGGGCGAGCTGCTCGCGAGGGTCGCCGTCGGCGGCGCGCGGGGCGTTCTCGTTCGAGCGGCGCGGGAGCGTGAGCCGTCCGCGATCCTGACGCGCCTCGCCGAGCGCGTCGCGACGCTCGCCGACCCGGCCCTCGCCGGGCGGATGCGCGCGGCGATCGCCGCCCTGGCCGACGACGGCGCCGCCGCCGCGCCGGCGCCCGGCGCCGAGAAGGCTCGGGCCCCGGCGATCGAGCGGCTCGTCCGCCTCGTCCGCGCGGCGCCGGGTCGGTTCGTCGTCGTCGTCGATGACGCCGGCGCCCTGTCCGACGCGGCGTACGACCTCGTCGCCGCGCTCGCGGGGGAGCGTGTCGGCTTCGTCCTCGTCGGCGTGCCCTCCGATGGTGTCGATGCCCTGACGCGGCGCCTGGGCGCCGGTCGGGTCGTCCCGCTCGCCCTCGAGCGCCTCGGCGACGCCGAGGCCGCCCGGTTGCTTCGGGGCCTCGGCCTCGGCGACGACGCCGCGCTCGAGTCGGCGCGGCGCGCGGCCGGGGGCGTCCCGGCGCTCCTCGTCGCGACGGCCCGGGCGCACGGCGCCGAGGGCGACGATGCCCTCGAGGCGTCGCTCGACACCCGGCTCGAGGCGCTCGGCGCATCGGCGGTCGCCGTCCTCGGCCTCGTCCACGCGGCGCGAACCGGCGCACCGCTCGGCGCCGTCGAGCGGGTCGCGACCGCCGTCCTCGACGTCGATCCCACGCCTGCGCTCGCTTCGCTGCTCGGTCGCGGGCTGCTCGTCATCGACGACGACGACGGGGCGCGACGCGTTCGGCAGACGGTTCCGGCGCTCGGCGCGCGGGCGCTCGAGCGGCTCGACGCGGGCGCGGTCGCCGCGGCGTGGCTGGCCGAGGCGCTCCGATCGTTCGAGCCGCCGGACTCGCTCGATGATCCGCCGCCCGCCTTCGGGACCCGGGCCGCCGGCGAGGTCGCCGCGCAGCTCCCGGCCGTCGGCGACGAGCAGCGCCGCCGGGCCGCGCCGCGCGCCCTGATCGCGGCGCGCGCCCTGGTCGCGCGGTTCGCCTACGCCGAGGCCGGGCCGCTCTACGACGCGATCGCGGCGGCGACCGACGATCCGGCGGTCGCCGCGGCGGCGCGCGAGGAGGGCGGGTTCGTCGCGGCCGTCACCGGGCGGACGGGCGATGCCCTCGAGCGGCTCGAGGACGCGCGCGCGCGGCTGCGGGCGCGGGCCGTCGACCGGGCGCTCCCGGCGCCGCTCGCCGGCCGCTCCGTGGTCGCGCTCGCGCGGACGTGCCGACGCCTCGGGCTCGTCCACGAGCGACGCGGCGAGGGAGACCGCGCCCTCGAGGCGCTCGAGGAGGGGGCGCGCGCCCTCGCCGCGCTCCTCTCCGATGAGGCGGCCGGCCTGCCCGGGCCGCTCCTCGCCGAGGCGCGGCTCGAGGAGGCGGAGGGGCGGCTTCGGGTCGCGTTCGCGCGCTACGCGCGCGGCGAGGGCGACCGCGCCCTCGAGACGGCCGACGTCGTCCTCGCATCCGAGGCCGCCGCTCGCGATGGCCGTCCCCGGGCGCTCGCGCTGTGCGCCCGCGGTCTCGTCCACCTCGGCGCCGGTCGCTTCGGCGAGGCCGCCAGCGCGTTCCGCGAGTCGCTCGCGAGCGCCGAGCGGGCGGGCCTCGAGGCGGACGTGCCGGTCGTGCTGACGAACCTCGGCGCTGCGCTCCTCCGGACGGGCGAGGAGCGCGAGGCGCTCGTTCACCTCGAGCGCAGCGTGGCGCTGCTCCGCGAGGTCGGCGAGCCGGCGCAGCTCGCCCGCGCGATCAACAACACGGCCGCCGTCCTGGCCGGGCGCGGCGACCGGCGGCGCGCGCGTCGCCTCCTCCGCGAGGCGCGCGCCCTCCACGAGCGGCTCGGCGACGCCCGCGCGGCCGCCGAGGCGGCGAGCAGCCTGGCGACCCTCCTCGCCGACGACGGCCGGCTCCGGGCCGCGTTGCTCTGGGCGCGCCGCGCCCGGGCGGCCGCCGAGGCTGCGGGGGAGGGCGGGGGCGATCTCGGCTCGACCGCGGCGTGGGCGGCCCTCGCCGAGGCGGGGGCGCTCCTCGAGATCGGTCGGCTGCCGCGGGCGCGTCAGGCGCTCCGCGCGTCGGCGCCGCTCGTCGAGGACGCATCGGATGCGGGTCTCGAGCTCTGGCTCTCGCTCCATCGGGCGGAGCTCGCGCGGCTGCGCGGGGACGCGGCGGGCGCTCGGCGCGCGGCGAAGCGGGCGCGCCGCATCGCCGAGCAGGCCGAGCACGCGCGCGGCGGCGTCCTCGCCCGGATCGCGCTCGCCCGCGTCGCGCTCGACGACGAGCGGCTCGGGCCCGCCCGGCGTCTCCTCGCCGAGGCGCGCACGCGCGCCGCCGAGCTCGGGCGAGCGGGCGCCGAGGCGCTCGCCGAGGCGGCCGCGCTCGCCGCGGCGGTCGAGGCGCGCGGCGGGGCCGCGGATCGCGGGGTCGAGCTGGCGACCGAGGCGGCGGCGGCGCTCGGCGTGCGCGGGACCGATCTCGCGTCGCGGATCGCGCGCCGGCGTCGCGGCGCCCCGCGTCTGCTCGCGCTGGTCGCGGCGGGTCTCGGCGACGCGCTGGCCGCCCGCGGCGACGCCGACGGGGCGCGCCGCGCGTTCGAGGCGGCCGCCCGTCAGCACGCGAGGATCGCCACGCGCCTCGGCCCGCACGCGCGCGCCTACGATGCGGACCCGCGGCGCGCGTCGATCGCGCGTCGGATCGCCGGGCTCGCGCAGCGCACGAGCACCGCGGCGCTGCCGGCACGGGCGCCGGCCCCCGCGGCGGCGTCCGCGGTATCGGCGCCGCCGCCGGGCGCCGCGCCCGGTTCGGTCTCCGGTGGCGGCAACGCCGACGGGGTCCGGTCGGCCCATCGCCTCGCCCTGCTCGTCGAGCTCGCCCGGGCGCTCGCGACCGAGGACGACGTCGATCGGCTGCTCGAGCGGCTCCTCGACACCGCGATCGACGTCCTCGGCGCGGAGCGCGGCTTCCTCGTCCTCCGGCGCGGCAACCGCGACGTGATCGAGGTCGCCCGCGGCCTCGGCGGCGAGGCGCTCAACCCGTCGGCCCGCCGCGTCAGTCGGAGGGTCTGTGCGGCGGTGCTCGAGAGCGGCGAGCCCGTTCTTCTCGTCGATGCGCTCGCGGGCGCGGGCGCCGGCGATGCGGGGGGCGCGCTCGCCAGCAGCAGCCTGCGCGACCTGCGCGCGCGCGCGGTCCTCTGCGTGCCGCTTCGCCGCGACGATGCCGTCGAGGGGGCGCTCTACCTCGACAACCGGCTCGTCCCGGGCGCGTTTGGCGACGAGGAGCGGCGCCTCGCCGAGGCGCTCGCCGACCTCGCGGTGGTCGCCCGGGCGAGCGCCGAGCGCGCCGCCCTCGCCGAGCGGCGCCGGGTCGAGGCGGAGCGCGAGCGGGCGCGGTCCGAGGCGCTCGCGTCGCGGACGCAGGACGAGCTTCGCGAGACGCAGCACGAGCTCAGCGAGACGCGGGAGCGCCTGGTCGCGGCTCGTGATGGGGCCGGCGATGACGGCGATGCGGCGCCGTCGATCGACGGGCTCGTCGGTCGGAGCGAGCTCATGGCCCAGGTCGCCGCGGTCGTGACGCGGATCCGGCCGACGACGCTCCCGGTGCTGATCACCGGCGAGAGCGGGACGGGGAAGGAGCTCGTCGCCCGCGCGATCCACGACGGCAGCGCGCGGTCGCGCGGGCCGTTCGTGGCCGAGAACTGCGCGGCGCTCCCCGAGACGCTCCTCGAGAGCGCTCTCTTCGGCCACCGGCGCGGCGCGTTCACCGGGGCCGACGCCGACCGCGAGGGGCTCTTCGCGCAGGCCCGGGACGGGTCGCTCTTTCTCGACGAGGTCGGCGAGCTGTCGCCGGAGGTGCAGGCGAAGCTGCTGCGCGTCCTCGAGAGCGGCGAGTTCCGCGTGATCGGGGGGCGGCGCACCGAGCGGAGCAACGCCCGCGTGATCACGGCGACGAACCGGGACCTGCCATCGCTCGTCGCGGCCGGTCGATTCCGCGAGGATCTCTTCTATCGCCTCGCGGTCGCGAACGTCTCGCTTCCGCCGTTGCGGGAGCGCCGCGACGATGTGCCGCTCCTCGTCGAGCACTTCCTCGAGCAGGCCCGCGCCCGCGACGGCCGGGCCTGGTCGATCGGGCGGCCGGCGCTCCGCCTCCTCGAGCAGGCGAGCTGGCCGGGCAACGTGCGCGAGCTGCGCAACACGATCGATCGCGCGTTCACCCTGACCGGGAAGAAGGACGCGATCGGCGTCTCGGCGATTCGCCAGGCGATGGCCGAGGCGCCGAGCGCGGCCGTCATCCCCGACGCGCGCGCCGCGACGGGGTCGGGGTCGGGGGCGGCGCCGGCGTCCGCGGCGCTCGAGTCGATCCTGTCGACGCGGTGGCGTCGGGCGAAGGACGAGTTCGCGCGCGTCTACGTCGAGCACCTCCTCCGCGAGACGGGCGGCAACGTCACGGCCGCCGCGAAGCGCGCCGGGATGGGCCGCTCCTCGCTCCAGCAGCTCATGCAGCGGCTGGGAATCCGGTCGGTCGACTTCGGGTAGTCGGCGGCGTCGCCGGTCTCCCGGGCGGTGCCTGGATGTTCAGGCACTCTTCGTGGACGACACCGGTAACTCAAGCGACTGATTCCGAAGCTCTTATGTCGCCTGCTCGGCGTCCGCGCGAACGGCACGGCGGCTGCGTTCCCTCGCCTACAGGCCCGAGCCCGCGAGATCCGGGAAGAGACACCGGCTCGAGGCCGTTCGGAGTGAGGAGAAGCTCGATGAACCTGCGTCTTCGTTCGATTCTGCCCGGTCTGGCCGTCGCCGCGCTCGCCGCGATCGCCGCTCCGGGCACCGCGTCCGCCCAGTCGCCCATGCAGCCGCCCGTCGTCCCGAGCCGGCTCGAGTCGGTCGAGACCGCGCCGGGCTTCGCCGGCTGGGTCCGCTCTAGCAATCGCGGTTCGCCGGTCGACGTGACCGACGGCCGGGTGATCGCCGGGCGCAGCCGCACGGCGACCTACTTCGGCCTGCTCGACTTCGACCTGTCCGCGATCCCCGCCGGCGCTCACGTCGCGACCGTCGAGCTCGACATGCAGCTGAGCACCGGCCGCTGGGCCGGATCGTTCGGCGAGTACTCCGTCGCGATCCTGCCGGCGAGCCTCGAGGCGCGCTGGCCAAACATCGACTACGACGACACCCGCGGCGCGCAGACGATCGACTCGGGCGGGAGCGTCGCCGCGAGCTCGATCCGCCAGCAGCAGGTGGCCGACGTCACGAGGTTCACCTTCGATGCGGCCGGCGTCGCGGCCGCCGCGCGGGCGGCGGGCGGCCGGTTGCTCCTTCGGATCGATGGACCGGCGGCCGGCGGCGTGGCCGCCTGGGAGACCGGCGACGGCTTCCAGCCGTTCTGGCTTCCCGTCGTGATGCGCCCCACCCTGCGCGTCGTCTGGTCGCCGATCGCGCCGCCGCCTCCGCCGGGCAGCGGGCGGCTCACCGTCGGCGTCGCGACCGATGCGCTCGACTACGTGATCGACACGCGCCTTCCGATCGCGGATCCGCCGGTGACGGTCCTCGCCAAGTTCACGGTCGACAACCGGACCGCCAGTCCGCTCGTGTTCACCGGCAGCCCGCAGCTCTTCGACTTCATCGTTCGCGACGATGCCGGCACCGAGGTGTGGCGGTGGTCGGACGGGATGGCGTGGCCGGCCGTCCTCGTGCAGGAGTCGCTCCAGAACGACACCTGGGAGTTCGAGGAGGTCCTGTCGATCCGGCAGCGGAGCGGGCGGACGCTTCCCGCCGGCGACTATGTCCTCGAGGCGACGATGATGGGCAGCCTTCGCGGCAAGGTCGCGGCGAAGGCGCCGTTCACGGTGACGGTTCGTTAGACGGTTCGCCGGGAGAGATGGACAACGGGCCCGGGCTCTCCCCCCAAGGGAGAGCCCGGGCGCGCCTCGTCGGAGCGAAGGATGGGGCCGCGGAGCAACGTCTTGATGGTGTGCCCTTGTCCGCATCCGGCCACAGGGGCATCCCGCCCCGAAGTTCATCTTGCTGCAGCGCAGCATCTTGTGGATGCACTCGTATGGGCCCGGGACTTGCGACGGGTCACCCCCTCCGAGCGGCGCCGAGGCGCCGCCGCCTCGCTGGAGCCTCGCTCGTGATTCGACCGCCCTCGCGTCTCACCCTGGCGACCGCCCTGGTCGTCGGCCTGGCTGCCCTCGGCGCCGGCTGCAGCGGCGGCTCGAGCGGAAGCGGGGGCGGCACGGGCGTGCAGCCGCCGCCTCCTCCTCCGCCTCCGCCGCCTCCTCCTCCGCCTCCGCCGCCCCCGCCACCGCCCCCGCCCGCGCCGGGACCGGCGATCAAGCGCGCGTTCGCGGTCGATCGAGACGGCGACGGTCGGATCGGGGAGGGCGACCGGGCGATCATCCTCGCCGGTGAGATCATCGTTCAGGGCGCGACGCCCTCGAGCCCGCCGCCGCCGGGCCGCGGCGGCTTCTTCGGCGCGGTGCCGTTCTCGGTCTTCCCCGCCAGCGGCACGGGCTTCGGTCAGAACGCGCGGACGGTGTCGCGCGACCGGCTCGACGCGCTCGTCGTGCAGCTCGGTCAGGGCGCCTCGCTCGACGTCGCCGGCGCGTTCGCGCCGGGCGCGCCGAACGCGGGTCCGGCCGGCGTCGACTTCACCGACGGGACCAACCTCTGGGACGCGCGCTACCAGCATCGCGTCCGGGCGAGCGTGCCGGTCGACATCCGACCGCCGTTCGCGGCCGCGCCGATTGGCCTGCCGCCCACCGCGCCCGAGGGGCGCGCGGCCGATGTGACCGGCGACGGCGCGGCCGATCTGCTTCTCCTCGATCCGGGCTCGGGCGCGCTGCGCCTGCTCGCCGCCGACGGCGCCACCTTCCGCGACGTCTCGGACGTGCTCCCCGCCGGCGTCCGGCCGGGGAGCGACGTGCGGGCGGTGGCCGTCGGCGACCTCGACGGCGACGGCGGTCTCGAGATCGTGGCGGCGCGCGGCGACGGCGCCCTCGTGGTGATCACCCGCTCCGCGGCCGGCCTGTTCGTCGACGCGACCGTTGCGCGCATCGCGAGCGGCGGGACGGCGACCGGCACGCAGCCCTCCGCGATCGACCTCGTCGATCTCGACGGCGACGGCGACCTCGATGCCGTCGTCGCGTCGTCGGTCGGCGCCGATCGCTGCCTCCGCAACGCGGCCGGCCGCCTCGCGGTCGATCCCGCCGGCCTCCCGGCGACCGCGCGCGGCTCGATCGGACAGGCGTTCGCCGACCTCACCGGGCGCGGCGGCATCGACCGGATCGCCTGGGGCCCGACCGGCGTCCGGCTCGAGAGCAACCAGGCCGGCCGCCTCGTCGACGCGAGCGCCCAGCTCCCCGGCGGCGTGGCCAACCTGGTCGTCCGCGACGCGGCGCTGACCGACCTCGACGGCGACTGGCTGCCCGACGTGGCGCTGGCGACCTCGAGCGGGCTCGTCGTCCTCTGGAACAGCCAGCAGGTGGCGATCGGGTGGATGCTCTCGACGCCGACCGAGGTGCCCGCATCGCTACGCGGCCGCCCGCTGTCTTCCATCGAGGCGTTCGACCTCGACTACGACGGGATCGGCGACCTCCTCGCGACCCCGGAGGGCGCGCCGCCGGTGATCGCCCTCGGCGTCGGCGCCGGCCAGCTCGTCGACGGATCGACCAACCTCCCCGCCGGAATCGCCCCGGTCGCGGGAGCGCTCCCGATCGACGAGAGCTTCGTCCTGCTGCCCACCCCCGGCCAAGCCGGAGCCGCGACCAAGCTCATCTCACAGCGCTAGCCCCGCAAACAACTTACGACCCAAGGGGTCAGGTCCAGTATTTTTACTATTTGCGATCCGCAAATGGTAAAAATACTGGACCTGACCCCTTGGTGGTTTAGTCCTTGTTGTGATTTGGGTTAGCGCGTGGCTGTGTACAGGAGGATGGCCGCGGCGGAGGCGACGTTGAGCGAGTCGAAGCCGCGCATCGGGATCGTGACGCGGATGTCGCAGGCGGCCTCGGTCTCCTGGTCGAGCCCCTCGCCCTCGTTGCCGACGAGCAGGACGAAGCGCTCGGGGAAGCGGAACCCGGGCAGCGGCTGCGCGTCGGGGGCGAGGCTGGCGCCGATCACGGTCGCGCCTTGCTCCTCGCGGAGGCGCCGCAGCGTCCCGACGATCTCGGGCACCTCGTAGATCTCGACGCCGAAGACGGCGCCCATCGACACGCGGACCGATCGGCGGAGCCACGGGCTGGCGCTGCGTCCGTCGACGATCACGCGCGACACGCCGAGCGCGGCGGCGCTCCGCACGATCGCGCCGACGTTCTCGGCGTGCTCGAGGCCCGCGAGGGCGATCGCGGGCGGGGTGCAGTTGGCGAGCGCTCGCGGCGTCGGCCGGCGGCCGAGCGCCATCACGCCCTGGTGCATGCGGAAGCCGACGATCTTCGTGACGAGGTCGCGGTCCGCGAGGAGCACCGCGTCGGGCTCGAGGCCGCGCGCCGCGATCGCGTCCTGGATCCGGGCGAGGCCCGCGGCGTCGCCGAGGACGCTCTCGACCTCGACCGTGCTCTCCAGGAGCGCGCGGGTCACGGTCTCGCCGTCGGTGACGAACACGCCCTCCCGGGCGTGGCCGCCGGCGTCGGTCACGGCGCGGAGCGACCGGTACGGGGTGAGGCGCGGGTCGTCTCGGTCGATCGGCGTCATGGGCTCGAGCCGATTGTACTCGTCCTCGCCCATCGACGAGAGCCGGGCGCCTCCCTATCATTCAGCGCCGATGAGTGACCCCGCCCCCGAGACGTCCGAGCCTGCGCCCGAGGAGGTGCCGGCGCGCCCCCATCACGAGGCGCATCCGCCGCACGAGCGCTCCTGGTGGGTCGCTCCGATGGGCTTCGTGGCCGGGCTGGTCGCCTTCTTCGGGCTGCTCGGGCTCTACGCGCCGACGCTGTCGCCGACCAAGCTCGACGCGATCGCCGCGTCGACCGGCGCCGAGCTGCTCGCCGCCGCCGAGGCGGACCCCGAGCGCGGCCCGCCGACGCCCGACGCGGTCGCCGCCGAGGCGGGCCGCCGGGCGGCGGTCCAGCGCGATCGGATCCGGCGCGGCGCGGCCGTCGCGGCGCTCGTCGCGATCTTCTGGATCACCGAGGCGTTGCCGATCCCGGTGACGTCGCTGCTGCCGCTGGTGCTCATCCCGCTCCTGTCGCTCGCCAGGTTCAAGGACCTCGCCCCCCACTACGGCAACGCCAACATCCTGCTGTTCCTCGGCGGCTTCATGATCGCGATCGCGGTCGAACGCTGGAACCTCCATCGCCGGATCGCGCTCCACGTGATCCGCATCGTCGGCGACTCCCCGCGGCGCCTGGTCCTGGGGATCATGGTCGCGACGGCGTTTCTGTCGATGTGGATCTCGAACACGGCCACCTCGATCATGATGCTGACGATCGGGCTCGCGCTCGTCGCCCACTTCCGCGACCGGGCGCCCGACGAGGAGAGCCACGCGTCCTTCTCGCTCGCGGTGATGCTCGCGATCGCCTACTCGGCGAGCATCGGCGGAATCGGGACGCTCATCGGCACGCCGCCCAACATCTCGTTCGCCCGGATCTTCGAGATCAGCTTTCCGCAGGGTCCCGACATCGGCTTCGCCCAGTGGATGCTGCTCGGCGTTCCCGTCGTCCTCGTGATGCTCCCGCTCACGTGGGCGTTGATCACGTTCGTTCTCGTCCCGCTTCGCGGGAAGTTCACGGGCGGCGGGCGGGCCGTCATCGCCGAGGAGCTTCGCGCCCTCGGCCCCATGAGCCGCGAGGAGCGGATCTGCCTCGTCGTCTTCGTCGCGACGGCGCTCCTCTGGGTCTTCCGCACGGACATCGTCTTCGGGACGGGCGAGGAGGCGTTCCGGATCCCGGGCTGGGCGCCGGCCCTCGGCGTCGGCGCCTACGTCCACGACGGGCTCGTCGCGATCCTCATGGCGGCCGTCCTCTTCGCGATCCCGAGCGACCTCAGGGCGGGCAAGTTCCTCCTCGACTGGAACACGGTCGCCCACAAGGTGCCCTGGGGGATCCTGCTGCTGTTCGGCGGCGGCTTCGCCCTCGCCGATGCGATCCGCGGAAGCGGCCTGTCCGAGCACATCGCGCTGCAGGCGCGCGGCCTCGAGGGGACCCATCCCTTCGTCCTGATCGCGTCCCTCGCCGGCGGGCTCACCTTCCTCACCGAGGTGACCTCGAACACGGCGACGACCGAGGTGACCCTCCCGGTCGTCGCGAGCGTCGCCCAGGCGATCTCGGTGCATCCGCTGCTCCTGATGTTGCCCGTCACCCTCGCTTGCTCCTGCGCCTTCATGCTGCCGGTCGCGACGCCGCCGAACGCGATCGTGTTCGCGTCGGGCCACGTCTCGGTCGGTCAGATGATGCGCGTGGGATTCGTCCTGAACATCGTGGGGATCCTCGTCGTCTCGATCCTCGTCTACGTCCTCGCGCCGGTCGTGTTCGGCTTCGACATCGCCGGCCCGCCGCCGCCCTGGGCGCTCCCCGGCGCCAGCGGCCCCCACTGACGGAGCATGCTCATGAGATCTGCCCCGATGGCGATCGCCGCGTCGATCGCGCTGCTCGGGTCGCTCGCGGTCTCCGCGCCCGCCGCGGCGCGCGCCGACGATGAGCCCGAGACGCCGCTCCTCGCGGACGGCGCCTTCCAGAAGCTCGGCAAGCGAGTCGCCGAGCTCGTCACCCTGACCGTCGTCGATGGCCGGCTGACCCTCGACCGGACCCACGCGTCCGGCGTCGTCGGCCGGACGGATGCGGAGCGTCGCCGCGAGCTCGCGGCCGAGCTCGGCCGGCGTGGGCTGCCGCCGGCCCTCCTCGATGCCGAGATCGAGCGCCGCGTCCGCGTGGCGCCGCTCGTCGAGGCGTTCCATCGGATCGAGGGCGCATCGGAGGTCCAGTCGTCCAGCCGGAGCGAGTCGACCGATGGCGTCTCGATCGACTTCCAGGGCGCCGTCCTGTCGGGTTCGCTCGCCCTCGCGGGCGACGACGTCCTCGTCGAGCTCCGCGAGCGGGGCGCGCCGGGGCGAACGCTCCGCATCACCGACGACGGCGCGGGCCGGGTCTCGCTGACGCTCGACCACGGCGACGGCGACCTGCTCGTCGTCCGGCAGTCGCCCGAGCGGTTCGTCGTCGTCGTGATCGCCGGCGCCGACGTCGTGAGCCGGGTCGCCCCGTCGCTCGCGGCGGCCTACCGGGCCGACCGGTCGCTCCTGACCGACCGCCTCGCGGGTCTGCTGCGGCATCAGGGGATCGGCCTCCCCGCCTGGCCGCACGACGACGCCGTCCGCGCCGCCGTGATCGCGCGGATCACCCCGCTCACCGAGGGGGAGCGGGCCGAGGCGGACGGGCTCCTCGCGGAGCTCGCCTCCGACGACTTCGAGGCGCGCGAGCGGGCGACCGCCGGTCTCGGCGAGCGCTACGAGCGCTTCCGGACGATCGTCGCCGACGCCCTCGCCCGGACCGACCTCGACCCCGAGGTCCGGGCGCGGCTCGAGGAGATCGTCGAGGAGCGACCGCCCGGCGGCGGGGCCGACCGGACGATCGATGGGTTCGGCCTCGTCGGCGACGCGCCCTACCTCGTCGACCTGCTCGAGGCGGCCGGAGACGCCGAGCGGCCGGTCCTCCTGGGCCGGCTGACGACGCTCCTCGGCGCGGACCACGGGGACGACCCGGCCGCGTGGCGGGCGGCGCTCCCCGCGCCCGCGGACCCGGGCGGCGGCGGCGGCTCCGACGGGGACGAGGGCGGGGACGAGGGCGGGGGCGAGTAGCGGCCGGCGGTCGCTTGCGCCAAACTGACGGCATGGACCGACGCCTCCTCGCCCTGGCGACGCTGAGCCTCGCGCTCGCGATGGTGGTCGCGGCGCCGCTGCGCGCCGACGACGACGGTGACGGCGCGAAGCCGCCCGCGGCTCCCGAGTCTCCCGCCGCCCCCGAGGCACCCGCACCCGAGCCCGACGAGGACGCGTCGCCCGAGCGGCTGCCGGCGAATCCTCTCCCGGCCCCGACGCCGGACGAGCCGGCGCCGCCTCCGCCCGCATCGTCGAGCGCGCTCCTGACGACGGGAGCCTTCGAGAAGCTGGCCGAGCCGATCGGCGAGCTGCTCACGTTCACCTTCGAGGACGGCGGACGCCTCGTCATCGACCGCGACGCCCTCGGGCACGCGGCGTCCGACGAGCGGCGCAACGCGGCCGCCGACGAGCTCGCCAAGCTGCTCGGCGGTCGGATGAATCAGAAGCACGCCGCGCGGCAGGCGGATCGGGTGCGCGGGATGGCGGCCGAGGAGTTCCTCTTCGACCGGATCCGCTATCACGCCGGCGGCGGCGGCAGCCGGCGCGGGCAGATGGGCGGGCGCCGGAACCTGAGCTTCTGGGGCGGGCTGCTCCGCGCTCAGTGCGAGATCGCCCAGGGGCGCGTCGTCGTCGAGCTCGAGGAGCTCGCCGAGCCGAAGCGCGTCATCCGGATGCGGAGCGATGGGACCGACCTCTTCATCCGCGCGGAGCATCCCAACGGCGACGCGATCGAGATCCTCCAGACGGGGCGGCGGTTCATCGTCGTCTCGATCCTGCCCGAAGGGGTGACCGCGGCCGACTTCGGCAGCCTGGCGCGGTGGTGGGCGGCGCGCCCCGAGGAGGCCTCGCGCGTAGGCCCGTGCCTCGCGCAGCTCGGCTTCCGCCTTCCGCCCTGGCCGAACGATCTCGAGGTGCGCGTCGAGGTGCTCCATCGCCTCGCGCCGCTCGCCGGCGATGAGCTCGAGGCGGCCCGCGCGCTCATCGCGAGCCTCGAGGACGACGACTTCGAGGTGCGCGAGGAGGCGACCGCCGAGATCACCGAGCGCTACCGCCGGCTCCGGACGCTCGTCGCCGACGCGCTCGCCGACCCCGAGCTCGGGCTCGAGTCGCGCGGCCGCCTCGAGCAGGTCGTCGCGGCCCAGCCGCCCGAGCCTGCTGCGGCGCGGGTGATCGAGGCCTACGGGCTGACCTCGGACGCCGACTACCTGATCGAGCTGCTCGGCGACGTGCCGGTGGCCGAGACGCGGGCGCGGGTGACCGCGCGCCTCCGCGAGCTGACCGGCGTCGACGGCGGCGACGATCCGGCCGCCTGGCGGCGGCTGTGGGATGCGAAGCGGGCGGCCGAGGGCGGGCCCACCGACGGCGACTAGTCGTAGCAGGGGCTATCAAGCTGGCTCAGGTGACCGCGGCCCCACCGGCTTCGCCTTCGGCGAAGAGGATGAAACCACGAAGGCACCGAGGCACGGAGGAGCCCCGGAGGGGATCCGGGTCTTCGACCGCTCGGCGCGTCCTCCCTGAATTCTCCGTGTTCTCCGTGTCTCCGTGGTGACATCCTGCTCGCCGAAGGCGAGCCCATCGGCACCTGAACGAGCTTGATAGCCCCTGTCGTAGCTAGCGAGCTCGCTCAGGCCGCGGTCACGGCCACGCGGAAGTCCTGGGCGGGGACGCCCGCCTTCTCCTGCATCGCGAACATGCGCCCCCGGATGCGGTCGCCGAGCTCCTCGCTCAGCCTCGTGCAGTCGGCGACCGTCGCTTCGGGCGGCACGGCGAGCGGCTCGCCGTAGGCGAAGTAGATCCGGGAGAACGGAAGCGGAACGAGCGTCCGGTCCCAGCTCCGGAGCAGGAAGTGACGCGAGGTCCAGACGGCGCAGGCGACGATCGGCACGCCCGAGTCGCGGGCGACCCGGATGATCCCGACGCTGACCTTGCCGTAGGGCCCGCGCGGCCCGTCGCAGACGAGGCCGGCGTCGCTGCCGCCGCGAACCCGACGCGTCATCTCCTCGCGCGCCTCCCGGCCTCCGTGGTTGGTCGAGCCGCGGATGGGCGTCATGCCGAAGCGGTCGAGGATCGCCGCGAGCAGGTCGCCGTCGCGGCTCAGGCTGGTCATCACGACGCCTTCGCGTCCCCGGAAGTGATGGAGGAGATACAGCATCGTCTGGTGGAACGCGGCGACGAGCATCACCTCGTTTCGGGGCCGTCCTTCGTACTCCTCGCCGAACACCGTCGTCCTCGATGTCCGCTCGACGAACCACATGTACCAGTCGAGCAGGATCGGGGCGAGCCAGAGGGTCAGCCGCGCGACCGCGGGTCGCCTGATTCGCCGTCGCTTCTTCTTCTTCTTCTTCTTCTTCTTCTCCTTCTTCGTGAGAGCAGGCGGTGGAGGAGCCGTGAACTCAGGACTCGGCGTCGCTCTCGGGGTCGGCGTCGCTGCCGTCGGCGTCGGGCTCGGGGCGGGCGGCGACGCTTCGTGCTCGAAGCGTTCGAGTCGAGAGATGATCAAACCTGGACCTCCGCGCCTGGATCGGCGGTGGACGCGTCGCGGCGCGGCGGTGGTGGGACTCGGACGACCTGGCCCGGGACCGGGCCAGCGGGACGACCTCGACCTCGGGGCCTACCCGAGGGTCGAGCGAGCCGGAACGACTACCCTGGGGCCCGATATGGGGCCCGCGTAGACGGGGAATCGAGGCTCGTGACACCCAGAAAGGGTACCTGATCGGTGCCGGAAGTGGGGATTAATCGAAGATGGTTCGATGATTTTTCGTAGTCGAATCGCCGACCCGACGGGCGCCGGGACCGCGTCGGCCCGAGGGCGATGGCTCGTAACGTGTTGACGGGGCGTCAGCTGCCTGCGCCTTCGTCCCCGCCGCCGGCCGTGCTGGCGTCGCCCTCGCCGGGGACGCCCTCGGAAACGGGCGGCGACGCGCCGTCGGAGGCGCCGTCGGCCGACTCGCTCACCACGCCCTCGGGCCCGGTCGGTCCGACCTCCTCCCCGCTCCCGAGGAGGAAGTAGATCGCGGGGAAGACGCCGCAGCAGCCCACCGCGATGAGCGCGCCGAGGACGGTCGCGCCGAGGACGAAGGTCTTCCGATCGTTGGCGCCGCTCTTGGCGGCGCAGGCGGTCAGCTCGCCGTCGAGTTCGCTCATGGCTCGCGTTACTTCTCGATCGCTTCCAGGACGCTCTCGAGCGCGCGGAGCAGTCCATCGCGACCGCCGTTCGCCTGGAAGTAGCGCTTGTCGAGGCCGAGCTTGCGCTCGAGGTAGCGGCCCTCCTCGCCGAGCTCGTAGCCGATGACGAAGGTGTCGATCTTCGCCTCGGTGTTGTAGTCGATCCGCTTCTTGACGTCCGTCTCGGTGTAGTAGGACTCCTCGCCGTCGGTGATCAGGATCACGACTCGATCGCCGGGGTAGCCCTCGATGTCGCCGCGGACCAGATCGAGCGACGAGACGATCGGTGTCCCGCCGCCGACGCTGACCTCGTCGACGCCCGCCATGGCGACCTCGCGCTGGAGCCACCCCTCGCGCACCGTCGTCGTCGTCTTGCGCACCGGGACGAGGAGCCGCCCGTCATCGTCGTCGAAGACGTAGAGGCCGACGTAGGCCTCGTCGGACAGGAGCGGGAGGAACTCGTTGACGAGGACGTCCTTCGCGATGTCGATCTTGGAAGACCCACCGACCGCCTCGGCCATGCTGCCCGAGGTGTCGAGGATCAGGACGACGGTCGTCGCGCCCGCCGGCGGCGTCTCGCTCTCCGCCTCGGCCGTCATCGCAACGACCCCGCCGGGTCGCGCCTCCGCGTTGCCGTCGGACGGACAGCCGGTCGTCGCCAGGGTGACGCCGAGGAGGGCCGCGAGGCCGGCGACCGGGAGGATCCGGGTCGCCGCGTCGATCGGGTGCATCATCACTCGCCCTCCACGGTCAGGATGGTGATCTCGACGCGGCGGTTCTTCCACCGCTCCTCGAAGTCCTCGGTGACCGGCCGCTCGCCGCCGCGCGCCTCGACGTGGAAGCGGTCCGCGGCGAGGCCGTAGCGATCGCCGAGCGCCCGCTTCACGAACTCGGCCCGGACCGACGACAGCGGCACGAGGCGCCGCTCGCGCGCCCCGAGCACCTTCGCGACGTAGGGGTTGTCGCCGAGGCGCGCCCGCAGCTTCGGGATCCCGCTGCTGATCGGATCGGTGTAGCCCTCGATCAGGACGAGCGCCCCGCCGAACTTTCCGGCGAGCCGGGCGACCTCCTCGAGGGCGGCGGCCACCTCGGCGCTGTTCTCGTCGAAGCTCTCGTCGGCCGCGCCGAAGTAGACGACCATCGTCACGACGCTGCCCGTCGTTCGTCGCGCCGCGAGGCGCTGCCTCGCCTCGTCGCTCACCTCGAGGATCGCGTTGGTGTAATCGTCCTTGGTGTGCTTCCAGCGCTTGGAGACCGCCTCGTCGTCGAGCATCGTCGTGTCCGCGACCATCTTCGCGGGCAGGCTCTCCTCGACGGCGCCTGCCTCGCGGTAGAGCCGGAGCGCGTCGTCCCAGAGGCGGTCGAAGCTCGTCGGGTTGCGCGCGTCGGTGAAGAAGGTGCGGTTCTCGGCCCAGTTGGTGAGATGGGCGTCGCCCATGAGCGCCTTGCACTCGTCCGCGCTGCTGATCCCGTGCTCGCCGTAGCCGGCGTACATCCACTTCGCGACCTGGTCGGGGTCGTCGCGACAGATGTCCATGCCCTCGAAGATCCCGTCGACGAGCCCGCGGATCACGTTCGGGTTCGCCGCGGCGAAGTCCTCGCGCACCGCCCACACATCCGCGATGAGGCGCTTCGCGTCGGCGGTGCTCGACAGGAGCCGGAACTCGTCGGGCTTCGCCTCGGGGATCGTGTAGATGTCGGGCGCGAACGAGACGCAGGCGTCGATGTCCTCGTTCTCCCAGAAGGCGCGGGCCGCCCCGAACGCGGTCTTGGTGTACTTGATCGTCACCTCGCCCGGGTCGACGCCGGCCGCGTCGAGGACGGTGAGGAGGTAGTAGTGGCTCGGGCTGAACGGCGCGACGACGACCGTCTTGCCGCGGAGGTCGTTGGCGCTGCGCACTCGCCCGCTCCGGACGAGGATCCCGTCGCCGCCGTTGCTCCAGTCGATCTGCTGGAAGACCTTGGGGCGCGGGCCGGTCGCGAGGCGCGAGGCGAACAGCACCATCATGTCCGTCGTGCCCCAGAGGATCGGCGTCTCGCCGTTCACGTACCTCGTGAGCAGGTCGGAGCTGTCCTCGACGACGACGAGCTTCACCATGAAGCCGTACTTCTGCGCGAAGACCGAGTCGGGGCCGGGGTTGAACCCGCGGTTGGCGGCGATGAGCGGCGCCCAGCCGCCCCAGACGTTGATCGGGAAGACGACCGTCTTCCGTCGCATCTTGTACTCGTCGCTCCCGTCCTCGGGGCGCTCGAGGACGGCCGGGAGGTCGGGGTCCGCGACCCACTCGTAGGCGTCGAACGTCGTCGGGTCATCGGCCCGGGCGGCGGCCGGGAAGGCCGCGCCGAGCAGCCCGACGACGCTCGCGACGAGCGCGACGACAACGGTCTGGCGAAGGGGTTTCATCGGGCGCCTCCTGGGGTTGCGACGGCGGCGGCGAACCTACTGGGATGGGCGAGATTTCGCGAGCGCCGGGGGCCCGGTATCATTCCAGGCTCGTGATCCCCCCGACCCGATCCGAAACGGAGACCCCGATCATGCGCCGACCGAGACCCGTGTTCCTCCTGGCGGCGACCGCCCTCGCCGCCGTCGTCGTCCTGGCGACGCCGGCGGCGGAGCTGCGCGCCCGCGACGACGGGCACGTCATCGAGAAGGACATCATCTACGGGCGCGCGGGCGAGACCGAGCTCGCCCTCGACCTCGTCCGTCCCGACGCGGGCGAGGGGCCGTTTCCGGGGATCGTCTTCATTCACGGCGGCGGCTGGCGCGCCGGACAGCGCGGCAGCTTCCGCGCCCTCGCGATCCAGGCGGCGAAGCGCGGCTACGTGGCGGTGACCGTGAGCTACCGCCTGACGAACGTCCGCTACGACGACGGCCGCGCCAAGCACCCGTTCCCCGCCGCCGTCCACGACGTGAAGGCGGCCGTGCGCTGGCTCCGCAAGAACGCCGCGAAGTACAAGGTCGATTCCGAGCGGATCGGCGTCTCGGGCGGGTCGGCGGGCGGTCACCTCGCCCTCATGGTCGGCGTCACCGACGCGGACGACGGGCTCGAGGGCGAGTCTGGCAACGCGGGCGAGAGCAGCCGCGTGAAGGCGGTCGTGAACATCTTCGGCGTCACCGACATGGTCGCGGGGTGGGACGAGACGGTCGGCGGGAAGCCGATCGTGGAGCTCTTCCTCGGCGGACCGCCCGAGGAGAGGGCGGAGGCGTACCGAGCGTCGAGCCCGGTGACCTACCTGGACGAGGGCGACCCGCCGATCCTCACGATGCACGGCGACAAGGACACGCTCGTCCCGCCGAGTCAGGCGCGGATCCTCGCCGAAAAGTGCAAGGAGGCCGGCGTCGAGCACGAGCTGTTCGTGATGGAAGGCGCGGGCCACGGCTTCGGCCGGCACACCCGGGAGGCGATCCAGCGGCTGTTCGAGTTCTTCGACCGCCACCTCGAGAACGAGTCGAAGTGATGGGCGAGTCCCGGAGGAGGGTTCCCGAGGGACGAGGGTGCCCTCCGCAGGAAGCGAGCGAGAACCGATGACCCGCGCCGAGACGATCGCCGACTTCTTCCGCGCCCGTCGCATCGCCGTCGTCGGCGCGACCGACAAGGTCGAGCGGTTCGGGAGCAAGATCTTCCGCTACCTCCGCGGTCGCGGACACGACGTCGTCCCGATCCATCCGCGGCTCGACGAGGTCGACGGGATCGCGGTCGCGCGGCGGCTCGAGGACGTCGACCCGCCGGTCGACGCGATCAACCTGGTCGTGAACCCGGCCGTCGGGATCGACGTCGTGAGGAGCGCCGCGGCGCTCGGGGTGAAGCGGATCTGGGCGCAGCCCGGCGCCGAGTCGCCCGAGATCGCCGCCGCGGCCGAGGAGGCGGGGTTGGAGTACGTCGAGGGGTGCGTCCTCGTCGACGGCCCCGCGCATCCCCCGCTGACCGGAGAGGGCTCATGAGGCAGGCTCGTTCGTTCATCCCCGCTCTCTCGGTCGTTCTCGCGGCGGCCATCCTCCCGGGGCCGGCCGCGCGCGGTGACGACGCGGCCGGGGGCGTGCGCCGCGACCGGATCGAGGCCGACGTTCGCTGGCTCGCCGATGACGCCCGCGAAGGGCGGCTCGCCCCGTCGGCCGGGTGGGCCGCGTCCCGCGACCACATCGCCGAGGCGTTCGCCGCGCTCGACCTCGAGCCGCTCGGCGACGACGGCTACGTGCAGGCGGTCACCGTCGAGGGTGACCTCATCACGGCGCCCAAGGAGGGCGCGAACGTCGTCGGCGTGCTTCGCGCGCCCGGCGGCGCGACCGAGCACGTGGTGATCGGAGCCCACTTCGACCACCTCGGCCTCGACCCCGAGACGGGCGACGTCATGAACGGCGCCGACGACAACGCGAGCGGCACCGCGGTGATGCTCGAGGTGGCGCGGGTGCTGTCCGAGCCCGCCGTGCGTCGGAGGCTGCGACGCGACGTCGTCTTCGCCGCGTTCGACCTCGAGGAGCACGGGCTGCTCGGCAGCCAGTTCTACGTCGATCACGCGCCGATCCCGATCGAGCAGACGACCGCGATGATCTGCCTCGACATGCTCGGGCGGTCGGTGATGGACGCGACGCCCGGGAGGCTCGTCGCCCTCGGCACCGAGACGAGCCGCGATCTCGACGCGGCCGTGCGCGAGGCGGCGGCGGCGAGCCGCTCGGAGCTGTGGCGCCTCTCGACCGACTACGTCGGGCCGCGGAGCGACTTCGTGGCGTTCGCGGAACGAGAGGTGCCGCACGTCTTCTTCACGACGGTGCCGCACCGCGACTACCACCGCCCGACCGACGAGGCGGACGGGGTCGACTTCGGGTCGCTGACCGAGCACGCCCGCGTCGTCGCCGCGCTGACCGAGAGCCTCGCGATCGCCGAGACGCGGACGAGGTGGAGCGGCAAGAACGTCGACGGCCTCGCCGAGGCGAAGGCGATCGAGGCGATGACCGCGACGCTGCTCGAGCGCGCGGCGAGCGAGGACGCCGACGAGCACCGCCACCGGATCTCGGGCTTGCAAAGGTTGCTGCTACGCCTGGTGCACGGCCACGCGAAGCGGCTCGTCGAGAACGGCGAGGTCGGCGCGATCGACCGCGGACTGCTCGTCCTCGGCACGTTCGCGGTGGTGCTCGGGGTCATCGACGATGATCCGTTGAAGACGATTCTCGGGGCATTGCGGCGACGTCTGGGACGGCAGCGACCGGGGCGGTGAAGGCGCGGTCAGCGGCGGCGGCGCTCAGGTCGGTCGTCCTCGCCTCGAGCGCGATGAGACATCGCAGCTCGTCGTCCGCGTAGTTCGCTCGTCATCCTCGGTCTCGCTCTCTTCGCGCCGCCGAAAGAACGAAACCGCGGATTACGCGGATTGCGCGGACTGTTCCGGTCGGCGAATAGCCGATGCCGCACCGGAGGCTCTGGCGTTCCAGGAACGACGAGTCTCACGCAAAGGCGCAAAGACGCAAAGGAGCTCCACCCGATCCAGATCTCGGCTCGGAGCAATGACCCTTTGCGTCTTTGCGCCTTTGCGTGAGCTCCCTTCCGTCTGTTCCAGGAACGGACCGCGTCGTTGCCGCTGCCTGCCGAGCGGACTCATACGACCTCCGTTGATCGCATCGAAGAGGTCAGGTCCAGGAATCACACGAGCGAATCTGTCGCAGTGGTGAGATCTGGCTCCTCTGGTGTGAATCCTGGACCTGACCCCTGAAATCACAATAGCGAGTCTGTGGCGGCAGCTCGTGTGATCTGGCTTCTCTGGTGTGGGCTCGGGCTCTGGTTCGAAAACTCTTCGTGCCTCGGAGCCCGCGGTGCGGCTAGGATTCCGGCGTTCTCGAGCCAGCCCCAGCGAGAGCTGACGGGCAAGGAGATACGCCATGACGAACAAGATCGCTCTCATCGTCGCCGTCGTGCTCGGCGTCTTCTCGATCCTCCTGGTCAAGCGGTACATCGACAACGTCCGCGAGGGAGTCATCAACGACAGCCAGCCGGTGAGCCTGCTCGTCGCCCGGGCGCCGATCGTGACCGGGGAGGAGCTCACCGATGCGATGGTCGAGCGGCGGAAGTTTCCGAGTACCTTCGTCGCCGCGGTCGAGACGGCGATTCCGGGCTCGGACCTCGAGGGTTACCTCGGCATGGAGGTCCTGAGCGACGTCGGGGCCGGCCAGGTCCTTCAGCGAACGCACTTCCGGAGCAGCGATGCGCTCGCGAGCTGGGCGCCGGTCGAGGTCGAGCCGGGCTGGCGCGCGGTGACGATCCCCGTCGATGCGGTCGGCGGCCTCTCCGCGATGCTCCGGCCCGGCGACTACGTCGATGTCTACGCCTTCTTCGAGATCACGATGGACGGCCGCCAGCAGCCGGTCCAGGTGTCCCACCTCCTCATGCACAAGGTGCTGGTGAAGGCGATCGACAACCTGACCAAGGCCGGCAACCGCTACATCCGCGGCTACCAGACGGTCACTGTCCGGGTGGAGCCCGACGTGGCGCCGAAGCTCATCCACGCGAGCCAGCGGGGCCGGTTCCAGCTCGTGAAGATGAGCAACGAGGAGGCGAAGGGCGACCACGAGCGGGTGGCCGCGGTCACGACCGAGACGCTCTTCGACGAGATCATGAAGGACGTCGACGGGGGCGTCGGTCGGGGGAACGCGGGGCGAAGCGGCGGGAGCTAGGTCGCGCTACAATCGGCCGCGTGGACGAGTCCCTTCGCGATCTCGAGCGTGCCTTCCGCCAGCGCGGGGACCGGGAGTCCGAGGTCCGGTGGCTCGCGGCGCGCGTTCGTTCGGGGGACCTCGCCGCCGAGCGTCTCGAGCTCGCGGCGTGGCTGGGCCATGCTCCCGCCCTCGAAGCGCTCGGGCGGGACCCGGCGCCGGTCGACGGTGGCGAGGCGGAGCTTGCTCCGCGGGGCGAGGAGGAGGACTCCTGGGACTTCGAGGTTCGACGTCGGGCGGCGTTCGGGGAGTCTTGCACCCGCTGGGGGCGGGATGTGGCGCTGCGGTTCGCCGTCGCCGCCGCCTGGACGCTCCCGCGTTGGCGGGACCGTGTCACCGGACCCGACGATGAGCTGCTCGAAGCGCTCGAGGCTCTCGATGCCGCGGTCGATGCATCGCCCGAGGAGGCCGCGTCGCTCCTCGCCGCGCCGCTCGCCGTCGGGGAGGCCGATGCGGCGGATGGGGACCGCTGGTCGGCCCCCGCGATCGATCCTTGCTACCTCGCCGCCGCTCGGGCCGTTCTCGCCCCCGACGCCGGCTGGAAGGACCTCGTCCGCTCGGCCGTCGTCGACGCCGGATCGCGGCGGCGGAGCGTCGACGAGCTTCGCGCTCGCCTCGCCGAGGAGCTGGTCCCCTGGGCGATCGACGGGATCGATCCGAGCGAAGCCCGGAGCCGCCACACCGGCCGCCGCCTCGGGCGCGAGGAGTCGATCGTTCGCCGGGTCCTGTTCACGCCCGACGGCGCCCACGCGATCAGCACGAGCCAGCGCGGCACCGTCACCGTCTACGGCCTCGGCGTTCCAGAGAACGCCCGGAGCCTCCCGCGCCAGGACCACGATCTCTACGGGGCCGATGTCTTCCGCGGCCCGAGCGGCTCGGCGCGCGTCGTCGTCGGCGACATGCACGGGACGATCCGGGTGCTCGCGGTCGAGGACGGGGCGGTGGTGCTCGAGCTCGAGACCGGGACGGGCGACCTTCGCGACCTGGCGGTGCTCGGCGGCGGGGAGAGGCTCGTCGTCGCGTCGGGCTCGTCGGTGCGGCTCTTCGACCTCGCCTCGGGGGCGGCCGGCGCGACGCTCGCCGGAGCGGAGCCGAAGGTCGGTTCGCTCGCGGCGAGCCCGTGCGGGACGCGGGTCGCTCTCGGCGATGCGTCTGGCGTGGTCCGGATCGTCGATCCGGTCTCCGGCGCGGTGATCGCCGCCTCTCCCTCTTTCCGCGACACGTCCATCCAGGACGTCGCGTTCGTCGGCGGCGCGGACCGCGTCGCCGTCGCCGTCGGGGCCGAGGTCATCGTGTGGGACGCGGCCGCCGGGACGATCGTGGCGCGGATCGAGCGCTTCGAGGCGACCGTCTACGCCGTCGCGGCCTCGCCCGATGGTCGCCTCGTCGTGGGGGGGGGCGCGGGCCCCCCCGGGGGCCAAGGAGAGTGCCCCCCCCGGCCCCGGCCCCGGCC
>JAJDCQ010000093.1 GCA_029260755.1 Planctomycetota bacterium | reverse complement strand
GGCCTTCTTCTTCTTCTTGGTTCCGGCTTTCTTCTTCTTTGTGCCGGCCTTCTTCTTCTTCTTGGTTCCGGCCTTCTTCTTCTTCTTGGTTCCGGCCTTCTTCTTCTTCTTGGTGCCGGCCTTCTTCTTCTTCTTCTTGGTTCCGGCCTTCTTCTTGGTTCCGGCCTTCTTCTTGGTCCCGGCCTTTTTCTTAGCCGCCTTGTCGGGCGCCTCGGCCGCCGAAGTCCTCTGTTTGATGATCGTCATGATCCCTTTCTCGCCTGTCCGAAGACAGTAGGTTTCGTCGGCTGCGCAGATGCATCCCCGTGATGCCTCGCGCGGCCCCGACCCTTGATCGGTCTCTGCGCGCCGGCCGGGTCCTCCGTCCGGCGCTTCGTCAATCTCGAGTTGTCGTGTCCTCCTTCGCGTGAAGAAGTCCGGACAAACACCTCATCCGACATAAACCCCTGAATTATCGACACTTGCGGAACTTCCCGATGCAACGTGTCGATCCCCATCTTTGCTCCAAGAACAGGATCCCAGCAACTCTGAGCTTCGGCTGGGCTTATATCCTGATCGTTTTTGTCGCCGCCATACTGATTGAGACCCACGAGTCTGTTGTAAGTCTCTCTCGAGAACCTCATTGTGCTCGTATGATCGAAGTAATACACAAAGCCGAGACGGTTGTCAAACGATTTGGCGCCAGACGTTGCAATACAAGGGTTTATCGAGCGTCTGGTTTTGGACGAACTGACCGTAGCTGCCGATCTCCGGCGACCCCACCGCCGTAACATCAGGCCCGGCCGTGCCCCAAGAGGCGCAGGTGTTTGCCTTAGTCCCGGAGTCGTGGCCGATCGATCATCTCCCCCCGATCGACGACAAACCAGGCTCAAGGAGCGGCGGCGAAGAGGGTTGGGGCGGCCCGGATGCCGCTTGAGGAGCGGCCTCCAGGGCATCGGCCCCCGGAGAGGGGGCTCAAGCCCAACCGGAGGAAATCCGATCGATCATCGGCGGGACCGCGCCTGGTCCCCTCGAATTGGAGCCCCGCCCATGCGACCGATCGAACGACTCGACGCCCCGACGACCGCGACCGCGACGCCGCCGAGCATCGCGACGAGGCCGCCTCGCCCGACCCCGGCCGACGACGACCGACAGGAAGGCTGGACGGCCCAGCGCTCCCTGACGCCGCGAGGACGAGGTCGGCGACGCCTCACCCGAGCCCAGCTCCTCCTCGCCGTCGCCGCGTGCGGCGGATGCGTCGCTCCGGGCGGGCAGGCCTACATCAACGGACCGACCTCGCTCGACTACGAGCCCGGTGACGCGTCCCTCGAGGAGATCGGCGACCCGCCGCCGCGGGCGACGGCGGAGATGAGCATGGAGCGCGCGCCTGCCCCGCGACGAGTCGAGGTGAGCGTCCTCATGACCCGGCACGGCCTCGCCGTCCGCGGTCGCGACGCCGCGACGGGCGCGTGGATCCTCTCCGACTCCGACGACCGGCGGATCGTGCTCGTCCCTGGACGCAGCGCGGCCCTCGTCGGCGACGACGCGGTCGCCCTCGGCGGGGTCGTCCGCGTCGACCGGAGCGGGAACATCGATCTTCCCTCGAGCGGCGTCTCAGCGATCGCGAACGCCCTCCGCGCCGCCCCGCGGCCCCGGCCGATCGCGCCGGTGATCGAGGCGCCGGCCGCGCCGACGAGGTCGACCCGACCGGCGCTCATCCCCGTCGGCGAGGTGCCCCTCCCCGACGGCTGGAACCGCAAGCCGAGCCGCCCCTGGAAGGCGATCGTGATCCACCACAGCGCCACCGACGCCGGCTCCGCCGCCTCGTTCGACCGCAGCCACCGCGAGGATCGCGGCTGGAGCCGCGGGCTCGGCTACCACTTCGTGATCGGCAACGGCGACGGCGCGCGCGACGGCGAGATCGAGATCGGCCCGCGCTGGCGCAAGCAGCAAGGCGGAGCGCACGCGGGCGCCGGCGCCGTCCACTACAACGAGCACGGCATCGGGATCTGCCTCGTCGGCAACTTCGAGGGAGCGCCGCCGAGCGCGAAGCAGATGGCCGCGCTCCGAACCCTGATCCGCGCGCTCTCGAGGCGCTACGAGATCGCCCCGAAGGACGTGCTCCCGCACAAGACGGTTCGGCCGAAGCCGACCAACTGCCCGGGCGCTCGCTTCCCGATGGACGAGCTCCGCCGGGCGATCGCGATCCCGCCGGCGACCCTCGCCAAGCGCTAGACGCCGACCGACGAACCGGAGACAAGAAGGGGGCGCCCTCGGGCGCCCCCTCGTCGTTTCCGGAGACGCCGCTCGTGCCCGACCCGTTCGCTCGCTGCAAGAAGACGCTCGTGGGCGTCGTTCACCTCGCGCCCCTTCCCGGAGCTCCCCTCGCGCCGTCGGACCCGCTCGTCGCCCTCGACGCCGCCCGCCGCGCGGGCGTCGCCGACGCGCGCGCCCTCGCCGAGGCCGGGTTCGACGCGGTGATCGTCGAGAACCTCGGCGACCGCCCCTACCGGGCCGACGCCGTCCCGCCCGAGACCGTCGCCGCGATGACCGTGGTCGCCGGCGCGATCCGCGCGGCCCTCGGCGACGACGGGCCGGCCCTCGGCATCAACGTCCTCCGGAACGACGCCCGCGCCGCCCTCGGCATCGCGCTCGCCACCGGCGCCTCGTTCATCCGCGTGAACGTGCACACCGGCGTCGCGGCGGCCGACCAGGGCATGCTCGTCGGCCGCGCCGACGAGACGATGCGTCTGCGCCGGGCGCTCGGCGCAGACGGCCGCGTCGCCGTCCTCGCCGACGTCCTGGTGAAGCACGCGCGGACGCTCTCGCCGGACGACGTCGAGACGGCGACGGAGGACGCGATCGACCGCGGCCTCGCCGACGGCGTCATCGTGACCGGAGCGACGACGGGGAGGAGCCCCGATCTCGAACGCGTCGAGCGCGTCGCCGCGACCGCGCGGCGCCTCGGCGCCCGCGCCATCGTCGGAAGCGGCGCGACCGCCGAGACCGTCGCCGTGCTCCTCGGAATCGCCGACGGCGTGATCGTCGGGTCCTCGCTGAAGCGCGAAGGAGACCTCCGCGCGCCGATCGACCCGGCGCGCGCCGCCGCGTTCGTGGCGGCGGCGCGCCCCTCATCGTGACCGCGACTACCGGTCGACGACCCGCGGGCTGATCACGATCGTGAAGTCGCTCCGGGTCACCTCTCCGCCGCCCGAGCCCCCGGTGCCCTTGCCGCGCGTCGCCGACGCGAGCAGGACGGCACCGCCCGGCGGAACGAGCGCGCTCGTCCGGACGGTGTCGACCGCGATTCGCGGGTTGCTGACCACCCCGAACGGGAGCGTGGTCGTCTCCATCGCCAGGAGGGCCGTCCGCCCGAAGCGAACGTCGAGCGCGACGTTTCGATCGCCCTGCACCGTCGGGCGCACATCCAGAACGAGACCCGTTCGAAGCACGTCGACGATCGGATCGGTGACGGTCTGGATCTGCATCCCGGTCCCGCCGGAGCTCCGCTCGTAGTCGGAGACGTAGGCTCGCTCGCGTCCGTGGTGGAGGTAGGTCCGCTGACCGCCGTAGCTGGTGATCACGGCGCTCTCGAGGCGCGTGGCGCCGCCGGCCTCGGCGATTCGCTCGCGCAGGCGCGCGAGCTCGGCGGCGTCGAGGACGACCCGCGAGCCACGCCGAGCACGGAGCTCCTCCTCGAGGGCTCGCGGGAGACGCACGAACTCGATCTCGAGCTGAACGAGCGGGTCCTTGGTTCCAACCTTTCCACACGATGCCCGCTGCGATAGGATCCGCCTCGATTCGAGCGCGTTTCGCCCGTCCGAAGATGGTCGCTCGCGCCCGACGAGGAGAACGTCACGATGCTCAAGCTCTGGGACCTCGCGCCGTCGCCGAACAACACGAAGGTTCGAATGGCGCTCCGCTTCAAGGGCATCGAGTTCGAGACCATCCCGGTCGATCCCGCCGATCGCGCGAAGGTGATCGAGCTCTCCGGCCAGGAGGCGACGCCGGTGATCGAGGCGAAGGGGGTCGTCCTCAACGACAGCGAGGCGATCCTCCAGTTCCTCGACGCGAACTACCGCGACACGCCGCGCCTCTTCCCGGGCGACAAGGCGGGACGGCGCTCGTGCGGCGAGTGGGACGACCTCGTGAAGGGGAAGCTCGTCCCCGGCTGGGGCGGCGTCTTCTTCTGGACGATCGGCCGGCGCGACGAGATGGACGACACCGCCAAGGCCTCCTACCTCGAGGGGCTCCGCTGGCTCGAGGGCGAGCTCGGCGACGCGAGCAGCTTCCGCGGCGACGACCAGCCCATCTGCGACCTGCGGGTCGCCACGTGGACGACCTACGCTCTCCCGGGCGACGGCTTCCTCGCCCGCGTCCCGCTCGTCCGCAAGTTCGCCGATGCGGTCGGCGCGGATCCGGCCACCCTGCCGAACCTGGTGCGCTTCCTCGCGCCGTGGAACGAGCGTCTCGCCTGACCTCGATGAAGGTCCACCATCTCAGCTGCGGCACCATGTGCCCGCGCCTCGGCCGCCTGCTCGTCAACGCGGCGGGGCGGATGGTGTGTCACTGCCTCCTCATCGAGACCGAGCGCTCCGGTCTCGTCCTCGTCGACACCGGCTTCGGCTCGCTCGACGTCGCCGAGCCGCGCCGGATGCTGAAGCCGTGGTTCCGCCTCTTCGGGCGACCGCGACTCTCGACCGAGATCACCGCGATCGATCAGATCCGCCGCCTCGGCCACGACCCGCGCGACGTCCGCCACGTGATCCCCACCCACCTCGACATGGATCACGCGGGCGGCCTCGTCGACTTCCCCTGGGCGAGCGTCCATCTCCTGGCCGCCGAGCACCGGGCGGCGATGCGCCGGACGACGCTCCTCGAGAAGGAGCGCTACCAGCCGCCGCGCTGGCGCCACGGCCCGCGGTGGGTCCTTCACCGCCCCGGCGAGGGCGAGGCGTGGATGGGATTCGACTGCGTCCGCGACCTGCCCGGCCTCGACGAGGAGATCCTCCTCGTCCCGCTGCCCGGCCACACCCGCGGCCACGCCGGCGTCGCGGTCCGCCGCGGCGACGGGCGGTGGCTCCTGCATGCGGGCGACGCCTACTTCTTCTCCGAGGAGATCCACGGCGCGAAGCGGCGCTGCTCCCCGGGCCTCTCGCTGTTCCAGACGGCCGCCGAGATGGACCGCTACGAGCGGATGAGGAACCAGCGGCGACTGCGCGCCCTCGTCCGCGAGCGCGGCGACGCGGTGAACGTCTTCTGCGCCCACGACCCGTTCGACCTCGAGCGCTGCCAGGCCGAGGCGCGCGCGCTCGAGGGCTGACCGCCGCTCACCGACCGCGCCGGATCGCCTCGATCCGGCGACGCGACGCCTCGGCGAGAGGGTGCGAGGGCGCGAGCTCGACGAACCGCTCGAGGTCGGCGAGAGCCCGCACCGGGTCGCCGACCGCGTCGAGGGCGAGGGAGCGGTAGAGCCGCGCCTCGGGCAACTCGGGCGCGAGCTCGACGGCTCGTTCCAGATCATCGAGAGCGAGGACGCTTCGGCCGAGCGAGTGGAGCACGTAGCCACGTTCCACGCGCGCGTCAGGATCGTGCGGCGCGAGCGCGACCGCGCGGTGGAGGTCGACCAGCGCCCGCTCGAGACGACCCTGAAGAGTCCGCACCCGCGCCCGGCCGAGCCAGGCGGCCGCCAGTCCGGGGAGCCGCTGGATCGCCTCGGAGAAGTCATCCTCGGCCCGGGCCAGGTCGCGACGACGAGCGAGGAGCGCGCCGCGAACCGCGAACGCCCGCGTCGCGCGAAGGGGCGCCCCCCGGATGACCGCCTCGGCATCCGCCTCGGCGCCCACGAGGTCACCGTCGAGCAGCCGCGCCTCCGCGCACGCCTCGAGGATCGGGACGCTCGACTTCCCCGTCTTCGCGCGATGGAGTCGGTGCGCCTCGGTGAGGTCGGCCACGGCCTCGGCCGGCTCTCCGAGCGCGAGACGAACCAGGCCGCGGCGCCACACCGGCTCGAAGTCCTCGGGAGACCGCTCGGACGCCTCGGTGAGCTCGGCTTCGGCCCCCTCGAGATCACCGAGGAGCGATCGCGCCAGGCCGTGCTCGAGCTGGTCGTTCCCGAACCGCTCGTTCCCTTCAGGCGTGGCCGGGTCGAGGTAGCCCGTGAGGGCCCGCCAGAACGTCGAGTCGAGACCAAACCCGTGGACGTGTTGCTGATCCAGGATCGCGATCAGCGCTTCGGGTCCGCCGAGTAGCGCGAGCGCTCGGGCCGGCGGGACGGCGTGCCGCTCGGAGACGACCGCGCGAAAGTAGTCGAGCAGGGCGGGCAGAGCCCGCTCGCGGATCCCGATCCGGCCGAGCGCATCGCAGCACAGTCGCGCGACCCGGAACCGGTGCAGCAGCTCCTGCTCCTGCGCGGCGGCAACCAGGTCCCGAGTATCACGGCGAAACGGGAAGCCGTCTGCCTCGTCGCGCGCCTTCAGGCGCGCGTCGACGGCGCGCAACGGATTGGCGATCTCCTCGCGCGACCCCTCACCGAGTTCGCGGGCGAACCAGTCGTCGATCGCACCCTCGACTCCGGCGATCGGCTCCTCTCCCGGACGACTGGGCCGAGCGACCTCCATCAGGACGCGCTTCGTGACTGCGTTGAGCTCGGTCGTCATCGCCTCGAGCCGCTCGGCGAGCAAGCCGACCGTATCCTCCGCAGCGTATCGGACGATGAGCGCGACCTGTCGTTCCTGATCGAACGACCCGGGATTCGCCGCCTCGTCGAGGGTCCCGAGGACCCAGACGCGACGGGCCCTCTTGTCGATCCGAATCGCGTCGAGCGCCTCGCGCGAAGCCGCGTCCCCGTCATCCGCGGTCTGCTCGAGCGCCTCCGATGCCATGCTCCACTGATAGGTCTCGCGGGCGACGACGCCCAGCTCCTCGCTCGCCTTCGCGATCGCCGCCTCCGCTTCCGTCGTCGGGACTCCCGCCGCGTCCGCCGTGACCCGCCAGCGTCGAGCCGCCTCGTGGGCGCCCAGCGCCAGGACGAGGAGGCGACCGTCGCCGCGCCGGGCTCCGCCGAGCGAGCGTCCGCGGGTGCGCTCCAGCTCGCTCGAGGCGTCGAAAAAGTCTTTCCGAGCAGCGGCGACGAACGGTTGCCGAGCCGCCCGGGTCGAAAGGACCCAACCCGCCGGCCCGCCGAGAACCACGACAACTCCCAAGAGGCTCGCGGCGACGACGGCCGGCCGTCGCGCGAGGCGACGCTTCCACCGCTCGAGTCGCGTCGGCGGCCGCGCCCGGATCGCCTCGCCCTCGAGGAACCGCCCGAGCTCCGCGGCCACCTCCCCGGCGCTGCCGTAGCGACGCGCGGAGTCCTTCTCGAGGCACTTGAGGGCGATCGTCTCGAGATCGGGGTGCACCTTCGGGTCGAGCGACCTCGGCGCCGGTGGGTCGGCCGTGAGCACGTCCTGAAGCACTTCGAGCGCCGAGCCACCCTGGAACGGCGGGCGCCCGAGGATCCCGTGGTAGAGGACGGCGCCGATCGCCCAGACGTCGGTCGCCGGCCCCTGCCCGGCCCGGTCGCCCGAGGCCTGCTCGGGCGCCATGAACGAGGGGGTCCCGATCACCTCGCCCGTCAGGGTCAGGCGGCGGTCGTCGTCGGCGTCGCGGGCGAGGCCGAAGTCGGTGAGGAGCGCCCGCCCCTCGCGATCGACCATCACGTTCTGCGGCTTCACGTCCCGGTGGAGGACGCCGTGGCCGTGCGCGTGCTCGAGCGCGGCCGCCACCTGCCGCACCAGCTCGGCCGTTCGGCGCGGCGGCAGCCGGCCGCGCGCGATCAGCTCCGCGAGCGACTCGCCGTCGACGAAGTCGAGGACGATGAAGGGCGCCCCCGCCTGGGTCCCCACCTCGTGGACGGCCACGATCCCCGGATGTCGGAGCTTCGCGGCTGCCCGCGCCTCGAGGACGAACCGCTCGAGGTCGTCCGACGCCGGCGCGGCCCGCCCCGAGAGCATCTTGATCGCCACGTCCCGCCCGAGGGCGTCGTCGCGGCCGCGGTAGACGACGCCCATGCCCCCGCGCCCGAGCTCGGCGACGATCCGGTAGCGTCCGACGCGCGCGATCGGGAGGTCGGTCGACATCGGCAGCATGATGGCCGGACGGCGGTCGAGAGAGCAACGCGCCGCAATGCTCCGTCCTTGTCATTGGCGGCTCGCACCGGCCGTCTTTGCGATCGCCGCGGCGACGAACTACGGTGTCATCGGGAGATTCAGGGCGAGCGGGAGACGCGGCGTGACGGGCGAGCCGCACCGAAGACCGCCTCCGCGCGGCACGCGGCCAGAACGCCTGGCGCCGCGCCCGGCGCCGCCCCGCCCGCGGCCGCCTCCGCGGCCGCCGCCTCCGACCCCTCATCGGGGACCGCCGACGACCCCGGTCGGCGCGCCGTTCGGCGCGACGACGCCGATCGGACCGCCGACGCCGATCGGGCGCCGCACGCCGTTCGGCGCCCCGACCCCGATCGGCCAGCTCACGCCGGGGAGCGCGGCGACGACCCGCATCGGCGGGCCGATGCCGACCCTGATCGGCGGCCGCTACGAGGTCTCGGGCGAGCTCGGGCGCGGCGGCATGGGGATCGTCTACCGCGCGCAGGACCGGGCGCTCCACCGTCCGGTCGCCGTGAAGATGATCCTCGACCCGCTCCGCGCCGGCGATCAGAACGTCGCCCGCTTCCAGCGCGAGGCGAGCGCGGCCGCGCGGCTGCACCACCCGCACATCGTCTCGGTCTACGAGGTGGGCGTCGATGCGGGGCGCCCCTTCATCGTGATGGAGCTCATCGAGGGGCGCAGCCTCGAGCACGTCCTCCGCGACGAGGAGGTCTCTCCCCGCCGCGCCGTCGAGCTGGTCGCGGCCATCGCCCTCGCGCTGCAGCACGCCCACGACCTCGGCATCGTCCATCGCGACGTCAAGCCCGAGAACGTCCTCATCGACGCCGACGGCGAGCCGCACGTGATGGACTTCGGCCTCGCCAACGACGTCTCCGACACCCGCCAGATCACGGTGAGCGGGCAGATGGTCGGCACGCCCTCCTACATGGCGCCCGAGCAGGCGGGCTCGGACCAGCACGGCCAGACCGGACCACACACCGACGTCTACGGCCTCGGCGCCGTCCTCTACCGCGCCCTCTGCGGCCGCCCCCCGTTCCGGGCGGACACGATGCTCGAGATCGTCAAGATGGTGCTCCTCGACGAGCCCGCGCCGCCGCGGAGCGTGCGCCCATCGGTCCACCCCGACCTCGAGACGATCACCCTGAAGTGCATCGAGAAGGACCCCGGCCGTCGCTACGAGAGCGCCGGCGAGCTCTCCGACGACCTCGAGCGCTTCCTCGACGGCGAGTGTATCGCCGCCCGCCCCGCCGGTCGCGTCGAGCGGGCGAGGCGATGGGGCCGGCGGAACCGCCTCCTCGCCGCGGGGATCGCCGGCCTCGCCGTCGTCGCGGTGAGCGTCGTCGTCGCCGGGAGCGCCGCGGCCGTCCGGGCGCGCCAGCGAACGCGCGCGGCGAGCATCGCCGAGGCGCGGGCCCACGCGGCCAGCGCCGTCCGCGCGTTCCGGGAGCTCCGCGCCGGCGAGGCCGCGATCACGGACGCGGGCGGCGACGACGAGACGACGGCCCTCCCCGAGGATCTGACCGCCCGCCACGACGCGATCCTCGCGCGCGGCCTCGACGCCCTCGAGGCGACCGCGCTCCTCCTCCGGGTCGAGCCCGACGCGACCCTCGCGCGCGAGCTCCGCTTCGAGACGGCGATGGAGGTCGGCGCGGCCGCTCGCGATGCGGGGCAGTGGAGCGTGGCCGCCTCGGCGTTCGAGCGCGCCCTTCAGACCGGCGTCGACGACGGCCGCGCGAACGAGGGGCTCGCCGGCGTCGCCACGGCCCGGAACGCGATCGCGGCGAGCCACCGGGAGACGGTCCTCACCGTCCTCGACGACGCCCGCTCGGGCGCGCTCGCCGACCGGGCGAGCGGGGTCGAGGACGCGCTCTTCACCCTCGTCGCCCTCCGGGAGCCGCAGACGATCGGCCTCGTCGGCGCGGCGCTCGACGCGATCACCGCCGAGATGCTCGACGCGACCCGCGAGGCGATCCTCGAGGCGACCGAGCCCGAGCCGGACGAGCGCCAGGCGGGCGCGGAGACGCTCGCGGACCTGCCCGCGGCGGTCGATCGCCTCCTCGCCGGACCGGGCGAGGCGCTCGGGGCCGCGGACGCCGCGACGATCGACGAGGCGCGCGGTCGCCTCGAGCGCCGGGCCCGGCGCGCGCAGGTCGGCGAGCGAGCGGCCGGCCCGGCGCCGTTCGGGCGGATCGTCGCCGAGGCGCAGGCGCGCCGCGTCGGCCAGAACGACCTGGTCGTCGCGCGGCTCTGCTGCACGGCGCTCGGGAGGCTCGCGGAGGCGCGCTCCGGCGAGGACGCCCGGAGCAGCGCCGCGCTTCGGGCGGCGGCCCGCGGCCCGCTCGTCCGCCATCTCTTCGCCGAGGCGGACGGGCTCCGGGCTGCCGCGGCCGGGATCGCGCTGTGCCGGATCGGCGAACGCGACATCGTCCTCGCCGCCCGCGACCGGCACTTCGGCGACGACGGCCCCTTCTGGCGCCAGGTCGGCCGGATCGCCGCGCGGACGATCGCGCCGATCCCCGACCCGTCCGGCGACGCCGCCCCGCTGTTCCGCGCGGCCGCGGCGGAGACCGCGCCCGAGGAGCGGCGCGTGGTTCTCCTCGAGCGGCCCGAGGATGCCAGCCGCCCGGCCGACTCCGAGGAGGATCCGACGAGGTGGCGCGACTGGGCCCGCTCGCTCCGCTTCCAGGGTCAGCTCGACGGGGCGCTCCGCGCCTACGACCGCGCCGTCGCCCTCGACCCGGGCGACGGCCTCCTCCACAGCGAGCGCGGCAACGTCCTCCGGCAGATGGGGCGGCTCGACGAGTCGCTCGAGGCGCACGACCGCGCCTGCGACCTCGCCCCCGGCGAGGTCGGCGTCTGGATGCACCGCTGCCTCGCCCGCCAGTCGCGGGGCGACATCCGGGGCGCGTTCGCCGACATCGAGGAGGCGCGACGACTGGCGCCGGGCGAGCCCGAGGTCTGGGTCAACCGCGCGAACGTGCGCAAGGCGATGGGCGACATCCCCGGCTCGATCGCCGACGACACCCGGGCGATCGAGATCGCGCCGCGCCGCCCGATCGCGTGGCGCAACCGCGGATTGACGAAGAAGCAATCGGGCGACCTCGAGGGAGCCTTTCGCGACCTCAGCCAGGCGCTCGAGCTCGACCCGAAGTACGTCCAGGCGTGGGTGAACCGAGGCTCGGTGCGACGGCTCCAGGGCGACCTCGACGGGGCGATCGCCGACCACAGCCGCGCCATCGAGATCGACCCGCGCTGCACCCTGGCCTGGAGCAACCGCGCGAACGCGCGGCGGCAGAAGGGTGACCTCGACGGCGCGATCTCCGACCACGGGCAGGCGCTCGCCATCGAGCCGCGCTACGCGAACTCCTGGAACGGCCTCGGCGTCGCGAAGCGGCAAAACGGCGACCTCGAGGGCGCGATCGCCGACTTCGGCCGCGCCATCGAGATCGAGCCGCGGACCGCGAAGTACCGGCTCGGGCGAGCCGAGGCGCGAAGGATCGCCGGGCACATCGAGGAGGCGATCGCCGACTACTCCGCGGCGATCGAGCTCGTCCCGCGCGACGCGACCGCGTGGCGCGGACGCGGCGTCTCCCGAGCGGCCTCGGGTCGAACGCGGGAGGCGATCGCCGACCTCGAACGAAGCCTCGAGCTCGCCCCGCAGGACGCCCGGGCCGCGGAGGCGAAGCGGCTCCTCGACGAGCTCCGCTCCCGCTGAGCCGCCCGGGGAGCGGGTTTCCGGCGATCGAGGCCATCTCGCCTCAGGCGTTGACGCTCGCCGAAACGGGCTGCTATACTCCGCGCGAACCGCACGCCGCAGCTACGTCTCGTCTACGAACGTTTTGCGAGCATCAGCCACCGCGCCTCGCGCGCGAGGAGGACAGTCGTGGAGTTCTTTCTCGACACCGCCGACATCGGTGAGATCCGCGAGGCGGCGAGCCTCGGCATCCTCGACGGCGTCACCACCAACCCGAGCCTCATCGCGAAGACCGGCCGCGGCTTCCGCGAGGTCGCCGAGGAGATCCTCGAGCTGGTCCCCGGGCCGGTCAGCCTCGAGGTGACCTCGGTCGAGACCGAGGGGATGCTCGCCGAGGCGCGCGAGCTCGCGAAGCTCGGTGATCAGGTCGTCATCAAGCTGCCGCTCATCAAGGAAGGCCTCAAGGCGTGCAAGGCCCTCTCGGACGACGGCGTGAAGACCAACGTCACCCTCTGCTTCTCGGCGCCGCAGGCGCTCCTGGCCGCCAAGGCCGGCGCCACCTACATCAGCCCGTTCGTCGGCCGGCTCGATGACATCGGGCAAGACGGCATGGACCTGATCCTCCAGATCAAGACGATCTACGAGAACTACGACTTCGCGACGAAGATCCTCGTCGCGAGCGTCCGGCACCCGATCCACGTCCTCCAGGCGTCGATGGCCGGCGCGCACGTCGCGACGATCCCGTTCAAGACGTTCGACCAGATCGTCAAGCACCCCCTCACCGACAAGGGGCTCGCCGCCTTCCTCGCCGACTGGGAGAAGGTGCCGAAGGAGGTGCAGGCCTGATCGCCTGCCCGATCTCGCCTCGAGACGGGGGAGCGCCATGCCAAATTACGGCGCTCCTCCGCTATAATCTCCCACCATGATCTCCTCGACCGATCCGGCCTTCGCCCCCCTCGGTCGCGTCGCCCAGGTCTCGGTCGACGGCGGCTCTTCCGCCTCCGACACGGCCGGCCAGGCGATCCTCGAGGCCGCCCTCGCCCTCTGCCCGACGGCGCGGCGGGCGACCCTGGCCATCCGTCACAAGCAGAAGCCGCCCGATCCGGTCGCCGCGCGCGACCACGACGGCTCGATCCCGATCGGGACGCTCGTCATCGCCGACTCGGAGCGGGCCGCCTCCGCGTTCACCAAGAACGCCAAGCTCACCGCCGAGAAGGACCTCGGCAAGCTCGGCCGCGCCCTCGCGTTCGACGGCGAGGACGGGACCGGCCACCTCGTCCTCCAGCTCACCGTCGACGACCTGGTCGTGATCCTCGTCAGCGCCGCGGGCGATCCCCTCCACGGCTTCGTCGAGGATCCCGCCGGCGAGGCCTTCCGCGTGCTGGCCGCCCTCGCCGAGCGAGCCCTCACCCTGCCCGAGCCGACCCTGCCGCCCGCGAGCCCGGCCGCCCGCCCGATGCCGCGCGCCCCGGGGCCGATCCGGGAGCGGCAGTCGAGCAAGCGCGCGGCGCTCGAGAACGACTACGAGGAGATCATCGGCGACGGCAAGCGCCTCGTCGCGGCGCTGCGGATCGTCGACCGCGCCGCCCAGCTCGACGTCCCCGTCCTCATTCACGGCGAGACCGGCACGGGCAAGGAGCTGATCGCGCGGGCGATCCACCGCAACGGCCCGCGGGCGAAGAAGCGGCTCGTCACGATCAACGCGGCGGCCCTGACCGAGACGCTCCTCGAGAGCGAGCTCTTCGGCTACATGAAGGGCGCGTTCACCGGCGCCGACCGCAACAAGCAGGGCCTCTTCGAGCTGGCGAGCGGCGGAACGCTCTTCCTGGACGAGATCGGCGAGATGCCGCTCGAGATGCAGAAGAAGCTCCTCCGCGTGCTCCAGGAGGGGGAGGTCATGCCGCTCGGCGCGCGCGAGGTGGTGCCGGTCGACACGCGCGTCATCGTGGCGACCAACCGCGACCTGCTCGCCGAGGTGGACGAGGGCCGGTTCCGCCAGGACCTCTACTACCGCCTGAGCGTCCTCCAGGTGCCGCTGCCGCCGCTGCGCGAGCGTCGCGAGGACATCCTCCCGCTGATCCAGCACTTCCTCACCGAGCTCGGCGAGAAGCACCGCCGCAACTATTTCCTCGACCGTCGCGACCCGCGCGTCCAGGAGCGACTGACCGAGTACGGCTGGCCGGGCAACATCCGCCAGCTCGAGAACGTGATCACGAACATGGCGTCGCTCTGCGGCGAGATCGGCGCCCTCGACTTCAAGCTCCTCCCCGGAGAGATCCGCGGCGAGGAGGATGAAGTGGCGCCGCCGCGGAAGGTGCGCAAGCTCGACGACGTCCTCGACGAGGTGGAGAAGGGCGAGATCACCAACGCCCTCCGCGTCACCGGAGGCAACCGCCTCCGCGCCGCGAAGCTGCTCGGCGTGAACCGCCGCACGCTCCTCCGTCGCCTCGAGAAGCACGGCCTGAACAAGGGCCGGCGCGGCGACGACGAAGGCGACGACGGCGACGCAGACAACGACGGCGACGAGACTTAGCCACCCGGACCGTCGCCTGGCCGTTTGAAGCCAGCGAGCACGCCGACTACCCTCGATGGCGTGACGCACGCCACCATCCCGAAGCCGCTCGTCCGCTCGGTCGCCACGATTCCGCTCGTGGCGCTCATCGCCGCGTGCGCCCTCGGAGCGGTGACCCTGCCGCCCGAGGCCGCCGACGGCCACGACCCCGCCACGCCCGTCTCGACCGGACCCGCGATCGTCGCGACGCTCGGCCTGCCGGCGGACCGACCCGGATGCGAGGAGAGCGTGCGAGCGTTCGCCTCGCTCGTGCGCGACGCGATCGCCCCGAACGACCTCGTCATCCCCGCGAACGGAGAGACCTCACGTCACCTCGAGGCGAGCCTCTCCCCGACGAGCACCGAGCCGGCCGACCTCGCCCGAGCAGGCGCCGTCGCGGGCGTGCGCATCGTCGCCCTGATCCGCAGCGAGGGACCGCTCCTCGTGATCACGCTGATCGACGTCGCGACGGGCAAGGCCCAGACCGAAGCGCTCGCGATCGACCCGGCCGCCCCGATCGCCGGAGACGTGAGAGCCGTCGCGAGCCTGGTCCTCGACCGAGCAACCCGCGTGACGTTCGAGGCCCGGTCGTAGCTCCTCGCGACCGCGTATTGCGGCGTGATGAGCTCCCACGCGGTGCCGGGTCCTACACTCTTCGGAGGATCTCCCAGTGTCGACTCGGTCGCGCGCCGGCTCGCGGCGGAAGATCCTCACGTGCCTCGCGCTTGGCGTCGCAGCGGTCTTGGCGCTGGGTTGGCTCGGCCTTCGTCGTTCTGTCGTCGTCGAGTGGTCGCCAACGAGGCTGCGCCACCGATCGTCTACCGAGTATTCGATCGCGGGGATGACCATTGCTCCCCCTGGGGTCGTCGAGTGGGAGAGTGCGTTGGATCGGAGCCTGAGGCCGCGCTGGAGAGCCAGTCGGCTTGCGGACGATTGGGAAGTGGTCATTGGATACTCAAACGGGCGGGCGGTGAATGGAGACCTTCATCTCGTTCATCGCTTCCTCCGCTGCTGCCCGGGTTCCGATCACTCCGACGTCTGGCTGTTCTGGGCAACGGAGCGATTCGACATCGCCGAACTCCACTGGACTGAGTTCTTCGGCTCGGTTCGTCAGCAGCCAGAATCGGACCTTGAGCTCGCGGCTCGGCTGCTCGTAATCGCCGAGGCCGTGACTGACCTCAAGGAATACCGGAGACGAGCTCGAAGTGCAGCCGAGTAACTGCTCGGAATCGAGGGGTCAGGTCCAGGAATCACACGAGCGAATCTGTCGCAGTCGCTCGTGTGACCTGGCCCCTCTGGTGTGAATCCTGGACCTGACCCCTGGAATCGAGCCGTTCTGAGTGGTCCGAATGGATGACCTCCAAGCGAACGCGATCATCGAAGAGGCATGCCGCGCTGGGTTCGGTCAAGTCTACGCTCGAGGTCACCGATGGGTTAACGAGTCCCTGCGCCTAGCGCTTCTCAACTATCCCGAGACCACTGCGCCGGGCGGCCGCGTAGCCGGAGCGCTCGCCTGGTACGTCTTGGGTGATGTACTCGACTGCAATCGCGCGCCCCGGGCAGCCATCGGGGCGTACTCACGGTCGATCGCGCTTGTCCCGACGCACGCGTCCGCCTGGCGCGAGAAGGGGGTCTGCGAGCTCGAGATCGGACGCCCCGAATCTGGGGTCGAATCGCTTCGCCGGGCGCTTTCCCTCGACCCCGAGGATGCGGTCGCGCACACCGAGCACGAGGCGGCGTTGTCTGGAGCCACGGGTCCGCGCTACACCACGGGAGACCGCCTATGGAACGCAACGGAGGCCCTCGCGGTCGACGAGCCCAGACGCGCGGCTTCGATTCTTGCGCGCCCAAAGAGCGTTCAAGAGCACCTCTGGAGGACTTCAGCACTCAGCATGGCCGGCTGCCATCCCGACTGGGAGAGGGAGTGGGCGACGATCGCAGCCGATGCCGAATCGAGAGTCGTCCTCGACTCCTCATTCTGGTTTTACCTCCCCGAGAGCCACTGGCGGTCTCGCTCGTTCTGGCACTTGCTTGGGTCGATCTCGGAGAGGCTAGGACTCGAGCGGTCTCCATTCGGGTTCGACTTGTGCCCGGTTCGCCGAGACCCCTTGTCGGAGGAATCGCCCGCCGACGTCTGCGCCGCCGTAACGGCAACCTTGCAATGACCTGGGTCATGCTTCGACGAGTCGATCTTCCAGGGGTCGGATCTCTGGTTGTCGCTTTCGAACGCTCGAGGGACGTAGTAGACCGCTACGTCGACCTTGGGTGAACGGCCCGAGATCAGCTCGGGAGCAGGTCGCCTCGTCCGAGCCCCGCCGCCGCCCCCTGCCTCGCATCGAGCCGGTCAGGTTCGATCCGCGGTCGGCGCTCTCGACCGAACCTCGGATCCCAACGCTGCGAGCCAGCCCGCGGGGGCAAGAGTACGAGCCTCACCCGCGGGCGTGGCGTCCGGAATGCCATCCACTCGCGGTCGCCCGCGGCCCGCGCCGTCTCCGTTGCGCGGCGAAACGGCGCTTGCCGAGCGTCGGAGCCGTGCGAGCCCAACCTCTCGCACCGTGCGAAAGTTGCGCGCGCGCAACAGCCTCGGCTCGGAGCCGGCATCGCGCGGACCACAGCGTTTCGCACCAAGCCTCTGGTGTGAATCGAGGGGTCAGGTCCAGGAATCACAGGAGCGAATCTGTCGCAGTCGCTGGTGACACCCGGCCCCTCCGGTGTGAATCCTGGACCTGACCCCTCGATTCACGATAGGCGAGCTGGGGAGATCCGATCGGCGGTCGGCGCCACGACCGAACGGGTGGCCATCCACTCGTCGCCGCGCGGGGGGCAAGAGTACGAGTCTCACCCGCAGGCGTGGCGTCCGGAATGCTATCCACTCGCAGTCGCCCGCGGCCCGCGCCGTCTCCGTTGCGCGGCGAAACGGCGCTTGCCGAGCGTCGGAGCCGTGCGAATCCAACCCCTCGCACCCTGCGAAACTTGCGCGCGCGCAACAGCCTCGGCTCGGAGCCGGCATCGCACGGACCACAACGTCTCGCACCGAGGCTCTGGTGTGAATCGAGGGGTCAGGTCCAGGAATCACACGAGCGAATCTGTCGCAGTCGCTGGTGTGACCTGGCCCCTCTGGTGTGAATCCTGGACCTGACCCCTGGAATCACAATAGGCGAGCCGGGAAGGTCGGATCGGCGGTCGGCTTCACGACCCCTGGGACGTGAGAGAACGAACCGTGTGACTCCGAGGGGGATTCTGCGGAGAAGAGGGGCGCCAGGCGCCGGGCGTCAGGCGGCGGACGCTACTCGCCGACGATCTCGACCTTCGCCTTGCGGCGCCAGCGGCCGACGACGTCGCGGATCGCCACGCCGAGCCAGTCCTCGGTCACGCGCTCCTTCACCTCGCCGGTGAGCTCGACCGGCTCTCCGGGCCGGGCGGCGGTCACCTTCACGATCGCGAAGCCTCTGGGCATGGCGATCGGATCGGAGACGGCGCCGACCTCGAGGTCGAAGGCGGTCGCGGCCAGGGGCTCGAGCACGCCTCCGTGGCGGGCGAAGAAGTTCAGGTCGCCTCCGGTGAACGGGGCGGCCGGGTCGTCGGAGCTCTCGCGGGCGATCGCGGCGAAGTCGGCGTCGTCCTCGAGCGCCTTCGCCCGGAGCTTCTCGATCAGGGCGCGCGCCTCGGTCGGGCCTCGATCGCGGGTCACGTCGACGATGATCTGACTCGCGCGAACCTGGCTTCCGTCGTAGCGCGCCCGGTGGCGGGCGAGGAACGCCCGGAGGGCCGCCTCGTCGCTTCCGTGAGCGTCCGCGAGGACCGAGCGGACGAGCCCGCCCGCGACCACGCCGGGGGCGACGCGGGCCTTCCGCTCCACCCAGCGCTTCGTCGCGAGCTGCAGCTTCAGGCTCTCGCGGTAGGTCGCGACGGGGACGCCGCGCTTCTCGAGGAACGCCTCGAGCGAGTCGAACCCTCGACTCCCGGCCGGGTCCGCCTCGCGGATCTTCTCCCAGGTCTCGGCGACGAACGCGTCGAGCTCGGCGTCGCCGACCTCGATCTCGGCCGTCCGGAGCGCGAGGATCCGCTCGATGATCAGGCTCTCGATGACGAGACGCCGGATGTTCGGCTGGCCCTGCATGGCGAGCATCGCCGTCCGGGTCTCGACGTCGCTCGCGCGGATCTCTCCGCCGTCGACCGTCGCGACGACGGGGTCGTCGTCGCCGACCGCGCGCGCCAGCCCGGCGCTGGACGCGGCGACGAGGGCGGCGACGAGGGCGGCGATGGCGACGCCGAGGACGATGGCGATCTCGGCGGGCCGGCTCAGCCCTCCGACTCCGAGTCCGACTCCGGATCGTCGAAGTTCACCCAGACGTTCTCGACGTCGTCGTGCTCCTCGAGGAGCGCGACGATCTCGCGGACCTTGTCGAGGTCCTTCTCCTTCTCGAGGGTCACCGACGCGAGCGGGACGCTCATGACCTCGGCCACCTCGAGCGAGAGCTTCTTCGCCTCGAGCGCCTTGCAGACCTCGTCGAACGCGCTCGGCGTGGTCGTCACCTGGAAGCCGTCGTCGCTCGTCTCGACGTCGTCGGCGCCCGCCTCGAGGACGATCTCCATCAGCTCCTCCTCGCCGATCGCGTCCTTCGCGACCGCGATGACGCCCTTCTTCTCGAAGAGGTGGGTCGTCGCGCCCTGCGCGGCGAGGTTCCCGCCGCGCATCTCGAGGATCTTCTTCACCTCGGGCGTCGTCCGGTTGCGGTTGTCGGTGATGCTCTCGATCACGATCGCGACCCCGCCCGGGCCGAACGCCTCGTAGACGAGCTCGTCGAGATCCTCACCGGTGGTCTCGCCCGACCCGCGTTTGACCGCGCGCTCGATGTTGTCCTTCGGCATTCCGCCCGACTTCGCCTTGTCGATCGCGTAGCGAAGCTTGAGGTTCATGTCCGGATCGCCGCCGCCGTGCTTGGCGGCGATGATGATCGCCTTGGCGAGCTTGGAGAAGGACTTGCCACGCTTTGCGTCCTGGCGCGCCTTCTTGTGCTTGATGGTCGACCAGTGTGAGTGACCGGCCATGACGACCTCCTTGTGTCGAGAGACTCTCGTCTCGTCGCGAGTCGGGGCGGCTAGCTAGCGGTGCTTCCGGGGACGCTTGGCGGCGGCCTTCGCTCGGCCCGCCGTCTTCTTCGCGGGCTTCGCCTTCGCGGCCGCCTTCTTCTTGCCCGCCGCCTTCTTTGCGGTCTTCGCGGCGGCCTTCTTCTTGGCCCCGCCCTTCTTCTTCGACCGCGCGTAGTAGTCGCAGTCGCGGGTGAGGGGGCACTTGTCGCAGCGCGGGCTGTCCTCGAGGCAGAGCTTCTTGCCGTGCTCGACGAAGAGGACGTGGAGCCGGAGCGGGTCGAGCGACTGACCGTACGCCTTGAGGACCTTCTTCTTCTTGGTGAGGTTGTCGTGGACGTCGAAGAGCTTCAGGCGCGATGCGACCCGCTCGGTGTGCGGGTCGAACGGGACCTGCCCGTCGTTGTTCACGGCCGCGAGGAGGAAGGTGGCCGCCCACGGCCACTGCCCGCGCACGACGTCGTTCGCGAACTGCTTGATCCTGTCGACCTTCTCCTCGCGCAGCCCCTCGATGTCGACGACGTTGTAGGCGTCGTAGGCGCGTCCGAGGAGCTCCCGGAGGACCGGCGCGGTGTGGAAGTCCACCCGGTTGTCGGTCAGGACGTCCTCCACCTCGCGGAGCGTCGCGACCCGAACCTCGTTCCAGTCGACGAAGTTCTTCGGGTCGGTGAACGCCTTGTACGCCTTCCGAGCCGCCGGCAGCGAGTTCTCGTAGGCGAGGACGTAGAGGATGAACTGATCGAGGAGCGACTTCTCGTTCGACGCCGCCGCGTTCTTTCCGTAGCGATCCTCGAGCGTCTTGAGGATTTTCTCGAGCTTCTTTGTCTTCTCGCGAATGCCCATGGAGATGTAGGATTCCAAGTCGGGCGCCCGAGACGTGCGACGAACCGCTCCGAGCGGGTCGCGCGCGTGCCGTCGCGCCGATCTTCAAGGGTGGGGGTCCGGAGCGCGTCGGCCGCGCGAACCAGAGACGCCCCAAGCGATTGGCTCGGCAGCCCGAACGCGAGCCGAAGGCCGGCCAGGTCGTGGAGCTCCGATGCGCCCCGGGATTATTGCGCGCAACCCGCTCGCCATCAAGAGCTACGAGGCTCGACCCCGACGCGCGGCTCACCGCGTCACGGTGCTCGGCCTCGGGCTCGCCCTCCTCGCGGCGTCCGGTCTCGGGTGCTCATCGCCCGGCTGGGCGGGCGATCGAGCCCGCGACGCGGCCGATGTCCTCACCCTGACGGTCTCGGTCGGCCCCGGGTTCGGCGTCCACGCCGGCGCGTCTCGGTTCGTGCAGATCGGCGGCGGGTGGGTCGGCACGGAGCGGGTCCCGATCGTCCGGGCGGGGCTCAACGGACGAAACGCCGGCGCCTGGACCGAGCGCCGGGTCGAGTACGGAATCCTCGCCGCCTACGTGACCTGGATGAAGCGCGACCCCCTCCTCGGGATCGTCGCCCCGATCCACACCGGCGCCGCGCCCCCCCGCGCCTACACGTTCACCCTCGACGCGATCGGCGACAACGACCGCGGCCACGCCGACATCGGAGCGAGCGTGCACGCCGGCCTGATCGGCGTGGCGGTCTACCTCCGCTTCGGCGAGCTCGTCGACCTCTTCGCCGGGTTCCTCGGCTTCGACCTCGTCGGGGACGACGTCGCCCCGACGGTCAGCCCTCCGCCGGACCGCCCGCCACCAGCGAGTAGAGACGCGACGGAATCTCGGTGAGGAGCCGACCCTCGGTGAACGAGTCGATCACCAGGAGGTGGCCGATCACGATCACCAGGACCGCGCTCACGACCGGCAGCGCCCGGATCACCCGGCTCTCGGTCGCGTTGCCGCCGAGCGCCCGGTCGAGCATCGACCGGCTGAAGACCATCGTGACGGCGATCCCGACGATCACGGCGCCGAGGCCGGCGCTGAAGGCGGTCAGCACGACGAGGCCGAACTTCATCACGCCGAGCTGGAAGGCGACCAGGACGACGATCATCCCCGCGGGGCAGGGCACCATGCCTCCCGAGAAGCCGAGCGTGATGAGATCCCAGGTCGCGGGGCGCTCGTCCGCCCCCGAGGGCGACTCGCCCGCCGCGGCCGGGGCCGGCGACGGAGCGCCCTGGAGGCCCCGCCAGAGGATCACCGCGCCGAGGACGTTCATCACGACCGCGGCCCAGAGGACCGGCTGACCGAGGAGCGAGGCGTTCGGATCGCTCCCCTTCCAGACCGCCTCCACCGCGATCCCGATGAGTCCGACGCCGATCATGAGCGCGCCGGCGCGCCGCATGGTGCGACGAGCCCGGGCGAACGTCTCGGGATTCACCGCATCGGTCGGGAGATGGGCGTGGTCGTGCCCATGCCCATGCCCGTGCCCGTGGTCGTGGTCGTGGTCGTGGTCGTGGTCGTGTCCGTGCCCGTGCCCGTGGTCGTGGCCGTGGTCGTGACCGTGCCCGTCCCCGTGGTCGTGACCGTGCCCCCCCCCGTCGCCTCGAACCCGCCGCGCGAGCAACGACAGCCCGATCAGGATGATCATCACCCCGCTCACGAGCGACAGCCAGAACGTCGCCTGCTTCGCGAATGCCTGCTTCTGCACGCCGACCCGCTCCGCTATGTAGAGCAGGACGAAGCCCAGGATGAAGATCGTGAACGTGTGGGTGAACGTCGTCACGACGCCGAGGTAGAGCGCGTCGCGCACCGTGCCCTTGGTCCCGACGAGGTACGTCGCGACCATCGTCTTGCCGTGCCCCGGGCCGAACGCGTGGGCCGCCCCGAGGAAGAGCGCGAACAGGAGGAAGATCAGCAGCTCGCTCGTGCCCATCTCGCCCTTGCGGTAGGCGTGGAGCGCCTTGATGAGCTCGCCGGCCTCCTCGACCTCCTCCGCCGCCGCCGCGTCGCTCGTCAGGACGCCGCCGCGGTCGGCCGACGGTCCGGTCGCGCCGATCTCGACCTCGCCGGTCGCGAAGCGGTCGATGAAGCTCGGCTCGAACTCGAACCGCAGCGTCACGTCGCGCCCGATCAGGTAGACGCCCTCCTGGCGCCACTGGGGCGGGGCGATCGGCTCCTTCTGACGAAACTCGTACTCCCGGAAGTTCTCGAGCATCGTCTCTTCGCTGGCGAGCCAGATCTCCTGGATGCTCTCCTGATCCTTGAAGTTGCCCTCGTACCACTGGAGCTCGTGACGCCCGGCGCCGACCGGTATCTTCGCGACGAAGTCGTAGACGGTGTCGAAGGCGATCCGCTCCATCACCTCGCCCTTGAGGCCGAGCCCCTCGCGCTTGGTGATCTCGAGCGGGACCGTCTGGCCGTCGAGGGTGCAGCGGACGTTCGGGAGGAGGACGTCGCCGAGCTCGCGGAGGTAGATCTCGATCTCGGCGTCGTCGATGTAGGCGTCCTCGTTCCGGTCCATCTTGAGGAACTCGTCGTAGGACACGAACTGGCTGAACGCCATGTCGAAGGCGATGTGAATCCCGCCGGGGCTCAGCTCGATCTGCGCGCGGGAGCCGACGCCGGTCGGCACGGTGTGCGCCACCGCGCGATCGGGGCCGAGGACCGCCGCGCCCAGCGCGAGGGTGGCGGCCAGCAAGACGATGCGGGGGCCCGATCTCATCGGCGCGACCTCGCGAGCTTCGCGTACTGCAGCACGAGCTTCTTCACTCCGTGGGTGTCGAAGACGACGACGACCCGCTGGGCCGCCCCGCGTCCGCTGATCTCCTTGACGATGCCGGCGCCGAAGAGCTGATGATAGACGCGTTCGCCGGGCTTGGGCACGTCGAGGCCGCCGCCGTCGTCGTCGGCGGGCTCGGGATCGGGCTTCGCCGACTCGGCGGCGTCGGCGGCGCCGCCGCTGTTCGCCCCGAACGCGAACGACTCGTCGTCGTCGACCTCGCTCCGCTGATCGAGCTCGTCGCGGGCCGGGATGGCTCGGCGCCCGCCCCAGCCGGCGCGGGCGGCCGCCCCGGCGCTCGCCACCCGCGCCGCCGCGCCGAGGCGCTTGATCGCCTCGTCGGGCAGCTCGGCGAGAAACGGGCTCGGGATCCGCCGCTCGGTCTCGCGATAACGCGTCCGCCACCGGGCGTAGGTGAGGCACAGGCCCTTGCGCGCCCGGGTCATCCCGACGAACAGGAGGCGCCGCTCCTCCTCGAGGCCCGAGTCGGTGTCCTTGCTCCGGCTGTGCGGGAGGGTGCCGTCCTCGATCCCGGCGATGAGGACGTGGTCGAACTCGAGGCCCTTGGCGGTGTGCAGGGTCATGAGGGAGACCTTCTCGGTCCCGTCCTCGAGGGCGTCCTGCTCGGACAGGAGCGAGGTGTAGTCGAGGAACCCGGCGAACCCGCCCCGGACGACCGACGGCGCGTCGGGGCCGCTGCCGTCGCCGGGGCTCTCGTCGCCGCCGAGCTCGGCGCCCTGATCGTCGTAGTGGCGCGCCGCCGCGACGAGCTGGCGGACGTTGCCGATCCGGTCCTCGTGCTCCTCCTGCTCGGGGTAGCACTTCTCGAGGTAGGCCTCGTAGTCGGTCGCCTGGATCACCCGCGCGACCAGGTCGGCGACCGGCCCGCCCTTCCGCGCGCGGAGCTCCTCGAGCATCCCGCGGAAGCGTCCGAGGGAGGCTCGCGCGGTCTTCGGGATCTTCAGATCGGAGAGGTCGTCGAGCACCTCGAGCAGGCTCACCCCGCGCTCGCGCGCCGCGCCCCGGAGGCGCTCGACCGTCACCTTGCCGATCCCGCGGGTCGGCGTGTTGATCACGCGGACGACGCTCCCGTCGTCGCGCGGGTTCGCCAGCACGCGGAGGTAGCCGAGGATGTCCTTGATCTCCCGCCGCGCGTAGAACTCGAGCGCCCCGACGACCACGTAGGGGAGCCGCTGCTCCCAGAGCGCCTGCTCGATCGGACGGCTGAGCGCGTTCACCCGGTAGAAGATCGCGATCTCGCTCGGCAGCGTCCCCATCGCGACGAGGTCGGCCGCCCGCGACGCCATCGCGCGCGCCTCGGTGTACTCGTCCTCGAAGAGGCAGACCTCAACGGCCCGCCCCTGCACGTTGTCGGTGAAGAGGTCCTTCTCCTTGCGGTCGCGGTTGTGGCGGATCAGGCCGTCGGCGGCCGCGAGGATGAGCTTCGTGCTGCGGTAGTTCTGCTCGAGCTTGACGACGCGCGCGCTCGGGAAGTCCTCCTCGAACCGGAGGATGTTGCCGATGTCGGCGCCGCGCCAGCCGTAGATCGACTGATCGGGGTCGCCGGTGACGCAGATGTTCGCGAGTCCCGAAGGAAGAGAGCGATCATCGCTGCCAACCCCGGTGAGGTAGCGCGCGAGGAGATACTGCGCGTGGTTGGTGTCCTGATACTCGTCGATCAGGATGTACTGGAACCGATACTGGAGGGTCTCGCGCACCTCGTCGTGGTCCTTCAGGATCCGGACCATGTGGACGAGGAGGTCGTCGAAGTCGAGCCCGTTCCGCTGCCGGAGGAGCTCGAGGTAGTAGGCGTAGACCTTCGCCGCCCGGCTCGCGAAGTAGTCGCCCGCCGACTCGCGCTCGGCCTCGTCGGGATCGACGAAGCGGTCCTTCCAGGCCGCGATGGCCGCCCCGAACGCGGCCGGGCGCCACTGCTGCGCGTCGATCCGGAGCTCGTCCATCGCCTCCTTGATGCAGGCGAGCGAGTCGGATCGATCGAAGATCACGAAGTCGCGGCCGAAGCCGATCCGATCGATGAACCGCCGCAGGAACGTCGCGCAGAAGCTGTGAAAGGTGGAGCAGAACGCGCGGCCCGCATCCGGATCGATGAGCTGCTCGATCCGCCCCCGCATCTCGGCGGCCGCCTTGTTCGTGAACGTGATCGCGAGGATGTTCCGCGGCGCGACGGCCGCCACGTCGACGAGGTAGGCGACCCGCCGCGTGATGACCCGCGTCTTGCCACTCCCCGGACCGGCCACGACGAGGAGCGGGCCATCGACGTGAGAGACCGCTTCGGCCTGGGCGTCGGTGAGGTCGGCGAGGAGGTTCATGCAGGCGCGGGCCGAGGGTGGGCGAACGTCGTAGATGCCTTCAACGAAGGCGTTTAGCTCTCAAGAGAGAGGCGAGGTTACCACGCGGCGCGGCGCGCGTAAAGACGGCCGTCCGAAGGCGCTGCCACGAGGCGGGTTGAGTAGGCCCCCCGACCTCGAAGCCGTCTTGGGGTACCGTGGGTGGAGTTGCGAACCCGAGAGGAGCGAGAGGAGGATGCGAAGTTACGATGAGATCCTCGAGGAGCTTCAGTCCTCCGACCGATGGGGGATCAACGGGCAGCCCAGCCAGCCCGAAGAGGTGGCGCGCATGCTCTCGCGGCTCCCAGTCGATGCAGTGCAGATGAAACGGGCAGACACACTGGTCGTGAGATTCACCCGCCCGCTTCGTGATGCGGAAGCCGACCTGTTCAGAGGCGGGGTCAACTTGCTCTCGAAGTTCGAGGAGGATCCGTTCTCCCCAGACACTCCGAAGGTCGAGGCCCTTTGCTGGTGGGACTGAGCGAAGACGAGAGCTACTAGTCGTGGGGGTGCTCACGCACGGCGCCCACCTCAGGGCTCTCCGTCGGCGGCCGACACCGGGACGAGCTCCCGGAGGCGGGCGCGGATGGCCTCGTCCGTCTCGGCGTCGAGGCCGAGCTTGCCGGCCTCGCGGGTGGCGATCCGGCGGACGTCCTCGCGGGAGTGGTCGAGCGCCGAGAGGAGGGCGCGGGCGACCTCGGGTGGGATTCGGCCGCCCTCGACGCCCCGGTGGGCGAGCGTGAAGAGGGTGTCGAGGGCGCGCACCCGGACCTCGGTCGCGTCGTCATCGAGGGCGGCCTCGAGATAGGGCACGGCGACCGGTCCGAGCTCGGTGAGCCTCTGACTCGCCTCCTGCCACTCCTCGTCGCGCTCGAGCCGGTCGACCTCCATCCGGGCGAGGATCCGGCTCCGGCTCGCCCAGATCATCCCTCCGAGGGTGAGCAGCGCGACGATGATGAGCGCGATGACGGCGCCCGCCCATCGGGGCGGCGGCCGGTCCTCGATGAGGACGGTCGGTCGCTCGTCGCTCACCGATCGTCGCCGGTCAGGTCGTGGACGTGGAGCGCCTGCGCCTCGCGGTTGTCGACGGGGTTCGCGAGGCGGTAGGCCTGGGTGACCTCCTCGGCGCTCTCGTCGATCTGGTACTTGAGGTAGGCCTTCTCCGCGTCGGCCGCGTTCTCCTTCTCGCCGAGGGCTCGGTAGCACAGCATCCGATGGTAGTGGGCGATCCGGTCCTCGGGGTCGATCGCCAGCGCCCGGAGAAACGCCGTCAGCGCGTCGCGGTAGCGTCCGGCGACGTAGTGGATCCGGCCGATCGCGCGCCAGGCCGCCCGGTCCTCGGGGAAGAACGCCGCCACCCGCTGGAACGCGGCGAGCGCCTCGTCGAGCTTGCCCGCCTTGAGCAGCCCCGAGCCCCAGACCCAGGCCGACTGCGGGTCGCCCTCGGCCAGCTCCTCCGAACGCTGAAGATGGGCGAACGCCTCGCGAACGCTCCCCTCGGCGACGGCGACGCGGGCGAGGTTGCGCGGCCCGTCGGGGCGTTCGGGCGCGAGCGAGGCGACGACGCCGAACGCCTCCTTCGCCGCGCGGAGGTCGCCCTGGAGCAGGCTGCCGATCCCGTAGTCGTTCCACCGGACCCAGTCCTCCGGGCGGAGCTCGACGGCGTTGCCACGCGCCGCCTCGACGTCGACGGCGATCGCGACGGTGACCTCGTCCTCGGCGATCGTCGTGACCGGGAGCGCCGGAACGGTCACGCCATCGAAGCGATCGATCCTCGGCAGGGCGAGCCGCTCGAACGTGAACCGGGTGAACGCGAGGCTGAACTTCCGCCAGAGCAGCCGCGCCCGGATCCGGACGCTCGTCCCGGGCGCCTCGGGAACGCGGATGCGGTAGCGGGCGATATCGGCCGTCCCCGGCCCGATCGTCCGGACGTAGATCGGCGCGTGGAAGTGCTGCGGGTTGCGGACGAGGGCGGGCTCGCCCTCCTTCGTCACGAAGAGCGCCTTGTAGGCGTGCGCCTCGTCATCGACGACTCCCTCCAGGTCGAGGGCGCCGCTCCGCGCGAGCTCGGCGCCGCCGGCGTCCTCGACGATCAGCTCGAGCCACGCCTCGTTGCTGTCGATCGTCCCGCCGGGGAAGCGGTGACCGACGCCGCGGTTCCGCACGACGACGTGCACCTCGACGCTCTCGCCCGGGGCGAGGGAGGGCGCGCTCGGGTCGAGCGCCCGGACGAGGCCGCCGCCTTCACGCCGCAAGGCGAAGAGGTCCACGCCCACCACGTCCGCGCCGAGGGCCGCCTCCACCTCCGCGAGGGTCTCGTCGTCGCCGCGGATGAACGGCAGCGCCGTGTTGGCCGAGCCGAAGAGATGGCTCCGCACCCGTCCGTCCGCGTCCGCGCTGACGTCGCCGCCCTCGGCCGCGACGAGCGGCATGTGGCAGTCCTGGCAGACGCGGCGATCCTCGGGCAGGTAGAACGTCCGGCTCGCGTTCCGCGAGACGCCCGAGTCGTGCCACGCGTCGTACTCGTTCTGGCCGCGCAGCCAGCGGTAGTCGTTGACGGGCAGGTCGAGCGCCACCTTGTGGCACGGGAGACAGACCTCCGAGGTGCGGTGGAGCTTGCCCAGCATGCGCCGGCGATGCACCGTCGGCTTGCTCCGGACGAGGGCGTCGTGGAGCGACCGGCCGGCGCCGTCCTTCGACCCGGCGAACAGATACGGCGACGGCCTCTCGTCGGCGATCCGGTAGTTGCCGTTGCCGCCCTTGCCGTGGATGCGGTCGATCACGTGGCAGCTCAGGCAGGTCAGCCCCGCCTGGCTCTCGGGCCAGAGAGGATCGACCTCGCCGCGCATCTTCCCGGCGAACATGAGCACCGGGTCGTGGCACCCGCCGCACCACTGGCTCCGCTCCTCGCCGTCCTCCTCGTCGCGGAGCGCCTCGACGCTCGCCCGGTAGAACGGGTTGTTGAACGAGCTGAACCGGTGGGCCGAGCGCGCCCACTGGGCCACGATCGCGGCGTGGCACCGACCGCAGGTCGCGCTGCCGACCGAGTCGTTGACGATGAAGCCGTAGCGTTCGATGTCGGCGGCGATCAAGTCGGGCCTGCTGACGTCCTCGAGGGTGAGGGTGCGCCGCGGCATCGGCTCGCCCGTCTGCGTCGTCGCCTGCGAGGGCCAGAACGGGCTCGAGCGGTCGGCGACCGCGTTCGCCGGGGTGAACGGGAGGAAGGGATCATCCGCCGTCTGCCCGGCGATCGCGCCCCCGGACGGCGCGGGCGGCGCTGGCGCCGTCGCCGCGTGCGCGACCAGGAGCGCGACGGTCAGCCCGGCCGGCGCCGCGATGCCGATCACGAACGCGCGCCGGCTCGGCGGCACGACCGACCAGGCGCGATGCCCGAGGTAGGCGAGCGGCAGGGCGAGGGCGAAGAGCTGGTGACTCCGGAAGATCCACGTGTGCTGGAGCGAGTTCGCCTCGGTCAGGATGAAGAGCCCGCTCGCCACCAGGGCGACGCCGATCGCCGCGGTCGCGGCGCCGGACCAGAGCGTCCGCGGGCGCCGACGCCGGAGCGCCGCCGGGAGGTGCCACGCGACGAACACGACGGCGGGGACGAGCAGGAGCAGCCCGCCGATCACGTGCGCGAGGAGGACCGACTGGTAGAGCCCCGAGAGCTCCGCGGTCCGGGCGGTCTCGTCGCCGAACGGCGCGATACCCGTCGCCCCGTGGAGCGATGTCTCGTAGCGCCGATCGACCACGTCGGACGAGATCGGAGCCGGCGTCGTGAGGAAGAGGAACGCCGAGCTCGCCAGGAGCAGCCCCGTCATCGCGAGGACGGCCAGGAGCAGCCCGCGCTGCGCCGGGCCGAGGACCGACCGCGGACCGCGCGGGGCGGCCTCGGCGGGCGTCGGGGGACTCGGCGTCGGCGCGGCGTCGTTCACGGGGAGCTCTCGCCCGGAGCTTGCCGGCTCCGGATCACCGCATGGTAACGAAGCAGGGGCGCGCGGTCAGCGGGCGACGCGAAGCTCGGTGCCCTCGAGGATCGCCCGGAACCGGTCCGGGCTCTTCTTCGGGTTGCGCTTCCGCACGCACGCGTGGATCGCCGGGACGACCTCGTCGCCGCCGATCACGAGCGGCCCCCGGATCGCCGGACGCCAGTCCTCGTCGTCCGGGTCGCGGACGCTGGTCCAGTAGAACGGTGGGATGGCCTGAACCCGGAGCAGCCGTCCGTTCCCCTCGGGGAGCGCCCCGACGTCGTGGAACGTCTCGTTGGAGCCCTGCGGGGTGGAGCCGGCGCGCACGCCGAGGTAGTCGAACCGGAGGTGGCGTCCCTTCGCCGCGTCCCGAACGCTGATGCCCGCCTCGACGTCCTTCGCGACCAGATCGACGATCCGGGTGACGACCTCGAACGGGCCCTTCTGCGGCGGGAGCTGAAGCAGAGCCGCTCCGTCGACCTCGCGATGCCACTGGTTCCGGATGCCGAGGTCGAACACGGTCCGGCCGAGGCCGCCTTCGACCTTGCCGGTCCGACGGGGCCGCGTCTTGGTCACGACCTTGCGCGCATCGATCTCGACGAGCCGGCGCTTGCCGAGAGCGTCCTCGAACCGCCACGCGCTCGGATGGACCGAGAGCCGGACGAGCTCCCCGATCACGACGAAGTGATCGACCCAGGTGTCGGGATAGAGAGTCAGGCTCGGCACGCCGCCGTCGAGCTCGCCGAGGTCGATGGCCGCCTCCAGCGTGGCCGATCGCCCCGACCCGCGGAGACTCGCCCGCGACCGGCCGGCCGCGACCCGCTCGAGGACGACGCTGGTCGGCTCGCCGGGCAGGAGGAGGAACGGGTCGGACGCCTCCTCGCCCTCGAGCCCGCCGTGCTTCAACCGGGCCGGCTCGGTCCGCGCGACGACCACGTTCGCCGGCCCGTTCGCGAGGACGCTCCCCTGGGCGATGACGCCGACGCGCCCCGCGTTGCGGTCGCGAGCCCCATCGACGCCGACCACCGCGCGGACCCGGTCCACTCGCTGGAACGGGATCCGGAGCGCCGCCGTGAGCCACCCTTCGCGGCACCGGAGCGCCCCCTGGACGACCCGGAGCGTTCGCCCGCCTCGCCCGAGGCCGAGGTGCCAGTCGCCCTCCTCGGCGCGGTCGTCGAACGTCCAGAACAGGCGCGCCCGTCCGTCGGGGAGGACGGTGCCGTCGCCCGCGATCTCGAACGGCAGCCAGCCGGACCGCGGGACGATCCCCTCCTCGACGGGGTCGATCCCCCGCCCGTGCTCGACGAGCGCCTTCGCCGCGCGCGCCCGCTTGCTCCGGCTCGCCTTCGGCCGGACGAGCTCGACGAGCGCGGCGGCGTAGTCGCGGGCCGCGCCTTCGGGGAACGTCTCGACGAGCGTCCCCGCGACGTCGACCTCGGCGAGGAGGATCGCCCGCCACCATCGGAGGAGGTGCTCGGGCGAGAGCGGCTCGGCTCTCCCGAGGCGGTCGATGCTCCCGCGAACCTCCTCCACGAACGCGCCCGAGGGGACGGCGAACGCATCGCGGAGACCGAGCATCGCCCGGGCGCGCTCGTGGTCACCGCGCCCCGCCAGCCCGCGCGCGACCGTCACCAGGGTGAGGAGGCGAAGCTGGGCCGTGCGCATCCGGGCCGCCCCCGGCCGCACCTGGTGCGCCTCGAACGCCGCGCGGTGAAGGTCGGCGACGGGCCGCATCAGCGCGGTGACCGCGTCGAGGTCGACCGGGCCGTCGGTGGCGGCATCGAGCGCGACCAGCCAGGCGCGCCCGTCGTCGAGCACCTCGGGGGCCGGCGCGTCGGGGGCGCGGGCCGCGAGCGCCCGGAGCGCTCCGGCCGGCACGATCGCCCACGGGATCGGCGTTCGCCACCCTCCGCGCTCGACGATCGGGCCGATGCGGTGCGCCCCGACCACCGGCGCCGCGAAGGCGCCGAGGTCGACCGACTCCGGGTCCTCGACCGCGGCGCCCCGACGCGCGGCGGAGAGGAAGGCGCGCAGGCGACCGACCAGGGCGTAGGTCGGGCCGCCCCGCTGATCGGCGGGCGCCGAGGCCTCGAGCTGCTCGAGCGTCGCCACGTTGCGATCGCCGGCGCTCTGGATGATCTGGATGTAGACGGCGCACCAGGCATCGAAGGCCGGATCCCCGCTCGGAGCCGGGCCCGGCGGCGTCTCGGTTCGGCCGGCCGTCGGGATCGGGGCGGGCACGTCCGGATCGACGGGGTCGGGCGTCGGGGGAGCGCCTCCCGGCTGGCCGGGAGGCGGAGCCGTCACGGCGGCCGCGGCCG
>JAJDCQ010000092.1 GCA_029260755.1 Planctomycetota bacterium | reverse complement strand
CTCGGTGCCTCCGTGGTTTCATCCCCTCGGAGGCGAAGCCAACCAACTCGGGCTGAGCTGGTCGCGTCTTTCTCCGTGAGTCCTCCGTGCCCTCCGTGTCTCCGTGGTTTCATCCTCTTCGCCGAAGGCGAAGCCGGTGGGGCCGCGGTCACCTGAGCCAGCTTGATAGCCCCTACCCTCGTCAATGCGAACATCCGAGACCTGACCCCTTCGCGTGTTTACAGGGGTTCCGTCTTCCGGGACACTGGAGCCATGGTCTCGTCCACTCGCTGGAGCATTGTCCTCGCTGCCCAGAACGGGGACACCGATGCCCTCGAGGACCTCTGCGCGAAGTATCGACCCGTCGTGGTCTCGTATCTTCGGCGTTGCGGGGTCGGTGAGGATGCCGAGGATCTCGCTCAGGAGTCGCTCCTCGCCCTCGTCGAGACCCTCGCGAAGGCGCACGCGAGCGCGGGTCGGTTTCGCTCGCTCGTGTACGCGGTCGCGCGGCACAAGCACCTCGACTTCCGGAAGCACGAGGGGGCGAAGAAGCGCGGCGGCGAGCGGAGTCGCTCGGCGATCCCGCTCGAGGAGCTCGCCGTTCACGGCGAGGGCGACGACCTCTTCGATCGCGAGTGGCTCGCGGCTCTCGTCAAGCGATGCCTGACGCGGCTCCGCGATGAGCATCCGACCCTCTACGCGGCGCTCGCCGCGACCGTTCTCGCCGATCGGTCCCAGGCCGAGGCGGCTCGCGTCGAAGGCGTGACCGCGGCGACGATCCGGAAGCGGGTCTGGCGCGGACGCCATCAGGTCGGCGCCTACCTTCGCGAGCTCGTCGAGGCCTACGGTCTGTCCCGTGACGACATCCAGGGGGAGCTCCGCTACCTGACCTCGCTCCTCGGACCGCTCGGTGCGGGCGATGGGGCGGCGCCGCCTGGCGGTGGGGCCGACGACGGGGACGCCTGATTTTTCTTGCCCGCCGCCGGTCGAGCCCCTAGGCTCGTCCGCCACTCCGGGGGGAGCGCGAGAGAGAGGTCTGGCCGCCATCGGGTGCGGCCGGGGCGATTCTCCCCGGGAGCCACGCGACGCGCGCCCCCGCGCGCGCCGTCGCGCATCGCGGACGAGCAATCCCATGTCCTTCTTCGCCCCCCGGGCGAGCGCGACCCTCGCGTTCGCCGCGGCGCTCCTCATCCTCATCGCCGGGTGCAGCGGCGGCGGCAGCAGCGGCGGCTCGGGGCGCGCCGCGCCGGCGAGCCCGCCCGGCGGTTCGCCCGGCGGCGGCTCCACGAGCGGCGGGACCTCGACCGGCGGCGGATCCGGATCGGGCGGCGGCGCGACCGCCGGCAGCCCGAGCGCGCCGGGCGCCTCGCTCGGCGGCCCGCCGCCGGGCGCGGTCGTTCCCCCCGCGCCCGGCGCGGTGGAGGCCGCCCTCAACGCCGAGCTCGCCGACGTCTGGGACGCCCTCCGACCGGGGCTTCAGGTGCGCTTCCTCGACGAGCTCCGGACCAACCTCGTCGGGCGGCACGGCAGCTCGACCGTCGAGATCGAGGTGATCGACGTCTCGCGCGTTCGCTTCGACATCGTCGCGCCGCCGGGCTTCCTCGCGTTCACCCCCGACCGGGTCGAGCTGCGCCTCCCGCTCACGGGCACCTGGAGCATCGAGATCGACGCCGAGGTGGTCATCCGCGGGAGCCTCCTCGGCTGGACGCCGTCGCTCCGTCTCCCCCTCACCCTGCGCGTCGATGACCTGTCGCTCGCCGACGCCGTCGACATGGACCTGACCGACCCCGAGCGCCCCGCGATCCGGCAGGTCGCGACCCCGCAGGTGACCTCGCGGATCTCGCTCGCCTCGAGCAACACCCTCGCGAGCGTGATCCTCCAGCTCCTGAGCCCGACCCTCGACCGCGAGGCGCAGCGCCTCCTCGCGACCGCGCTCGGCACCCTCACGCCGAGCCTCTCGAGCCTCGGCGGCTTCCCCGGACCCGGCATCCCCGGCGACGGGGCGGCGCCGCTCGCCGACTCGGGCGCCGCCACGCCGTTCGAGGAGGTCGCCCTCAACGTCGGCCGCAAGATGGTCTCTGACCACATGCCGTTCGGGCAGGTCATGAACGCCGAGATCGACGCGGCCGCCGGCGACTCCTGGGTCGACGCCTACCGCAACGGCGGTCCCGGTCTTCAGGGCAACGTCGTCCGCCACCACGGCGGCGGCGACTCCGCGATCTGGACCGGTCACTTCCTCGCCGCGGCCGCCTTCCGCTACGCGGTCACCGGCGACCCCGAGGCGCTCGACCACGTCCGCCACGCCCTCGCCGGGATCGGTCATCAGCTCGATGTGAACGGCGCCACCGGCCTGCTCGCCCGCGAGGCGGCGCCCGAGGCGTCGGTCCATGGTCAGCAGCTCGTGGCGCAGGGGAAGGTCTTCCGCCGCGGCCAGATCAACGGCCAGACCTGGGTCGGGAGCCAGGGCGGCTACGGCGTGAGCCGCGATCAGAACCTCGGCGTCTTCTTCGGCCTGATCCTCGCCCACGACCTCGTGCCCGACCCGGCCGTCCGGGCCGAGGCCGCCCGCCGGATCCAGATGATCCTCGACTACCTGATCGCCCACGACTGGCTCATCGACGAGGACCGGCCCTCGTTCGACGGCCGGACCCGCGGCGGCTTCCCGACCTACTGGCTCGCCTCGGTCCAGAAGCTCGCCTTCCTCCACATGGGCGAGCGGGTCGCGCCCGGACGCTACGGGGCCGAGATCGCGCAGACCAGCCCGACGGTCGGCGGCCTCTGGTTCGGCGCGTGGACGAGCGCGATGGGCCTCGACCACTACTACAAGTTCAACCTGACGAACGTCACCCACTTCAACTACTTCCGGCTCGAGACCGATCCGTGGCGCTGGCAGGAGGCGCTCCGCGCGTTCCGGATCGTGCGCCGCTACGTCGGCCACCACCGCAACGCCCACTTCGACCTGATCTGGACGAGCATCGAGCCGGGCGCGCGGGCCGACTTCTTCCCGTCGGCGCGCGAGAGCCTCCGCCGCTTCCTCGACCGGAACCACCGCCAGGTGGCGCCGCCGGTCGTCGACCTCTCGAACGTCACCTACGTCGCCGTGCCGCAGGTCGGCTACGCGAGCCCAGGCACCGGCACCTCGCTCACGAGCAACGTCCAGCAGCTCCCGAGCGAGCCGCTCGACTTCCATCAGCGCGACTACACCGGCCACTTCCACTGGCAACGCGACCCGTTCACGCCGGCGACGCCGAACGCCGGCAACCCTTTCACCGAGAAGAGCGGCCTCGACGTCGTCCTGCCCTACTGGATGGGGCGCTTCCTGGGGGCGTTCTGATCGGGCGCGCGGGGACGGTCGGGGCGCTCGCGGGAGCGACCGTCGCGCTCGCCGCGGTCGCGGCGGTCGCCTCGTTCCTGGGGGCGCGGCCGGACACGACGGGGGTGGGGCCGCCGCGCGATGCGACGTCGACGGACCGCCCTACCGCCGGGCCGTCGGTCGCGACGACCGGCATCGAGGACGCCCCTCCGAGCGCCGGCCCCACCGAGGGAGCCGCGAGCGCGACGGCAGGCCCGCCCCTCCGCGAGCCGAGCGACGAGCTTCGCGAAGGGCTGACCGCGTTCCGCGGCGCCGCCGCCACGCGCCTGGCCGACGAGGCGCGAACGCCCGCCGACGCGCTCCGCGCCGCGCGCGCCCGGGGACCGGACGCCGACCCGGTCGCCTACCGCCTCGAGCTCGAGGCGCTCCTTCGCCGTGACCCGACGCGCGCCGTCGACGTCGCCCGGCTCCTCGCGAACGCGATGGACGCCGACGACGGGCCGCTCCTGTTCCAGACCGCGCTCGCCCTCGGTCCCCACGCGGACGCCGAGACGACGGCCGTGCTCCTCGCGGCGATCGACGGCGCCGACCCCGCCGCGCGTCCCCACGTCGTCTTCGCCCTCCGCGGGGCGAGCACGCCCGAGGTCGACCGGGCGTTGACCGACGCCTACGCGAGCGACGCGACCCTCGAGGTGCGGGCCCAGGCGGCGTTCGTCCTGAGCGAACGGATGCAGCGAATCGACCCGGAAGAGCGCGCGCGCATCCTCGAGGTCGCCCGCGCCGGCATCGCCTCCGACGACCCTCGCACCCGCGCGGCCGCCGCCGACGTCCTCGGCGGGGCGCCGCTCCAGCCGACCGACCGCGACTTGCTCTCGGGCATCGTCGCGCGCGGGGCCGACCCCGGCCAGCGCCTCGTCGCCCTGCGCGCCCTCGTCACCGCGGGCGCCGACGTCGCGGAGCTTCGCGACGAGCTCACCGCGATCGCGGCCGACCCGTCCCAGCCCGACGACCTGCGCGACCTCGCCGGTCGCCTCGCCCGCGACGGCAGACGCTAGCCTCTAGCGCAGCGGAGCCTCTCCGTTGACGCCGGCGGGTCAGGTCTCCGATCTTCGCGAGAACCTCGTCACCCCTTCGCGCTCAGCTTCGCCCGGACCCGGGAGACGAGGACGTTCGGGGTGGGAGGCTTCGAGATGAAGTCGGCGCCGGCCAGGCCGGCGGTCTCCGCCGTGTAGCCGGACATGAACAGGACGGCGACGTCCGGGCGCCGGGCGAGGAGCCTCCCCGCGAGCTCGGGGCCCTTCATGCCCGGCATGAGGACGTCGGTCAGGAGCACGTCGATCGCGCCGTCGTGCTCCTCGGCGAGGGCGAGGGCGATCTCGCCGTCTTCGGCGTCGAGGACGGTGAGCCCCGCGGACTCGAGCACCTCGCGGGCGAACCCGCGGACGGTGAGCGAATCGTCGACCACGAGGACGGTCCCGGTCGGCGGGTCGGCGGCCCGCTCGAGGGCGTCCGGGTCCGGCGCCGCCGGCGCGTCGAGGAGGCCGCGCACCTTGCGGAGCAGGGCGAGGGGCGTGATCGGCTTTGGCAGGAAGATCACGTTCGGATCGACGACGCCCTGGTTGAGGATCGAGTTCGCCGTGTACCCCGACATGTAGATGATCCGGATCCCGGGCTGGAGCCGCCTCGCGAACTCGGCGACCTCTCCCCCGCTCCCGACGGGCAGGATGACGTCGGAGAGGACGAGGTCGATGGCGTCGGCGTTCTCCTGGAACGCTCGGATCGCCTCGGCCCCATCGACCGCCTCGATGACCCGGTAGCCGCTCTCCTCGAGGGCGAGGCGCGCCAGGTCCCGGACGACCTCCTCGTCCTCGACCACGAGGATCGTCTCGTCACCGCGGAGGTCGAGCTCGTTCGGCGTCTCCTGGGCCTCGGACGCCGTGAGCCGCTCCTCGACCTGCGGCAGGTAGATCCGGAAGGTCGTGCCGCGCCCCGGCTCGCTGTAGACGGTGATGTGGCCGCCGCTCTGCTTGACGATCCCGTGGACGGTCGCCAGGCCGAGGCCCGTTCCGCGCCCCTCGTCCTTCGTCGTGAAGAAGGGCTCGAAGATCCGCTCGAGCGTGGCCGCGTCGATGCCGCTGCCGGTGTCGGTGATCGCGAGCAGGACGTGAGGGCCGGGGCTGACGTCGCGATGGAGCGCCGCGTACTGCTCGTCGAGGTCGACCTTCGCGGTCTCGATCGTGAGGACGCCTCCGTGACCCATCGAGTCCCGGGCGTTCACGACCAGGTTCATCACGACCTGCTCGAGCTGGGTTGGATCGACCTTGACCCGACCGTGCTCGGAACCCGCGACGAAGACGAGGCGGAGGTTCTCTCCGATCACCCGCGCCAGCATCTTCTGCTGCTGCCCGACGAGGGCGTCAAGCTCGAGGATCCGGGGCTGGAGCTGCTGCTTGCGGCTGAACGCCAGGAGCTGACGGGTGAGGGTCGCTGCCTGCTCGCCGGCCCGCTGAATCTGCGTGAAGTAGCTGTGTGCCGGCTCCGCGGCGTCGCGGGTGCCGAGCTCGGCGAACCCGAGGATGCCGGTCAGGAGGTTGTTGAAGTCGTGGGCGATGCCGCCGGCGAGCTGGCCGATCCCCTCCATCTTCTGGGCCTGGAGGAGCAACCCCTCGAGCTCGCGGCGCTCGGTGATGTCGGTGAAGGCGCCGAGGTGTCCGGTGACCGCTCCGTCCGAGCCCCGCTCCGGCGTCGTCTGGGCCAGCACCCAGCACACCCCGCTCTCGGGCCGGTCGAAGCGCCACTCCGACTGAAACGATCCCGCCGCGGCGACGGCGGCGTTCCAGCCCTCCTCGACCGCGGCGGCGTCCTCGGGGTGGAGGGCCGCGAGCCAGCCCCGCCCGAGGGCCTCCACCCCGTCGAGGCCGGTCATCACGTGGAACCGGTCGTTCGCGTAGACGACCTCGCCGGCCCGGTCGGCCCGGAAGATGCCGACGGGGCTCACCTCGGCCAGGAGCCGGCTCACGTCGTGGAGGCTCTCGCGAGCGTCCTCGAGCGAGCGCGCCTGATTGCGGAGCGTGTCGTAGACGGCGTGGCGGGTCAGGGCGAAGCGGATCGTGCGGGCGAGGAGACCCGGGAGGCACGCCTCCTCCTTCGTCACGAAGTCCTGGGTGCCGGCGCGGACGGCGGCGATGCCGGTCGAGGCCTCCTCGAGCGTTCCGGAGACGACGACGACCGGCGCGTCGCCGGCCCGCGCGCACACGCTGTCGACCAGGTCCATCCCCTGCCCGTCGGGGAGGTGGAGGTCGAGGAGGATGAGGTCGGGAGGGTCGGCCGCCAGGGCCTCGAGGGCCGTCTCGGCCCGACTCTCCCGGGTGAGGTCGAACGGGATTGCCAGGTCCTTCCGGAGGACGCGCTCGACCATGACGTGGTCGGAGTCCCGATCCTCGATGTGGAGGATCCGGAGCCGATGGGTCGTCAGCCGTCTCTCCGCCTCCGTGAGGGCCTTCGACTCCATCGAGGCCCGCCAGCGGGCGCGCTCCCGGGCGATCTGGATCCGCGCGCTCAGGAGCTCGCCGAAGACCAGGTCATCCTTGAGGACGAACTCCTGGACTCCCTCGGCTGCGACGAGCTCGATCGTCTCGGGGGCGGCGTCGCCGCTCAGCGCGATGATCGGATAGAGCCGGGCCATCGCGCCGAGGCGGCGGAGGGTGTCCGGCGCGTCGGCGTCGGGCAGGTTGAGGTCGAGGAGGACGACGTCGGGCTCGACGGCGCCGAGTCGGGCGAACGCGTCGCCGAGCCGCCTGGCGTGGTCGATCACGACGCCGTCGCCCCACTTCTTCTGGAGGACGGTCTCGATGAGGCGCGCGTCGGCGGCGCTGTCCTCGATCAGGAGGACGCGGAGGACCGGCTCGACGGTCATGCGAGGTCTCCGTCGTCCGGACGGTGCCTTGCGGGGAGGGCGGCGGCGAGGGTGAAGTGGAAGGTCGCGCCTTCGCCGAGGGACGACTCGACCTCGATCGAGCCTCCGTGGTTCTCGACGACCCGCTCGACGAGGGCGAGGCCGACGCCGGTCCCCTCGTACTCCTCGTCGCCGTGGAGCCGACGGAAGACGCCGAAGATCCTCCGGTGATCGACGCGCGCGATCCCGATGCCGCCGTCGGAGACCGAGATCCGATGCCGGTCCTCGCCGGGGGTCGCCTCGATCCGGACGGCGGGCGGCCCCTCGCCCCGGAACTTGATCGCGTTGCCGACGAGGTTCTGGAAGAGCTGGACGAGCTGGGCCTCGTCGCCGGCGGCGGTCGGGAGCGGGGAGCGCTCGATCCGGGCCCCGCTCGCGTCGATCGCCGACTTGAGGTTCGCGAGCGCCCCGTCGAGCGCCCGGTCGAGGGCGACCATCTCGAGGCTGGTGCTCTGACCGACGCGACTGAGCTCGAGGAGGCTGTCGATCATGGTTCGCATCCGGGTCGCCGCGTGGGTGACGAAGCGGAGGTGCTCGTCGAACGTCGCGTCGATCCGACCTCCGCCGTAGTCGGCCTCGAGGAACCCCGTGAAGCTGAGCATCGTGCGGACCGGCTCGCGCAGGTCGTGGCTGATCGCGTGGGCGAACCGTCGCAGGTCGGCGTTGCTCATCCGGAGCCTCTCGCTCAGCTCCTCGATCTCCTCGTTCTTGCGCCGGAGGTCCGCGAAGGTCCGCACCTTCGCCCGGAGGATCGCCGGGGCGATCGGCTTGCGGAGGTAGTCGACGCCGCCGCTGGTGTACGCGTCGAACATCCGCTCGGCGTCCGCGTCCTGGGCCGTGACGAAGATGATCGGCACGTGGGCGCGGCCCTCGCCTCGCCGCAGCATGTGGGCCGTCTCGAAGCCGTCCATCCCCGGCATCTGCACGTCCAGGAGGACGACGGCCGGCTCTTTCTGGGCGGACCAGGTCACCGCTTCGATCCCCGAGGCGGCGCGGCCGATGTCGATGTCGAGGCCGACGAGGATCGCCTCGAGGAGGTCGAGGTTCGTCGGTCGATCGTCGACCAGGAGGACGAACGGTCTCATGGAGTTGGCTCCAGGCACGCCCGGATCTCGGCGACGAGCGCCGATGGGTCGATCGGGCGGAAGAGGAACCGGGCGCCCCCCTTCTCCCGTCCGGCGATCGCGAGAGACTGCTTCTGGCTGGTCGACGAGATGAACACGAACGGGATCGCTCGAAGGCGCGGATCGGCCTTGACCTGCTCGATGAGGCCGAAGTCCTGCTCGCCCTCGAGGTGGAGGTCGGAGAGGATCAGGTCCGGCACGAAGTCGCGCAGCAGCGTCAGGGCGCTCGAGCCGCTGTCGGCGGCCACGACCGCGAACCCCGAGGGCTCGAGCGTCTGGCGGAGGACGTCGAGGTTGACCGGCCGGTCGTCGACGATCAGCAAGGTCGCGCCGCCGCTCGACCGGCGGACGGCGGGGTGGGACGGTGAGTCGGGGCCGGCGACCGGTCGGACCGCTGACCGCAGCTCCGCCCGGAGGTAGGACTCGATCCGGTCGACGAACCGCTCGGGCTCGATCGGCTTGGCGAGGTACCCGTCGAAGCCGGCGGCGATGATCCGGTCGCGGTCGCCGACCATCGCCAGGGCGCTCACCGCGATGAGCGGGATCGACCGCAACGCGTCGTCGGCCTTCATCATCCGAGCGAGCTCGATCCCGTCGACGCCCGGCAGGTGGATGTCGCTGATCACCACATCCGGGGCGGCGTCCCGCGCCCGCGCGAGGCCGGCCTCCGCGTCGGCGGCCGGGATCACCTCGTAGCCGTGGGCCTCCAGGAGGTAGGTCATCAGCTCGAGGTTCGCGGCGTTGTCCTCGATCACCAGGATGCGGGCTGCCATCGTCTAGCTCTCCGATCCGGCCGGGCCGGGCGTCGGCCGGGCCGGCAGACGGAGCCAGAACCGGCTCCCCTCGTTCGGCTCGCTCTCGCAGCCGATCGACCCGCCGAGGAGGCCGGCGAGCTTCTGGCTCAGGTGAAGTCCGAGGCCGGTCCCATCCTGCCGCGTCGCGATGTGGCCGACCTGCTCGAACGCCTCGAAGAGCTTCCTCCGATCGGCCTGATCGATCCCGACGCCGGTGTCGACGACCGTGATCTGGACGGACTCCTCGCCTTCCTCGCGGACGCGCTCGAGCGTGACCCTCACGCTGCCCCGATCGGTGAACTTGATCGCGTTGTTCGCCAGATTGAGGACGACCTGGGTGACCGAGCGCCGGTCGGTCAGGACGCGCCCCGGGTCCGCGATGTCGACCTCGAAGGCGAGCCCCCGCTCGGCCGCGAGCGGCTCGAGGGTCGAGGCGACCTCGGTGAGGACGGACGCGCACTCGACCTCCTCGAGCACGAGCTCGACCTTGCCCGACTCGATCTTGGCGAGGTCGAGGAGGTCGTTGATCAGGGAGAGGAGGTGCTTCGCGCTCGTCGCGATCGTCCCGAGCTGCTTCGCCTGGTCGCCCGTGAGCGGGCCGGGGAGCTTCATCAGGAGCGTCCCGGTGAAGCCGATGATGGCGTTCAGGGGGGTGCGCAGCTCGTGCGACATGCTCGCCAGGAAGCGGTCCTTAGCCCGGCTGGCGCTCTCGAGCTCGAGGTTCTTCTCCTGGAGCCGCTCCTCGAAGCGCTTCCGCTCCGTCACGTCGCGGGCCGCGGCGAAGACGCCGAGCACCTCGCCCTCGGCGTCCTTGTACACCGCCGCGTTGTAGAGGACGTCGGTGAGCTGGCCGGTGCGGCTCCGGATCGTCAGGGCGTAGTCGGTCACCGTCCCCTTCTCGAAGACCTGGAGGTAGCCCTCGCGTGCCTTGTCCGGCTCGGTGAAGTAGCTCGAGAAGTCGGTGCCGATCAGGTCGCGGCTCGGGACTCCGGTCACCTCGACGGTCGCCTCGTTGACGTCGGTGATCTTCCCGTTGGGGCTGATCGTGACGAGGGGGTCGAGGCTCGACTCGATCAGGCTCCGCGCGTACTGGGAGGCCTGCTTCGTCTCGGTGATGTCGCGGGCGGCCGCGAAGACGCCCTGGAGGTTGCCGTCGCGATCGTTGAACGTCGTCGCGTTGTAGGACACGACCGTCTCGCGTCCGTCCTTCGCCAGGGCCGTGAGCTCGTAGTTGGTGACCTCGCCCTGCTCGACCACCTGGCGGATGCCCTGCTCCGCTCGGCCCGGATCGGTGAAGTACCGCTTGAACGGGGTCCCGACCAGCTCCTCGAGGGGGCATCCGGTCAGGACGACCATCTGCTCGTTGACGTCGGTGATGATCCCGAGGGGGTCGGTCGTCATCAGGGCGTCGATGTTCGACTCGATCAGGGAGCGGGTGTAGAACTGCTGGTCTCGGAGCTGCTGCTCGAGCAGCTTCTGGTCGGTGATGTCGCGGGCGGCGGCCAGGATGCCCTGGGGGTTGCCGGCCGCATCGTTGAAGACGCCGGCGTTGAAGCTCACCGTGATCCGCCGGCCGTGCCGGGTCGTCAGGACGAGCTCGTAGCCGAGGACGCGGCCTTCGCCGAGCGTCTTCTCGACGCCGGCCCGGGCGAGGGCGGGGTCGGTGAAGTAGTCCGAGAACGCCGAGTTGATCAGGTGGCGCTTGGTGAAGCCGGTGAGCCGGGACGCCTCGGCGTTGACGTCGGTGATGAGGCCGTCGGGCGCGATCGCGAACAGGGCGTCGGCGGACGCCTCGATGAGCGACCGGTTGTAGGCCTGCTCCTCGGCGAGCTGGGCCTGGAGGCGGCTCTGCTCGTAGATGTCGCGGGCCGAGGCGAAGATGCCCTGGATCTGGCCGTCGGCGTCGCGGAAGACCGACGCGTTGAACGAGACGTTCGCCTTGCGGCCGCTCCGGGTGAGGAGGACGAGCTCGTAGTTCGTCACGACGCCGGCCGCGAACGTGGACTTGACGCCCGCGTCGGCCACGTCGGGGTCGGTGAAGTAGCGCTTGAAGGGGGTCCCGACGAGCTTCTCGCGCGGATGCTCGGTCATCCGGCACATCTGCTCGTTGACGTCGGTGATGAAGCCCTCGGGGTCGACCGTGATGAGGCCGTCGACGGAGGACTCGATCAGGCCCCGCAGATACGTCTGCTGCTCGCGCATCTGCTCCTCGAGGCGGACCCGGTCGGTGATGTCACGGGCCGAGGCGAAGATGCCGCGCACCTCGCCCTTCTGGTCCTTGAAGACCGATGCGTTGAACGAGACGTGGAGGAGGCGGCGGCCTCTCGCGACGAGGGAGAGGGCGTACTCGGTCACGAATCCGTGCTCGAACGTCTCCTGGACGCCGGCGCGGGCCTTCTCGGGGTCGGTGAAGTAGTCGGCGAAGGGCGTGCCGATCAGCTCGGCCCGGGTGTAGCCCGTCATCTTGCACATCTGGTCGTTGACGTCGCTGATGCTGCCCGCGCCGTCGACCGTGACGAGGCCGTCGACCGAGGACTCGATCAGGCCGCGGAGATAGGTCTGCTGCTCGCGCAGACGCTCCTCGAGGCTCTTCTGCTCGGTGATGTCGCGGGCGGCCGCGAACACGCCCTGCAGGCTTCCGTCGGGTCCCTGGAACGTCGTCGCGTTGTAGGAGACGACCGTGCGGGCGCCGCCCTTGGCCTGGGCGGTCAGCTCGTAGTTGGTCACCTTGCCCCGTTGGAGGACGAGCTTGATCCCGTCGGCGGCCACCTCGGGGTCGGTGAAGAAGGCCTTGAACGGCGATCCGATCAGCTCGTCGCGGGGGCAGCCGGTCAGCGCCTCCATCTGCTGGTTCACATCGGTGATGGTGCCGAGCGGGTCGGTCGTCGCCAGGGCGTCGATGTTGGCCTCGATCAGCGACCGGGTGTGGGCCTGCGAGCCCTGGAGCTGGGTCTCGAGCTGCTGCTGGTCGGTGATGTCCCGGGCCGAGGCGAAGATGCCCCGGACCTCGCCCTGGGCGTCCTTGAAGACGGCCGCGTTGAACGAGACCGGCAGCGGCCGCCCCGCGCTCTCGCCCTCCCCGACCTTCAGCTCGAGGACGTAGTTCCGGACCTGGCTCTCCTCGAAGGTGAGCTCGACGCCGGCGGAGGCGCGCGAGGCGTCGGTGAAATAGCTCGGGAAGGGCGAGCCGACGATCTGGCCGCGGGGGCGGCCGACCATCCGGCACATCGTCTCGTTGACGTCGGTGATCACCATCGCCTCGTCGACGGTGACGAGGCCGTCGACCGACGCCTCGATGAGCGACCGGTTGTAGGCCTGCTCCTCGGAGAGCTGGTCCTGGAGGCGCTTCTGATCGGTGATGTCGCGGGCGGAGGCGAAGATCCCGCGGACCGTGCCCCCCTCGTCCTTGAAGATGGCGGCGTTGAACGAGACGAGCATCTCGCGACCGCCCTTGGTCTCGAGGGTGAGCTCGTAGTTGGTGACGGCCCCCTCGTCGAGGGTCGTGCGCACGCCGACCGTCGCGAGCCTCGTGTCGGTGAAGTAGTCGGGGAACGATGTGCCGATCAGCTCGTCGCGCGAGTAGCCCGACATTCGGCACATCGTCGCGTTGACGTCGGTGATCCGGAGCATGGGATCGACCGTGATGAGGCCGTCGAGGGAGGCCTCGATGAGGCCTCGGTTGTAGGCCCGCTCGTCGGCGAGCTGACTCTGGAGCTCGGACTGCTCGGTGATGTCGCGGGCCGACGCGAAGATGCCGCGGAGGTCGCCGTCGGAGCCCGTGAAGATCGAGGCGTTGAAGGAGACGCGCAGGCGGCGCTCGTCGCGCGTGTTCAGGGTGAGCTCGTAGTTGGTCACGATCCCCTTGGCGAGCGTCTCGTTCACCCCCTCGGTCGCGCGCTCGGCGTCGAGGAAATACTCGGCGAAGGGCGTGCCGATGAGCTCCTCACGGGAGTAGCCGCTCATCCGCGCCATCTGCTCGTTGACGTCGGAGATCGTCCCGGTCGGATCGACGGTGATGAGGCCGTCGACCGAGGCCTCGATCAGGCCGCGGTTGTATTGCTCGGACTCGCGGAGCTGCTGGTCGAGCTTCTTCTGCTCGGTGATGTCGCGGGCGGCCGCGAAGACGCCCTGGAGGCGACCGGAGGCGTCCTTGAGGGTCGAGGCGTTGTAGGAGACGAGCGTCTCGCGGCCGTCGCGGGCGCGCGCCGTGAGCTCGTAGTTGGTCACCCGGCCCCGCTGGAGGACGAGCTTGATTCCCTCCTCCGCCCGCGCGGGGTCGGTGAAGTAACGCTTGAACGGTGTGCCGAGGAGCTCGTCCCGGGAGCAGCCGGTCAGGTCCTGCATCGGGGCGTTGACGTCGGTGATGATGCCGAGGACGTCGGTCGTCATGAGCGCATCGACGTTCGATTCGATCAGGCTCCGCGTGTAGAACTGGGTCTCCTCGAGCTCCTCGGTCACCCGGATCTCGTTGGAGATGTCCTTCGAGATCAGGAGGTGGCCGACGAACACCCCGTCGGGGTCGAGCCGCGGCGTGACGACGACGCTGGCCGTGAAGCGCTCGCCGTTCTTGCGCCGTCGCTCGATCGTCCCGGCCCAGTTTCCCTTCTCCCGGGCCTCGGAGAGGATCCTGGCGGGCGACCCGCTGGCCATGTCCTCGGGGGTGTGGAGAACCTCGGAGCGGAGACGGCCGACGACCTCCTCGGAGTCGTAGCCGTAGTTGCGACGGGCGCCCTCGTTCCAGAGGACGACCGTGCCGTCGGCGTCCATGCCGATGATCGAGTACTCGGTCGAGGACTCGAGGATGCTCGTGACGAAGTCGACCGCGGCGTCCGCGTCGGCGACGAGGTTCCGATCGAAGAGGATCCGGTTGGCGCGTCTCTCGATCACGGCGTCGGCTCCGGTCGGCTCGGCCTGAGGGTGATGGCGAGCACTCGAAGCCTTGCTTGCTCTTTGTCGATCATAGGCGCGCGAGTCAGTCAGGACAAGGTCTCAGGATCTCGAAGAGAGCCTCTATGGGGAATTGCCTGAGGTCAGGGGGGGAACGGGTGGCGCGGCGAGGTCGGCGCAACGAGCGGTCGACTCGGGAAACCCCGAGGTCCGATGGCGCTCGGCCGTGACCGACCCCGGCGCGTCGGATGACCCTCTCCGGTGGCGATGTCTTCGGGCTCAACCCGCGCACGGTTGCGGCGGGCCGTCGCGTTTCGCGAGTGACGGCGCGCCGCCGGTCGAGGGGAGCGCTGGCCGAGAAGGCCTTGCGTCCGGTCGCGAGCCTGGAGGGGCGGCGGCTGGGTTCGTGGTCGGTGGCCCCGCTCCGCGGGCGGGTTCCGGGCCGCATCTTCGAATCGCCGAGGGGGTCCCATCGAAAGTTCATTGACTCACGGGATAGGGAAAATGCTGATAGCGGACCGGGGCGTTGTTCGATTCGATGCGTGTCTGGCTCGTTCGCGTGCTACCGTCCGTTGGAAAAGAGGCAGTCCCATTCAATCGCCCAACCAGTCTCCCATCAGTCGTGCGCCCCTCTCGACCGCGCGCGGCCTCCGTGGAGCTCCGCTCGAGATCGGATCGTCGGTGGCCCCGTGAGCAATCGCTCGCCGGGCTCGCCGCGCGCGATCCGGGTGTTCATCGTCGATCCTCATCCGCTCGTCCGGGAGGGGCTCCGAGCCCTCCTCGAAGCGGAGCCCGACCTGACGACGGCGGGCGTGGCCGGCTCGCTTGTCGAGACCGTCGAGGGGCTCGCGACGACCGGGGCCGACGTGGTCATCACCGACCTTCACCTCGACGCGGCCGCGAGCGGCCTCGACCTCGCTCGCGAGCTGGTCGGCCGTAACGGCAACCCCGGGGTGCTCGTCTACTCGGTTCACGACGACCTGCTCTGGGCCGAGCGGGCTCTGCGCGCCGGCGCTCGGGGTTTCGTCCGCACGACCGAGCCGGTCGCGACGATCCTCGAGGCGATCCGGACGGTCGCGGTCGGTCGCACCTGGGTGAGCCCGGCGGTCGCGACGCGGGTCCTCCAGGGCGTCGGCGGTCAGAGGGTCGCCGGGGGCTCGCCGATCGATCAGCTGAGCGACCGCGAGGTCGAGGTCTTCGGCTTGATCGGCCGCGGCTACGGGACGCGCGACATCGCGTCGCGGCTCTCGCTGAGCATGAAGACGGTCGCGACCTACCGCGCGCACATCAAGCGCAAGCTCGTCCTCGGCAGCGCGACCGACCTGCTCCGACACGCGATCGCCTGGGCCGGCTCCGGCCTGGTCGACGGGCGCGGCTCCTCGCCCGTTGCGCCCGTCTCCTGACGGGAACCTCGGCGCGCTACTCGACCAGCCCGCGGAGCTCCTCGCGGAGCCGGGTCATGACCCGGTGCTTCGCCTGGTAGACGGCGCCGGTGGAGAGCTCCAGCGCCGCGGCCACCTCGCCGGCCGACTGCCCGTCGACCGTCGTCCGCTGGAAGATGTCGAGGGTGCGCGGCGTGAACTCGCCGCTGATGAGCTGGAGGGCGCGCTGGTAGAGCGCCGCGATCTCGGCCGCGTCGTCGAACGAGGCATCGGTCGCCTCGAGGTCGAGCAGGCGCCGCTCCTCGGAGTCGCTCGCCGCCGGCTTCGGGTGACGCTTGCCCTTGTGGTAGAGGTTGGCGACCTTGCGCCGGGTCACGGTCCGGAGCCAGCCGCGGAAGCTGCCGCCTCCCTGGTCCCGCCCTCGGTAGCCGCCGATCGAGCCCCAGACGCCGGTGAAGACCTCCTGGACGACGTCGTCCTCGTCCTTGCGCGGCACGCCCCACCCGCGGCACCAGCGATACACGAGCGGCGTGAACAGGTGGACGAGGCGGCGCCACGCCGATGGCTGGGAGGCGCGGAGCCCTTCGAGGAGGGTGGACGACAGGGTCGCCGACGCCGGAGGCGTTTCGCTCGAGGCCATGACGGGGATCGTGGCAAGATGGCGGGGAGGGATGCAACATGGTCGACGGAGGTGAAGCTTGGCCGTCGCCGCGGACGCCTGCCCGCCCGATCGTGATCTGGAGTCGTTCCTGACGGGCACGCTCCGGCCGGACAACGAGGGCGTGGTCCTCGCGCACGTCGACTCTTGCGAGCGCTGCGCCGGCCGGCTCGGCGAGATCGACGGGCGCATCTCCGATCCGATCGTGCGTCACCTCCGGGAGGCGGCCTGCCCGTTGCCGGTCGAGGAGGCTCGCGTGAAGAGCGGGATCGATCGACTGGAGGGGATCGCCGCCGCTCCGCCGCCGATCCGATCCTCGGCGGAGCGATCCGTCCTCCCCGGGGCCGTCGGGCGCGGTCGCGGCGTCGGTCGGGTCGCGGTCCTCGCCGTGGTCGTCGTGGCCGGCGCCGCCATCCTGCTCGCCGCCTTCGCGGGCGACGGCCGCGACCGGGACGAGGACGGACGGCCTGCGGACCGCGCCACGCTCCCGACGCCGATCGCTCCCGGTGCGCTCGACGCGCGCCTGCGCGAGGTCGCCGCCTTCGCCCACGAGAGCGACGACCCCGTCGCGGTCTTCAGCCGCTGGGAGGCGTTCCGCGAGGAGGCGGTCGGGACGGAGGTCGGCGACTACGCGGCCCGGCGAGCGGCCGACGCGCGCGAGAAGGCGGAGCGGATCGCCCGTCGGGAGCTCGACCGTCTCCGCCACGTGGTCCTCGTCGACGCCCGGTCGGGCGAGCCGGACCGGGGGCTCGAGCGGATCGAGGCCTACCGGGCGCGGTTCGGGCGGACCGAGGCAGCCGGCGAGGTCGCGGCCCTCCGCGAGGACCTCGAGCGGACCCGTCGCGGCTTCGAGCGGCGGACCTTCTCGATCACCGGCAGCTTCGCGAAGGAGCCGTTCGTCCTCAGCGAGGGCGCCGAGATCGACCTGGCCGAGGGCGTCGTCCACGACCCCGACATGGCCGAGGGGATCCTGCGCTTCACGCAGGTGAACCGGAGCTTCCTCCGGGTGCGGTTCCAGCTCGAGTCGACGCCCGAGCGAGCCTACCTCGTCATCTTTCACCTGATGGCGTACTCGCAGGCGGCGAAGATGGGCTACGCGCCCATCACGATCGAGATCAACGGACGGGTCGTCGTCGGCAACTGGTCGCCGCTCCAGCCGTTCGACCACTGGTCGCGATGGGACGTCGCCGACTACCTCGTCGCCGGTGAGAACACGATCTCCTGGCGCCTCGACGACGCCCGGACCCAGTACATGCTGAGGTCGTTCGAGATCAGCGACTGGGAGGTGGTCCGCCTCACCGAGGAGCTCGGGTCCCCTCGTTGAGCGGTCACTCCTCTTCGTTCGCCCCGCCGTCGGGCTCGGTCGCCTCCCGGATCATCGCCTCGAGATACTCACGGATGTCCGCGCGGCCGTCGGGGACCTTCGAGAGCGCCTCGCGCAGCCCCTCGACGTCGCCCGCGTCGCGAAGGAGCCGCGCGAAGTAGCCCCAGGGCAGGTGCGCCTCGGGCCACGCCTCGATGGCCATCCAAGCATCGGCGCGGGCGCCTCGCGGATCGCGGTGGAGCGCGTGCCGCCGGCGCGCCCGGTGGAGGTAAGCGTCGACGAGGCCCTCGGAGAGCCTCTCGACGAGCCGGGACGCGAACGGCTCGCCGAGCGAGCCTGCCCGGGCGAGGCCGTTCTCGAACGCGGCGATCGCTCCGTCGGGGTCGCCGAGCTTCAACAGGACCGTGCCGAGGACCCGGTAGGCGTCGGGGAGCTCGGGGTCGAGCTCGAGGGCGCGGCGCACGTCCGTCCACGACCCCGGGAGGTCGGCCTTGTCGCGCCGCAGCTCCGCCCGGAAGAGACGCGCCTCGATCCAGTCGGCGCGCTTCGCGAGGGCGCGGGCGGCGTCGTCGAGGGCGGGATCCTGGTTGCCCATGTAGGCGGACGCGCGCGCCCGGAGGAGATGCGCCTCCGCGTGTCCGGGGCGCACCGAGAGCGCCTTGGTCAGGTCCGCGATCGCGACGATGGCCCGCGACGGATTGGCGACGTTCAGGCGCGCGCGCATGACCAGCGCCTCGGGCGACGATGGCCGGAGCTCGATCGCGTACTGGACGGCGTTGAGGCGTTGCTGGACGAACCACTCCGCATCGAGCGGCGTCGTGCTCATCGCCTCGTGGCGGCGGAGCCAGGCGAGGTGGGCGCGGTCGGGGTCCGCGAGCAGGGCGGCCGTGCTCGCCGCGATCGCCGCCTCGGTCATCCCGTGGGCCGTCTGGACGCGGCTCAGCTCGATGGGCGCCTCGGCCAGGGTCGGGTCGAGCCGGGCGGCCTCGGCAAACGCCAGGCCAGCCTCGGCGACCCGGCCGAGCGCGACGAGGACGTGGCCGCGCTCGAGCTGGGACGTCGCGAGCAGCGGATCGAGGGCGAGGGCGCGCTCGAGGTCCTCGAGGGCGGCGGCGGGCTCTCCCCGCGCGTGCCGGGCCGCGCCCCGGAGGGCGAGCGCGCGTGGAGAGAGCGCCTCCTCGGGGATCGCCGCGAGGTCGGCGAGGGCGGCGTCGACCTCGCCCGCCGCGAGCCGGAGCCGCGCCCGCTCGGTCCGACCCTCGGCGGCGTCTCGAGGGTCGATCGCGGCCGTCACGGCGCGGTCGAGGTCGGCGAGCGCGCCGTCGGGCTGCTCGCTCGCCTCCCGGGCGAGCCCGCGGAGGAGGTGGAGCTCGGCGAGGTCCGCCGGCGGCGCCAGCGCGATCGCCTCGTCGAGCGCGGTCAGGGCGGCGGCGTGGTCGCCGTGTCCGAGGGTGAGGAGGGCGCGCTCGCGGAGGCCGTCGGCCGAGAGCGGTTCGTCGGGCGCGCCGGGGAGCGGGACGCGGCGATGGCCGGCGTCGGTGAGTCGCCAGTAGAGCGAGCGGTAGCCCGCCTCCCAGCGGCGCGCGTCGAGCGCCTCCTTCGCGCGAGGATCCCGCAGCCGGCCGAGGGCGCGCGCGATCGCGACCGCCTCCATCCGCGGGTCGAACACGTGGTAGTGCCAGTTGGTCCGGCGGACGGGGACGGCGAGCGCCTTCAGGGTCAACGCCTCGACCGCGTCGAGCCGGATCTCGGTCGCCCCGCCGCCCAGCCATCGGTCGCGGACCCTCCGATGGAGCGCGACGAGGCGGCTTCGATGCCTCTCGGTCTCGCTCGCGTCGATCCCTCCGGTGCCGAGATCGAGCTGGACCGCCTCGCCGATCCCGGGCGCGTCGACGATCGCCTTGGTCCGCGCGTCCCCGATCATCCCGAGGAGGTCGATCGCCACGAGGCGCTCCCAGGGTTTTCCGAAGATCGCGCGGATGAGGATGCCGACGACGCGCGGGGTCGCCTCGGCGGCGACGTCGTGGAGCTCGCCGGGGTCGGGTCGGAGCGGAGCGCTGGTCACCCGGGCCTGCTCGAGGAGGTCCTCCACCCGTCGGATCGTCTCCTGCTCCCGCTCGGAGCGTTCGCGGGCGATCCGCCAGCGCTCGAACTGCTCCCGCTCCGGGTCGAGGCCGGCGCCGCGCGCCTCGTCGAGGAGGAGCTCGGCCATCGAGCTGCCGCGGTCGCGGTCGATCCGCATCGCCAGGTCGCAGGTCACGTCGATCAGGGCCGACCTCGCCGACGGGTCGTCGGGGGCGAGGCGGCGGAGCTCGCGCACGCTCTGGAGGAGCTCGGTCTTGACGGTGAACGGGGAGCGCGCGTCGTCTCCCGGCTCGCTCGCGCCGACGAACGCCTCGTTCTCGAGCTCGGCGATCCGGACGCGGAGCCGCGCGGCCTCCCGGCGCCGGGCGGCGCTGCTGACGGTCATGACGGCGCCGAGGCTGCCCCCGATCGCGAGGAGGGCGACGCCGACCGCGGCGGAGATCGCGGCGTGGCGTCGGGCCCACTTCCAGCCCCGACCGATCAGGCCGACGGTCTGGGCGGAGACGGGGAAGCCGCCGAGGTACGCCTCGATGTCGCCGGTCAGCTCCTCGACCGAGGCGTACCGGTCGTCGCGGTGGTGGGCCATCGCCTTGTCGACGATCGCCTCGAGGGCGCCCGGCACGAGGACGCCGGCCGACCGGGCGTCGGCGAGCGGGACGGTTCGGCCGGCGATCGCCTGCTCGATGAGCTCGGCGGCCGTCCGCCCGTCGCGGGGCGGGCGGAGGGCGACGAGCTCGTAGAGGATCGCGCCGAGGCCGAAGACGTCGGAGCGCTGGTCGATCTCCTCGGTCGCGCTGCGGGCCTGCTCGGGCGCCATGTAGCCGGGCGTGCCCATCACCGTGCCCTCGCGGGTGAGGCGGCCCGACTCGGTCCGGGTCGCCATCGCGTCGTCGCCGCCGGCGTCCCAGGTGCCGGAGAGGCCGGCCAGGCCCCAGTCGACGACGAGCACCTCGCCGAACGCGCCGACCATCACGTTCTGCGGCTTGAGGTCGCGGTGGAGGACGCCCTGGGCGTGGGCGTAGGCGACCGCGTTGCACACCGACAGGAAGATCTGGGCGCGCCGGTTGAGGCCGTAGCGCCGCCGCGCCTCGGCGTCGCCGGCGGCGAGCCGCTTGATGATCGAGGAGAGGCTCTCGCCCGCGATCCGTCGCATCGCGAAGAACGGGCACCCGTCGTCGGTCGCGCCGAGCTCGTGGACGGCGACGATGTTGGGGTGATCGAGCCGCGCGGTGACGCGCGCCTCCTCGACGAACCGAGGGATCGCCGTCTCGCGGCGCAGGGCGGCCGGCGAGAGCCGCTTGAGGGCGACCTCGCGGTGCAGGTTTCGGTCGTGGGCGACGAGCACCTCGCCCATCCCGCCGCGCCCGATCTCCTCGCCCGCCCGGTAGCGACCCGAGGAGGACCGATCGCTCGCCTCGGCCGGTTGGTCCCCGCGATCGGGATCGACGCCGGTCGCGATCGGACGGATCAGGGCCGCGAGCTGATCGACATCGAGCAGGCCGAGGCGCAGCAGCACCTGGGCCGGCGGGTGCCCGGTCTCGTCGCTCTCCCGGCACGCTCGCCGGTGGGCGTCGGCGTCGATGTAGCCCCGCTCGCGGGCCTCGTCGATGAGCGCGAGGCCCATCGGGTCGTCGAACGGGGAGGTGGTCCCGGTCATCGCAGATCGCTCCTCGAGAAGGGCGGGACCAGTCTAGCGCTCGGCCGGTTCCCATGTCGCTCCGCTCCTCGCGCCCCTCCTCGCGCATTGAAGGATGATCATCTAGCCTGAAGTCGAGCCCGATGCACCGACCTCCTCCCCCGCCTCCGCCGGTTCCTCCGCCCCGCCCGTCGCCCGACCCGGGCGCGACGCCGTCGTTCCCGCTCCGACCCGGCGCGCGCGGGACGCCCTGGCCGCCGCCGTCGCCGGGCGGCCCACCTGCGCCGGCCGCGCCGCCGCCGGGCGGCGGCGCGCCTCGGTCGGCCAAGCCGACGCGGATGCTCCCGCAGCACCCGACGCCGGCGGCGCGTCCCGGGTCTCGTCCGGGGTCGGGCTCGGGCTCCGACGCAGGCATGCCGCCGTCCGACGTCGCCGCGGTCCTCGAGGAGCCGTCCCGGCGGATCGGTCGCTACGTCCTCCTCGAGGAGCTCGGCCGCGGCGGGATGGGCGTCGTCCATCGCGGCTACGATCTCTCGCTCCGCCGGCACGTCGCGATCAAGATGATCTCGCTCGGGTCGGGCGCCGACGAGCGTCAGATCCGGCGGTTCGAGCGGGAGGCGGTCGCCGCCGCGAAGCTCCGGCATCCCGGGATCGTCGCGGTCCACGAGGCCGGCGTCCACGAGGGGCGACCGTTCATCGTCATGGACCTCGTCGACGGCGAGAGCCTCGAGACGGCCCTCGAGCGCGGCGCCCTCTCGCCGAAGCGGATCGCGGAGATCATCCACGACGTCGCCCGCGCGCTCGAGCACGCCCACGAGCACGGCATCGTTCACCGCGACGTCAAGCCCGAGAACATCCTGGTCGATGCCGAGGGCAAGGCCTATCTGACCGACTTCGGCCTCGCCCGTGAGCTCGACGCGGCCGCCGACCGGCTGACGATGAGTGGTCAGATCGTCGGGACGCCGGCCTACATGTCGCCCGAGCAGGCCATCTCGGGCCGCGGCGCGCCCGGTCCGGCGGCGGACATCTACGCCGCGGGAGGCGTCCTCTACCGGGCGGTGACCGGCCGGCCCCCGTTCGATGCGACCGAGCTGATCGCTCTGGTCCATCAGGTCGTCGCCGTGGATCCCGTTCCGCCGCGGCAGATCTCCCCCGCGGTCCACCCCGACATCGAGACGATCGCGCTGCGCTGCCTCGAGAAGGAGCCGGATCGCCGTTACGGCAGCGCGGCCGACCTCGCCGCGGACCTGCGGCGCTTCCTCGACGGCGAGCTCATCGTCGCGCGCCCCGTCGGCCGGGTCGCCCGGGCGCGCCGCTGGTCGCGGCGCAACCGCTGGAAGGCGGTCGGCGCGGCGGCCGTGCTCGCGGTCTGCGTCGGCTCGATCACGATCGGCGTCGGGATGGCCGTATCGATCTCGCGCCGCGCCGAGGCCGAGCGGAGCGCGGTGATCGCGAAGGCGGCCGACCGGGCGAGGGCCACCCGCGAGAGCTTCGACCGCGCCCGGACGCAGGCGGTCGAGGCGGGCGACGCGGAGACGGTCGAGGCGCGCCGCCGACGCCACGATCGGCTCCTCGGCCTCGGCCTCCAGGCGATGCAGGCGGCCGCGACGCGCCACGCCCTCGACCTCGGCGACCGGGTCGCCGCGCGGGCCGAGTTCGACACGACGATGGAGTACGGTCGCGTCGCGCTCGGAGCCGAGCAGTGGAGCGTCGCCGCGGCCGCGTTCGACCGGGCCGGCGACCTCGGCGTCGACGACGCGGCGGCCGAGGGCGCCGGCGCGGAGGTCGACCTCGAGCGCGAGCGCCAGGCGAAGACGCGGCGCGACGCCGTCCTGGCCGTCCTCGCCGATTCGCGGGCGGGTCGCCTCGAGCGGCGCGGGGCCTACGACGCCGCCCTCTTCACCCTGGTGAGGCTCCCCGAATCGCAGACGGTCGAGCTCATCGTCGCGGCCCTCGACGCGATCACCGGGGAGCTCCACGGCGCGACCCGGGCCGAGCTCCTCTCGGCCGCGCGGCCGACGCCGGACGAGGCGGCCGCCGGAGAGGTCGAGGTCGCGGGGCTGGCCGCCGCGATCGATCGCTACCTGGCGTGGCCGCTCGACGCGCCGCCCGAGGTCACCGACGACCGCTCGACGCTCCGGGTCGTCACGACGGCGGGGGAGCGGCTGGTGCGGCGCCTCGTCCGCGGGCGCTCCCGCTTCGGCGGCGACACCGAGCTCGGGCTCGCCGACGTCCTGGCCGCCGCCCAGGAGCGACGCCTGGGACGGGCGGGCATCGTCACGGCGCGCCTCTGCGCCGAGGCGCTCGGCCGGCTCGCGATCCGCGAGGTCGCCCTCGACGCGCTCGCGCGCTACATCGTCGCCGAGCACGACGAGGAGCGCGCGGCGGTCGCCGGCGTCTCGCTCGGCCTGCTCGGCGGGGAGCGGGGCCTCGAGCTCATCGAGGCCGGGCGGAGCCGCTTCGGCCGGAGCGGCAGCTTCGCTCGGCGGACGGCCTACTTCATCGAGCGGGTGATCGAGGAGAGCGGCGACGACGTCTCGGCGCCGGACCGGCTCGTCCACCGGGGCCGACTTCGTCTGCGGCAGGGCGAGCTCGAGGCGGCGGAGGTCGACCTCCTCCGCGCGCTCGAGGCGGCGCCGCGCTCGGCCGTCGTCCGGGTCGGGCTGGCGGACCTGGCGATGGCGCGGGGGCGACCGCACGAGGCGCTCGAGCAGCTCGAGCGGGCCGTCGCGATCGATCCCGGCAACCTCGACGCGCGAAAGCTCCGCGTGGTCGCGTGGCACGCCCTGGGCGAGATCGACCGGGCGCTCGCGGAGGCGCAGGCGGCGGTCGCGGTCGCTCCGGGTCAGGCGACGGTCTACATCTCGCGGTCCGTGATCCGGCTCGCCACCGGCAACGTGGCCGGATCGCTCGACGACGCGGAGCGCGCCCTCTCGCTCGACGCGCGCGAGCCGACCGCGTGGACGGCTCGCGCCCGGGCGCTCTCCGAGCTCGGCCGGTTCGAGCAGGCGCGCGCCGACATCGACGAGGCGATCGAGCTCGACCCCGACGACGTCCAGGCGCGGGTGCTCCGCGCGCGCATCCGCCGGCTCGCCGGGGACCGCGCCGGAGGGCGCGCCGACCTCGAGCGCGCCCTCGAGCTCGATCCGCGCTACGCGTCGGCGTGGACGGCGCGCGCCCTCGACCGGATCGAGGAGGGGGACTTCGCCGGCGCGGTCGCCGACGCCGGCCGCGCCCTCGAGCTCCGCCCCGACGATCTCGACGGGCGCCTCGTCCGCGGTCGGGCGCTCCTCGCGCAGGGCGAGGTCGAGGCGGCGGCCACCGACCTCGAGCGGGCCCGCGAGATCGCGCCGGACTCGGCGTTCGTCTGGGAGGCGATCGGGCAGCTCGAGGGGCGCCGGGAGAACCTGGACGCCGCCCTCGCCGCCCACGAGCGGGCGGTGGAGCTCTCGCCGGGGAGCTCCCACCGTCACATGAGCCTCGCGCTGGTGCTCCAGCGGCGCGGCGAGCTGGCGGCGGCGCGGCTCGCAGCCGACCGGGCGATCGAGCTCGAGCCGACCCGGGCATCGTCCTGGGTGAACCGGAGCTCGATCCGGTTCTCGGCCGAGGACTTCGAGGGGGCGATCGCCGACGCGCGTCGCGCGATCGAGATCGATGCCGGCGAGGGGCGCGGCTGGTACAACCTCGGCGTCGCGCTCCGAAGCCTGAAGCGGACGGACGAGGGGATCGAGGCGTTCGACCGCGCGATCGAGCACGAGCCGATGATGGTCGAGGCCTGGAGCGCGCGGGCGAGCGCCCGGATCGCCAGGGACGACTTCGCCGGGGCGATCGCCGACGCGGACCGGGCGGTCGAGCTCGACCCGCGCGCGATCACGGCGTGGGTCAGCCGCGGGATCGGCCGGGTTCAGTCGGGCGACCCCGAGGGAGCGGTCGCCGACCTCGGCCGGGCGCTCGACCTCGCCCCGAACCGGACGGTCGCGCTCGAGTACCGGGCGCTGGCGTTCGAGAGGCTCGGGCGCTTCGACGACGCGATCGTCGACCTCGAGCGCCTCGCCGGGCTGAAGCCGGACGCCGCGCTCCACCAGGTCGACCTCGCCCGGTGCCTCCGCAAGGACGAGCAGCTCGAGGCGGCCCGCGACGCGGCGAACCGCGCGATCGAGCTCGCGCCCGGGGCGATCGACGGCTGGGTCGAGCGCGCCTACGCGCGGAGGGAGCTCGGGGACCTCGAGGGGGCGATCGCCGACTTCGAGCGGGCGCGCGAGATCGACACCGAGCAGGCCTCGATCGTGCAGGTCATCGGGATGACCCGGGCCGAGCTCGGCCGCCACGCCGAGGCGATCGAGGACTTCGGCGTCGTGATCCGGATGCAGCCCGACTACCCCCTGCCGTGGCGCGATCGAGCGTTCTCCCGCGCCGTCGTCGGGGACGAGGAGGGGGCCGTCCGCGACGTCGAGGAGCTCGGCCGGCTCGACGGCGGGTTCTGGATCCACTACGCCCGCGGCGTGATCCTGGTGGCGCTCGACCGCGAGGACGACGCCGTGCGCGCGTTCGAGCGGGCGAACGCGGTGGGCACGGGCAGCGGGTGGGCGAACGCCTGGCTCATCCGGCTCGGGCGCGCCGCGGCCGACCTCCTCGAGGGCGAGGAGGGGGTGCTCGGCGTGATCGGGCGCCACCACGCCGGCGAGCTCGACCCCGACGCGTTGCTGAAGGCGGCGCAAGAGGTCGCCGACGACGATGACGCTCGCGCGGCGAACCGGTGCGAGGTCGAGGCGATCCTCGCCTTCGCGGCCGAGCGCGCCGGTGATCGCGACGAAGCGATCGCCCGCTACCGAGCCTCGGTGAAGGAGGATCAGCGCGAGGACTGGCACTGGCGCTTCGCGGTGATCCGCCTTCGCAAGCTCGGAGCGGCCCGGTGATCTCGCTTCGCGCGTCGAGCCCGTCCGACCCGGGAACCCTCCGGCCGTGAGAAGGATCGGTCGGTACGAGATCCGGGACGAGCTCGGCCGAGGCGGGATGGGGGTCGTGTTCCGAGCGTTCGATCCGCGGGCCGGTCGGGACGTCGCTGTCAAGCTGATGCACGATGCGAAGGCGGCGGATCCCGCCGTCCGGGCGCGCTTCCTCACGGAGGTTCGCGCCGCCGCCCGGCTCCGTCATCCGGGCATCGTCGAGGTACACTCGGTCGGCTCCGATCCCGCCGGTCCGTTCGTCGTGCTCGAGCTCGTCTCCGGACGGACCCTCGATGAGCTCCGACGTGCTCGTCGCCTCTCCACCCGGCGCCTCGCGGAGATCGTCCGAGACGTGGCGCGCGCCGTGCACTTCGGACATGAGCACGGGGTGATCCATCGAGACCTCAAGCCCGAGAACGTCCTGGTCGACGCGGATGACCGCGTCCGGGTGACCGACTTCGGCCTCGCCTACGACGTGGTCGCGAACGACAGCCTGACCGGCACGGGCGACGTCCTCGGCACGCCGTCCTTCATGTCGCCCGAGCAGTCCTCGGGGGAGAAGGCGCGCGGGCCCGCGACCGACATCTGGAGCATCGGCGCGACGCTGTACTGGGGGCTCGTCGGGCGACCACCGTTCGAGGGACACGGCCCGTTCGAGATCATCAAGAAGGTCCTCTTCGACGACCCGACGCCGCCGCGGACGATCGATCCGACCGTCCCCGTCGACCTCGAGCGGCTCTGTCTGCGCTGCCTCGAGAAGGAGCCGGACGACCGGCCCGTCAGCGCGGAGGAGGTCGCGGACGTCCTCGAGCGGTTCCTCGCCGGCGAGGCCGTCGGTCTCCCGGATCGGGAGGCGCGCTCCCGGGCTCGGCTCGGCCCGATCGTCGCCCTGATCGTGGTCATCGCGACCGTCGCGGTCGGGGTCGTCGCCCTCGACCGGAACGCACCGCAGGCGAGCGACCGCGAGCGTCCGATCCGGACGGAGGCCGGCGACGGGTTGGGCCCGGCGACATCCGACCCCGGCACCTCCACCGACGCACCGAAGCAGCGAGCGGAGGCTCGCGAGATCGATCCGAGAGCGGCCGAACTGCTGCGCTCGGCCGGCGCGTTCGGGGTCGTGAGTCCCGAGCTGAGTCGCGTCGAGCGCGCGCTCCTGGACTTTCGGCCACGCGATGCGCTCGAGGAGCTCGACCGCGCGATCGAGGCCGATCCCCACGACGTCGTGGCTCGCGCGCTCCGGGTCATCGCGTGGGCAGCGCTCGGCGAAAGCGACCAGGCGCTGGCCGAGGCCGATGTCGTCGTCTCGTCGAGCCCCGAGCGAGTCGAGGGCCACATTGCGCGTCTATCGGCCAGGAGACTCGCCGGGGACCTCGAAGGCGCCCTCGCCGATGCGGATCGGGCGGTCGAGCTCGATGCGGAGAGTCCCCTCGTGTGGCGCCTCCGAGCGGGCCTTCGTCTCGAGCGAGGGGACCTCGACGGAGCGCGAGTGGACCTCGACCGGGCTATCGCGCTCGATCCGGACCACGCCGCCTCGAGGAGCGCTCGGGCGCGGGTCCGGCGTCTCCGGGGAGACCTCGAGGGGGCGCGAGCCGACGTGGAGCGTGCTCTGGCGCTGGACCCGCTTCTCGCCTCGGCCTGGACCACTCGTTCCTTGCTGTTGAAAGATGCCGGAGACGACGACGGTGCGATCGAAGCCGCGGGGCGGGCGCTCGCGCTCGCGCCCGACGACTTCGAGGTGCGTCTGCTTCGAGGGCGATGGCTTCTCGTTCGGGGCGAGGTCGATGCGGCGCGAGGTGATCTCGATCGGGCGCGGGCGCTGGCGCCGTCGGTCGCGAGCGTCTGGGTCGTGACCGGCCATCTCGAGCGCGAGAGCGGCCGCCTCGAGGCGGCGGCATGGGCCTACGGTCGCGCGATCGAGCTCGAGCCGGACGTGGCGACTCACCGAGCCAACCTCGCGGTCGTTCAGCAGCGGGGGGGCGAGCTGGGCCTGGCCAGGGCGGAGCTGAATCGGGCGCTCGAGCTGGACCCGACCCTGGTCATGGCCTGGGTCAATCGCTGCTCCGTACGACTCGCGGCCGGCGACCCGGAGGGCGCGATCGCTGATGCGCGCCGGGCGATCGAGCTGGACGCGGGTCAGATCGCGGCGTGGAGGAACCTCGGCGTGGCCTTCGAGCGCCTCGGTCGACAGACCGAGGCGCTCCGGGCATACGACCGCGCGATCGCGTTCGACCCGACGGGGGCCGTCACATGGTCCACCCGTGCAGGAGTGCGGTACCGCCTCGGGGATCTCGACGGAGCGATCGCCGACGCGACCCGGGCGATCGAGCTCGACCCGGAGCTTGCGAGCGCGTGGGCAAGACGAGGACTTTCCCGGCTCGAAGGGGGTGATCCGAAGGGGGCGCTCGCGGATCTCGACCGAGCGTTCGCACTGGATGGCAACTCGCTCAACGTGCTCGAGGGCCGGGCGAGGGCGTTCGAGCAAGTCGGGCGCTTCGCCGAGGCCGTCGCCGCCCTCGAGCGGCTCATCGCTCTCGACCCCGAGGGGCCGATGAACCACGTCTTGCTCGCTCGCTGCCGTCGCAAGAACGGGGACCCGTCGGGAGCGCGGAGCGCCGCGACCCGCGCGATCGAGCTGGCTCCCGACGCGATCGACGGGTGGGTCGAACGAGCCTACGCGCGTCGGCGCCTCGGGGATCGCGAGGGGGCGATCGCCGATTTCGAGCTCGCCCGCGAGCGCGACCCCGACGAGCCAACGATCGTGCAGGTGATCGGGATGTTGAAGGCGGAGCTCGGCCGCCACGTGTCGGCGATCGAGGACTTCGGAGCCGTCATCGCGATGGCACCGGACTACCCCATGGCACGGCGCGAGCGAGCCTACTCGCGCGCGGCGATCGGCGACGACGAGGGGGCGCTCGCCGATGTCGCCGAGCTCCGGCGGCTGGACGATCGATACGAGAGCCTGTACTTCCAGGGGGTGATCCTGGCCGCGCTCGGTCGAGAGGACGAGGCTGCGGAGGCGTTCGAGAGGGCGGCCGCGGCCCGGAGTGACAGCGGGTGGCCGAGCGTGTGGCTCGTTCGGATCGGTCACGCGCCCGTCGCTCGTCTCGGTGAGCCGGACGGGCTGCTTGGCGCGCTCGCGCGCTACCTCCGAGGCGACCTCGACGCGGAGGCCCTGCTGGAGGCGGTCGACGAGCTGGGTGGGGACGGCGAGGCCAGCCGCTGTCAGGTGTGGACGATTCTCGGCCACGAGGCGGAGCGCGCCGGGAGGCGTGACGAGGCGGCCGGGCACTACGCCGCGGCGCTCGCCGAGGAGCGGCGAGATGAACCGCACTGGCAGTTCGCGGCGATCCGGATGGGTCGACTGGGCGAGCGGTGAAGCTGATGGCCCGCTCGATGGCGATCGCCTCGAGGCTCAGAGCAGCGGCGCGAGGAGGCGCGCGGCGCCGTAGACGAGGCGCGCCCCTCGGGAGCGCGTCTTCAGGATCGCGCGGGTGATCTCGACGCTCTTGTCGAGATCCTCGAGGAAGCGGTCCTCCATCCCCTTGGCGAACTCCGTCGACGCGACGAGGGCGCCGATCTCGAAGTTGAGGCGGAAGCTCCGGACGTCGATGTTCGCCGAGCCGACGATGCCCCAGGCGCCGTCGACGACGACCGTCTTGGCGTGGTGCATCGACGGCTGATACTCGAAGACGCGGACGCCGGCCTCGATGAGGCGGTCGTAGTAGAACCTCGCGGCCAGGCCGACGATCCGGACGTCGCACTCCTTCGGGAGGAGGACGCGGACGTCGACGCCGGCGAGCCCGGCGTTGATCAGCGTCCGGAGGATCGCCTCGTCGGGGACGAAGTAGGGGCTCGAGAGGAAGATCCGACTCTGCGCGGCGCCGAGGCCGCGGAGATAGACGGCTCCGCTCGCGTTGTGGAGCTGGTCGGGCCCGCTCGGGACGATCGCGACCTTGACGGTGGCGCCCTCGAGCGGGGGCGGCGGCGGGGGCGGCTCGAGGATCTGATCCCCCTGGACCTCCGGGTCGCGGTCGGCCGCGAACGCCCAGTCCTCCGCGAACGTCTGGGCGAGGCCCGCCACGGCCGGGCCGCGGACGGAGAGGTGGGTGTCGCGGTAGTAGTAGGCGGCGCCCCGTCGCCGCGCGAGCCCGGAGTACTCGTCGCCGACGTTCATGCCGCCGACGAAGCCCGCCGTTCCGTCGATCACGATGACCTTCCGGTGGTTGCGCAGGTGGATCGCCCACCGCCGGCGGAGCGGGTTGGCCGGGAGGAACTCGGCGACGTGGCCGCCGGCGGCGCGGATCCGGCTGAGGCGATTCGTGTCGATGCTGAACGAGCCGACCGAGTCGTAGATGAGGCGAACCTCGACGCCTGCCTTGGCGCGGTCGCAGAGGATGTCGAGGAAGCGGGCGCCGGTCTCGTCGCGCCGGATGATGTAGTACTCCGCCCAGATGCTCTTCTGGGCGTCGTTCATCGCCGACTCCATCCGATCGAACGCGGTCGCGTCCTCCGCGAGGAGCTCGACCTCGTTCCCGGTCGTCGGCGGCAGGCCGGTCAGGCGCGTGGCGAGCTTGAAGAGCGGCCACTCGGCCGAGGCCCGGTCGGCGCCCTCGCTCGCGGCGACCGCGTCGACCGCCGCATCGACGGCCTCGGGGTTTCGATCGTGGCCGGGGTGGTTGCGGATCGCCGGCTTCACCCGGGCCGCCTGGGCGCGCTTGCGGCGGGTCGTGCGCTTGATCCGGGGATTCGCGAGGAGGAGGTAGGCGACGGCGCCGAACGGCGGGATGGCGAGGATCGCGAGGACCCAGGCGAGGGTCCCGTTGACGCCGTGGCCCTTCGTGATCGCGCGGATGATGCAGTAGGCGTCGAGGGCGGTGAGGATCAGGCCGACGAAGGTCGCGATCCCGATCTCGGTCCACTCGAGCTGGACGAACGCGAGCGAGCTCCCGGAGCTGGCGTGCATGCGTCCAGGCTATCGCCTCGTGCCGCGAAGGAAAGAGACGACGCCGGGGTCGACCGCTTCCGGCGGCCCGCTCCTCGGTCTGTCTCTACTTCGGGGCGAGCCGTCGCGCGATCTGGGCCGCGTCCCGCAGCGGCGGGCTGCACGCGCCGTCGGCGCAGAGGAACGCGGCCGCGCCCTCGAGGTCGGGGTAGGGGACGTCGTCGTTGGGGAGCGGCCCCTCGGCGCGGTCGAGCCACTCGATCCGGCGGTAGGTCGTCGGCGCGCGGAGCGCCGCGCGCTGGAGCGCGGCGGCGGTCGCATCCGTCTTGCCGGCGACGACCGTGACGTGGATCGGGTCGGCGCGAAGCTCGGCGTCGGCGAGGAGCATCCCGGCCGTCGTCACGCGCCGCGAGAGGGCGACCGCCGGCGTCGCGAGCCAGCGCATCGCGTGCTCGGCGAGGCGGCGGTGGGCATCGTCTCCGCCGTAGCGATGCAGGAGATTCGCGAACCGGGCGACGGCGACGTTCTGGTCGAGGAGGACGACCGGGGCGAGGGCCGCGCCGTGGCGAGGGCTCGCCGAGAGGACGCCCGGGGCCGGCTCGTCGTCTCCGTCGCGGGCGACGAACCGGGCGTCGATGAAGTCGGCCGCGGCCATCGCCCGCGCCAGCCATCGGCGGTCGGCGGTCACCTCGTAGAGGGCGAGGAACGCGCGCCCCATCGCGAGGGTGTCGTCGAGGTAGGGCCCGGCCGGGTCGTCGGCCGCGCCGTGGCGGAAGCCGCCGCCGGGGAGCGCGCGCTCGGCCACGATCACCTCGGCCGCCGCGAGGGCCGCCTCGAGCGGCGCGGCCTCGCCGGTCGCGGCGTGGTGGAGGCAGAGCGCCCGGATCGCCCAGCCGTTCTCGCGGGCGTAGACGTGCTCGTCGATCGCGGGGACGCCGCGGGCGCGGCGCGCCTCGTCGTCGAGGGCGAAGTAGCCCTCGGCGTGCTCGCCCCTCACCAGGTCGGCGTCCTGGCTCGTGAAGAAGGCGCCGTCGTCGCGGCGGAGGTGATCGCGGAGGTATCGGAAGACCTCGGCGCACGCGTCACGGTGCTCCGGCTCGCCCCACTGGGCGAACGCGAGGGCGTAGGAGCGCAGGTTCGCCGTCTGGAGCGGCATGATCTTCTCGAAGTGCGGGTTGTCCCAGACGCCGCCGTGCGAGTACTGGTAGACGCCGCCCCACGCCGGGTCGAAGAGGCGGCGCGCGTTCGCGAGGGTGGTGCGCGCCATCGCCTCGGCGTGCTCGTCCCCGTCGCGGGCGCGGCGGAGGGCGAGCTCGAGCGCGGCCGGATCGATGAACTTGTGGATCGTCCCCCAGCCGCCGTGCTCGCGGTCGTAGCCCTCTGCCCAGCGCTCGAGGAGGCGGGCGCGGAGCTCGTCGCCGAGCGCGGTCTGCTCGCCCGCGGTGATCGCAGGCGCCGGCGCGGCGCTCGGCCCGGGCGTCGGGTCCGCCACGATCGCGGCGAGGAGCGAGCGCATCCGCGGCGGCGGGATGTAGCCGCGGAACTTGACGAGCTCGGTCCCCGCCCCGTCGAAGATGATCGTCGCCGGCCAGCCGTAGTCCTCGTAGCGGGCGGAGATGTCGGGGCGGGCGTCCTGGTCGACCTTCACCGCGAGGAACGACGCGCCGATCAGCTCGACGACGGCGGGGTCCTCGTAGGTGGTGTGCTCCATCACGTGGCACCAGTGTCACCAGACCGCGCCGAGGTGGAGCAGGACGAGGCGCTCATCGCGGCGCGCCTGATCGAAGACGTCGTCGCCCCACGATCGCCAGGCGATGCTCGGCCCCTCGGCCGCGGTGGCCGTCGCGGCGGACGCGCTCCCCTCGTTGTGCGTGGTGCTCGGGTCGCTCGTGCAGCCGAGGGCGGTCAGCGCGAGGGCGAGGCCGAGGGTTGCGAGTCGGGGCGGCGTTCGGGAGGGCATCGTCGTGGCGTTCCGGGGCTCGTCTCGGTGAATGCACGTCACCGGCGCTTTACATTACGTGGGTCGGAACGCCGATGGATCCATCGACTCGATGACCCGCCGCGTCTCACCGCCGGACGCGCTTTCGGCGAGGACACTTACGTCGGAGCGCGCCCCGGCGATCCGCCGCGGTCGCCACTCGATTTCGGTGCCTGCTTGCGGTCGGCCGACGAACCCGATAACCTCTGTCCAGCCTCCGATATCGGAGGTCGTTCTCTGTGTGCTGCGACGCACCATCCGGGGGGAACCCATGACTTTCAGGAACGCGGCCCTCGTGGCGGCCGGCGCGCTCGGCGTGCTCCTCGTCTCCGTCATCCCGGCGGCCTTCGCCACCGAGCCTGACGACAGCTTCGATGAGGCGACTCCGCTCTCGTTCAACACGGCGTTGTCCGACGAGATCGATCGCGCCAACGATCGCGACTTCTTCAGCTTCGACTGCATCGCGGGCAACACCTACGGTGTCGAGACGTCGAACCTGCAGGATGAGATGGACTCCTACATCGTCGTGTCCGGTCCCGACCGGAGTACGATCGAGGAGGACGACGACGGTGGCAACGAGCGGCTCGCCAGCCGCGTCGAGTTCACCGCCGAGGCCAACGGCCTCCACTACGTCATGGTCCGTCACTATGACGAGGAGACCCCCGGCGGCCGCTACGACGTCACCGTGACCGGTGAGGGCGGCGACGGCGGCGGTGGCGGCGATCGCCCGCCGCCCGGTCGCGCCGACTTCTTCGGCAACGAGATCAGCGAGGAGACCTCGGCCCGCTTCGGCGAGCTCGGCGTCGACCCGCGCTGGATCTCGACGGTCGTGCCCGACTACTTCTCGGGCGACTTCCAGGAGATCACCGGCTGGGCGCCCGTCCACGGGTTCCAGCCCGGCGAGGGCGGCCTCTCGCCGCGCATCCTCGCGAACTCCACCGCGCTCACCGGCGTCGGCCTCAAGAAGTACCCGGTCGGGTCGATCTTCGTGAAGCTCTACTACCGGACCAACGGTCGGGATCCGCTCCCGCTGACGGGCGAGAACCTCGTCGAGGTGCGCGTGATGTATCGCGTCGCCGATCGGCGCGGCCTCAACGGCAGCGACTGGATCTCGACGATGTTCGCGCCCGACGGGCAGGTCTGGGAGCTGGCGAACGGCGCCGACCGCAACTGGAACACCTGGCCCGCGATCCAGAGCAGCTGCCTCGGCTGCCACCAGTTCGCCGGACGCGAGTCGCTCGGCGACCCGCGCCGCGCCTCCACGCTCATGGACCGCGGCAAGCACTACATCTTCAGCTACAGCGAGACGGGTCGCGCCGGCGCCAACGACTGGGTGAAGCTCCACCCGGCGAGCGAGGACGCCCCGGTCGCCGTCTCCGAGCGGCCGATCCTCGACGCGGCGCCGCAGCCGATGCTCCTCGAGGGTCGTCAGCTGAAGGCCGGCTACGCCGTCGAGTACATGCGGTCGGACGGAACGAAGCTCCTGAAGTCGACGATCGCCAGCGTCACCGGCGACGGCGCGCAGAGCGCGAAGGTCTCCCCGATCGATCTCGACAAGGGCAAGTGGTTCGTCCGCGTCGTGAACGAGTCGGTCGGCGAGCCCAGCAAGTCGGTTGCGATCTGGGTGACCGGCGACGAGCCCGACCCGACTCCGGATCCGACGCCCGATCCCACGCCGGATCCGACCCCGGACCCGACGCCCGACCCCACGCCGGATCCCGAGCCCGAGGACCCGGCCCTCGCCGATCTGCGCGAGCGGATGGAGAGCCGGTGGTGGTCGCGTCGTCGCGCGGCGGTTCGCGAGGCGGCCCGGCGTAACCTCACCGCGCTGGTCCCCGACATCACCCGGCTCGCCAACGACGACACCTCGGCGGCGGTCCGGACGGCCGCGGACGAGGCGCTCGTCACGCTCGGGTCGCCGCGCGCTCCGGCGAGCGGCCTCACCGACCGGCTCCGCGAGGAGTCCGGCGGCGGCAACGGACGCGGAAACAATGGCAACGGAAACGGCAACGGCGGCAGCAACGACTGACGCTCGTCCGGTCCGTTCGAGCCTGACGCTCACGAGAGCCCCTCACCTCGCGGTGGGGGGCTCTTTCGTTTCCGGGGCCGGCTCCTGTCGGGGGGCGTGCCCCGGTTTACGGGCGCCCGATCGAGTCGCTATACTCCCGAACCTGGCCCGTCGTTCCCACATCTCGGCGCGAGCCGCGCCGCAAGGAGGGTCTCCGTGCGTCATCGCAACGCCGCCGTTCTCGCCGTGCTGGTCGCCGTCTGCGCGATCGCTCCCGCGGTCGCCGACGAGGACACCCCGGTCCTGACCGATCCGCTCCCGGCGCCCGTCTTCGCGCCGTTCGGCGAGCGCGCCGTCGCCGCGATCGGCGCGAAGGGCTCGGGCGCGATCATCGTCGTGGAGCTCTCCGGCGAGCCGAAGACCCGCGTCGTGAGCCGGCGCGGCGTCGATCCTCGCGGCGCCGCGCCGCGGTGGAGCGCCGACGGCAGCCGCGTCGCGTGGACGGTCGGGAGCGCGGCGATGATCGCCGGGGTCGCGAAGGACGGGCACGACAAGCGCACCCTCGGCAAGGCGATCAGCGACTTCGACCCGACGAGCGACTGGGCCGTCGTCGACCACGGGACCTACTCCGGCGAGCGCGTCGCCTTCGCGATCACGAAGGGCAAGGCGGCCGGCACCTTCGTCGCGCCCGCGTTCGGCGGCGCGACCGTCCGGGTCTCCGACGCGGCGGCGCGAGCGATCGCGTGGAGCGAGGACGGCCAGCGCGTCGCGCTCGCGCTGGATGATCGCCTCGTCGTCGTCGGCCACGCGGGCGGCGAGGAGATCGAGGTCGCCTCGCTCCCGCCCGCGGTCGACGGACCGGTCGCCGTCCGCTTCGCCGGAGACGACCGTCTCCTTGTCTTCGCGGGCGGGCAGGTCCGTTCGCATCCGGTCGACGGCGGCGACGCGACGTCGTTCGGCGGCAAGGCGCGCCTCGACGCGGTCGCGGCGGCCTGGTCGCCGACCGAGGAGCTCCTCGCCGTCGTCACGAGCGAGGCGAAGCTCGTCGTCATCGACGCGAAGGGCGCGATGGACGTGACCGACCGCGGTCGCGAGCGGGTCATCAGCGCCCCCGCCTGGGCGCCCGACGGGACCCACGTCGCGGTGATCGAGTGGGGCGGTCCGGGCGAGGTCGCCTTCACGAGCTACGAGCTCGAGAAGGGCGAGACGCAGCGCGTGCCGCTCTTCTGGAACCCGACCAAGCGCTCGTCCGGCTGAGGCCGCCCCGCCGGGCCGTCGGCGTCGTCGCCAGCGTGATGAGCGGCTTCGCCGCTCGGGTTCTCACGCAGAGACGCAGAGGTTCCAGCGGAGACGCAGAGGACGCAGAGAGTCCTCTCGTTGCGCGGAGTCCTGGCGTCAGTCGTGACCCCCGTCGGGTTCTCTTCGAGCGCCTACCAGCGATGGTAGGCGGGGTGATCCTCCTTCACCGCGACGAACAGGCCCGTGCAGGTGGCGCACACCTTGCCGTCCGCCTCGAGGGTCGCCGCGATGTGGGCGCGATCCTCGCTCGACTCGGTCACCCACGCTCGGAGGTGGAGCGGCCCGTACGGCGTCGGCCGGCGGAGCTTCACCTCGTAGCTCGCCGTCACCGTGCAGGGCGGCTCGTCGAGGCCATCGCGCTGCATGAGGTGCCACGCGGCCGTCCAGTTCCCGTGGCAGTCGAGCAGCGCGCCGATGATCCCGCCGTTCACCATCCCGGGGAACGCCTGGTGGTGCGGCTCGGGCGTCCAGTCACAGATGCAGGGGTCCTTCCCCTCGCACGGCGCGCCGGACGTGTCGGCGAAGCTGCGGATGCGGAGGCCCTTCTCGTTCGACGGTCCGCAGCCGAAGCAGGCGTTCTTCGGAACGTAGCGCTCCTGGATGCTGAGCTCTTCGGTCACCGTCGTTCTCCCCTGATGCGTCAGACGAACAGGTCGAGCTGGCCGTCGGTCCTCGGACGCCGAAACGCCTCGGTCGACAGGGCGCGGCGGCCGTCGCCGTCGAGCCCCGCCTTGCGGCACGCCACCGCGAACAGGCGATCGAGCTGCTCGGCCCAGATCCCTTCGCCGCGCATCCGAGCGCCGAAGCGCGGGTCGTTTCTTCCCCCGCCGCGCAGCTCCCGGATCCGTCCGAGGACGCGCTCCCGACGGGTCGGGACGTGCTCCTCGAGCCAGGCCTCGAACAGATCGCCGAGCCCGTAGGGTAACCGGAGCATCACCTTCGATGCGCGGGTCGCGCCGGCCGCCGCGGCCGCCTCGAGGATCCGGGGCATCTCGTGATCGGTGAGGCCCGGGATCACCGGCGCCACCAGCACGCCGACGGGGATCCCGGCCTCGGCGAGCGTCCGGATCGCGTCGAGGCGTCGCGCCGGGCGCGAGGTGCGCGGCTCGAGCTTGCCGACGAGGTCGGGATCGAGCGTCGTCACGCTCACCATCACGACGACCGCGTCGTGCCGGGCGAGCTCCGCCAGATGATCGATGTCGCGGGTGACGAGGTGGTTCTTCGTCACGATCGCGACCGGGTTCCGCGTCTCGGCGAGCACCTCGATGCAGCCGCGGGTGATTCCGAGCGTCCGTTCGACCGGCTGGTAGGGATCGGTGACACCCGAGAGCGCGACGACCTGCGGCGTCCACGACCGTCGGGCGAGCTCGCGTCGAAGCAGCGCCGGGGCGTCCTCCTTGACGAGGATCTTCGTCTCGAAGTCGAGACCGGCCGACATCCCGAGGAACTCGTGCGTCGGCCGCGCGTAGCAGTAGGCGCAACCGTGGGTGCAGCCCCGGTAGGGGTTCACGCTCCGGTCGAACGGGATGTCGGGGCTCGCGTTTCGCGACACGATCGTCCGCGACGCGTCGCGGAGATAGACGGGCGGGGGGCCGCGGCGGCCCCGCCCGCGCTCGAGGTCGGCCGCGAGCGCCGCCAGCTCCTCAGGCGGGAGACCGGAGAGATCTTCCTCGAGGTGGATCTCCTCGAAGCGGTTGCCCGGGTTGGTCCCGGTTCCTCGGCCATGCACCCTCATGACGACGAAGTATAGGGTATTGTTATGGAGATCACCACCCTAATCTCCTTGGCGCCCCGGCCCGTGCAGGGGTGGCACGATCGTCCGTCCCGTCGTAACCTCTCGGGCTCGCACGACCTCGACGATCGACGCCCGACTCACGCATGACCGAAGCCCCGTCCGAGCCCGTCTCGAGTCCCGACCCGGCGCCCGCCGAGGGTCCGCCGCGTCTGTTCTGCTTCGGGCTCGGCTACGTCGCCCGGGCGCTCTGTCGCGAGCTCCGCGCGATCGGCTTTCGCGTCGCCGGGACGTCTCGCACGCCCGCGAAGATCCCCATCCTCGAGCGCGACGGAATCGAGGCCCATCTCTTCGACGGCGCCCGCCCGATCGAGGATGCCGAACGGGCGCTCGCGGGGACGACCCATCTGCTCGTCAGCGTCCCGCCCGGGGAGGGCGGCGACGTCGTGCTGCTGCGGCACCGTGAGCACCTCGCGTCGCTCGATCGACTCGCCTGGGCGGGATACATCTCGTCGACGGGCGTCTACGGCGATCACGACGGCGGCTGGGTCGACGAGACGACCGAGCCGCGGCCGGGCAACGCGCGCGCGGTCGCGAGGCTCGAGGCGGAGCGGCTGTGGCTGGCGTTCGCGCGGACGAACCGATGGGCGCTCGCGGTCTTCCGGGTCGCGGCGATCTACGGCCCCGGTCGGAGCGCGCTCAATCGCCTGCGCGCCGGGCTGGCGCAGCGAATCCAGGCGCCGGGTCACGTCGGCAGCCGCGCCCACCTCGACGACATCGTCGGAACGCTGCGCGCATCGATCGACCAGCCCCGCGCCTTCAAGGTCTACAACGTCGCCGACGATCAGCCGGCGGCGCCCGAGGACCTCATCACGTTCGCGGCGGAGCTCCTCGGCGTCGACCCGCCCTCACCGGTCCGGCTCGATGATCCCCGCGTGTCCGACGGCGTGCGTCGCTTCTTCCGCGATCGCCGTCGGGTGAGCAATCGCCGGATCAAGGAGGACCTCGGCGTCGTCCTGCGGCACCCGAGCTACCGCGACGGCCTGCGCGCGATCTACGAGGCCGAGCGCGAGACGCTCCGTTGAGCGCGACCCGTCTGGAGACGAGCGAGTCATGAAGCTCACCTACCTCGACGTGACGGCCGACGTCGCCGCGCGCGAGCGGGTCGACCCCGTCGGCGAGGCGGCCGACGCGCTCCGCGCGCTCGGCTTCGAGGCGGTCGGCCTGCTCGAGGCGCGCAACCAGGCCGACCAGCCCGGACAGGTGGTCGAAGTGCTCCGCAGCGCCGACCGGAGCGCCTTCGCCGTGGCGCAGCTCTTCGGCAAGCGCCCGCACTTCGAGCTGCGCACGATCCTCCGGGACGGCTCGATCGTCGAGACGAGCTCGCGCCCGAAGCACGCCTGGAGCTTTCCGCGGCGCGATCACCCCGCGGCGGGCTACCGCCTCGCGTTCCTGAACGAGGGGGCGAGCGCGGCGGACGCGTGGGAGCGCCACAAGGCGCGCCTCGGCGAGTCCTCGGACGCGCCGCCTCAGGACTCGATGGCGCTCTACCTGAAGCTGTGCGACCGGGCCTGGCGCATCGCGCTCGTCCGGCGGCGGGTCGGCGTCCTCGTCGGCTTCGCCCTCGCGGCGCTCTTCTTCGGCGCGCTCCTCGCCCTCGACGCTGCTCCGCCGGCGGCGCTCGCGACCTTCGTCGTCTTCATGACGATGATGCTCTGGATCCCGTGGGAGATCTTCGGCGCGCCGATGATCTCCGCTCGCCTGCCGTTCCCGGCGGTGGAGCCGCTCGAGCCCGAGGCCTGACCCACCCCGCCGCGCAGCGACCCGCGAAGAGCCAAAGAAAGAAGCCGGGCCTCTCGAGGAGGCCCGGCTTCGTGTTTTCGGGTCGAGCTCGCGACGTGCGGATCAGAAGTGAAGCGAGATCCCCGCCCGCGGGTCGAAGTCGAGCGCGACGAAGTTGTGGTCGACGCGGAAGCGGGTGTAGATCAGCCGCAGGCGCGCCTCGAGCCCGATCGCGAGGTAGTCGGTGAGGAAGTACTTCATGCCGACGCCGAACAGGACGCCCGGGTCGACCGCGTCGCGGTCGTCGGGGAAGTTCGTGAACGCCGTCAGCCCGAAGCCGGTCATGCACTGGATCACGAGGTTGTCGGCGCCGCCGCCGCCCTTCTCCCCGCCGGCGAGCTCGAAGATCACCTCGAGGTCGTAGCGGGTGACCTGGACGTCGGCCTCGATCTCGGCGCGTCCGATGTTCACATCGTCGCGCTCGCTGATCTCGAACGACGCGAAGCCGAAGCTGAACCCGACGAGCACCGAGGAGCTCCGCCCGAGTCGGATCGCGAGGCGCGCGTCGATCGCGGGAGCTCCCTCGAGCTTCAGGTCGCCCGAAGGGATGAAGGCGCCGACGAACACGCCGAGGCGGATCTCGTCGTTGTCCCAGAGGTTGTCGTCGCCGTCGTCGCGCGGCGCGCGGTCGTAGGCGGGCGGCTCGACCGTGGTGCGATCGGTGCTCGGCGCGGGCGCGGGCGTGGGCGGCGTGTCCTCGACCGGACCCGGCGGGAGGTTCCCGGTCGAATCATCACGATAGGTCCGGCTCTCGCCGGGGCCCATGTCGAGCCAGCCCTCGGGGAGGACCTCTCGGCTTCCGGGCCGCGTCGGGCCGTCCTCGGAGTCGCTCGCGGGCTTCGCGTCGGCGCCGCCGCCGTCGCCCTTGTCGTCGGCCTCGCCGGCTGGCTCGGCGGGCGGAGCGTCATCCTCCCCGGCGGCGGCGCGAACGAGGCCGGGGCCCAGAAGCGCTGCCGCGAGTGCGACCGCGCCGAGACCGAGCGTCTTGCCCGAGATGGTTCGAGTCATTGTGCCCCCCAGCTCGCCATTCGTGACCGACCGGTGCACCGTCGGCCCGGTCCGGCGCGGACCCCGTCGAGACGGGTTCCGGCGGCGCGAGCATCCGGCGGACGGGTCGCACGGGCGATCCCTTTTCGGCTTTTTTCAGGCGTCTCGCCGACCGCTTCCCCCACCCGGAAACGACGGCGGAGGCCGCGATTCCGGACGACGATCGAGAGTCCGTTGCAACGGAGAACGGAGAGTAGCATTCGATTTCGGATTTGTATACACTTCTTGCCATCGTCCTCGGGGCCCAGCGTCGGACACGTCGTTTCGGGCTCCAGAGATCGCGCGGCAGGGTGGGAACGCGCGCTCTCTTCGCGGACGAACGGACTGAAGTAGCTAGAGGTTCACAGCGAACCGGACGTCGTGAAAGCGCCGACGAGGGACTCGCTCTCCATCGCGGGGAGATCCTTCAGAGGTGTCACGGGACGCGAGACGCTGGAATCGATCGGCGGTCGAGCTCGGCGCTCGACGGATCGACTCCAGAGCGTGGATCTTGCATCCGCGCGCGGTCGTCGGGAAGAGGGGAAGCTCCGAATGACGAGGATCTGGCGAGCACGGCGTGCGGTCCTTCCGACCGCCGCGGTAGCCATGGCGCTCGTGTTGGCGTCGGGCGGCGCAGCCTACTCCGTCTTCCAGAGCGCGAGCTTCGAGATCAATCCGCTCGGCGTCACTCAGGGCGGCTCGCCCGTCGACGCCGCGCAGAACGACCTCCAGTCCGCCAACTTCGCGATGCTGAACACCGTCGGTGAGACGACCGGCGATCGGATGGACAGCTCGCGCTTCCAGGTGCAGCTCGGCATCCTCGGGCAGATCCCCGGCCAGGTCGACGTCGACATCTCGTTGATCGAGTCGGACAAGGCCGTCGTCGACGCGGACGGCGTCGACGTCGCGCAGATCACCGTCACGCTGACCGACGTCTTCGGCACCGCGATCGCGGGTCGGACCGTCGAGCTCGCGGCGACCGGCGCCGGCAACGTCCTGATCCAGCCGGGCGCCGTCACCGACGACGCCGGCCAGGCGACCGGAACCCTCGCCAGCACCGTCGCCGAGACGAAGACGGTCACCGCCCGGATCGACGGAGTGCTCGATCTCGCGGTCGCCCTCGACATCTCCTTCATTGATGGCAACCAGATCGTCGCGGGGTCGCTCTTCATCACCCCGGGCGAGAACAACGGGATCGACAGCGTCGAGGACTTCAGCGGCGCGGTCACGATGACCCAGCTCCTCGTCCAGGCGAGCGACACCGAGGACATCCTCCTCACCGACATCAGCTTCACGGCGAACGGCACGGGCGACGACGACACCGCGATCGCGCAGGCCGACCTCGTCCTCGACGTCGACGGAAGCGGCGTCTTCGAGCTCGGCACCGACGTCGTCCTGCAGTCGGTCGGCCTCCCGTTCGCGGTCGACGACGGCGACGTGACGTTCGCGGGCGTCAACATCACCGTCCCGGCCGACGGCTCGCTGAACCTGATCCTCGTCTTCCAGTTCAGCGGCCTCGCCAACGAGGGCGACACCTTCGCGGTGAGCCACCTCCCGACCGCCCAGGCGCTGGCCGTCGGTCTCGCGACCGGGCTCCCGATCACGCCGGTCGGCCAGGGCGCCATCGGCGGCGGCGACATCACCACCTCGGCGATCCTCCAGGGGACGCTCGCGTTCCGGAAGGGCCCGGGCAACTTCGTCGCGCGCGACGTCTTCGAGGCGACGGGCTTCCAGGAGATGCTCCACCTGGTCGTCACCGCCTCCACGCGCGAGTCGATCCAGATCGACACGATCGACATCCAGAGCTCCGGCGACGGCAACGAGGCGACCGACGTCGAGGGCGTCTCGATCGCGCTCGACGTCAACCAGGACGGCGACTTCGATCCCGGCCTCGACCAGCTCATCGGCGACGTGAACGTCCTGTTCGCGGCCGACAACGGACAGGTGACGATCGACAACCTCAATCGGTTCATCCCGGCGGGCGAGCAGGAGCGCTGGATCGTCCTGTTCGACTTCGTCGCGACGGCGCTCGGCGGCACGTTCGCGGCGCGCGTCGACAACGCGGCGGACGTCACGGCGCTCGGTGACGACACCGGAATCGCCCCCACCGTCGCGGGTCTCCCGCGGGTCGGCGGCGAGGTCAACTTCGAGGGCGATCCGCTCGCGGCAGGAACGGTCAACGGTCCGTTCCGCGCGCGGCGCCGCGGCGGCTGCGACGCGGGCGACTCGGGCAACGGCCCGGGGCCCGTCGCTCCGATCGTTCTTCTCCTCATGCTCCTGATGGCGCTTCGGCTGCGCCAGGAGGGTCTCCGGATGCTGAGCTCGGTCACGGTCGGACGCGCGGTCAAGGTAGCGGCGGTCGCGCTTGCGCTCGCGTTCGTCGGCCTGCAGGCGAGCGCCTGCAGCAGCCGCACGACGCGGATCTTCAACAACCGGCCGACCGCGCTGGTGTCGGACCTCCAGGGCGTCCAGGAGGGCAACGTCGTCATCGGGTTCACCCTCACCGACCCCGAGGGCAACGACATCGACATCGACATCGAGTTCTCGGTCGATGGCGGCGTGACCTTCGTCGCGCTCACCGAGGCGGCCGGCGCCGGCTCCGAGGGCACCGAGAACCTGTCGTCGGATGTCGACGGCGAGCAGCACATCTTCGTCTGGGACTCGGCCGCGCAGATCCTCGCGGGCTCGGGCGACGTCACCGTCGTCGTCCGGATCACCCCGTTCGACCCGTTCCGCGGCAACGACGACGTCACCGGCGCGTTCGTGGTCAACAACGACGGCAACGTCGCGCCCGAGGTGGTCGTCACCGACCTCGCCGGCGATCAGTTCCTCGACACGTCGATCCTGTTCGAGCTCACCGATGAGGACGGCGACTTCATCGACATCGTCGTCGAGTTCTCCGACGACGGCGGCCAGACCTTCAACGTCGCGACCGAGGGCGGCGGGGGCGACGGCACGGTCAACCTCGACGCGGACGCGAACGGCGTCGACCACGTCTTCGTCTGGGACTCGTTCGCCGACCTCGGCGGGGTGATCAACGACCTCGTCCGGATCCAGATCACGCCGGACGACGGGCTCGAGGTCGGGGCCTCGGACCTGACGGCCAACTTCACGATCGACAACACCGAGCTCTTCGTCGAGACCGACCTCCTCGCCGCGTCGCGCGGCGAGCCGGCGGTCGCGCTCCTCGGCGACGGCCGCGTCGTCGTGGCCGGCGGTCGGGACGAGGACGGCGACGCGCAGGACTCGGCCGAGATCTTCGATCCGGGCACCCAGACGTTCAGCAACGTCCTCGACGACATGGTCGCCGACCGCGCCGGCGCGACCGCGACCCTCTTCACCATCAATGACGATGTCCTGATCACCGGCGGGGCCAACGCCAACGCCGACGTCTTCCAGGGCGACAGCGACGACTTCGGCGACGTCGTCAACGACCCGGACCCGCGCGTCGACCACCAGGCGGTGCTCCTCGCCGACGGCCGCGTCCTGATCACCGGCGGTCGCGGAGCCGGCGACGGCCTCGTCCGGGACTCGGCGATGATCTTCGACAACGTCAACGACCCGAACAACATCGTCCTCATCGGCAACACCATGAACGTCGCCCGGGCGGACCACGCGATGGTCCTGCTCCAGAATGGCCTCGTCCTGATCGCCGGCGGCCGCGACGACAACGGCGTCACGGTCAAGACGGCGGAGCTCTTCGACCCCAACGACGACTCGTTCACGGCGGTCGGTGACATGACGTTCGCTCGCGAGGCGTTCACCCTCACCGTCCTGCCCTCGGCGGGTGGTCAGGTGCTGGTCGCCGGCGGGACGAACGAGAACGACATCCGCCTCGAGAGCCTCGAGATCTTCACGCCTGGCCTGATCGGCGGGGCCAACAACTTCTTCACGCTCCTCGCCGGGCAGGATCTCTCGGTGACGCGGACGCGCCACACGGCGACGCTGGTCGAGAGCGGCGGCGCCGATGTCGTCCTCCTCGCCGGCGGCCTCCAGCGGGCCGGCGGCGACATCGTCGAGGTCGGAAACGACCCGATCAACGGGACGCTCCAGATCAGGCAGCCGAAGAACGCCATGGGCGTGATTCGCGGAAACCACGGCGCGGCGCTGATCGACGTCGACGGTGACGATCGGGTGATCCTGATCGGCGGCGACGACTTCCTCGGCGACGGCCAGCCGGATGCGGACTTCTTCGTGCCCGACGAGGGCGCGGCGAACCCGTAGGCCGAACGTAGACACACGAGTGATCCGGGTCGGCGGTCGCTGGGCGGGCGCCGGCGACGCGGATCGATAGAGACGAATCGGTCGGGCCAGGTCGGCCCGGCAGAAATCGGCGGACTTCCTCAGGGAGAAGACCACCATGACTGGTAGGTTGGCGACGACGCTGGGCCTCGGCCTCGCGATCCTGTTGGCTTCGGCGCTGGTGCCGGGCGCTGCGCTCGCGGAGGGTCAGAAGATCGTGACCATCCAGGGCCGGCTCACCGACACGGCCGGGCAGCCCCTCGACGGCGCGTTCGACATCACCTTCCGCGTGTTCACGGCCGCGGTCGGCGGTGGCCTCGTCTTCGAGGAGGACCACGCGGGCGGCAACGCCGTCACGGTGAACGACGGACTCTTCACCGTGAACCTGGGCGATCTGACCGCCGGCGGCCTTCCTGCCGCGATCTTCGATGGAACCGAGCGGTTCCTCGAGATCGAGGTGGACAACGACGGGCCGATGGCTCCCCGTAACCGTCTGGCTGCAGCGATGTTCGCTCTGAACGCGCTCCAGCTCGAAGGGTTCTCGGCGAGCGACTTCGCCCCCGTCGACCACCTCATTGAGGATCACATCGACACCGTCGCGACGGGCGCCCAGCTCGACATCCTGACCCAGGGTGGCGACGCGAGCGGGCTTCACCAGCACGATGGTAGCGACATCATCAATGACAACAGCCTCCAGGGCTCGCGTCTCGTCGACCAGTCGGTCGACAACCAGCAGCTCGCCACCGACGCGGTCGACAACCGGGTGCTCGACGATGACGCGGTGCTGACCGCGAACATCCTCGACGGCGAGGTTCAGAACCTGGACATCGACGTCCAGGCGGTTCAGGGCGGCGGCGGCGCCGGAAACGACAACATCGCCGACGGCACGATCGACAACGCCGACCTCGGCGCCGACTCGGTCGCGGGCTCGAACGCCGCGGCGTTCGGCCTCGCCGACGTGGTCCGAGACGAGTCGCTCACCGGCTTCGACATCCAGGACGAGACGATCGACGGCGGCGACATCCTCAACGACTCCGTCGCGAGCATCGACATTACCGACCTCACGATCGTCGACGCCGACGTCGCCAACGGCGCCGACATCAACATCCTCAAGATACTCGGCGAGCAGTTCAGCGACGACGCGATCGACAACGGCAACCTGCTGACGCTCTTCAACACCGACGTCGCCGCCGACCGCGACGTCCTCGACATCCGCTCGCCCAACGGTCTTCGCCACAAGGTGATCTTCACCGACGACGGCGACGCCGGAATCACCACGTTCCTCGATCTCGACAACGTCGGCGCCCTGACCGGCAGTGACGGGATCGACAACGCGGACCTCGAGCACACCCACAACGTGGACGGCCTCGAGGAAGACAGCGTCACCCAGCTCGAGCTCGCCGACGACGCGGTCTCGGGTTCGGTCGGGAACGGGCTCGGCGACCCCGGCGAGGACAACATCGTCGACGAGTCGATCAACCAGGACGACCTGGCGACCGACTCCGTCCGCGCCGACGAGATCCAGGCCGGCGCCGTCAGCGGCGGCAACGAGATCGCCGCCGACACGATCACCGACGACGACATCGCCGACAACAGCCTCACCGCACTCTCGCTGAACGCCAACTCGGTGGAAGACTCCGAGCTCGCGCCGGCGGCCGTCCGCGGTCGCGGCCTCGGCGGCGACGAGATCCTCCTCGACTCGATCAACGACGACGACATCTTCGACAACAGCCTCTCCGCGGCGTCGCTCGGCACCGACTCGGTCGACACCGACGAGATCGCGGCCGGCGCCGTGGTCGGTAGCGCGCTGGGCGGCACCGAGATCGAGCCCGACTCGATCAACGACGGCGACATCGCCAACGACAGCCTGACGGCCGGCTCGCTCAACACCGGCTCGGTCGAGAGCGACGAGATCCTCGACGACACGATCCTCGACGAGGACGTCAACTCGGCCGCGGCGATCGACGTCACGAAGATCAACGGCGAGACCGCCGTCGACGTCTTCGCGGCAGGACTCGACGTTCTGCGCCTCGGCGACAACGGCCTCACCGGCGGCCTTCAGCGCCAGGTGGGCGTCAACGGCGACGTGATCAACGCGCTCGTCATCGAGAACAACATCGACGATCAGGGCGCGGCGGCCGATGTCGCCCAGAAGGACCGGCTCCTCTTCTTCGACAACTTCTCGAACGTGCCTGCTGTCCTTGGTGTCGTTGATCAGGAGGCCTTCATCGACTTCACCATCGTCGGGCTCCTGACGAATACCGTCGACATGGATCCCGCCGACGGCTTCGCGGCCGGCGTCGACAACGCGGATATCCACCACACCCACAACGTCATCAACCTCGGGATTGGGCAGGTCACGACCGTCGAGATCCTCGACGACGACGTGCGGAACGAGGACCTCCAGGACGAGAACGACGTCGCCGACGGCGGCGCGGCGGTGGCCGGCGGCAACGCCGCCGCCTTCGGCAAGGACGATGTGATCCAGGATGGCTCGATCGCGAACGAGGACCTCCAGGTCGCGACCGCCGTCGCGGGCGGCAACGGTCCCTCGGTCGGACTCATCGACGTGGTCGCCGACGACACGATCGACAACGCCGACCTCGCGGACGACTCCGTCACGACGAACGAGATCCTGGACGCGACGATCATCAACGATGACCTCGCCCTCAACTCGGTCGCGGGCGACAACGCGCTCGGCCTCGGGCTCGTCGACGTGATCCGGGACGCCTCGATCGGGATCAACGACCTCGGCAACGACTCGGTCGCCTCGGGCGAGATCGTCGATAGCTCGATCATCAACGACGACCTCAACGTCGACTCGGTCGCGGGCGGCAACGCCGCGGTGTTCGGCTTGGTCGACGTGATCCGGGACGCCTCGATCGACATCAACGACCTGGGGAACGACTCGGTCGCCTCCGGCGAGATCGTCGACGGGTCGATCATCAACGATGACCTCGACACCGACTCGGTCGCGGGCGGCAACGCAGCGGTCTTCGGGCTCGTCGACGTGATTCGTAACGACTCGATCGACGCGGCCGACCTCGCGACCGACTCGGTCGACACGGCCGAGATCGCCTCGGGCGCGGTCCAGAGCGACGAGATCGACGACGGGACGATCCAGAACGTCGACATGGGCGGCAACTCGGTCTCCGGCGGCAACGCCGGCGCGACCATCGCTGGCAACGTCGACGTGATCGAGAACGACTCGATCGACAGCGCCGACATCGCCAACAACACGATCGTGAACGACGACGTCGCGATCGGTGCGGCGATCGACGTGACGAAGGTCAACGGCGCGGTCAACCCGGGCGTCGGCGTCGACAACCTGCTGACGATCAACAACCTCGACCCGGACATCGGTCCGCGGAACGTCGTCACGTTCGTCAACAACTCGGTCAACGCCGGGGCCGTTGGCGACCGGATCCGCTTCACCGACGCCGAGTTCCTCGGCCTCGACGACGCGTTCCTCGACCAGGAGATCATCCTCATCCTCACCAACACGGGGAATTTCGATCCCGGCGACGGCCTCGCGGGTAACCTCGACAACGCCGACATCCACCACACCCACGCCAACGTGGCGCTCGGCCCGGACACGGTCACCAACGTCGAGCTGAGCGACGAGAACAGCGCCGCGGGCGCCGCCGTCGTCGGCGACGCCGGCATCGGCGACGACGTGATCCAGAACGGCTCGATCGGCGAGGAGGACCTCGGCGACGACTCGGTCAGCGCGCGCGTCCTCGCGGGCGACTCGGTCGACAGCGCCAACATCATCAATGCGTCGATCGCGGCGGCCGACATGGGCCTCGCGTCGGTGGTCGGCGGCCTCAACGGGACGATCGCGGACGGCAGCGTCAACATCGACGACCTGGGCACGGCGTCGGTGGCGTCGGACGAGATCGTCAACGCGTCGATCGCGGCGGTCGACATGGGCCTCGCGTCGGTCGTCGGTGGTCTGAACGGGACGATCGCCGACGGCACCGTGAACATCGACGACCTGGGTACCGGGTCGGTGGCCTCGGACGAGATCCTCAACGGCTCGATCGCGGCGGTCGACATGGGCCTCGCGTCGGTCGTCGGCGGTCTCAACGGGACGATCGCGGACGGCACCGTGAACATCGACGACCTGGGCACGGCGTCGGTGGCGTCGGACGAGATCGTCAACGGCTCGATCGCGGCGGTCGACATGGGCCTGAGCTCGGTCGTCGGTGGCAACCTGGGCACGATCCAGGACAACACCATCACGAACGACGACATCAACGCGGCGGCGGGGATCCTGATTAGCAAGCTCGACGGGGACTTCGCGGGAGCCCAGCTCGCCTTCGCGAACGAGACCCTCGCGGCGGCGGGTCGGGACGTGCTCATCCTCGAGAACAACAGCACGTCCGCGGGGAACCGGGATCGGATCCGGTTCATCGACGACGGGCTGACCGGACTCGCGGGCAACGCGTTCCTCGACCTCGCGAACGTGAGCGCGCTGACGGGTTCGGACGGAATCCAGAACGCGGAC
>JAJDCQ010000091.1 GCA_029260755.1 Planctomycetota bacterium | reverse complement strand
CTAGGAGGCTGTTGCAGAATGACGCGAGCGGCTCGTCGAGACAGCGTCGTGCAGGCCGAGGCGCGCGGCCGAGGGAACCCGTTTGGCGTTCGCGAGGCCGCGGAACGAAGGCCTGCGCGACGATGTCCGGCGAGACGCCGCGAGTGAAGCGACGGCGAGGAGCCTGCGACGAGTCGTCGCTTCACGCTCATTCTGCAAAAGGCTCCTAGCCCTTCTGGAGCGCCGCCCGGTTCTTGAGGACGAAGGTGAGCACCTCCTTCGCGCAATCGACGCAGTAGCCGTACTTCACCTTCAGGCGGGCGAGGGAGCGGAGCACCGTCGGGCGGTCCTCCGCCTTGATGTCGCGCGCGTCCTCGGTGCCGAACCGCAGGATGTTGCGCGTGATCGCCTCGACCGACACCTCGCGGTCCTTGTAGTAGTTCGTCTTCAGGGCGCGGAGGATGTCGCCGAACAGCTCGTCGTAGTCGAGGGGCTGGTTGGCGTGCCCGATCGCCCAGGCGGCGATCCGCTCGATGAGCGAGCGGCGGAACTGGTCCGGCTTCTCGCGCACGCCGATGACGCCCTCCACCTTCGACATCAGCTCGTCGTTGGGCTCCTCGAGCTCGCCGGTCTGGCGGTTCGGCACCCGCTCGCCGCGGTTGAACGCCTTCACGTGGAGGAAGTAGTCCTCGAAGAGGCGCCGGTACTCCTTCGCCTCGACGAGGTCGATCGCGTCGTTCACCTCCTCGACGACCCGCTCGAGGTAGACCCGCTCGACCTCCTCGGTGAGGCGCTCGATGTCGCCGTAGCCGTTGTCGGCCTCGAGGCGCAGGAAGTCGTAGAGGCTCCGGTCGCGCGAGAGGTCGCGCATCCCGCGCAGCAGGGTGAGCGGCGAGACGCAGCGCGACCCCTCGAAGGCGGCCGCCTCGTTGAGGAGCGTCATCATCTCGCGCGGGCTCGCGCCGCGCCGCCCCTCGTAGGCGGCGTCGATCATCCCCTCGAACTCCTCCTCGACGTCCTCGAACTCGGCGACGATCTTGCCGACGTTGCCGGCGAGGTCGCGCCGCTCCGCCTCCTTGAGATCGTTCGGCGGGCCCGCCCCGTCGTAGAGGTCGGCCTTCTGGACCGGGGTGAGGCGGGCGACGACGGCGCCGAGGTCGCTGCTGTAGTGCTTGCTCTTGGGGCGGCGGAGGCGCGTGAGGACGGCCCAGAGAGCGGCCGCCCAGGCGGTGTGCGGGGCGACGTGCTTCTCGACGCGGATCGGCTCGAGGTGCCGCTCGTAGATCCGCGCCTCCTTGCTGACCTCGATGAGGTAGGGGACGCAGATCAGCTCGATCCGACCCTTGAACGCGGAGAAGTCCGGGTCGCGCTTGAACGCGGAGAGGTGCTTCTCGTTCGAGGTCGCGAGCATCACGACGTTCAGATACGCCATGAGCGACGGGAGGCTGATCGAGTTCTTCTCGCACGTCGTCAGGAGATACTTGTGCATCTCGAGCGGCCGCTTGAAGAAGTCGGAGTACTCGACGATCCCGCCGTTGGCGTCGATGAGGTCGCCGTAGGGCTCGAACAGGTTGCTGTGGCCGAGCACCGGCGGGATCTGGAAGTTCTTCTCGAGGTTCAACGCCCGGGTCGCGCCGTCGACGTTGCGCTGCGGCTCGATCGTGACGGCGCTGCGCCGGTAGCGCTTCGAGATCGAGAGGCGCTCGACCCGGATGTGACTGACCACCCGCGACCAGTCGCCCTGGTAGGCGTTGAGGAGGCTCGTGTAGATCTCGCGGCACTTCTGACAGAGATCGCCGTCGGTCATGAAGCTCGAGAGGCGCACCGTCTCGCCGCGACCCTGGTAGGCGTCCTCGAGCAGCCGGATCCGCTCCTCCTTCGGGATCAGGAAGAGCGGGTTGTCCTTCAGCTCGCAGGGCATCTGGAAGCTGATCTCCTCGGGCGCGAGGTAGGCGTGGCTGCCCGCCTTGATCGCCGGCGAGTCCTTCCGCGCGCCGCCCCCGAACCCGAGCCGGTCGCGCTCGAAGGCGTCGGAGAAGACCCAGGTGAACGTGTAGACCGCGCCGGCCGCCTCGCCGCTGTAGAACTCGAGGCCGCCCATGATCGCCTCGACGATCGTCGACTTGCTCGACCCGTTCGGGCCGTGGAGCATCAGCAGCTTGTCGGCCCGGCCCTTCTCGCAGAACGACTGGAGGAACCGGTAGAGGGAGGCCTGCACCTCCTCCTGGCCGCGGACCGCGCCCTCGCCGCCGCTCCAGGGCGTGTCGAAGAGGTTCCAGCGCGGAACGACCCGGCCGCCGGTGCCCGGGACGGGGCGGGTGCCGAACCAGTCGAACATGTCGCGGACGTACTCGAACGCCCCGCGCGAGATCCGGTGCGGGTCCCGGCGGACCTCGGCGACGAGCTCCCCGAACGAGAGGACCTGCTGGTCCTTCTTGAACTGACCGACGACCCGAGCCGCGATGCTCTCGAGCCGATCCTCGGTCACGCCCGCATCGGCCTCGGCGCCGTCGGCCCCGGACCCGTTCCCCGCCGCCGCCTCGCCCCCGGACGCGGGGGCCTCGACGCGCGTCCCCGCCTCGTCGGTCGTCTCGGCCACGATCTCTCCTCGTTGAGGTCGTGCTGCGAAGGTACTCACATCATCGATGATGTAACGATGATACCGGTCGTGTCGGGGGTGCGCCACGAAGAGCAAGCGCCATCCCGACCGTAGCTCCGGGCGGCGCCTGGTCCTATGATCCGAGCGCCCCCTGTTCCGGGCTCAGGTGAGCGCCGACGCCGCTGCCGATTCGAGCAGACGGCGAACGCGGAGCAGCCCGCCACCGTCGTTGCGTGCGGTCGAGGACGGGCGCGGAGCGCGATGCAATGCAAGCCTGTGACGCCTGCGGCGGGTCTCTGCAGGGAGCAGAGCGAGTCTGCCCCCATTGCGAGATCAACCTCTGCCCGGAACGCCCCACGCCGTCCGAGGTCGACCGAAGCCCTCTCGACGACAGCCTGTTTCCCCTCCCGGGGACCTCCATCGTCGCGGTCGAGAGCGAGCAGCCCGCGAAGCCCGCTCCGACTCGATCGGAGGCGCCGAGGCGAGGCCTGATCCGTCGACTCGGCGGCCTCGCGGTCCTCGTCGGCGGCGTCGCGTTGGCCGTTCATCTCACGCGAGCACCCCGAGATCCGTGGGCGAGCCTGGTCTCGGATCTCAAGGCCTACGCAGCGAACGCGAAGGAGATCCCACCGTTCGAGCCCCCGTCGCCGAGCGAGTCTCTGGATCGGCTTCGTCGACGGAATCCGGATGCCGTCACTCATGCGGAGAGCTTGCACCGCCCGCCGGTTTCCGGCGAAGCCGCTGATCTGCACTCGCTCACGACGGCCTACCTCGAGCGTCTCGTTCAGATCGACCCCGACCTCGGGAGCCTCCTCGGCGTCCATCCCCATCCCAGTGAAGTCACCGTGGTCGACGACGTCGCTCTGGCGCGGGTCCTCCTCCTGTGCGACGAGGTTCGCCGAGCCGTGGACCGATGGAGGCGCTCGGGGGAGCCCACCGCACACCAAGATGTCGACCGCGAGCTTCTGCTCACCTTGGTGGAGGTGCCCCTGCCCTGGGGGTTCGAGAGTCGCGAGAGCGACGTCCTGGCACGGGCGGAGCGTGCCTTCGATCCGCTGGTTGCTCTAGTCACGTTCGATTGCTGCTCCGAGCGGGACCGGATCGAGGCAGCCAAGGATCGCCTCGTGGCCCTCTCGCACCACCTGGGGCGGCTCCCCGATCGGCTGAAGAGTCCCCCGAGAGCGCTCGTCCTCAGCGCCGCCCGGCGTCTCGACTCGATTCGTGGATACGTTCGCTCCTACCCGGCGCTCTGGGGCGAGTCGGGCGCCGAGCTCCAGGCGGCGTCGGACCAAGCCATCGAGGCGCTGCAGGGCTACGAGACCGCGCTTCGAGGAGAGGTCCTCGCTCGTTCGACGGACGTCCTCGGCATCGGACCGCAGGGCTACGACGTCATCCTTCGACGAGTCGACTTCCTGGACTACGGCGCCCAGAGGTTGCTCGAGGATGCCGTCGCGGAGCTCGAGAGCACCCGGAAGCAGCTCGAGCGCCAGGTCGAGCGGCTCCCTCCCGCGGAAGGCCCGGCGAGCTCGCGAGCGAGGGGTGGCGTTCGAGATGCCTACCCCTACGTCGTCGAGGAGCTGCGCTCCTTCCAATCGCGGTGGATCCGACAGGGGCCTCGCCAAGACCGAGGCGTGGTCATCGCGCCCGTCCCATCGATCTGGGAGGAGGACGAGCGAGACTTGTACCTGCCGCCCGGGCCCTTGACCCCGAGTTCCGCCGAGGTTCGCCCGCGCTTCCTCATCAGCGACCTTCCCGAGATCGAGCTGGACTCCCTCGTTCTGATCGCTCAGCACACCGCCGCCCACGAGGTCTATCCGGGCCATCACCTCCATCACGAGCTGACCGTGGAGTCGAGCTGCCTTCTCCGTCGGGTCTACGATTGCCGGGTCTCTCAGGAAGGCTGGGCCGTCTACGCGGAAGAGCTGACGCACGAGAGCGACTACCACCGCGACCGCGCGGCGCTCGACGCCTACGAGCGCAGCCTGGACCGGCTCTCCATCGCCTTCGAGGCCGCCTTCGAGGTGCTGCTCCAAACGCGCGCCGCCAGTCCTGACGAGCTTCTTCGGCTCCTCGCGGACTTCACCGGAGACGACGAGCTCACCCTCGCCGACGTCGGAGACCGCGCGAAGGACCCCGGCCTCGCCTCGACCTACTTCGTCGGTCATCGAGCGATCCGCGAGCTCCGGCAGCGGGTCGAAGGCGAGCTCGGCGAACGCTTCGACGCGCGTGAGTTCCACGAACGCCTGCTGCGCTCGGGCTTCGTGCCGCCGAGTCTCCTGGAAACGGAGCTCACCCGGTAGGTCTCGTCTCCAGGCCGTCCCGAGCACCGGGCCGCTCGGTTTGCGTGCGAGTCGCGACGGCGCCATCCTCGCCGGCATGGGAGCTCCGTCCCCCGGCGCGCGCCTCGGTCCGTACCGGCTGGTCGACCAGCTCGGCCACGGAGGGATGGGCTGCGTCTTCCGCGCCCGGCACGAGGAGGCAGGCGTCGAGCACGCGGTCAAGCTGATCCTCGTCATGGGGGAGGGCACCCAGGCCGACCGCGTCGTGGCCCGGTTCCGCCGCGAGGCCGAGGTGCTCGCGAAGCTCGCCTCGGCTCACCCGGCGATCGTCAAGATCCACTCCTTCGGCGTCGATGCCCGCGATCGGCCCTGGTTCTCGATGGACCTCGTCGAGGGCCGCGGCCTCGACGACGTCCTCGGCGGGCCCGGCGGCGGGCCGTTGCGGCCGCGCGATGCCGCGCGGCTCGTCGCCGAGATCGCCCGCGCCGTGCATGCCGCCCATGAACGCGGGATCGTCCATCGCGACATCAAGCCGGCGAACGTCGTCGTCGACCGCGACGGCCGTCCGCGCCTCCTCGACTTCGGCCTCGCCTCCGACGAGGCCGCCGCCTCCCTCACCCGGACCGGCCAGATCCTCGGCACGCCCGTCTACATGGCGCCCGAGCAGATCGCGCCGAGCGCCGAGGAGCCGGTCGGCCCGGCGACCGACGTCTATGGCCTCGGCGCGACCCTCTACGAGGCGCTCACCGGCGTGACCCCGGTCGGCGACGGGCACTCGCCGGCGCACGCGATCATCCGCGCGGTCCTCGTGACGCGGCCGACCGCACCGAGCCGCCGGCAGCCCGGAGTGCCGGCCGAGCTCGACGCGATCTGCGCGCGCGCCCTCGCGAAGCGCCCCGCCGACCGGTTTACGTCGGCGCTCGAGCTCGCCTCCGCGCTCGAGGCGTTCCTCGCGAGCGAAGGCACGCCGGACGCGAAGATCGTCTCGCGTCGACCGACCCTCGTCGCGGCCGGCCTCGCCGTGGTCTTGGCGGCGGCCGTCATCGCGAGCGCCTCCTGGCAGCTTCGACCGAAGGCCGCGGAGACCGCGTCGGTCGCGCCGATCCTCGATCGGATCGAGGACGAGCTCCGCGGCAGAGGCGCGCGGCTGCCCCGTCCGCTGCGCGAGCAGCTCGAGGCGATCTCGGGCCGCCGGGACCTCACCCCTGGCGACGCCGACCGCGTCCGGTTCATCAGCGCCATCCAGGTCCTGGCCCACCCATCGACCCGTGGTCCGGCCGCGGAGCAGGCGGGCACCGACCTCCTCGAGACGGTCCGGTCCCGCGGTCGGCTCGACCTCGCCCGCTTCGATCTCGCCCGCGACGTCCTCTCGGCCGCGGGCCGCCATCGTCTCCTCTTCGAGCTCGCCTTCGAGCACGATCCCCCCGCGCGCGTCGTCGGGGACCCGGCGGCGGTCCTCGCGCGGCTCGCCGTCTCCGATCCGGCGCTCCCGGTCCCCCGAGACGAGGCGTGCTTCGATGCTCTGTACGGCGCGGACGGTCTCGACGACGACGCGCGCGCGGCGCTCCTCCGACGCCGGGCGGGCGGGCTCGCCGCCGCGGGCGACGCCTCGGGGGCCGTCGCGGCCGCCCTCCAGGTGGGCCGGCGCCACGGGACGCTCGTCGATCCGTCCTCCTGGCCGGTCGGCGCGGTCGCGCGCCTCCAGCACGAGCTCATCGCTGCCCTCGCGGCGGGGCGCCTCGAGGAGGCGGAGCTTCTCCTCGCCGTCCTCGTCCGCGCCCCGGCCCCGCCGCCTCCTCCGCCGGACGCGACGGTCGTCGACCTCCACGTCGCCCTCCGGGGCTCCCAGGTCGGCTGGAAGACCGGCGATTCCCGATCGATCGACGCGGTCCTGCTCACCGCCGGACTCCTCGAGATGCACGGGCTCTCGCCGCTCGGGGAGGGCCACATCGTCGACGCGTGGGGCGTCGACGATCAGAGCCCGCTCTGGAGCCGGCTCGAGGCGTGCCTGGAGCAGCCCGCCGCGCGGCGCGATCCGGTGATCCTCCTCGTCGGCGAGCGGTTCCTCCGCATGTTCGACGACCGGGCGCCGAGCGAGGGTCGCAAGCGCCTCATCGTATCGGCGATGGAGGCGGGGGTCCGCGCCTTCTGGTTCCGGGCGCTCGTGGCCCAGGCGCTCAGCCGGTCGTCGGTCGGCTACGAGGTCGCGCTCCAGGCCCTCGAGCCGATCATCCGCGAGGAACAGGCGCGCCCCGCCGCCGAGCGCTGGCCGGCCCTCACCGAGGCCTACGTCGATATGCTCGTCGACCTGGCGGACCTTCCGGCCGACGCCGAGAACCTGGTGGACGCGCTCCATCTCTTCACGGGTCTCCCGGAAGGCCAGCCGGCGGCGCGCGCGCTCGTCGATCGGATCGTCGCCGCGGGCGGGGACCCTCCCTGGATATTCGATCGGGAGGTGAGCCTCGCGGACGAGCTGGCCGACCTCGTCCGCAAGCTGAACCTCCTCGGCGATCCGGCGTGTTGCGACATCGTTCGGGTCACGGGCGCCGGAGACATCGTCGCGGTGATGGAGCGCTGGATCGAGCTCGCGCGGGCGAACGGCGATGAGACCGCGGAGGTCATCAACTGCGCTCGAGAGCTCGCCGACCTCCACTGGGCCCACGGCCGGCGCCTCGCTAGCTATCGCGCGACGGTCTTCGAGATCGAGCTGAAGATCCGTCGGGCGCGAGCGCACGACGACCCGGAGGCTCTTCGGGACACGCTCTGGCACGCATCCGAGCGGCTGTCGCGGTACGTCTTCCGGCTCGAGTCCATCGGCGAGCACTCGCTCGCCGCGCTCGTCGCCGACCGCGCCATCACGCTCGCCTGGGAGGTCCGCGCCGCCTCGCTTCGGCCTGACCCGCTCGACACCCTCGCCCTCGCCCGCCTCCACCTCCAGCGCGAGGCCTGCCACCGCCGCGCAAGCCTCGAGGCCGCGGCGGACGGCGACCGGGCGGCGGCGTGGGCGATCGTCGACGCGCTCGAGCATCTCGACCCGACGGTCGAGGTGGCCCTCGCCGCGGCGCGGGAGGGACGCCTCGACCCCGCAGCGGCCGCGATCGACGAGGCGCTCGCGGCGATCGGACGCACGCCCCCCGGGACCGCCCTCCGGCGAGCGACTCTCCTACACGTCACGCGCGCTTTCATCCGGGGTCTCGCGGAGGCGTTCGAGAGGGGCGAGGACGATCTCTCCGACGCGCGATTCTTCGGATGGCGGAGGCGTCGCTGATCGGCCCACCCCGACCTCTGACGATGCGGGAGGCCGGTCGAGTCCGGATCCTCACGGCGTCGAGCGCCTTCGCGCCGCGGCTTGTCGGTCGACCAGTCACGGATTAGCTTGGCCAACTGATCCCGTCCGCCCCGGGAGACGCGTCGCCGTGACCCACTCCAACCTCGAAGGCCGCCGTCTCGGTCGGTGCATGATCACCTCGGAGCTCGGCAAGGGCGCGATGGGCGTCGTCTACCGGGCGACCCACGACGAGTACGGCGATGTGGTCGTCAAGACGATCACCCCCGAGTGGCAGGCGCACGGTCCGATGCTCCGGCGCTTCCGCCGGGAGGCGGAGGCGGCCCGGCGGGTCGAGCACGCCCACGTCGTCCGCGGCTTCGGGCTCGAGGAGAGCGGCGACGGGCTCCAGCTCATCGTCCAGGAGTTCCTCCCGGGCGGCGACCTCGAGGCGCTCGTCAAGGAGCGCGGCGGACCGCTGCCGCTCCACGAGGCGCTCCGCGCCGGGCGCGACATCGCCCTCGGCCTCGCCGCGGCCCACGGGGCGGGGCTCGTGCATCGCGACCTGAAGCCGGCGAACGTCTTCCTCGACGCCGAGGGGCGCTGCAAGATCGGCGACCTCGGGCTCGTCCTCCAGGTCGACGGCGAGCCGCTCGATGGCAAGACGATCCTCACGAAGAAGGGCCAGACCCTCGGCACGCCGGTCTACATGGCGCCCGAGCAGTGGCGGGGCGCCCACGACGTCGACGGCCGGACCGACCTCTACGCCCTCGGGGTGATCCTCCACCAGCTCACCGGCGGCAAGGTCCCGTTCACGGCGAGCAGCATCACCGGGCTCATGAAGGCGCACCTCGAGCAGCCGCCGCCGCCGCTGCGCGAGCACGCGCCGGATGCGAGCGTGCCCGACGCGGTCGAGAAGCTCGTCCTGGCCCTGCTCGCGAAGGAGCCCGCCGACCGCCCCGCCGACGCGACCGCGGTCGCGCGCGAGATCGAGACGATCGCCCGGGCGCTCGGGATCCACGGCGCGGTCACCGGCGACACGGCCCTCGACCGGACGAAGGCGCAGGCGGAGACGCCGGCCCGCGCCGAGGGAGCGACCCCGCCGCCGCCGGGCGAGCCCGCCCTCGGGTCGGTCATCGGCGGGAACCTCGAGCTCGTCTCGGTCCTCGGCAAGGGCGGCATGGGCGTCGTCTACCGGGCGCGCCACACCGTGCTCGAGCGCGACCTCGCCGTGAAGCTCATCCACGCGGGGTTCGCCCAGCACGCGGAGTTCCGCGCCCGGTTCCTCCGGGAGGCGAACGCACTGATGAGCTTCGCCCACCGCGGCGCCGTCAGCCTGCGCGAGTTCGGCGAGCACGAGGGCGCCCTCTACATGGCCCTCGACCTCGCCCCGGGCGAGCCGCTCGATGAGCTGCTCGACCGCGAGGTCCCCTGGTCGCAGGACCGGGCGATCGCCCTCGCCCGCGAGGTGCTGCCGTGCCTCGCCGAGGCGCACGAGGCCGGGCTCGTCCACCGCGACCTCAAGCCGCAGAACCTCATGGTGGAGCTCGCGAGCCCCGAAGGAACGGAGCAAACCGATGGCGACGATGGCCTCCGGGTCCGCGTCCTCGACTTCGGCATCGCCAAGCTCCTCGACGACGCCGCCCGCGCCGCCGCCGGCGGCGGCGACCTCACCGCGACGGGCGTCTCGATCGGCACGCCCCACTACATGAGCCCCGAGCAGGACGCCGGCGACCCGGTCGACGGCCGGAGCGATCTCTACTCCTTCGCCTGCGTGCTCTATCAGGCGCTCGCCGGCCGCCGCCCGATCGAGTGCGACACGATCCGCAAGCTCAAGTTCAAGATCCAGATGGAGGCCCCCACCCCGCTCGGCAACGTCGCCGCGGGCCGCGTCTCCCGGCCGTTCGCGGCGGCGGTGATGCGCGCCCTCGCCAAGGACCCCGACGACCGCCCGGCCGACGCGAAGGCGTTCCTCGCGGAGCTCGAGGAGGCGGCGAAGGCGCCGGTCGAGCCGGCGCCCGCCGCCGAGACGAGCAAGCCACCCGTGATCGAGACGGCCCCGCTCGCCGCGGGCGCGCCGGCCGGAGGCTCGCGCGGGGTCGTCCTCGTGATCGGCGTCCTCCTCGCGCTGCTCGCCATCGCGGCCGCCCTCGCCGGGACGGGCGCCCTCTCGACGACTCCGGACGACGCCGGCCGCACCGCCGCCCGCGGCGAGGAGCCCGAGCCGGGATCGGCGACCGGGGCCGGCACCAGCGGCGATGCGAGCGCCGGCGACGGTGCGACGGACGATGACGACGACGCCCCGACCCCCGGGCCCGCCACCCTCGCGGCGCTCGACCCGCCCGCCGGCGCGCTCGCCGTCCTCGCGACGCCGACGCTGCGCGTGCGCGGCACCCTGTCGGACCCGACCGCCGGCCCGGTCTACCTCGGCGAGCCGGGTCGCCTGCCGATCGCGAAGACCCTCGACGGCGACGGCACCTTCGAGGCGCACCTCGGCCTCGAGCCCGACGCGACGGCGATCGAGGTCCGCGCGGGCGCCGAGGACGGTCCCGTGATCGCGACGATCCCCGTGGCGATCGACACCGCGCCGCCCGTCGTGACCATCGAAGCCCCGTCGGAGTGGACGGGTGGCCCGCTCGAGGTGAGCGCGACGATCGACGACGCCCACCCGAGCACCGTGACCTTCACCCTCCTCGCCGACGGCGAGCCGGCGGGCCCGCCGGTCGAGCGCCCGCTCGAGGACGGCGGCCGCGCCCGCGCGACCCTCGCCGTGCCCGATGCGGCTCGCATCCTGGCGGTCCGGGTGGCGGCGGTGGACGCGGCCGGCCACACCCGCGAGGCCGAGCGCGCCGTCGCGGTGGCCCCGGCGCCGCCTCCCGAGGGGGACGACCCGTTCCGCTTCCGTGCCGAGACCGAACGCGTGACCGCCGCTCCGGGCGAGACCGTCGAGCTGGCGATCATCGCCATCGTGCCCGAAGAGCACTCCCTCTACGCGGGCGACCCCGGCGTGCCGGTGGAGATCACCGTCGCGGGAGACGGGATCCGGGCCGGGCCGACCCGCTCCCCGAAGAGCGTCACCAAGCGCGACGAGCTCCTCGGGGACCACGAGACCTTCCCCGACGGCGCGCGGTTCGTCCTGCCCATCACCGTCACGCCGGAGGCGAACGGCACGACCTCCGTCGTCGCGACGGTGCGCTACCAGGGCTGTAATGACGAGGTGTGCTGGGCGCCGGGCGAGCGGATGGTCGCGTTCACCGTCGTCGTCGAGGCGGGCGAGCCGGCGTTCGACCCGGTCCCCGAGGGGACCTGGTGGACGCCGACGGCGGAGCAGCTCGAGGCGGCGCGGCGGCTGAAGGTGCCGGTGTGGTTCGAGAACGAGCTCGGGATGCGCTTCGTCCTCGTCCCCCGGGGGACGTTCACGATGGGCAGCCCCGAGGACGAGGAGGGGCGTGGCAGCGACGAGAAGCCGCATCGCGTGACCCTGACGACGGACTTCTACGTTGCGGCGACCGAGGTGACGAACGCGCAGTTCCGCCGGTTCCAGGCCGACCACGACAGCGGGGAGTACGAGGGGCACGCTCTGAACGGCGAGAAGCAGCCGGTCGTGACCGTCGACTGGAACGACGCCCGCGACTTCGCCGCGTGGCTCTCGAAGGAGGCCGGCGAGGACGGGCTCTACCGGCTCCCGACCGAGGCAGAGTGGGAGCACTTCGCCCGGGCGGGGACGAGCACGGTGCGGTTCTGGGGCGACGGCGAGGCGGAGGCGAGCCGGTTCGCGAACGGGAACGACCCGAAGACGGCGTTGGAATTTTTGTTCTTCTGGGACGCGTTCCGGAACGACGATGGCCACCGCGTCACCGCCCCGGTGGGCTCCTTCGCGCCGAATCCCTGGGGCGCCTACGACGTGATCGGCAACGTGTACGAGTGGTGCGCCGACTGGTACGGTGACTACCCGAGCGGCGCGGTCACCGATCCGATCGGGCCTGCCGACGGGACCGCCCGGGTGTTGCGCGGGGGTTCCTGGCGCCACCAACCTTCGTACTGCCGCGCGGCGTACCGCTTCGGGGACGTTCCCGGGGTTCGTGACGTCTTCTTCGGGTTTCGTGTCGTGTGCGGTGTGGTCGGTGCGCGCCAGGGCCGCTGATCACCCCCGTCCCCTTTTCCCCTTTACCTCTGATGACAGCCCGGCGTGGACGCGGCCGATGCAGGTGAGGCTGCGCAGTACGCGCGTTTTTTTTTTTTGCCTTTACTCGGTCCGTCCTTGATGCCGCGACGGGGAACGCTATCCTCCTCCTCGCTCGCGGCGAGGATCCTCTTCTCGCCGCGAGTGGGGCGACCGGTCTCACCGCCCGGGTGTTGCGCGGGGGTTCCTGGAACAACCAACCTAGGAACTGCCGCGCGGCGAACCGCAACAGGAACGATCCCGAGGAACGTAACGACAACAACGGGTCTCGTGTCGTGTGCGGTGTGGTCGGTGCGCGCCAATGCTCCCCGTCACCCGAGTCCGGCGGACCACGGTCCGCCGGAGAGCGTCCGAGGAGAGCCCATGGACCGGCGTCCCGTGCCTGCCGATCGTGGCGGGGGCGACAGTCGGGAGGCCGAGGGGTCTGGTAGGCCGCCGTCGGGCCGAACGCCCCCTCGGCCGCGTCCTTCCTCGACGGGCGCGCCCGAGCCGATGGCGGTCGTCCAGAAGACCTACGACCTGACCCTTTGGGCGCTCGGCCATACCCAGCGCTTCCCGCGGAGCCACCGCCACTCCCTCGGCACGCGGATCGAGGCCGCCCTCTACGAGCTGCTGGAGCGGCTCATCGACGCCCAGTACGAGCCGGGTCGCCGACGGGCCGCGATCGACGACGGCAACCGGCTCCTGACCCGCCTGCGGTTCCTCCTGCGCCTCGCGACCGACCTCCGGGTGCTCGCGCTGCGGAGCCACGGCCACGCCGCCGAGCGGATCTACGAGATCGGCCGGATGCTCGGCGGGTGGCGCCGCACCGTCTCCGCGCGCGGATCGTGAGTCGCGGAGAAGCGAACGCCTCGCAATGCGCCGCGCCGGGAATCTCTGGCCGACCCTCGTCTCGTTCGAGAACCTCTGGCTCGCAGCCCGCAAGGCCCGCCGCGGCAAGCGCGGCAAGAGCGCCGTCCAGCGGTTCGAGCTCGACCTCGAGAGCGAGCTCGTCGGGCTGCGGCGGCGACTGATCGACGGCAGCGCCGCCGGGGCCTGCCGATCGGCAACCTCACGAGCCAGTGGCTGGCGAACCTCTACCTCGACCCGGTCGACCACCTCGTCACCGACCGCCTCGGCGTGCCCTTTCTCCGCTACGGCGACGACATGGTCGCGTTCGCCGACGACCGCGCGACTCTTCGGAGGGTTCATTCCGCGTGCGAGGCGGCGCTCGCGACGCTGCGACTGCGGCTCCACCCGACGCGTTGCCGGATCTTCCCGGTGAGCGAGGGGACGCTGTTCCTCGGGTTCGTCGTCGGCCCCGACCGGCGCCGGCTCGACCGGCGGAACGTGCGCGCGTTCCGCCGGCGGCTCGCCGGCATGCGCCAGGCGTGGCGGGCGGGACGGCTCGCCAGGGCGGACGCGCGGCGACGCATCGACGCCTGGATCGCTCACGCCGCGCACGGCGACACGAACGCGCTGCGCCGCGCGTTGCGGGGATCGAGGCGCGTCAGGCCACCCTCGACCGAGCGCCATCGCACGGTGCGGCGGATACGAGGGGCGTGATCGTGAGGTCGAACGCCGTCGTCGTGCGGACAGACGGCGATGCCGCCCGATCCGGCGGAGGACGAGGGGTGCCCACATGGGCAGCGGTGACCGACCCGGAGTCGGTCGCCGTTGCGGGTTGCCGCCACGGTCCACGGGGGACGGCGATCACGGTCGTGTGAACGACGGGCGCCCGTCCGTGTCGGTGGCCGTCGCTACTCTGGTCGCGACCCCAGCAATCGAGCGAGGGCGCGGCCATGGGCGTACACGACGTGACGTTCGGTTACCTCGGCAACACCTGGCCCGAGCGTCTGGCCGGGGCGCTCATCCGACGGCGACGGCCGAGTGTCGAGCCGCTCCCGCGCGAGGTGAGCCACATCAAGCTGGCGGCGGATTTCGCCGTCATTGTCGAGGCGCCCGGTCCCCGCCGGGTCCTGCACGCGGAGCATGTGAAGCAGCGGGCCCACCTCGCGCGCGTCGTGGCGCGGCACGCCCTCTACCACGACCTCACCGGGCTCCCCGTCGACACGGTGATCGTGGCGACGAGCCGGGTGACCGCCCGCCCGATCCCGGCCGTCTACCGCTTCGGGTTGCCGGGGCGGCGGACCGCCGTGCCGCTCCGCCGGGTGAGGCTGTGGGAGCGGAGCGCCGAGGCGGTGCTGGCCGCGAGACGCATCGAGCTCTACCCGTTTCTCCTGGCGATGGAGCGGCGGATGGATGCAGAGGCGTTGCTCCGCCTGGGGCGACGGCGTATCTTGACGGATGTCGAGCCCGGGCAGCAGGACCAGGCGCTGGCGGCGTTCTGGCTCGTCTCGGAGGAGCTCGTCGGCAAGTCCCTGGTCGAGGGTGTCCTCGGGAGGTTGGGCGACATGGCGAAGACGACGCTGGGCCAGCGGCTCATCGAACAAGGGCGCGCAGAGGGTCGCGAGGAGGGGCGGCGAGACGAGGCGGTCGCCAGTCTCCTCGCCATCCTCCGGGCGCGGTTCGGGCCGATCCCGAAGGCGCTCGAGAAGGAGCTCCGTTCGCTGCCCGAGATCGAGCGACTCGAGACCCTCATCCCGCGCGCCGCCACGGTCGAGAGCCTCGCGGCCTTCCGAGGCAGCTCGAGCGCGACCTGACGGCGACGACGCCGAAGGGTCGGGCGTTGAACGGGGAGGTGGCCCGAGCGCTGCGCGCCGTCGTCAGGGCCGCGCGAACCGGAGCGTCCCTCTGGGTCCGTGATGTGCCGCGTCCCGTCTCGTGGTGCTAGGCTCGGTGCATGGTGAGATCGGTTGCCGAGGTCGCGCGTTTCATGGACGAGTTCTTCTCGGGCCGGTCGAAGGTCCATCGGGCGATGACCCGGCTTGCCAAGGCGCTCGACGAGGCGGGGATCCCGTTCGCGATCGCGGGCGCCATGGCCGTGAACCTCCACGGTCACGCGCGCACAACCGCGGACGTCGACATCCTCCTCACGCGAGAGGGGCTGGAGAAGTTGGCGAGTCCCGAAGGAAGCGAGCCCCATCGGAGGGCCCGCTGGCGCGGTCGCGGCTGGGTCGAGAAGTTCCCCGGCTCGAAGGGGCTTCGGGACGCGGTCGAGGACGTGAAGGTCGACGTCCTCCTCACCGGCGAGTATCCGGGCGACGGGAAGCCGAAGCCGGTCCGCTTCCCCGATCCGAGCGTCGCCGAGCGGACTCCGGATGGGCTCCCCGTTCTTCCGCTCGACGTGCTCCTCGAGCTGAAGATCGAGAGCGGAACGACGACGACCCACCGCCCGCGTGATCTCGACGACGCGATCCAGCTCATCCGCGTCAACGCCCTCCCGCGCGAGCACGCCGAGCGGCTCGACGCATCGGTGCGCGCGAAGTTTCTCGAGCTGTGGGACGCGGCGCAGATCGACGAGGACTTCTGAGTCCCGACGCAGTGGCGGTCTCAGCGTGCCTGCTGGCGTCGCCTGGCTACCCCTCGTGGAGCTCCTGACACTCGATCGAGCGCCGCAGCTCGTCGGCGCACTCGCGGCCCATCCTCTGGAGCTGCGCGACCTTCGTCGACTCGGCGAAGGCGAGGGCTTGCTCGAGGACCGAGCGCTCGACGCGGTGGCCGGGGAAGAGCCGGAAGAAGAAGAACCGGGTGTACTCCGCGTCGCGCTCCTCGTGGACCTTCTCGGCCTCGGCGAAGAAGCGGGCGGCGTAGGGTTCGAGGGCTTGCTTCTGGTGGCTCCAGTTGAAGCCGGTGAGCCCGGCCTTGAGGAAGTCGTCGGAGCGCTCGCCGTCCTTCGCGGTGAACGCGGCCCATGCTTTGGCCTTCGCCTCGGCGGTCGGGATCGCCGCCTCGGTCTCGAAGGCGCTCTTTCTTCCCTTGTCGGATGCGTCGCGCTCGCGCTCGGCGGCGAGGCGGTCGGCCGCGCCGGGGCGGTCGAACGCGATGAGGCGCTTCACGATCGCCCAGCGGAGCGGCTGGTCGATCTTCACGCCCTCGATGGTCTCCTCGCCGTCCATGAGCTTGCTCAGGCGGTCGAGGTCGTCTCCCGCGGCGGACAGGTGGATCAGGGTTCGGAGCCACACGAGCTGCACGTCGTCGCGCTTGCCCTCGATCGCCTTCCAGGCCGCGGCGACGAGCGGCGCCCGCGCGTCCTCGCGGAGCCGCTCGGGGACGTAGCGCATCAGCGCCGCGACCGCGTTTCCGAGGGCGCTCTCGACGATCTCCGAGCTCTCCTCGAGGGGGCTCTTCGCGGCGACGAGACCGACGTAGTCGACCGCCTTCCACCGGCGGTCGCGCACCATCTCCCAGAGGCTCCCCCAGAGCTGGAGCTTGGTGAGCCCGTCGTCGATGACCTCCAGCCGCTCCTTCGCGAACGCGAGCGAGGCGTCGTCGAGGTAGATCTTCGCGTAGGCCTGGTCCCCGTGGTCGAGCCAGAGGAACGCGGGCGCGTCGAGCCCGACGGCGTCGGGGACGCTCGTCCGCGCTCCCTCGACGGTCACGTCGATCTTGGTCGGCTCGCCGCCGAGCGACGCTTCGCCCGCCTTTCCGAAGAGGGCGAGCTCGACCCGGTGCGGCCTGAGGGTGTCGTCGCCCGGCGGGGGCGCCGCCTCCTGCACGACGGTCAGCTCGGCGACCTTGCCGTCGGCGACCCGGAGCTCGGGCGCGAGGGCGCCGAGGCCGCTCGTCTCGATCCACGCCTTGCTCCACGAGCCGAGGTCGCGCCCGCTGCCCTCCTCGAGGGCGGCCAGGAAGTCCGCGAGGGTCGCGTTGCCCCACGCGTGGCGCCGGAAGTAGCGTTGCATGCCTTCACGGAACGCGTCGTCGCCGATGTAGGCCAGGAGCTGCTTGAGGGCGCTCGCGCCCTTCCCGTAGGTGATCCCGTCGAAGTTGAGGAACGTCGCGTCGGTGTCCGGCACCTCGCAGGCGATGGGATGGGTCGTCGGGAGCTGATCCTGCCGGAACGCCCACGCCTTGATCTTGCTCCGGAACGACTCCCAGGAGTCACTCCACGTCTCGGTCGCGCGGGTGAGCGCCAGGTAGCTCGCGAACGTCGCGAAGCTCTCGTTCAGCCACAGGTCGTCCCACCAGCGCATCGTGACGAGGTTGCCGAACCACATGTGGGCGAGCTCGTGGAGGAACGTCTCCGCCCTCCCCTGGCGCTGGCTCGCGCTGCTCTGCCCCCGGAAGATCATGTGCTCGCCGTGGGTGACCGCGCCGACGTTCTCCATCGCGCCGGCGTTGAACTCGGGCACGAAGATCTGGTCGTATTTCGCGAACGGGTAGGGGTAGCCGAAGTACTCCTCGTAGAAGCGGAAGCCGTCGGCCGTCACCGCGAAGAGCTCGGCGACGTCGGGCTCGAGGTGACCGACCAGGCTCTGACGGCAGAGGATCCGCATCGGGATCTCGCCGGCGACGCCGCCCCAGCTCGCGAACTCGCCCGCGCTCACGTGGGCGAGATAGGTCGAGAACGGCCGCGTCCGGGCGAAGAACCGCCGCGTCCGACCGTCCTCGCACGGGTCGGTCGCCACGACCGGGCCGTTGCTCACCACGGTCCAGTGAGCCGGCGCCGTCACCGTGAACGCGAAGGTCGCCTTGAGGTCGGGCTGATCGAAGCACGGGAAGAGGCGGTGGGCCTTGAACGGCTCGAAGTCGCTGAAGATGTACTCCCGCTCATCCTCGGGGTCCTTGAAGTGATGGAAACCCGAGCCGGTCCGGTCGTAGTCGTTGGCGTACTCGACCTCGACCCGGTTGCTCGTCTCGAGCGCGTCGGCCGGCAGCGCGATCCGGTGGCCGTCCCACGCCTCCGCCGTCAGCTCCCGCCCGTTGCACGCGACGCGAAGGAGCTCGCGTCCGGTGAAGTCGATGAAGAGCCCCTCGCGGCTCGCCCCGTCCCGCAGGACGAACGAGCAGACGACCTCGCCCTGGTAGCCGCTGGCGCCGCGCTGGAGGTCGAGCTCGATCCCGTAGTGCACGTCGTCGAGCGTCTCCGCGCGGCGGCGCGCCTCCTCGACGGTCAGGTTGTCGCGGCTGGTCGGGCGGGACGGGCTCATGGCGATGGGCTCCCAGATGGTCTCTCGGTGACGACAGGTTGAGCGAGCGCGGCATGTTACCCCGACCGCCCGGGGTTGTCCTCGGGCGAGGCTCGCGCGCGGGCCGACCCCCCTCGCCCGCTTGAACGGCCGCCCCGGGACCGCGAGAATGCCCTCCGAGCCCAGCCAGGGGAACGCTCTTGTTCGGCGCGGCGTCGACGGCCCTCCAGATCGAAGGTTACGAGCTCGGCAACGTCCTCGGGGGCGGTGCCGTCGGTAAGGTGTTCTTTGCCCGCCACCTCCCGACCGACCGGCCGTGCGCCCTGAAGGTCGTCTCGTTCGCCGACATCATCCCCGAGCGGGCGCAGGTCGTCCGCACGCGGTTCCGGCGCGAGTCGCTCCTCACCCTCTCCCTCGATCACCCCCATCTCGTCCGCGGCTACGACGCCGACTTCAGCGGCGACGTCGCCTTCCTCGCGATGGAGCACGTCGCCGGCCCGAGCCTCGCCGACATCCTCGACCGCGCCGGGCCGGTGCCCGTGCCCGCGGCGACGATCATCCTCGCGCAGCTCGCCGAGGCGCTCACCTACCTCCGGAAGCGCCAGATCGTCCATCGCGACATCAAGCCGGCGAACGTGATCGTGAGCCGCGGCGGCGTCGCCAAGCTCTGCGACTTCGGCCTCTCCCGTGACCCCTACGTCGTCAGCGCGCGGATCACCGAGAGCGGCGTGCCGCTCGGGACGCTCGGGACGATGCCGCCCGAGCAGGTCATGGGCGGCCATGGCGCCGACCATCGGGCCGATCTCTACTCGCTCGGCGCGACGATCTGGTGGATCCTGAACGGGCGACCCCTCTTCGATGCGCGCGAGCTCCGCGACGTCCTGAACGGGATCCTCGACGCCGAGGCGCCGCGCCTCTCCGAGCGCCACCCCGACCTCGACCCCGAGCTCGTCGACCTCGTCGCCTCGCTCCTCCAGAAGGACCCCGAGAAGCGTCCGATCTCGCCCGACGAGGTGGGCGACAAGATCGGGCCCATCCTCGAACGCGCCGGGCTCGCCGACCCCCGCAAGACGCGACAGATCCTCGCCGAGTTCGCCGGCGTCGCCCCGCCGACCTCGCCGAGCGGCTGCGCTCCGCTCTCGAGCGCCGCCACCTCGCCCGACCGGCCCGTCGGGAAGCTCCCGGTGATCTCCGACGCCCCGACCCGCGGCAAGACGCTCCTCGCCGGGCCGCCCCTTCCGAGCGAGCTGCCCTGGACCGAGACGCCGACCCAGTCGACCGACGCCGGCCTCCAGATCGTCGAGCCCGAGGCGTTCGCCGGCGGGATCGAGCTCTCGATGCGGCTACGCGGCGGCAAGGCCGACGTCGTCCGGCCGATGAAGGTCGGCGACCACTTCACGATCGGACGCAGCCCCGACGCCGAGGTCTGCATCCCGCTCGGCTGGGTGAGCCGCCGCCACTGCCGCGTCGAGCTGACCGACCGCGGCCTCGTCGTGACCGACCTCGGCAGCGCAAACCGGACGTGCGTGAACGAGAAGCCGATCATGAAGGCGCTCCTGCGCCACGGCGACGAGCTCCGCCTCGGCCGCAGCCAGCTCGGGATCGAGCTCCGCGAGGTGGCCGCCGCCTCCGACGTCGAGGGGCCGAGCGCGTCGGCGATCGAGCTCCGCTGCGGCGGCTGCGGGCGCCTCATGTCGCTCGCGATGTTCCTCGACGGCGAGGTGATCTCGCTCGACCGCGGCTTCGTCTGTCCCGCCTGCGCCGAGCCGGACCGCGAGGTCGAGTTCGCCCTCGAGCGGCGCCTCCTCGACGCCCTCCTCGAGGCGGGCTACGAGGTGCTCGAGCGGCTCGATCTCGGCGGAAAGACGCCCGTCTTCAAGGCGAAGAAGTTCGGCCCGGGCCCGGCCCAGGAGGTCGGCGCCAAGGCCGAGCGTCTCCTCGCGATCCGGGTGCTCCCGGGGATCAGCGGGGCGCTCGCCCTCGCCCCGCTCGAGGCGGCGAAGAAGGTGATCGACCTCCGCCACCCCAACATCGCGCGGCTCATCGACGTGCGCCACAAGGACGATCTCCTCCTCGTCGTCCACGAGTTCATCGAGGGCGAGACGGTCAAGGCGCGGACGAGCCGCGGCGGCGTCTTCTCGAGCGCGCAGTCGGTCGCGATCGGCCTCGGCCTCGCGCGGGCCCTCTCGTTCGCCGCCGATCAGCGGATCGGCCACGGCCACCTCGACCCGGACCAGGTGATGCTCGGCGTGAACGGGGAGGTGAAGGTGCTCGGCGTCGGCCTCGCCACGGCCGCGCGGGCCGGGTCGTCCTCGGCGCAGCAGGAGTCGAGCCTCGGCGATGGCCACGGTTGCTACGTCGCCCCCGAGCAGATCCAGGGCGCCGCGGCGACCGGCGTGGCCGCGGACGTCTACGCGTTCGGCGCGACCATGTTCCACGTCCTGACCGGCGAGGCGCCGCTGCGGTTGAAGGTCGCCCGGCGCGAGACAGACAGCTCATCGAGCGGCCTCCGGATCGACCCGACCAGGCCGCTCCACGAGCGCGAGGACGTCGACGCGCCGCCGCCGCTCCGCTCCCTCGTCATGAGCGCCCTCTCGCCCGACCCGACCGCGCGCCCCGAGGACTTCAGCCAGATCCTCGCGCCGCTCGAGCATCTGGCGAGCGCGCTCCAGGAGCGGGTCGAGGTCGACATGGTCGACCTCGCCGAGAGCGATCACGGCGCGAGCGGCGTCTCCACCCTCGCCACCGATCCGTGCCGGACGATCACGATCCGGGCGAGCGATCACGCCGGACGGATCCAGGGCCGCGAGCTGCTCGACTTCGTCGGGCTGCTCGGGATCCAGCGCAAGAGCGGCGTCCTCGCCGTCGTCTCGGCCGGTCGCAAGATCCACCTCTACATCGCCGAGGGCGAGCTGGTGCACGTCACCCCGCTCAACCTCGACGCCCACCAGGCAGCCCTCTGGGCGGTCGGCGCCCGCGACGGGGCCTACCGGTTCCGGAGCGGCGTGCCGGCGGGCCCGCAGGGCGCCCGACGCTTCGGCCTCATCCAGATCGTGGGCGAGGTGGAGCGTCTCCGGTCGGAGCGGAAGCTGCGGAAGAGCCAGCGCCTTCGCGAGCCGAAGCGGAGCGCGCCTCCCCCGGGATCCTGAGGAAGCTGTCCTCGCCGCTCGTGGCCGTCGGGGCGCGAACCTCCGCGGGGGGCGCCACGCGTCGGCCCGTCCCGACCCAGACGAACCGTCCGCGCTCCTCCCCGCCGCTCGCGGGATAGATGCCGTCCCAGATCGCGTCGAGGCGCTGGATCGCCTCCTCGATCGGGGCGACGGCGTAGCCCGTCTCGGCCGCCCCGCGCTCCTCGCCGGCGTCCCCCGTCGCGGGGTCGCCCCCCGCCGCGACGCTGCGCGCGAACGCGTCCGCGCCCTCCCCGTAGCCTCCCGTCGGACCACGAACGAGGAGGCCCCGCGCCTCGAGGCGGGTGAGGGCGTCGTCGACGTCGAACGCGACGGCCACCGAGAAGCGCGCGGCGAGGTAACGCTCGACCTCGATGCGGAGCTCCGCCCGCCGGAGCGGACGCGGCGCGCGGTGGAGGACGTGGTAGGCGAGGAGCACCTCCTTGGTCTCCTCCTCGCCGATCTTGTCGGCGAGGCGGCTGACCACGCTCATGTTGTTCGCGACGTTCAGGAAGTAGAGGTTTCGCGCCATCGTCGTGAGGTAGCTGTCGCGAATCTTGCGGTAGTCGAGGAAGGTCTTTCCGCCGTAGACGATCCCGAGGATCACGAGGGCGAGCGGCCAGAGGAACGCCTTGAACGGCATCGCCACGAGCAGCTTCCACGCCGTGTTGAAGAAGCCGATCACCGCGGTCCCGCCCGAGCCGCCGAGCTTGAACCGGTCGATCAGCCGCATCCGCACCTGCGCGGTCGGGATCACCATGTCGAGGTCGCTCTGGGCGACGTCCTTGAAGAGCTTGAGGTGAACCTGCTGCGAGCCGCGCATCTTCACGACGACCGCGATCCGCTGAAACGTCGCGACCTCGCTCTCCTCGAGACGGAAGAGGCGCGAGATCTTCCGCTCGGAGACCCGGCGGCGCCCCTCGCCGCGGCGGAAGAGGATGATCCGGTCGAGCCGGTCGACCTGCGGGTCGATCTCGAGGTGGCGAGGCGCGCCCTCGACGACCGCGGAGAGGAACGCGTCGCGCTCGATCTCCTCGTAGTTCGCCAGCCGGAAGAGATCCCGGATCCGCGCGAGGAGGCGCTCCTCGCCGTCGCGCCGCTCCTCGGCCGACCACTCCCGCGCGATGACCGTGTCGCGGTCGGGGTTGAACGGCGCGTAGAGCTGCTTGACCTCCTCCTCGTGACGCGCGCAGCCGTAGTGGACGAGGTTCGCGAAGAGGGTCGCCAGGACGAGGAAGCGCTCGCGCCGGCGCGCGTCGGGGTGGTCCTCGAGGGCGAGGGCGTCGACGAGGTCGTGGAGCGCGACCGGGATGAAACGCGACGCCGCCGGCGCGTCGAGCCCGGTCGGGGCGATCAGAGGAGCGCGCGGATCGTTGGTCGGCATCGTGGGATTGGACTCCCCGTGGGCCCAGATCTCCCGTCGTGTTACGTCGATCCGACGCGCCGCTCGGTCCGAGACCACCGTTGCAAAGCAACTTAGCGCGTGCCTATAATGCACGCGCTTCCAGGCGGTCACAACGCGCCGTCGGGACCCAAGGGGGGGTCTCGCGGTCGGGCCGACGACGACGGCGCAGGCACGAGGCTTCGCATGGCACCAGGGGCCCGCCCTTCGCGCGACCGCGGGCGCCGATCGTCCAAGGTCGCCGCCGTGCCGATTCGCCCGTCCACCTCGAAGGACCCCGGCGACAAGACCCCTGGCGGCGGCGCTCCCACCGCCGGACCCGGCGCCACGATCATCCAGCTCCAGACGCAGCTCTTCCTCCTGTGGGCGACGCCCCAGCGGGAGGAGGTCGCGTTCGAGGTGAGCAAGGTCGTCGACCAGCCGCTCCAGGCGCGATGCGCCACGGCGCCGCTCTGCCCGAGCGAGGCCGAGGAGGAGCGACGGAGCCGCGGCGACGACGCCGACCTCGACGACGTCCCGGTCGACCCCAACGCCGACGCCGACCCCGACTGTCCCTACGGCTTCTGCACCAAGGCCGAGTGCATTCGCGAGCGCAACATCGAGGCGCTCCGGACGGCGCTGTTCCCCGAGCGCGAGGTCGCCCTCGTGGGTAACTACCTCAAGGCGCTGGGTTACACGGTTCGCCAGGAGGAGGTGCCCTTCGACAGCCTCAACGGCAGCCGCGTCCTCATGGCCCACAGCCGGATCTACAACTTCCACGATGTGCGCGTCCTGTGCGCCCCCGGCGGGCAGGAGCTCGTGCTGATCCGGAATCCCTACTGAGCCCGCCTCGCCGACGCGGCGCCCCGTTCGCCGCCAGCCTCGCCGCGCTTGTCATCCTCACCGTCGGCTCCGGCTGCGAGAGCGGTCCGCGTTACCGCCCGCCGATCCGAGCCGACGCGGCGCCGAGGACCGCCGCCGACGCCGACTTCGCCGAGGTCGCCGAGGTGATCGCGGCGACCAGCCGCGGGATCGTCCGCGTCCGGGCCGAGGGCGGCGTCTTCAAGCCGTTCGGCATCTGGCTCGCCGGGTTCTGGGCCACCCTGTCGAAGGCGATCTCGCCGTTCCCCATCGCCGGGATCGCCGATGACTGGCTCGCCTTCGTCGGGTATCTCTTCGTCGGCCCGGTCGACCTCGAGAGCCGCAACGGCACCGGCATCGTCGTCAGTCAGGACGGGCACGTCCTCACCAACGCCCACGTCGTCGACCGCGCCGCCGAGCTCTGGGTCGAGCGCCACGACGGGGCCGTCTTCGAGGTCGAGCTCATCGCGTTCGATCCGCGGGTCGACCTCGCCCTGCTCAAGATCGTCCCGCCGACCGCCGAGGAGGAGACGGCCGCCGCGCCAGAGGACCCGCCCGCGCGCGTCCTCCCGGTCCGTCCGCCGTTCCCGTTCCTGGCCCTCGCGCCCGACGGGCCGCGACCCGGGGCGGTCGCCCTTGCGATCGGCTACCCCGGCCGCGACCGCCTGCCGCCGGCTTTCTACGGCGGCCCGGGCGACCCCGACGCGGCCCGCGCGCCGGTGCCGACCGCCACCCTCGGGATCGTGAGCGCCGTCGAGGTCGACCTCGGTCACCCGCACATGCGCTTCGTCCAGGTCGACGCGGCCCTGAACCCCGGCAACTCGGGCGGCCCGGTCGTCGACGGCGAGGGCCGCGTCGTCGGGATCGTCGTCGCCCGCGGCGGGATCGGGAAGCAGAGCGAGGGCTACGCGATCCCCGCCGCCGTCGCGCTCGAGCGCTTCGGCGAGCAGCTCGATGGCGCGTCCGACGAGCCCCACCAGGAGTGAGCGCCCCCGACGCCGAGGAGCGTCGTCGATGCGCGTCGCGCTGATCGTTCCCTCGCTCGAGGCCGGCGGCGCCGAACGCGTCCTCGCCCTCCTCGCGCCCGCCCTGGCCGCGCGCGGCCACGAGGTGAGCCTCGTCACCCTCGCCGACGCCGACACCGACTTCTACGATGTCGCCGCGCCCGTGCGCCGCGTCGGCCTCGGCGTCCTCGAGCCGGGCCGGCGGCCGCCGCTCCTCCGCGGTCCGTCGCGTCTCCGGCGCTGGCTTCGGCGTGAACAACCGGACGTGGCCGTCAGCTTCATCCTGAAGATGAACCTCGTCACCCTCCTCGCGGTAGCGGGTCTCGGGGTGCCCGTGATCGTCTCCGAGCGCGTCGACCGACTCTATCCGACTGCCGCGCCCCTCCGGATGCTGCGACGCACGCTCTACCCCCGCGCGGCGACCCTCGTCGTGCAGACCGACGCGGCGGCGCGGAGCTTCGCCGGGCTCGCCGCGCGCCTCCGGACGATCCCGAACCCGGTGCCCGTCGCGCCCGACGCCCCCGGCGCGGCCGGCCCGGACGACCCACCGCTCCTCCTCGGCGTCGGCCGCCTCCACGAGCAGAAGGGCTTCGACCTGCTCCTCCGCGCGTTCGCGAGCCTCCCTCCCGAGCTCGCCCCGTGGCGCCTCGAGCTTCACGGCGAGGGCCCCCGGCGCGCCGAGCTCACCGCCCTCGCGGGCGAGCTCGGCGTGGCGGATCGGGTCGCCCTCCCCGGCCGCACGACCGAGATCGATGACGTCTATCGCCGCGCCAGCCTGTTCGTCCTCTCGAGCCGCTGGGAGGGCTTCCCGAACGTCCTCGTCGAGGCGATGGCCCGCGGCCTCCCGTGCGTGAGCTTCGCGTGCCCGAGCGGCCCCGACGAGATCATCCGCGACGGAGAGGACGGGATCCTCGTCCCCGACGGCGCCGTCGAGGCGCTCGCGGGCGCGCTCGCCCGCGCGATGACGAGCCCCGAGCTCCGCGCGCACCTCGCCGCCGCGGCCCCGGCCGTGGCCGAGCGGTTCTCGGTCGAGGCGGTGACGGACCGCTGGGAGGCCGCCCTGGCCGAGGCCGCGACGTGACCGCCGCCGCGAGCCGAGCGTAGACTGCGCCCATGTGCGGGATCACCGGCTTCTGCGACCTCGACCGCTCGCTCGGCGAGGACGAGCTGCGCGCGCGCGTCGACGCGATGCGGGAGACGCTCCATCATCGCGGACCCGACGCGGGCGGGAGCTGGGTCGATCCGCGGGCGGGGATCGCCCTCGGCCACCGGCGCCTCTCGATCGTCGACCTGACCGCGGAGGGCAGCCAGCCGATGACGAGCGCGAGCGGGCGGCTCGTGATCAGCTACAACGGCGAGCTCTACAACCACGCGGAGATGCGCGCCGAGCTCGCCGCCTCGGGCGCTCGTTTCCGCGGGCGGTCCGACACCGAGACCCTCGTGGAGGCCATCGACGCCTGGGGGCTCGAGCGCACCCTCGATCGCTCCAACGGGATGTTCGCGTTCGCCCTCTGGGAGCGTCCGAGCGGCACGCTCCACCTCGTCCGCGATCGGATCGGGATCAAGCCGCTCTACTGGGGCGTCGCCGGGCGATCGGTCCTCTTCGGCAGCGAGCTGGACGCCCTCCGCGCCCACCCCGACTTCGTCGGCCGGATCGACCGGGACGCCCTCGCCCTCCTCCTGCGCCACAACCACGTCCCGGCGCCCTACGCGATCTACGAGGGCGTCCGGAAGCTGCCGCCAGGATCGATCCTGTCGTTCCGGCCGGCCGACGGGGCGCCCGACACCAGCGCACCGCGGGCCTGGTGGTCCGCCGCCGACGCCCTCGCGCGGGCCGAGGCCGACCCCTTCCTCGGCCGCCCGCGCGAGGCCGCCGACGCCCTCGAGGCGCTCCTGGCCGACGCCGTCCGCATCCGGACCATGGCCGACGTCCCCCTCGGCGCGTTCCTCTCGGGTGGGATCGACAGCTCCCTCGTCGTGGCGCTCATGGGCGCCGAGACGAACCCGCCGCCGAAGACGTTCACGATCGGCTTCCCCGACCGCGCCTTCGACGAGGCGCCCCACGCCCGCGCCGTCGCCCGCCACCTCGGCACCGACCACACCGAGCTCGAGGTCACCCCCGAGCAGGCGCTCGCGGTCGTCCCGCGCATCGCGTCGGTCTGGGACGAGCCGTTCGCCGACAGCAGCCAGATCCCGACGCTGCTGGTCTCCGAGCTCGCCCGCCGCCGCGTGACCGTCGCGCTCGCCGGCGACGGCGGCGACGAGCTCTTCGGCGGGTACCGTCGCTACGTCTGGAGCCGGGTCATCTGGAGCGTGATCCGCGGCTGGCCCGCGCCGCTGCGCCGCCTCGTCCGGGGTCTTCTCCGCGCCACCGTCCCCGACCGCGGCCGCTCGCTCCGCAACGTCCGCCGCGTCGCCGAGCTCCTCACCGCGGCGAGCCCGCTCGCCCTCTACCACCGTCTGATGTCGCACTGGCCCGACCCGGGCGCGATCGTCCTCGGCGCGACGGAGCCGCCGACCGCCTACACCGGTCGGCTCGCGCCGCCCGCCCGCGCTCGCCACGAGCAGCTCCTGTCGTGGCTCGACACGGTCGCCTACCTCCCCGACGACCTCCTCGTGAAGACCGATCGCGCGACCATGGCCGTCGGGCTCGAGGGGCGCGTGCCGCTCCTCGACCACCGCGTCGTCGAGATGGCGTGGCGCCTCCCGATCGGGATGCGCCTGCGCGGCGCGACCGGCAAGTGGATCCTCCGCCGGGTGCTCCACCGCCACGTCCCGGCGTCGCTCGTCGAGCGCCCGAAGATGGGCTTCGGCGTCCCGCTCGGGAGCTGGCTCCGGGGCTCGCTCCGCGACTGGGCCTGCGAGCTGCTCGCGCCGGACCGTCTCCGCCGGGAGGGATTCCTCGCGCCGGAGCCGATCGGCCGGCTGCTCGAGGCCCATCTCTCCGGACGCCGCGACGCGCACCACGATCTCTGGTGCGTCCTCGTCTTCCAGGCCTGGCTGCAGCGACAGTCGTCCCGCGATGCGCTTTCTTCGAGCCCGGCGACTTCGTAGGATGCGCCGACCGTGAGCGACGATGCGATCCTCATCACCGGCGGCGCCGGGTTCATAGGCTCCCACCTCTCCGAGCGTCTCCTCGGCGATGGCCGGCGCGTCGTCTGCCTCGACGCGTTCGACGACTACTACGGGCCCGACGCGAAGCGCTCCAACATCTCGAGCATCGCCGACCACGCGCGCTTCGAGCTGCTCGAGGGCGACATCCGCGACGAGGCCTGCCTCGATCGAGCGTTCGAGAGCGCCCCGATCGGCGCCGTCGTCCATCTCGCCGCCCGCCCCGGCGTCCGGGCGAGCCTCGAGGAGCCGATCGTCTACGCCGACGTCAACGTCACCGGGACCCTGCGCGTCCTCGAGGCCGCCCGCCGCCACGGACGACGCCGCGTCGTCTTCGGGAGCAGCTCGAGCGTGTACGGCGGCAGCCTCCGGACGCCGTTCCGGGAGGACGAGGCGGCCGATCGACCGCTCGCGCCCTACGCGGCGAGCAAGCGGGCCGGCGAGCTGTTCGCCTTCGCCCACGCCCACGCCCACCGCCTCCCGGCGGTCGCCCTCCGCTTCTTCACCGTCTACGGACCGCGCCAGCGCCCGGACATGGCGATCCCGAGGTTCACGGCCGCGATCGCCGCCGGCGAGCCGCTCACCGTCTTCGGCGACGGAACCCAGGGGCGCGACTTCACCTTCGTCGAGGACATCGTCGACGGGATCGTCCGCGCGATCGACGTCGACCTCCCCGACGGCTGGGACGTCTTCAACCTCGGCCGCGGCGAGCTCGTCGAGCTGAACCACGTCCTCGCCGAGCTCCAGCGCCTCCTCGGACGGCAGGTGCCGGTCGAGCATCACCCGAAGCAGACCGGCGACGCGCCGATCACCCTCGCGGACATAGGCCACGCCCGCGAGCGGCTCGGCTACGCGCCGAGAACCTCGATCGACGCCGGCCTGCAGCGCTGGGTCGCGTGGTGGCACGCCCAGCACGACGAGTAGCCCGGACAGGGGCTCTCGAGCTCGTTCGGGTCCGTGGGCTCGCCTTCGGCGAGCAGATAGATGTCACCACGGAGGCACGGAGACACGGAGGAGCCACTACGTGCGCCGTATCCCGGCTCGCACGAGCCGACCGGCTCCAGGGATGGCTCCCTCTCGGTCTCGGTCACGCGAGGCGACGGGAACCAGGAGAGGGAACGGCGGGATCGGTCCGCGACGTGGCGTCATCCGAAGCTGCTCCGTGCCTCCGTGCCTCCGTGGTTCCATCTCTTCATCGCCCTGAGTGAAAGTCGATCGCCCCTCCCCTGCCCGCATCGTTCACGAGCCTCGGCGCGGTCGCCGTCCGGGTCAGACCATCCGCGACGGCGCGAACAGCCCGAGCGGCGAGCCCGGCGCGCGCGGCGCGCCGCCGATCTCCGCGGCCATCGCCAGGCCGAGCGCGTGCGGCAGGGCGAGGTCGCTCCGACCGAACCCCGCGATGACGAGCCGCCGCGGCTGCCCCGGCGCGCCGCCGACCAGCGGCAGCCCGTCGCACCCGTGGGCGCAGAAGGTGACCCACTCGGCCGCGGGCGCCGCCTCGGTGAGCAGCTCGCCGAGCCACTCCCGGGCGAGGCGATCGAGCGCCTCGCCGATGCGGGGCGACGGCGCGCGATCCCGCTCGCCGATCCCGGCGCGGCCCTCGATCCACCGCAGGCCGCTCACGACGACCTCGTCGCCCGCGCCGCCCGCCGGCACGAGCCAGCGCTCGATCCCGTGGTTCCGGGATCCGGCCGGCGGCGCGCTCGCCGGCAGCGGCCCGCGTCGCCGGTAGCGCCGGAGCTGGTGGCGGACGAGCCAGACCGAGTCGCGATGCGTCCGGTCGACGCTCCCCGACTCCGCGCCGGCCGCGACCACGACGAGCTCCGCGCGCACCGGCGCGGCGTCGTGCGCGAGGCGGAGCTCGATCCGGCCGTCGGACCGATCGAGCGTTCCGATGACGGTCGCGGACGGGACGAGCTCGGCGCCCGCGGCGACGGCCTCGGCGCGGAGCGCCGCGAGGAGCGCGCCCGGGTCGACGACGAGCTCGTCCTCGACGAGCATCCCCCCGACGAACCGCTCGCCCAGCCCGCCCGCGCGCGCCCGGGCGTCCGCGGCCGAGAGCATCACCGCGGTCGCCCCTCCGGCGGTGAGGACGGCGGCGTCGCGGGCGAGCAGCGCCGCCTCCTCGGCGCTCTCGGCGAGGGCGACCGTGCCCCCGCGACGGATGGCGACGCCCGCGGCGTCCGCGATCGCCGCGAGCCCGGCCGCGCCGCGGACCGACGCCGCGACGACGGACGCCGCGCGCTGCCGCCCGACCGCGTCGGCGAGACGGGCGGGCGACTCGTCGATCCCGATCCGGACGAGGCCGTCGCCGCCCGCGCCTCCGGTGGCTGGCCCCCCGGCCTCGAGGAGGAGCGGCCGCGCGCCCTCCCGGGCGAGCCCGAGGGCGACGCTCGCCCCGGCGACGCCGGCGCCGATCACGGCCACGTCGACCTCGCGTCGCGGCGAGCCGGCGCTCACGCGGCGTCGTCCGGCCGGTCGTTCGCCGGGTCGCTCGGCACCTCGGCCGGCCGCGGCCGCGGCGGCGCAACGACGACGCCGTCCGGGCCGCGAAAGTCCTCGAGATACTCCTCGAGGTGCGCGACGTAGGCCTCGTCGTCCGCGTGGCCGCAGTAGAGGCACCGGATCCCGAGCATGTGCTCGCGGCTCGGCCGGACGAGCGCGTCCACCTCGCCGCAGGCGGGGCAGCGGCGGTCGGGCGCGGCCGGGTTCAGCGCGCTCACCAGCACCCACAGAAACGGCCCGACGAGCGCCGCGACGATCGCGATCCAGAACGCCTCCCACCCCCACGCGGTGACGATCGCGTAGGCGAGCGCGATCCCGCCGATCGTTCCGAACAGGAGGATCGCCGGCGCGAGCGCGGCCAGGACGCGGGTGGCTCGACGTTGATCGTCGGCTCGCCGACTGCTATCTTCGCGCGCCATGTCGCCCGCCACCGTGCATCTCAAGAAGGACCGCGTCCGCCCCGGCCTCGTCCGCCACCCGTGGGTCTACCCCGAGGCGATCGCCCAGATCGACGGCGCCTACGAGAACGGCGACGCCGTCGTCGTGAAGGGGCCGAACGGCGAGTTCGTCGGCGGCGGCTTCATCAACGACAAGAGCCGCCTCATGGTCCGGCTCGTCACCTTCGACAAGGGCATCCCGGTCGACGACGACCTGATGCGCCGGCGCACCCGAGAGGCGATCGAGCTGCGCGACCGCGTCCTCCGCCTGCCGGACCGGGCCGATGCCTACCGGGTGATCCACAGCGAGGGGGACGGCCTCCCCGGCCTCATCGTCGACCGCTACGCCGACCACATCGTGATCCAGTGCACCTCGCTCGCCGTCAGTAACCGGCTCGACCCGATCCTCGACGTGCTCCAGGCCGCCTACGAGCCCAGGGGGATCTACGAGCGGGGGAAGGCCGAGGGCCTCCGCGCCCGCGAGGGGCTGCCGGCCGGCCGCGGAACCCTCCGCGGAGAGGAGCCGCCCGAGCGGGTCGAGATCCACGAGGGCGGCCTCACCTACCTCGTCAACATGGCGGACGGCCAGAAGACCGGCTTCTTCCTCGACCAGCGCGACAACCGGGCGCTCGCGGCGACCTTCGCCGCCGGCCGGAGCGTCCTCGACGTCTGCTCGTTCACCGGCGGCTTCGCGCTCGCGGCGGCCAAGGGCGGCGCCGAGCGGGTGCGCGGCTTCGACGCGAGCGCCAAGGCGATCGCGATCGCCGCGGAGAACGCGACCGCGAACGGGGTCGCCGAGACGGTCGACTTCGAGCGGGCCGAGATGTTCGACGAGCTCAAGCGCCTCCGCGACGCCGGCGAGGAGTTCGGCCTCGTCATCCTCGACCCGCCCAAGTTCGCCCGGAACCGATCGGAGGTCCGTCGGGCGCTGACCGGGCTTCGCGAGCTCAACGCCCTGGCGATGCGCGTCCTGGCGCCCGGCGGGATCCTGATCACCTGCACGTGCAGCCATCACATCGATGATGCCCCGTTCGAGGAGACCCTCCGCGAGGCGGCGCGGCGGGCGCGACGCGAGCTCGCGATCCTCGAGCGACGGGGCGCCGGTCTCGACCACCCGACGAGCCTCCACTGCCCCGAGGGGCGGTATCTCCGGTGCTGGATCCTGCGCGCGACCTGAGCCAGAAGCATCTCGAGGGGTCACGCCACGACGCCGACTTCATCCAGCAAGCTCAGATGTATCAGTACATCGCGCGCTCCCCATCGGAGGTTCGCGGGCCCTCACCTCCCCCTATCACGCACCTCCCCCGGCACGAACACGACGGTCCTCTTCGGCGCCTGACGCTCTTAAGTAGCTATTATTACGTCGGTTGAAAGGACCGAAGGGGAACGCCCTTGACAGCGTCCGGCGGCCTGTGCCATAGTCTCGCCCCTCATCCGCCCGGCCAGGCTCTCTTTGCGGCGAGCACACGGCCGGGCCCCCCATCAGGTGACGGATTGAAGTGCCATGTCTAAAGCCCTCGTGATCGTCGAATCCCCTGCCAAGGCCCGAACTCTCGAGAAGATCCTCGGCGGCGAGTACGTCGTGAAGGCCTCGGTCGGCCACGTCCGCGATCTGCCATCGCGGAGCATGGGCGTCAACCTGAAGAAGAACTTCGAGGCGAGCTACGAGGTCGTCCCCGATCGGAAGAAGGTCGTCAGCGAGCTGAAGAGCGCCGCCCGCGAGGCGGAGGCCCTCTACCTCGCGTGCGACCCCGATCGCGAGGGTGAGGCGATCGCGTGGCACCTCTCCGAGCTGCTCGCGGCCCGCGGGCCGACCCACCGGGTGACGTTCCACGAGATCACAGCGCCGGCCGTCGCGAAGGCGTTCGAGAATCCGGGCGTGATCGATCTCGACAAGGTCAACGCCCAGCAGGCCCGACGGATCCTCGACCGGCTCGTCGGCTATCTCCTGAGCCCGCTCCTGTGGCAGAAGGTGACCCGCGGTCTCTCGGCCGGCCGGGTCCAGTCGGTCGCGGTCCGCCTGATCGTCGAGCGCGAGCGGCAGATCGCCGCGTTCAACCCCGAGGAGTACTGGGAGATCGAGGCGAAGGTCGCCCCCGAGGGCCAGAAGGACGACGAGAAGGCCTCGTTCTTCGCCGAGCTCAAGAAGCTGCGCGGCAAGCCCCTCCAGGTCGACGGCAAGCCGAACGTCCTCCGGAGCGTCGAGGAGGCGACGGCCGTCGTCGCCTCGCTCGAGAAGGCCATCTGGAAGATCATCTCGGTCGAGAAGAAGGAGCGGAAGGACAACCCGTCGGCGCCGTTCACGACGAGCACGCTCCAGCAGGCGGCCGCGAACCGGCTCCGCTTCTCGGCGAAGAAGACGATGCGGACCGCGCAGGACCTGTACGAGGGTCTCGACCTCGGCGCCGAGGGGCCGGTCGGTCTGATCACCTACATGCGAACCGACTCGGTGAACATCTCCAACGAGGCGGTGACCGAGGTCCGCGACTACATCGAGAAGAGCTACGGCAAGGAGTACCTCCCGCCGAAGCCCGCCAAGTACAAGAGCAAGAAGGGCGCGCAGGAGGCGCACGAGGCGATCCGACCGACGTCGGTGTCGCGCACGCCCGAGTCGCTCGGGATGGTCCTCAGCAAGGAGCAGGGCGACCTCTATCGCCTCATCTGGGAGCGCTTCGTCGCCTGCCAGATGGCCGCGGGCCGCGCCATGGTCACGACCATGACGATCGAGGCGACGCCGCCCGCCGACCTGCCGCTCCACGAGCTCGAGGGCGTCCGCGAGAAGCAGGGGCCGAAGGTCGAGCCGAGCGAGACCGCGCTCTTCCGCGCGGGCGGCCGGGTGCCGCTGTTCGACGGGTACGCCCGCGTCCTCAAGTTCACCCGGCGCGGAGACGCCGCGAAGAAGGGCGACGCCGCCGTCCTGCCCGACCTGTCCGAGGACGCGATCCTCGACCTGGTCCAGCTCACCGAGAGCCAGCACCACACGAGCCCGCCGCCGCGCTACAACGAGGCGAGCCTCGTGAAGACGCTCGAGGAGCTCGGGATCGGGCGTCCGAGCACCTACGCCTCGATCATCTCGACGATCCAGGATCGCCAGTACGTCGAGCAGGCGGACCGCCGGTTCCACGCGACCGAGCTCGGCGAGGTGGTCACCGACAAGCTCACCAAGCACTTCCCCGACATCATGGACTACAAGTTCACCTCCCACATGGAGGACGAGCTCGACGAGATCGAGGAGAAGCGAGCGACCTACCGCGGCGTTCTCCGCGAGTTCTACGACGCGTTCAACAAGAACCTCAAGACCGCCAACCACCAGATGAAGGGGATCAACGAGGAGCCCGAGCCCTCGGACCGGACGTGCGAGAAGTGCAGCAAGCCGATGGTCTACAAGCGCAACAAGCGCGACCTCAGCCGCTTCCTGAGCTGCACCGGCTACCCCAACTGCAAGCACACCCTCCCGGTCGATCGCAAGGGCGATCCCATGCTCCCCGAGGAGACCGACATCCCGTGCGAGAAGTGCGGGAACACGATGGTGAAGCGGCGCGGACGGCGCGGCGCGTTCCTCTCGTGCTCGGCCTACCCGAAGTGCGACAACAGCGCCGACCTTCCGTCCGAGAAGGGCGAGAAGGACGGGACGGCGGACATCGCCGAGGTCGTGATCGCCTGCGATGCGTGCAACAAGGCGATGGTCCTGCGGCGCGGCCGCCGCGGTCCGTTCGTCGCGTGCACCGGCTACCCCGAGTGCAAGAAGACGCTCTCGCTGGCGAAGCTGCGCGGCCTCATCAAGGACATCCCCGAGCAGCCCGAGACGGGGGCGAAGACCGACGGCGACGGCGAAGGCGAAGCCGAGACCGAAGCGCGCAAGAGCAAGCCGGTCGACGCCGACGACGTCGAGGACCGCCGGATCAAGGTGCTGCGCTCCGCCTCGGGGCGCCTCCGCGTCCTCGAGGAGGGGCTCGAGGCGCCCGCCGCCCCGGCCCGACGCGCGTCCGACGATGACGAGGAAGGCGGCGAGGGAGAGCCCGCGCCAGGAGAGCCGGTCGAGAAGTGCGACCGCTGCGGCAAGGACATGGTCCTCCGGAGCGGCCGGCGCGGTCGCTTCCTCGGCTGCACGGGTTACCCGACCTGCCGGCGCACCAAGCCGCTGGCGAAGAGCGGGCCCCGGAAGAAGCCGGATCCCGCCGGGATCGACTGCACCCGCTGCGGCAAGCCGATGGTCGTCCGGAACGGGCCGCGGGGGGCGTTCGCCGGCTGCTCGGGGTACCCTCGCTGCCGTAACGCCCAGCCCCTGCCCGAGAAGCCCGCCGGCGAGGGCCCCGACGGGGAGGCCGGCGACGGCGAGGGCGGGAGCGATGGCGGCAGCAGCGGCGGCGAGGAGACGCCGCCGTCCGAGGCGCCGACCTCGGTCGACTCCGCCGTCTCCTGAGCCCCGAGGGCGCGCGGCCCCGTCTCGAGTGCGCCGCGCGCTCCCCGTCGACGCCCTCCGTCGTTTGAACGGCCCCCACGCCGCCGTTATAGTGTTCTGGGCGGATTGGGGCGGCCCACGGAGCGCCCCTGCGGAGCGGAAACACAGTCCCGCTCGGCACTAGAACGAGACTCAGGCGGGCCGGGACGCGTCCCGACTCGCCCGCGGATGTCGACCGTGCGTCTTCGATGCCATTGCGGCAGTACCTTCTCGCTCGACGGCCCGACTGGCGGTCAGGTCTACCGCTGCCAGAACTGCGGGCAGCCGCTCGAGCTCCCTCCCGAGGTCTCGGACGCCGGCGACGCCGGCGGCGAGACCGAGAGCGACTGTACCTACTGCGCCAAGTTCGCCGGCGTGGCCGCCCGCTGCGGCGTCTGCGGGCGGACGGTGCCCGACCGCAAGCCCCGCCGGCGCCGCCGGACCACCACCGCCCGTCGCAGCAGCCTGAGCGCCTCCCAGGAGGCGGCGGCGCCCCCGATTGCGCCGGGCCCCGCGCCGGGCCCCGCGGTGGGGCCTCCGATCGCCCCCCCGGCCCCCGCGGGGGCGCCCTATCAGGCGCCGCCCATCCAGCAGCAGGCGCCCCCGGCGCCGGCGCCCGCCGCCTACGGCGCGCCGGCGCCCGGTCAGCAGCCTTACCCGGCGCCCGCCGCGGGCTACCACGCCCCCGGCCAGCCGACCCCGCAGGGATACGGCGCTCCGGCGCCCGCCTACGGCGCGCCCCCGGCGATCGCCCCGGCCCCGGCCGCTCCTCCGGTGAGCGGATTCATGGCGCTCCAGCTCAGCGCCGACGAGGACGGTCCGCCGCAGGCGCCTCCCGCGCCCGCGCCGGTTGATCCCGCGGCGGCCGCTCCGCGGATGGTCGGCGGCCCGACGTCGATGCCCGAGCCGCGCCTGATCGGCGGTCCGACCGCCCCCGAACCGCGCCTGATCGGCGGACCGACCGCGCAGGCGCCACGGCTCGTGTCGGGGCCGACCACGGCTCAGGCGCCCCGGCTGATCTCCGGGCCGACGACCGCGGTCGACGACGACGAGGACGACGTCATCGAGAACGTCGAGGTCGCCGACGACGACGATGATGATGAGGTCATCGAGAACGTCGTGGTGGCCGACGACGACGAGGCGCCCGCGGGCGGCGGCAAGCTCGCCCTCGCGGGCGACATCGAGCTCGAGCTCGCCGACGACGGCGAGCTGACGGCGTCGGGCGAGCGCCAGCTCATGCGCTCGGGCGCGCTCGTCGACAGCAACGAGACGATGAGCTCGGGCGTCCGCAAGCCCGGCAGCAGCTCGGCCCGACACCGCCGCGCCAGCTCCGGCGAGATGCGGCGCCGGCGCTCGACCGGTAGCCATCGCGCCGCGGCCGACACCGGCACGAGCGGGCGGCGCCGGCGCGGGTCGAGCTCCGCCCGCCAGGTGACCCTGTTCACCTGCCCCAACTGCGAGGCCGAGACCCCGCGCGACCTGATGGAGTGCGACGGCTGCGGCCTGCCGATCCCGCGGGGCGGCGGCGGCGGCGGGCGCGGGAGCCTCGAGGAAAACATCCCGAAGATCGGCGCCTACGTCGGGATCGCCTGCGTCGTCTTGCTCGTCGCCTTCGTCGGCTACAAGCAGCTCAGCAAGGAGACGGTGCCCGACGACCAGCCGAAGACGACGCGGCGCAACGGCCCTCGGATCGGCGAGCGTCGCCCGCCAGACCCCGACGATCCCGATCCGCCCGGTGGTGGCAACGGCGGCCGCCCGACGATCATCGACCCCGACGAGACCGGGGGCACCGGCTCCTCGGGGACCGGTCACGGCCTCAAGATCCCCAACAAGCGGATCTACGACCCGGTCCGCCATCTCGCCCGGGCGATCCACGAGGACAAGCCGGCCGACATCGAGGCCGCCATCGCCGAGATCAAGAGCGCCGGCGCGAACACGATCGACGGGATGCGGGGCTCGATCTTCAAGGGCGCGAAGAACGCCGACATGCGCGAAGGCCTCGCCCACGCGATCTACCACGCCTACGCGGGGAACCCGACGAGCCAGGTCAACTGGATCAACGACATCCTCGAGGACGGCACCCCCGCGGTCGCCGCCTTCGCCGCCGAGACCGCCTGGGACAACCACCCCGAGCTCCAGGGGAAGATCCGGAGCGGCGCCCTGCGCAAGGGGGGCGCTGCCTTCGGTCGGATGTGGGTGCTCGCGGTGCGCGAGGGAACGCTCCCGGACCCGAGCGAGAGTCACGTCTTCACCCGCGCCGGCGCCCGGTCCGGGCGCGCCCGCGAGCCGGTCGTCGCCTACATCGCCGGCAACGGCGACCGGATGCCCGACGTCGTGGAGCTGCTGAAGTCCAAGCGGGCGGAGACCCGGGCCCTCGCCTTCCAGCTCCTGAACGCGCGGACGGGCGAGTCGTTCGACTACGATCCCAAGAACGACGAGGCCGCGAACAAGACCGCGATCCGCAAGTGGCGCGACTTCGCCAAGGCGCTCGTCCGTCTGCGCAATGACCTCGCCAGCCTCGCGAAGGATCACCACACCCTCACCGACGTGAGGAGCGGCGCGAAGTACGACGAGGAGACGGTCGCGATCCACCGGAAGTGGCTCGAGACGAAGCGGACGCTCATCAAGAAGGGTCGGGACCTCGTCGTCCCGCTCCTCGCGGTTCTGCGCGAGGGTCAGCCCGAAGGGCTCCCCTCGAGCACCGGCTTCCGCACGGCCGAGTACTTCGCCGAGGCGCTCGACGTCCTCGCCTACTGCGCCACGAGCGAGGACCTCCCCGCGGTCCAGGCGAGCTTCACCGCGAACCCGACCGGCGCGGGCGCGGCGCGCCGCCAGTGGCCGCAGACGATCGGACGGATCGGAGGGCTCGACGCGCTCCCCTTCCTGATCGACACCGCGATCGCCGACTCGACCCTCCTCCCGCCGCGTCTCCTGCCGAGCGCGGTCGGTGACATCCACGGCGACCTGAGCTCGGCCGCCGCCTCCGAGCCCATCGGACGCCTGGCCGACGCGATGCCCAACATGCTCGGCAACGACTGGACCGGCGCGGTCACGGTCCTCCTCATGGCCGGACACGCCGAGGGCATCGAGGAGGCGTTCCGCGCGCCGCGCGGCAGCTACCCGAAGCTTCGCGACGAGGACGTCGCCCTCCTGGTCGCCTCCTACCAGGGCAAGGACCTCTACGCGCACCTCGTCGAGTGCGTCTCCGATCCCGACGCGCCGCGCGGCGTCCTCGAGTCGATCGGCGGCCAGCAGCTCGCGATGATCACGGCGACGCACACGACCGGATCCGACGCCAAGGAGGTGCAGAAGGCGTTCGAGGGCGAGACCGAGTGGAAGCGCTACGCGAGCGCCGTCGGCGAGGTCGTCGTCCGCTCGGGTCGCCGCCGCGACGCGAGCTGGCTCTGGAAGCAGTTCGATGACGCCTCGACCGGGCATCGCCTGACCTACGGCCGCGCGATCGCGCTCGCCGCCGGCAAGACCGAGGGCAAGAACCTCTACGAACACTTCCTCGACCCGGAGGGTCCGACCGCGGCGAGCTACCGCGGCACCCCCGATCGCGCCGCCGAGGTCGTCGCCCTCTCCGGCCACCGCGACGCCCTGCGCTACGCCTACGAGAAGCTCGTTCCGGTCGTCGAGAGGATCCGGAAGACCCAGCAGACCAACGCCGCGGCGATGAACCAGATCAAGGCGCCCAAGGCGATGGTCGAGATCATCGGCGCCAACGCCAAGCCGGGCAGCAAGGAGGCCGAGCTGCTCGTCGAGCTCCTCCGGATCGGCTACACCGGGGCCAGCGTCTTCAAGAACGTCATCCGGCTCGTCGACAAGGACTCGGCCTCGCTCCTCTTCAGCTACCTCTATCCGACGGTCCCCGCCTGCCTGAGCGCCGCCATCGGCGTGGCCGGGTCGAAGCACCCCGACGCCGTCGCCAAGATCAAGTCGATCCTCCACGTCGAGGACGGCTACTCGAAGAAGCGGACCCGCGGGTCGCTCGTGATCGCGATGGCGCTCGCCGACGAGGAGAAGTCGGCCGACGCGGCGCGCGACCTGATCGAGAAGCACCGCGACAAGCTGATCCCCGAGGACTACGGCGACCTCGCCTACGCCCTCGCCCTCTCCAGGACGAAGCCGAACCAGGAGCTGATCCGCGAGCTCCTCCACCACCCGCGACCCGACGTGCGGATCGGCGCCCTCCGCGGGCTCGCCCTGCATCCCGACCGGGTCGACGAGGCGGTCGAGCGGGGCGTCGCCTCGCTCCTTCTCGACCCGTCTCCCGAGGTCCGCTTCGAGGCCGCGATCACCTGCCTCCGCCTCGAGGTCGACGGCGAGGGCCCGGTCGATCCGAAGCTCGTCGGCGCCCGCCTCGCCGACGGCGACTTCCTCCTCGTGCGCGAGGACGTCTACCACCGCGCGTTCCAGACGCCCGAGGAGGGACGGACCGCCCGCGAGGCGTTCGCCGACGCCGTCCGCACGTCCGTGCCCGGCTCGATCGAGGTCGTCGGCGGCCCGAGCCGCCTCGGGAAGGACAAGCCGAACCTCGCGCACGCGCGCGCGATGGGCCGTTCGATCAAGCGGCAAGTCCTCGACGCCGCGCCGCCGCCGGGAGGCTAGACCCGAGCGCTTCCCGCGCCCCTCCCGCGGCGCGTGCGATCCATCACGAGACAAGACCATGAGGCTCACGCGCTACCTGCGTGAGGAGTGCATCAAGCTGCGCCTCGAGACCCGCTCCCCGACCGAGGAGGAGTGGGAGGAGGCCCGTGAGGTCAGCGCCCACGCGGTCGAGCGGCTTCGTGCCAGGACGAAGGAGGCCGTCCTCGGCGAGCTGGCCGACCTCTTCGCCACGAGCGACCGGATCGGCAACCGCAATCGCCTCCTCACCGATCTGATCAACCGCGAACGCAAGGCGACCACCGGCATCGGCGGGGCGCTGGCGATCCCCCACGTCCGGACGGCGCAGGCGAAGGAGTTCATCATCGCGGTCGCCCTCGCGCCCGACGGGGTCGAGTTCGGCGCCATCGACGGCGAACCGGTCCGCGTCTTCGTCGCGATGGTCGCGCCGCCCTACGACGACCGCACCTATCTCCAGGTCTACCCGCGCATCGGCGAGCTCTTCGCCGAGGACTGGATGCTCGACGCGCTCCTCTCGGCCGAGGCGCCGGGCGAGGTCATCCGCCTGCTCGCCAACGTCTGAGCGCCGTCAGCGCCGCGAACGCTCCATCTGCTCGAGCAGGCGCCGGAACGGCTCGCTCGTCTTCCGATCGGGGAAGAGCTCGAGATGGTGCCGCATGTCCTCGATCGCGCCGTCGAGGTCGCCGTTCATCTGACGGGCGATCGCCCGACCGGCCCACGCCTTCTCGTGAAGGGGACTCCGCGCGACCGCGCCCGAGAAGTCCTCGATCGCCTCGCCGAAGCGGCCCTGGTTGGTGCGGATCGCGCCCCGGAGCGCCCGGCCCTCGGCGTCGTCGGGGTCGAGGGTGAGGACGCGCTCGACGGCGCGCTCCGCCCCGACGAGGTCGCGGCCGGCGAGGCGGATCTCCGCGAGCGAACGCCACCCGTCGAGGTGCTTCGGATCGATCTCGACGACCCGCTGGAAGTCGGCGAGGGCAGCCTCGCGATCGCCCAGGCTCTGGCGGATGCGGCCGCGGCCCCACCACGCGGCGGTGAGGCGAGGGTCGAGCTCGAGGGCGCGCCCGAGATCGGACAGCGCCCGGTCGAACGCCTGCTTCCGCAGGTGCGCGTTCGCCCGTCCGTGGTAGCTCGACGCGAATCGCGGGTTCCGGGCGAGCGCCTCGTCGTAATCGGCGATCGCTCCGTCGAGGTCTCCGGCCGAGAAGCGAACGTTCGCGCGGTTCTGCCAGTGGCCCGCCCCCGACGGCTCGAGCTCGATCGCGCGTGAGGTGTCCGCCAGCGCGCCCTCGAGGTCGCCGAGCTGCCGGCGCGCCGTCCCACGGTTCGACCACGCCGTCGCGTTCCGGCCGTCGGCGGCGATCGCCCGGTCGAACGCGGTCACCGCCTCCTCGAGCCGGCCGAGCTGCTTGAGGAGGATCCCGCGGCGGTTGTGGATCACCGTCCGCTCCACCCCGGTGGCCTGGAGGGAGGCCGCCTCGAGGTCGGAGAGCGCCTCGTCGTGCCGTCCGAGGGCGACCTTCGCCTGGGAACGGTCGGCGAGATAGCTGCCGTTCTCGGGCGCCCGGCGAACGGCGTCGCCGAACGCGACCAGCGCGTCCTCGAACTGGCCGAGGGCCTGCAGAGTCCGCCCTCGCCCATGATGCGTGTTCGCCGGGCTTCCGTCGATCTCGATCGCCCGGTCGTAGTCGTCGAGGGCGGTGGCGAGCTCGCCGCGGTCGAGACGGACGTTCGCGCGCGTCGTCCAGGTGACCGCCTCGGTCGGGTCGAGGTCGATCGCGCGGGTGGCGTCGCCGAGGGCCCCGTCGAGATCCCCGCGGATCCGCCGGGCGATCGCTCGCTCACGCCACGCCGGCGCGAAGCTCCGGTCGAGCTCGATCGCCCGGCTCAGGTCCGCCTCGGCGTCCTCGAGCCGACCGAGCCCCCGACGCGCGGTGCCTCGGTTCACCCAGGTCCGGGCGATCGAGGGGTCGAGCTCGATCGCTCGGGTGAGGTCACGCTCCCCCTCCTCGAGCTCGCCGCGACCGACGCGGACCGACCCGCGGGCGCTCCACGCCTCGGCGAGCCCCGGCGCCATCTCGACGCCGTGATCGCAGTCGGCCAGGGCCGCGTCCCGGCTCTCCGCGTCGGCGATTTGCACCCGCGCGCGACCTCGGACGAGCCACGCCCGGACCTGCCCGGGATCGAGCTCGATGGCCCTGGTCGCCGCGGGGATCACCTCCGATGGGCGCCGCGCCTCGTGGAATCCGCCGGCGATCCGGGCCCAGGCCTCGGCGTCATCGCCGGCGAGCTCGCTCGCCTCCCGGAGCGCCGCGCGCGCGGCGCGGAACCGCCCGCGGGCGAGCTCCCGGAAGCTCCGTTCGATCCAGCCATCGAGGTCGGTCGGGTCGGCGCCGGCGGCGGTCTCGACCCCATCGGCGGCGCCCTCGTCACCCGACCGCTCGGTGAGGATGAGGACGAGGGCGACCTTCGACCAGTAGGCGCTCGACTCGCCGAACCGGAGCCGGGCGGCGTTGGCGAGCGCGCGCGCCCGCTCCCCGCCGATCCGGCAGAGCGCGACGCCGGCGGACGCGGCGCGGAGCGGGTCCTCCTCGATGGCGAGGTGCGCCGCGAGCGCGTCAATGGCGCGAGCATCCCGGAGACCGATCCGACCGAGGGTGACGCACAGGAGCCGGGCGAGGCGGAGCTCATCGACGCCGAGGGCGCTCTCCTGGGCATGAGCGAGCAGGCGACGGAGCCCGCCGACCCGCGCGTTGTCGCGCTTCTCGACGGTCCGGAGATCACGCCTCAGGATCCGCTCGCCGGCCGCGTCGATCGCCGCCCGGTCCGTCGGCTCGAGCGTCTCGCCCGGCCGAAGCTCCCAGAGCCGCTCGAGGGCGGCCTCGATCCCGTCGATCGGATGCGCTCCCGCCCGTCGCTCGTCCGCGGTCGGCCGGGCCGCGGTCCGGTACGCCTGGTCTCGGGCATCCCGGAGCGCCTCGTTGATCCCCTCGAGCGCTTCGGCGCAGCACCGGACCGCCTGCGAGGATCGGTAGCTCGCCAGGATGAAGAGGGCGTCGTCGAAGCCGCCCGCGTAGTCGAATCGCCCGGCCCGGACGTCGGCGATCACCGAGGTGACCTCGCGACGGATCCGTTCGAGGGCGCGCCCGCGGATCCGCTGGACCTCGTCCCGCGCCGACCGCGCCGACGCGTCATCGACCCCGAGGCTGGCGGCGCGCTCGTAGGCGGCGACCGCGACGTTCCACTGCTCCGCCTCGAGGGCGACGGTGCCGAGGGCCATCGCCGTCGCGTACGCGTCCCGACGGGCCGGGGCGTCGTCGGGCGCGAGTGTCGCCAGGCGAAGCGCGGTCGCGAGCGCGTCGAGACCGCGGCCGAGGCGGGCGTCGAACTGGCGCGCGCGCTCCTCGGGATCGGTCCGGACATCGGCGAGCCGCTCGGCGCAGGCCGCGTCGAACGCCGCGCGTCGCTCGCGCGCCTCGAGTCGGACGGCCGCGAGCGCGGCCTCCCGCTCCGCGGCGATGGCGACCGCCTGCGCCCGGGTCACGAGGAGCGCCGCCGCCGTCAGGCCGGAGACGGCCAGGAGGCCTCCGACCGCGATCCCGGCGGCCGCGAGCCGGTGTCGGCGCACCCAGCGCCCGGCGCGGGCGCCCCACCCGAGAGGACGGGCGAGGATCGGCTCCGCGTCGAGGAACCGTCGGAGGTCCTCGGCGAGATCGTCGGCGCTCTGGTAGCGGCGGTCGGGCGCCTTCTCGAGACAGCGGAGGGCGATCGTCTCGAGGTCGGCGTGGACGTCGGGGTTGATGCGCCGGACCGGCGTCGGATCGACCCGGAGGCTCTTCATCACGACGTCGACCGCGCCATCCCCCTCGAACGGCGGTCGGCCGGCGAGGGCGTGGTAGAGGACCGCGCCGAGGGCGTAGAGGTCCGACCGCGGACCGATCTCGACGAGGTGGCCGCCGATCTGCTCGGGCGGCGCGTAGCCGGGCGTGCCGAGGAACGCCCCGTCCTCGGTGATCCCGGGATCCCCGCGGTCCTCGCGGGCGAGCCCGAAGTCGGTCAGGTGCGACCTTCCGGCCGCGTCGAGGAGGATGTTCGCCGGCTTGACGTCGCGGTGGACGATCTGATGCTCGTGCGCGTGGGCGAGGGCCCGGGCGAGGTCGCGGGCGAGCTCCGCCGCCCGGCGCGGAGGGAGCGGACCGGCGACGAGCGCCGCCTCGAGGGTCGTGCCCTGGACGTAGTCCATCACGAGATAGGGGGTCCCGCCGGGCCCCTCGCCGACCTCGTGCACGGCGACGATCCCCGGATGCCGGAGGCGCGCGATCGCGCGGGCCTCCTGGGCGAACCGCTGGAGCTCGCCGGGACGAGCCAGGTCGGGGTTCACGAGCGACTTGACGGCCACCTCGCGGCGGAGCGCCAGGTCGTAGGCGCGCCGCACGATCCCCTTCGCCCCCCGACCGAGCGTCTCGAGGAGCACGATCCGCCCGAGGCACCGCGCCGGATCGGCCGCCGCCTCGGCGACCTCCGGAGGAAGGACCTCCTCGCTCCCTCCCGCGTCGCGGCCCGGCGCGCCGGGTCGCGGACGGAGCGGATCGCGCGGCCGAGGCGTCGGCGCGGCGGCCGTCGGCGGCGCCTGAAACGCGGCCGGGCCGCCGGTCGGCGGGCGCGAAGGGCGCGGCGAGCGAGGGGGGCCGCCGTGCGCGGCGGGTGGATCGGACACGGCCCCTCCAGGTTAGGCCGCGGGGTTGCTCGTCGCAAACGGGCGCCCGAGAAGGCATCATCGCGACGTCGAGTCACCCCGGAGGCCCCCATGTCGATCCGAGCCGCCGCGCGCCTCGCGGCCTGTCTCGCCATCCTCGTCGGTCTCGTTCTCCCGCTCGCGGCGGCGGCGAGCGGCCAGGGCGATGACCGCCGCGCCAAGCTCGAGGCGACCCTCGACGCCGCCCAGCGCCATCAGGCCGCCGGCGAGCTCGAACGCGCCCTGCAGCTCTACGTCGAGGCGACGAGGATCGCGCCGAAGAGCGCGCCGATCCACGCGCGGGTCGGCTACATCCTCGGCCTGCTCGAACGGACCGACGACGCCCTCGCGGCCTACGACCGCGCCGTCCGCCTCGACCGGAAGGACCCGCTCCATCGCTTCAACCGGGCCGTCCTCCGGCGCGGCGCCGGCGACCTCGAGGGCGCCCTCCGAGACCTCGACCGGGTGATCGGCTCGCGCGCGAAGCTGCCGAGCGCCCGGATCCAGCGGGCGATGGTTCGTCGCGCCCTCCTCGACCCCGGGGGCGCCGCCGACGACCTCGATCGCTGGGTCGCCAGCCGGGCGGGCGCCTTCGACCCCTACGGGGCGAGCGAGCAGATCCCGCTCCTGCGCCGGGTCGCCGCCGGGCTCGACCGCCTCGGCGGCGCGTCGAAGGAGCCGGCCGACCGGGTGAAGGCGGCGCGCGAGGTGCTCGCCACGGTCGCGCGCGACGGCGAGTCCGCGGTGCCGGTCGATCGACGGCTGGCGGCTCTCTACGTTCTCCTCCACGCGGGCGAGCCCGCCGACGCGACGATCGCGCTGCAGCGGGCGCGGTCCTCCGATCGGCTCGAGGCCGACTACGCTCGTCGGGTCGCCTACGCCCAGACCCCGCCCGGCACCGAGACCTTCCACGAGGCGCGCTCTCCCGACGGGCGGATCCGCGTCCAGAGCCAGGTCGGCGCGGCGTTCGCCGCGGCGACCGCGCTCGACGTCGCCGACTTCGTCGCCGCCGCGACCGGCCTCATCGCCGAGAAGGGCGAGGCGCGCGAGGTGCAGCTCGACGTGGTGATCTACCGCGACCGCGCCGCCTACCGCCTCCACGCGGTCAGCTTCGACTACGCCGAGTTCCGCGCCTACTACGACAGCCTCGCGGAGCGCGTCGAGACCTACCGCGGCGACGACGAGGTCGACGCGTGGCGCCTGTCGCTCTTCCACGAGTCGGCCCACGCGGTCGTCTTCACGCACCGCGGGCGTCTGCCGCGGTGGCTGTCGGAGGGCGTCGCCGAATGGCTCGCGCCGTTCGCCCCGCACGAGGCGACCCCGTCCTCGAACCGCGCGCACCGGCCCCGGGTGATCGCGCTCGCCCAGGCCCGCGAGCGCGGCCGCCGCATCCCGACCGCGGGCGAGGTGATCGCCGAGGCGAAGGACGCCGACTTCGCGCCCATCCTCGGACCGAACCGGCTCGCCTACGCGCGCGCGTGGAGCATCGTGGCGACCCTCGCCCACGCCCACGGCACCGCCGCCGTCCGCGCGGTCCTGGCCGAGGCCGGGACCGACGGGCGCGTCTACCCCGACCTCGACGAGGACGAGCTGCCGCCGATCCGGCACGACGAGGCGGCCGCCGCGTTCCTCGCCCGATGGGCGGGCGACGCCGACGCGCTCCAGCGAGACGTCGACGGATACGTCGAGTCGCTTCGCTAACGTCCCTGCTGCGAGGACGATGGGCGACCGAGCCGCCTCGATCGAGATCTTGCGGGCCCGCTAACCCGTTGATACCATGCGCCGTTCGCAACGCCGGCCCCGCCGGCGAGATCGTAGGAGAGCATGATGAAGCGCAGTAAGATCCTGGGAACCGGCCACTTCGTTCCCGATCGCGTGGTCACCAACTTCGACCTCGCGAAGCTCATGGACACCTCGGACGAGTGGATCCAGCAGCGGTCCGGCATCGTCGAGCGCCGCTACGCCGAGGACGGGATCGGCCCGGCCGACATGGGCGCGGAGGCCTCGAAGCGCGCCCTCGAGGCGGCCGGCCTCGAGGCGAAGGACATCGACTGCATCGTCTTCGGCACCCTCTCGCCCGACCTGCAGTTCCCCGGCGGCGGCGTGCTCGTCCAGCACAAGCTCGGCATCTCCGACACCTACATCCCGTGCTTCGACCTTCGCAACCAGTGCTCGGGGTATCTCTACGGCATGCAGGTCGCCGACGCGTTCATCAAGAACGGGACGTTCGACAAGGTGCTCGTCGTCGGCGCCGAGAAGCACTCGCCCGCCCTCGACCACACCAACCGCGGCCGCGACGTCGCGGTCCTGTTCGGCGACGGCTCGGGCGCGACGATCCTCGGCGCGGTCGAGGTCGAGGACGACGATCCGGACGCGCCGGGCCTCCTCGAGATCGAGACCCACGCCCAGGGCGAGTACGCCCGCGAGCTGATGGTCGAGGCGCCCAACACGATCATCAAGCCCTGGGTCCGCCAGGAGCTCGTCGACAACCCGATGGCGTTCCCGAGCATGAACGGCCGCCTCGTCTTCATGCACGCGTGCAGCCGGATGCCCGAGATCGTCGTGAAGGTGCTCGCCAAGCGCGGCTGGACGCCGGCCGACGTCGATGTCTTCCTGCCCCACCAGGCGAACCTCCGGATCAACCAGCGGGTCGCCAAGCAGCTCGAGATCCCCGAGGAGAAGTGCCACAACAACATCATGAAGTACGGCAACCTGAGCGCCGGCTCGATCCCGACCCTGCTCGACGAGGTCGTCCGGGGCGGCCAGGTGAAGCGAGGCGACCTGGTCTGCATGGCGGGCTTCGGCTCCGGCTTCACCTGGGGCTCGATCCTCTACCGCTGGTAGGCGCGGGCGGCCGAGCTCGCATCGCACCGGGGAGGGCATCGCCCTCCCCGTTTTCGTGTTGTGACAGCGAGTTACGCCAGCGTCGGCCGAGCTCGCCTCTCGTCGTCGACCCCGTCGAACGCTACACTGACCGGTTCACCGGCGGAGATCTCTCGTGAGTGAAGACGTCGACTTCATCCTCCTCGACGTGGACACGCAGAAGGACTTCATCCATCCCGAGGGGAAGCTCTACGCCAAGGGATCCGAGGCGATCCTCGAGCCGCTGCTCCGCTTCAAGGTGAGCGCGATCAAGCACGGGATCCCGATCGTCAGCAGCGTCTGCGCCCACTCCGAGAACGACCCCGAGTTCGAGCAGTACCCGCCGCACTGCATCGTCGGCACCGAGGGGCAGCGGAAGGTCCCCGAGAGCGAGACGGGGCTCGAGTTCGTCGTCCCGAACGATCCCGACGCCAAGCTCCCGCCGGCCGACGCGCCCCACATCGTGCTCGAGAAGCAGGACTTCCCGATCTTCACGAACCGTCACGCCGAGGCCATCCTCGAGTCGCTCGGCAAGAAGGTGGCCGTCGTCTACGGCGTCGTCACCGAGGTCTGCGTCCGGGCCGCCGCGCTCGGCCTCCTCGAGCGCGGGTGGCGAGTCTGCGTCGTCCAGGACGCGGTCTGGCCGATCGACGAGCGCACCGGCAAGGTCGCCTTGAAGGCGATGCAGGACGCCGGCGTCGAAGTCATGTCGAGCGCCCACGTCCTCAAGTGCCTGGGCGCCGTCGGGAGTGATCTCTGAGACCGTGCCCGAGCTCACCGACATCGAGGTCGCCGACGACCACACCACCGAAGCGGATCGCCGCGGGTTCCTGACCGTTCGCCGCCTGTCGCTTCGCCATCGCTACGACGACGGCAGCGCGTCGGAGAGCTACCCCTACGACATCGTCGATCGCCCCGGCTCGGACGCGACCGCCGCGATCCTCTGGGCCCGCGAGGCCGCCGGCGGCCCGATCCGGGTGGCGATCCGGCACAACGTGCGGCCCCCCATCACGCTCCGGCGCGCCCTGACCCTGCCCCGGGCGGCGGAGGAGGCGCCGCCGCCGCTGCTCCTCGCCGAGGTGTGCGCCGGCTCCCTCGAGCCGGGCGACCGCGGCAGCGCGGGCGTGTTCACCCGAGCCGCGGCGGAGGCCCACGAGGAGGCCGGCGCGCGGGTCGATCCCGGGGAAGGCGTCGAGCTCGGCGCGGGGTTCTACCCGGCGCCGGGCACCCTGTCCGAGAAGGTCTACCTCGTCGCCTTCGAGGTCCCCTGGGCCACGACCGAGAGCGCCCCGCCCCTGCCGGGCGACGGCTCGGTCTGCGAACGCGACGCGCGCCTCGAGTGGATGGATCTCCACGACGCCCTCGCCGCGTGCGCGCGCGGGGTCTTCGAGGACGGCAAGACCGAGATCGCGCTCCGCCGCCTCGCCAGCCACCTCGGGTATCTCCCCGAGCTCCGTTGCTCCATCGACGCGCTCCCGCCCGAGTGGGTCGCGCGCTACCGACCGATCACCGATCCCGCCGTGAGGTCCGAGTCATGAACCGCCGCTCTCGAGCTCCGAGCGTCTCCAGCCTCGCGCTGGTCCTCGCCCTCGCCGTCGCCTCGTTCGCCGGCGCCCCCGCCTCGGCGGCCGAGCCGATCGCGAACGCCGACGGGATCGCCCTGACCCCACCCGATGGCTTCACGGTGGCCCGCGACGACGACGGCCGCCTCGTCCTCGTCGGCCCCGGTGACGAAGGCGCGCGGCCGAGCATCGTGGTCACCCTCAACACGCTCGCGCGGATGACGCCCGATGCCTACTTCACCGAGATCGCGCGCCTCCTCGGCGACGCCTACGGCGCCACCGAGACCGGACGCGAGGAGCGGGAGGGGACGAGCTGGCTCACGATGCGCGCGAGCTACGAGGACGACGCGAAGCGTCCGCTCGAGAGTCGCTTCCATCTCGCCCTCTTCGACAAGCGCGCGGTGCTCATCCAGGAGACCGCCTCGGGCGATCACTGGGAGGCGCTCCTGCCGGTCTTCGACGCCACGTTCGCCTCGTTCACCCTCGGCGATCCCGACCCCTCGATCGCGCGCCTGGCCACGCCTCCCGCGCCGGCGCCGGCCGCGGAGGCGGGGACCGCCGACGAGAGCGCGACGACCGTTGCGCCCGGCGACCCAGGCGACGAGCCGAGCGACGAGCCGGCCGTCGCCACCGACGAGCCGGCGACGAGCATCGATGAGCCCGCCGCCACCGACGAGCCCGCCGCGCCGGAACCGACCGACGAGCCGGCCGCCGCGACCGAGCCCGCGCCCGGCGCCACCGACGGCGCGGCGGACACCCCCGACCCGGCGCCCGGCGACGAGGGCTGGTTCGACGACGAGGACCCGGCCGCCGGAGAGGGCTCGGCCGTCGAGGAGCCGCCGGCCATCGCGCGCGGCGGGCCGCCGCCCGCGCGGACCGGACCCTTCCGGATCGAGCGCGTCGTCGTCCAGGGAGAGGACGACGCCGGCCGCGCCGCCGACGCCCCGGTCGAGATCGCCGCGGGCGAGACCCTCACGATCAAGCTGCGCCCCCGCGACGCCGCGCGGAACGACAAGGGCGAGCACTGGATCGAGGTCGGCCTCCACGTCATCGACCGCTGGAAGCGCGTCGTCCTCGACAAGGGCAAGTTCGCCGAGCACATCGGTCGGCCGCCGCCCCGACCGCTCGTCACCTCGATGACCTGCCGGGTCGAGCTGCCGGCCGACTTCCCTCCGGGCGAGTATCGCCTCGTCCTCTTCGTCCGCGATCGGATCGACGGCGTCGAGAAGACGCGCGCGGTCTCGCTCCTCGTGCCGGGTGATCCCGCCGCGCCCGCCGACGCCGCGCCGCCAGCCGACGAGGGCGGCGCCGCGCCCGAGGGCGGCGACGGCGGCGACGACGGCGAGGACTGACCGGGCCGCGTGGCCGACGCCCCCGGCGCCGCGTCAACTCCGTCGATCCCGCCGGTCCACGAGCTCATCGACGAGCCGACGCGCGCCTTCATCCGCGGGGCGATCGCCGAGAACCGTGGCGACGAGGTCTTCTTCGTCGCCCGGACCGACGAGGCCGGGGTGGTCCGCGAGGCGCGCGTCGCCGCGCGCGGCCACCGCACCGCGGCGCCGGCGATCGTGGCCGCGGCGGCCGGATGGCACTGCGCGATCCACAACCATCCGAGCGGGCGCCTCGCTCCCTCGGACGCCGATCTCGACGTCGCTTCGGCGCTCGGCAACGGCGGCATCGCCTTCTACATCGTCGACAACGACGTCGCCGCGTGCCTGCCGGTCGTCCCGGTCGCGCCGCCCCGCCCGAGCGCACCGCTCGACGCCGCCGAGATCGACGCCCTGATCGGTCCCGACGGTCCCCTCGCCGCCCGGATCGAGGGCTACGAGGCGCGACCCGAGCAGCGCGCGATGGCGGCCGCCGTCGCCCGGGCGTTCTCGTCGGGCAAGGTGCTCCTCGTCGAGGCGGGGACGGGCACGGGCAAGTCGCTCGCCTACCTCGTCCCCGCCGTGCTCTGGGCGGTCCGACGGCGCGAGAAGGTGATCGCCTCGACGGCCACGATCAACCTCCAGGAGCAGCTCGTCGCCAAGGACATCCCCGTCCTCGCCGGCGAGGGCCTCCCCCCGTTCCGGAGCGCGCTCGTCAAGGGGCGGGGAAACTACGTGAGCCTCCGGCGTGCCGAGGAGGCGCGCGCGGGGCAGGCCGAGCTGTTCGAGGAGGACGGCGACCGCGCCTCCCTCGGCGCCGTCACTCGATGGCTGAAGACGACCCGGACCGGCGACCGGGCCGAGCTGCCACACCCGCCGGCCGACGCCGTCTGGGATCGTGTCGAGTCGACGCCGGACAGCTGCCTCCGGACCCGCTGCCCCACCTACGGGAAGTGCTTCTACTTCCGGACCCGGCAGGAGGCCGGCCGGGCCGACCTCCTCGTGGCGAACCACCACCTCCTCTTCAGCGACCTCTCCATCAAGGCCGAGCTCGGCGACTTCGACGCGCCGGCCGTCCTCCCGGCGTTCCGACACCTCGTGATCGACGAGGCGCACCACATCGAGGACACCGCGAGCGACTACTTCGGCACCCGGGTCACCGCCCTCGGCCTCCGCCGGCTGCTTGGACGGCTCGTCAGCCGTCGCCGGCTCGGTCGCGGGATCATCCCCGCCCTCGTCGAGCGCGCGATCAAGAGCCGCCATCCCGACGCGGCGCGCGCCGCCCGGATCCTCGAGGAGGAGGCGCTCCCGGCCCACGGATCGGCCGCCCTCGCCGCCGAGGAGGACCTCGCCGCGATCCGCGACCACGTCGCCGCCCACGTCGCCGACGCTGGTGGGGCGACCGAGGCCGTGGCCGAGGGCGCCGGCGCCGGACGCCCGCGCGACCGCAAGGTGCGGCTCCGGAGCGCCAAGGCCGGCGAGACCCTCTGGACGGTCCTGCGCCCGCCGCTCGATCGAACACGCCAGCGCCTCGGCACCCTCGGCGCCGTCGTCGTCCGCGCGGCGAAGGCGCTCGAGGACGTCGACGAGCCCCGCGTCCGGGACGAGCTCGCCGGCGCCGCCCTCGAGCTCCGGAGCGCGGCGCGCCGCTGCCAGAGCGCCGCCCGCTCGATCGAGCTCTTCCTCGATGATCGCGACGAGAGCCACGTCCGATGGGTCGAGCTCCGCGCCCGGCGCGGTCGGAGCCGCCCCGGCGAGACCGCCGAGGATCGCGTCCTCGCGAACCTCCACGTCGCGCCCCTCCGGGTCGATGAGGTCCTCCGCGAGAAGCTCTTCGACCACGTCCACGGAGCGGTCCTGTCGAGCGCGACGCTCGCCGTCGCCGGCAGCTTCGAGTACGTCCGCCGCCGCCTCGGGCTGGCCGACCTTCCCGAGGGTCGGGTCGAGGAGATGATCCTCGGCTCCCCGTTCGACTACGCCCGGCGCTGCGCGGTCGGCGTGACCACCGGCATCCCCGAGCCGGGCGACCCGCTCTACGAGCCCCGGGTGATCATCGCGACCCGCGAGGCGGTGAAGCGCTCGGGCGGCCGCGCCTTCGTCCTCTTCACCTCCTACGGGATGCTCCGCCGGGTGCATCAGGCGCTCGCCCCCATCCTCGAGCGAGAAGGGCTGCTCGTCCTCCGGCAGGGCGACGGGAACCGAACCGCCCTCCTCGATCGCTTCCGCAAGGCGGGCAACGCCGTCCTCTTCGGCACCGACTCGTTCTGGGAGGGCGTCGACGTGAAGGGCGACGCCCTCTCCCTCGTCGTCATCACGCGGCTCCCGTTCCGCGTGCCCGACGAGCCCCTCTGGCAGGCGCGGGCCGAGGATCTCCAGCGGAGGGGCGGCGATCCGTTCCGCCAGATGACCGTGCCGGCCGCCGTCCTGAAGTTCCGTCAGGGGGTCGGTCGGCTCATCCGATCGAAGAGCGACCGCGGCGCGATCCTTATCCTCGACCGACGCGTCGTCACGCGTGGTTACGGGCAGGCGTTCCTGGAGAGCCTCCCCGCGGGGGTGCCGGTCACCACGGGGACGGTGCCGGAGGTGCTGCGGGCGATCGGACGGGTGTTGCCCGACTGAATGTTCGGCCCGGTGCTCCAGGCTCGTTCCAGAAACAGGTGGCGCCGACACGGCAGTGACGTCGCACCGACCGGGACGAATCCAGCCAATCCAACAATCCGCGGTTTCGTTCTCTCGCCGTGAAACAAGTGGAACCGCGGATTTCGCGGATTCCGCGGATTGCGAGTTGCCGGCGTCCGGGAGCTGTTCCAGGAACGCTCTTCCAGAAACAGGACTCTCGGGCGGAGCACCGCGACGCGCCGGCAATGGCTCGGCGACGCCCGAGACAATCCGTGTCGTCCGCGAAATCCGCGGTTCGGTCTCTCTCGGCGTCGAACCAGTGGGAACCGCGGATGACGCGGATGACGCGGATGGCGAGTCGCCGAGGTCCGGTTCCCGGCCGCTGCGCGAGAGAAGCGGTGGCTCAGCCGCCGTTGCCGACCCCGCAGGCCGCCAGCAACCCGACGAGCCGCATCTCCAGGTCCTCGGTCGACGCGTCGCCCTTCCGCAGGAAGACCGTCCGGCCGAGGGTCAGCCGTTCGCGCTGCGCGTCGTCGAGGTCGCGTCCGGTGTAGATCATGATCGGGAGGTCGCAGGTGCGCTCCGAGGCCCGGAGCTGATCGACGACGGTGAAGCCGTCGAACTCGGGCAGGCCGACGTCGAGGACGACCATGTCGACGTTCGTCCGCTGCGAGAGCTGCACGGCGCGGAGCCCGCTTCGGGCGTGGACGACCTCGGCGCCGTGACGCTCGAGGAGTCGGGTGAGGGTGAGCGCCACGCTCTCGTTGTCCTCGACGACGAGCACCCGCGTCTTGCTCGTGGCGCTGCTCGTCGCGCGCTCGAGCGCGCCAAGGAGGTCCTGGGTGTCGATCGGCTTGGGGAGCCACTCGACGACGCTCCGAGCGTAGGAGCCGCTCCCGAGGCTCGTCGCGGAGCAGACGATGATCGGCACGTCGGCGAGCGCCTCGTTCGCCGCGAGCGTCGTCAGGCGCTCGACGACCGGCCCCGACCGGCCGGCCGGGTCGACGACGAGGACGTCGGGGCGGCGGGCGGTCGCCTGCGCGAACGCCTGGCCGAAGGTGGAGGAGGAGAGCACCTCGTAGCCCCGGCGCTTGAGGACCGCCGCGAGCATCCGCACGATCAGGGTGTCCCGATCACAGACGAGCACGGTGACGCCGTTGCTCTCGACGGTCGACGCGGCCGGCGCGGACGCGGTGCGGGGCGGCGGAGCCGCGGCGGCTCGCTCGGGCGCCGACGCGACCGGGGCGACGGCCGGCGGCGGGGCCGGCGCGGGGCCAGAGGCGGACGCGGAGGCCGGCGTGGCGCTCGAAGCGCCTTCGACGTCACCCGGGACATGGCTCGGGACGCTCGATGCGCCGGCGATCGCCGCCGGCAGTCCCCCGCCGGCGAGCTCGCCCGTGTCTTCGACCGCGGCGAGGATCCGGGCGATCCGGCTCGCGAGCGCGCTCAGGGTCTGGCGGTCGCTCTCCTGGATGTCGCCCTTGACCCGTTCGAGCAGGCTCCCCATCACCTCGAGCATGCCCGAGAGCTGCGGCTTCACCTGGCGGACGACGTGCTGGAGGCCGCGAAGCTGACCGGCGACCGCGCGGGCCTCCCTGGCGACGGCGTCCGCCGTCTCGGGCCCGGGCGCCTCCTGGAGCGCCGCGATCCTGGCGAGGAGGCGGAAGACGGGATCTGGAGACGGCGCTCGATCGGTCATCGTCCGCATTCAAGTGGTGGGGGAGGTCCCGCCCTTCCATCGTCGTCGGGGCGCATCCAACTGTCAAGGCGGGACTTCTACGACCAAAGGGGCCAGCTCCCGTTCTCGGTCTCGTGAGAACGGGAGCTGACCCCTTCGGCGCTCGTCGGACGAGGGCGTCTCGGCGCGCGGTTACTTCGGCCCCTCATCGGGCGTCTCGGGCTCGGTCGTCGGCGGGCCGCCGATCTCGATCTCGATCGCCGACGCCTTCCGGATCACGCGGAGCACCATCTTCTTCTTCGGATCGACGATCGGGTCGAGGTCGGCCGCCTTGCGAACGATCTCGTCGTCGAGGCCGAAGATCACGTCGTAGCGCTTCACGCCGATCGACGCGGCGAGGCCGTCCTTCTTCACCTTGGTGACGAGCAGCCCGCCGCCGGGCGGAACGCTGAGGTGCGCGCGCAGCGCCGCCGGCACCCGCTGCACCTCCATGCCGAGGTCGCCGAGGGAGGACGCGCCCGGCGAGACCTCGCGGAGCTGCCACTCGCCGCCCTGGCCGCCGCCCTGGAAGATCCGGACCCGCGGACGATTCGGGTCGCCCTGCGGCGGCTGCTCGCCGCCCATCGCCCGGCGGAGCTCCTCGAAGGCCTCCTTCATCGACTCGCCGAACGCCTCCTCGAGACCGGGAACGCCCTTGAGGAGCTCCTCCATCTCGGGAACGCCGGGCATCGCGCCGTTCGGATCCTCGGTCCCGTCCGGACCCCGGGCGCGCGTCCGCGGCGCGTCCTCGGGGGACTCGGGCGTCCCCTCGATCTGGCTGAGCGCCTCCTTGGCGCGCCACCGGACCTCGAAGTCGGGGCTCTCGGCCGCCTCGCGCAGCGCCTCGAGCGCCGGTCGGCCGATCGCCACGAGGCGCTCGGTCGCCTTCTCCCGGACGTCGGGGTCATCCGCGCCGAGCGACCGGATGAGGTCGCGGACCTCGTCGGCGGTCGCCTTGTCGTCGCCGGCCACGGCGGCGGTCGGCGTCGCGGCGAGCGTCACGCAGCCCAGCGCCACGGCCAGCGCGATCGCGGCCCATCCCCGGTTGCCTGTCAACAGCTTCATCGGTGCATCTCCGTGTTCACGAGCGCGGTCGCCGGCGACTCACCGCGGAACGCGCTCGCCTTCCTTCTTCTCGTCGCCGGCGCCCGGCGCCGGCCGCTCACCCACCGTGATCCGGACGGCGATCCGCTCGCCCGATCGAATCACGCCGAGCTCGACCTCGGTTCCGGGGGAAGCCCCCCAGACCTGACGGCGAAGCGCGTCGATCCCGTCGACCGCCGCGCCGCCCCACGTCACGATGATATCACTTCGCTCGAGCTTTGCGGCGGCCGCGGGCCCCTTCTCGGCCACCCGGATCAGCATCACGCCGCCCTCGAGGCCATGTTTCTCCCGGACGGCCCGGTCGATCGTGAGGACGTCCGCCCCGAGCCAACCGCGCCGCACCTTGCCATCCCGGCGGAGCCGGCTGACGACGTCCGAGACGATCCGGACCGGCACGGCGAAGTGAATCCCCTCGGCGCGGGCCATCCGCGGCGCGAGGAGATCCCGGAGACGCTCGGGCGGCTCGGGCTGGTAGCTCGTCGAGAGGAGACCGACGAGCTCGCCCCGCACGTTCGCGAGAAACCCGCCGGGATCGCCGGGGTTGACCGCGGTGGTGATCTGGATCGCGTCGTCGAAGACGGTCCGTCCCTGGTGGACCGTCCGACCGACGCCGGCGACGCAACCGAACGAGACGCTTCCGCGAAGCCCGAACGGGTTGCCGACCGCGACGACGATGCTTCCCGGTCGGAGACGTCGGTCGTCGCCGAGGGTGGCCGCGACGAGGCGGTCGCCCGCGGCGGCCGCGTCGACGGTGATCAGCCCGATCGTGGTGTCGGGATCGACGCCGGTGATCCGGCCGGCGACCTCGTGACCGTCCGGGAAGCGGATCGTGGCGGCGTCGGCGCGGAGCAGCTCGCGCCCGAGGGTGACGATCGTCCCGACGTCACTCTCCCGGGAGATGACGACGCCGGAGAGCTCGACGGTGAGGGGGACCGCCCGGAGCTCGCCCTCGCGCTCGCCATCGACGCCGACCCGGCGCGCGAGCCGGATCGAGACGACGGTCGGGCGGACCGCATCGGCGACCTCCTCGATCGCCCGCTCGAAGCCGGCGAGGTCGAAGCCGCCCTCTCTTCGGGCGCCTTCATCGGGGGCGTCCTGCGCCGATGCGCGATCGGCCCCGAGCAGGACGAGCGCGACGAAGGCGATCGTTCCGAGCCCGAGGCGAGGAGACACGGCCTAGAGCCCCTCCATGTAGGCGGGCGCCGGGCCGGCCTCGTCGAGGCCGAACTGACGGCGGACCGACTCGGGGAGCTCCTCGTCCTCGGGCGACGGGCTCGCGTCGCCCTCGGTGCCGTCGCCGACGCGATCGGCGCGGTTGCCCGCGAACGTCCGGGTCGGACGGCTGTCGAACTTGATCCGGCGCGTCCGACCGTCCGGCCCGACGATCACCTCGGTCTCGCCTTCCTCACGGATCGACGGATGCTCGTCGCCGTCGGCGACCGCACCGCCATCGCCCGAAGGCGCCGAGGTCTCGCCCGGCTCGAGGACGATCATCGCGACGATCACCGCGGCCGCGGCGATCATGATCAGCGCGCCGAGTCCGGCGAAGCCTCGCCCGGGCTGGGCCACCACGGGCGCCGCCGGAATCGACGCCGACGAGGTCACCCCGGCCGAAACGCCCTGCGCCGGGCCGCTCTCCCACGCATCGGCGGCGAGCAGGTCGCGCCCGCCGTCGTCGATCGGGGCGGCCGCGGGACCGGCGGCGTCGCGCTCGCGGCGCCAGCGCGCCATCACGCCGTCGCCGAACCCCTCGAGCGCCGGCGCGTCCGCCATCCCCCGACCGAGGTCGGCGAGGACCGAGCGATCGGCCTCGAAGGCGGCGGCCTGGGCTCGGCACGGAGCGCACGCATCGAGGTGGGCCTCGAGGGCGTGGGACTCGGCGGTCGACAGCTCGTCCTCGCCCCGCAGGGGCAGGCGGGCGGCAGCATCCGCACAGCTCGTCACGGTGTCAGTCATCTCGGCGCTCGCTTCCTTCGCGATGCGTTCGCGTTCGCTCTCGAACGAAGCCCCCTCGGCTCGGTCGATCACGTGCTCTTCTCGCTCTTCGCTCGGGCCCGTTCGGCCTTCGCGTCTTGAATCTTGGCGGCCGTCTTCTCGGCGCCCTCGGGCGCGCCGAAGCGCGCCTCCCAGGCGACCCGGAAGAGCTGCCGCGCGCGGTGGAGCCGCCAGCGAACGGTCGCGTGCGTGCTCCCGGTGACCTCGGCGATCTCCTTGGCCGAGAGGCCCTCGAGATCGCGGAGAACGATCACCAGCTTGTCCTTGGGGGGCAGGTCCTCCAGCACCTGGAAGATCCGCCCGCGCAGCTCCGCCTGCTCCAGTCGCTCCCACGGTCGCTCGGCCTGACCGCCGACGTCGCCGACGTCATCGATCGGGCGGGTGCGATGCCCGCTCGCCCACCGGAGGTGGTCGATGCAGAGGTTCACGACGATCTGGTAGAGCCAGGTGTAGAAGTTGCGCTTGATGTCGAAGCGCTCGATCGAGCGGAAGACGCGGATGAACGCCTCCTGCGCGATGTCGCGGCTGTCCTCGGGGTTGCCGACCAGCTTGTAGGCGACCCAGTAGGCGCGCCGCTCGTAGCGCGAGACGAGGATCGCGTAGGCGTCGTCGTCTCCCTCGCGGCAGCGAAGGATGACGTCGCGGTCGGCGAGCTGCTGCGGCGTCGGCGCCGTCGTGGCCACCGAAGATCCTCCCGTTCGAGTTCGGGCGGCGTTCCGCGGCGTCCGCGCCGCGGGCGGCGTCGCCCGTCGCGCCCGTCGCGACGCCCGACGTGGGGTCCGGCAGGGGCGAACGGCCGCGCGGCCACCGCTCTCGGTCTGCGTCGTCGATTCTACCAAACGCGACCTCCCCGGGACGCCGATCCCGGTGCGATTGCGGACGTTGCTCGTCGTCGCGGCGCGCATCGTCCTAGAAGAACCTCCGCCCGTCGACCGGCGCCTTCTTCGCGGGCGACCGCTTCGGGGCGGGCGCCTCGCGCGCGCTCCCGGGCTTCTTCTCCGCGCGCGGCTCGCCGGCGCCTTCGTCGCCGCCCTTGCCGCCGCCGAAGCCGCCGAGGAGCCGCTCGAGGCCCTCCTGGATCCGCTTGCCGGCGTCGGACTCGAGGAACGTCTGGATGCGCTCGATCAGCTCCTCGAGCCGAGCCTGGACGCGCTGTCCCTCCTCGGACTGGAGGAAGTCGAACACGCGCCCGATGACCATCTCGAAGTCCTCGGGGTCCATCGACTCGGCGAGGACGCCGAGGATCGCGTTCATGTCGAAGCCGCCGCCCTGGAAGGCCTCGAACAGCTTCGGCCAGTCGACCTTCCCGACGAGCTGGATCACCTCGCCGAGGTCGAAGAGCTGGAGCAGCTTCCCGAAGGCCTTCAGGTCGGCGAGGAGCTCGCCGAGGTCGGGGCCGCCCTTGCCGAACCCGTCGCCGAAGGGCAGCCGGGGGCCAGGACCACGGTCGGGCTCGCGGGGGCTGCCCTCGCGGCCGAAGCGCTCGAACATCTTGCGCATCCGGTCGAAGTCCTCGGGCTCCTTCGGCCCGAAGCTCTCCCACATCTTCCGGAGACGCTCGAGGTCCTCGGGGCTCCGCGGAGCGACGCCCTCGAAGAGCTTGCGCATCCGGTCGAAGTCCTCGGGGCTCTTCGGGCGGAGCTCCTCGAAGAGCTTGCCCATGCGCCGGAAGTCCTCGGGACCGCGCGGCGCGAAGCCTTCGAAGAGGCGGCCCCATCGCTCGAGCTCGTTGCGCGGAGAGCGACGCGGATCGTCGTCGTCGCCGCCGCCGCGGAGGCGCTCCATCTCGCGCCGCATCTCGCGCAGCTCACGCTCGAGCTTCTCGGCCTGGCGCTCGAGCTGGAGGAGGCGATCGCGCTCGGCGCGGCTCGGCCCGCGCGGCTCGGCCCCGCCGCCCTCCTTCGGGGCGAGCCCGAAGCGACGCCGGAGACCTTCCTCGTTCCCGCCGCTGCCCGCCCGCGGCTGCGCCCGCGGCTGCGCCTTGGGCTGCGCCTTGGGGGCGGGGGCCGGCGTCGCCTTCTTCGGCGTGGTCTTCTTCGGCGCCGGGGCGGGCTCGGTCTTCTTCGGCTCGGGGCTGAGGTCGGGGCCGTCGGGCGAGTCGAGGCCCGCGATGAACCGCTCAATCGTCCCGCGGAACTTCTCCTCCGTGGGGATCGGAACGGGCGCCTCACGTCCCTCGAAGGCCTTCTCGAGCGTCTTGCGGATCCGCTCGAGTCGGGCCATCCCGTCGCCGCTCGCCATGAAGCCGCGGATCATCTCCATGTAGGGCGTGACGTCGACGTCCTCGCGAAGCGAGAGGGTCCCGTCGTCGTTTCCCTTGGCGATCTGATTGAGGATCAGGTCGAGCGGGACGCCCTGGAGCTCCTCGCGGACCTCGTCGCGGATCACGATCCGACCGGCGGCGGCGTCGTGCCGCGCCATCAGGTTGAGGATGTCCTCGAGCTCGCCGCGCATCGAGCGCGTCTTCTCGGGGTCGTCCGCGCGCGGCGCGGCGACGGCCAGCGTCGGACCCGCGAGGACGAGGGCGCCGCAGAGGAGGGCGGCCGGGAGGTGTCGCATTCGAAGGCTCCTCGAGCGATTCGGTCGGCCCGCGATCGATGCGAGCCGTTTCGTTCACTGGTGATACGGCGACCGCGACGAGATGTTTGGCCCGAGATGGCCAGACGGCGCACGCGTCACGCGTCGGGAGGTAAGTCGCTTCTCAGAAATGCCTTACGGTCGTGCGAAATGTCGTTCGGGTTTTGTCGAGCCCGGTCGGGCTCAGGAGCGGGTTCCGAGGGTGACGGCGACCTCGAGGTCCTCGGTCCGGCGGCGAACCGTCAGGAGCAGCTTGGTGCCCGACGGCGCCAGCCCCAGGACTCGGCGCAGGTCGTTGCTACCTCGGAGCGCGGTGCCGTCCACGGCGAGGATCCGATCGCCCGTGCGGATGCCCGCGGTCGCCGCGGCGGTCTCGGCGACGACGTCGAACACGGGAACGCCGGGGAGGGTGTCGACGCGGTCGACGACCGGGAGGGTCACCCCGAGGAACGACGGGAGGAGGTCCTCGCCCGTCCGGAGCCTCGGAATCAGCTCGCGGATCAGCGCCGCGTGCACCGCGAACGCGACGCCGGAGTTGCTGCCCGCCCGGAGGTCCATCTGGACCGGCACCCCGAGGAGGCGCCCGTCGAGGTCGATGAGGGCGCCCCCGCGGCTGCCCCGGTCGACCTTCGCATCGGTCTGGAGCGCCCGCCCGAAGAACCGGTCGGACGCGCTGACCAGGCCGAAGGTGACCGACGGCTTGCCCGGCTCGCCGTAGCCGGCGCCGAGCGCGGCGCAGAAGGTCCCCGGCGTCGGCGCCTCGCCATCGGATCGGAACGCGATCGGACGGACCCGAGCGGGATCGACGCCGTCCTTCCATCCATCGGGGAGCGCGAACACGACGAGGCGGAGGCGGTAGTCGATCCCGCGAGGCTCCGCGTCGACCTGCCGTCCATCGGGCAGGGTCGCCTTCAGGGTCCGGATCGCCCGGGGGAAGTGCTCGAGGGCGGTCACGAGCGTCCCCTCCTCATCGAGGAGGACCGCGCTGACCGGCCCGGCCGCCGGACCGCCGAGCCGTCGGCGCGGCAGGAGACGGAGCAGGTCATCGAGGCTCGGCCCGTCGCCGTCCTCGGCGCCGTCGGCGCCGGCGCCGTCGTCGTCGACGAGCTCGAGGCTCACGATCGACCGCGCGGCGATCCGCGACGCCTCGACGAGCACCTCCTCGACGGCGGCGGCCTCGTCGAGCGGCTCCTCGGCCGGCGCCGTCTCGTCGTCGGCGAGGACCCGGTCGCGCCCGGCGCCGACCGACGCCACGGCGACCGCGGCGGCGAGCAGGAAGGGGAGCGCGGCGACGGACGACCGCGATCCTCGCGCCGGTCCGCTCATCGCTTCTCCCGCCGGATGCCGAGGAGGATCTCGACCGCGCGGGTCGCGCCGTCGCGCCGGATCACGACGGTCACCCGCTCCCCGGCGACGCGCTTCTCCATGACCGCGACGAGCTCGTCGTAGGAGACGAGGGGGGCGCCGCCGAGGCTCACGATGACGTCGCCGTCGATGAGCCCCGCGCGCTCGGCGGGCCCATCGGGGACCACGCGCTCGATCGCCACGCCGTCGGGACCGCCGGCGTCGGGGCGAATCAGGACGCCGAGGCTCGCGGGATCGGACGGCTCGCGGAGGTCGTCGAGGCGCTCGTGGATCACGTGGGCGGGGATCGCGTAGCCGATCATGGCGTTCGTGCGCGGGCTCTGGACGAGCGGCGCGATCACGCCGACGAGGCGGCCGCGCCGGTCGACGATCGGTCCCCCGTGGTTGCCCGGGTTCACGGCGGCGTCGAACTGGATCGCGCGCCGGCGGTAGACCGCGTCGTGCGCCTCGATCCGACGGATCGCCGTGACGACGCCCAGGCTCACCGACGGCGTGCTGTCGCGACCGAGCCCGAACGGGTTGCCGAACGCCGCGACGAATCGACCGGGCGTGAGCTCCTCGCTCGGTCCGAACGGCACGGGGTCGAAGCGATCCGCCGCGCGCGCCTCGATCGCGATCATCGCGACGTCGAGCTCGCGGTCGCGGCCGAGGACGCGTCCGTCGCGCTGCCGTCCGTCTGGCAGGTGGATCCGGATCCGGGGCTCGTGGAAGGCGACGAGCGCCGCGTGCGTCAGCACCGTCCCCTCGGCGTCGATGATCGTGCCCGACCCGCTCTCGATGTCGTCGCCGTCGGCGTCCCGCCCCTTGCGCGGGTTCTCGAAGAGGCGGCGAAGCAGCCGGAAGAACTCGGGCAGCTCGGGGAACTCCTCGTCGGAGCCGGGGCCGACATCGAGGCGGCGCTCGCCGCTCACCTCGACGCGGACGACGCCGGGCCCGACCCGCTCGACGAGGCGAAGCAGGGTGGTGTCGAGCGGCGTCGGCTCCGCGTCGGCCGCCGCGGTCGCGCGTGGCAGCGACGCGGCCAGCGACCCGGCGAGTCCGAGGCCGAGGGCGAAGGCGAGCCCGACCCGACGCGTTCTCATCAGCGCGGCTCCGGGCGCGGGCCGAGGACGAGCTCCTTGGCGATGAGCTCCTCGCCCCGCTTGATCACGAGGCCGATCTTGCGGCCGGCGGGGAGGACGCTGATGTAGTTCTGGAAGCGCGTCGGGTTGCGGATCATCCGTCCCTCGAACTCGAGGACCCGGTCGCCCGCCCGGAGCCCTGCCCGGGCGGCGCTCGTCGCGGGGAGGACCTCCTCGATGATGACGCCGCCCTCGGAGTCGGTGTTCTCGAGCCGGAAGCGGACGCCGAGGAACGCGTGGCGCACGTCGCGGCCGCGGGTCATCTCGTCGAGGACGAGCTTGATCTGGTTGATCGAGACGGCGAAGCCGACGCCGACGTTCACCCGCTCGCCCCCGCGGATCGAGATGCGCCCGTTGATCCCGATCAGCTCGCCGCGCATGTTGAAGAGCGGTCCGCCGCTGTTCCCCGGGTTGAGGGCGGCGTCGACCTGGATCGCGTCGCCGTAGATCCGGCTCCCGCCCTGATAGCGGTGGAGACCGCTGACGATCCCGATGCTCGCCGCGGGCGTGTTGTCGCGGCTCAGCCCGAACGGGTCGCCCATCGCGAGCACCCGCTCGCCGACGCGGAGGGCGTCGGAGTCGCCGAGGGCGACCGCCGCGTAGACGTCCTCGGGCAGCTTCGCCACGGCCAGGTCGCCGGTCCGATCGCGTCCGAGGACGCGCGCCTCGAGCGAGCGGCCGTCGGCGAGGCCGATCAGCACCGTCTTGGCGTCGGCGACGACGTGCTCGTTGGTGAGGATGTGGCCGCGCTCGCTGATGATCACGCCGGACCCGCTGCCGAGGACCGGTCCCGGTCGCTCGTCGCGTTGCCGCGGGAGGACGCCGTCGGGGAGGACGTCATCGCGCCTCACGGCGATCGTGACGACGCTCGCCTCGAGGCGCGCGATGAGCGCCTGCTGACGGCGCTCGACGGCGCGGGCGATCTCGCGGGCGCGGTCGCCGTCGGCGGCGAGCGATCCCGCGGCGACCCCGAGGAAGGCGCCCACGAGGGCGACGACGACGGCGCTGCGGACGGCCGAGAGCGGGAGACGACCGGAGGCGGACACCCTCGGATTGTAGGTGGGTTGCATGGGAGCGTCAAACCACGAGCGCGAACGCGACGCCCGCAACATCAAGCCGGGCAGCGCTCAACGTCGCTCGCCCGGCGACTCACTCGGTCGCTTCGAGGCGGTGATCGCCATCGGCGGCGCCCAGTCCTCCCCCAATGGTTCACGCTCCCAGTACCGACCCGTTTCCCACCATTCCTCGATCGTCGTGAACCGATAGCGGACGAGCTGGAAGCGGATCCACTCGCCCGGCTCCGGCGTCGGCGGCGCGGCGACCAGAGCGAGCGCCGCGGGCTCGCGCCGGGCGAGGCGTCGCGCCGCCGCCACCGGCACCTGCCATCGCCGCGGCCCGCCGGGGATGCTCGCGGCGAACCAGAGGTTCCAGTCGAGGCGCGGAAGGTGCGGCGCCATGAACGAGGGGCGGGCGTCGAGCGCCTGCGGCTGCCAGCGCCATCGGTAGGGTCGCCACACCTCGTCGGGACCGGCCTCCTCGAGCTCGAGCTGCGGTCGGTCGTGGGTCATCGCGGCGAAGAGGGAGTAGCCGTTGGCGCTGCGGAAGGGCGCCGCCGTCTCGACGGGCGCCCGGAGCGGAGCGGGCAGGTCGTCGATGGCGAAGAAGAGCCCGAGCATCTCGAGCGTCGAGACGTAGAGGAGCACCCCGCCCGCGACCCCCGCCCAGACGCGCCTCGCGCCTGCGACCGCTCCGGGCCTCGCTCCGCCACCCGATGGCGCGGCCGGCGCCTCCGCCGCGGACGCGGTCGCCGCCGGGCTTGCCCCGAATCGGTCCGCGATCCGTCGCCATCGCGGCGAGCTCGCCGCCCGACACCGCAGCGACGCCACCCAGCCCTCGAACCTCGCGTCGTCGACGCAGAAGAGGGCGATCGCGATCGCGCTCCCGTTAAGGAAGCTGTAGCTCCCGGTGAGCGCGATCCCGAGCTGGAGGGCCACCCAGGGGAAGAACGCGACGAGGCGGAGGCGGCGACCGAGGAGGACGAGCGGGGCGAGGGCGACCTCGACGACGAGGGTGAACAGGCAGGCAAGCGAGTGGACCGGACCCGGGAGGTGGCTCACCCACCAGCCGACCCACGTCGGGAACGGCGCGTTCTCGTAGTAGTCGTGGAGCGCCGTGAGCGTCCGCCACGAGCCGTCGGCCGAGAGGAGCTTGCTGAGCCCGGGACCGAGCATCAGACGGATCAGGAGCCAGCGCACGACGAGGAGGGCGAGGCGACTCGGCGGGGTGTCTCGACCGAACCCGGGGCGCAGCCCCGGCGGCGCCACGAGCGCCCCGACGAGCGCCATCTCGAGGAGCAGTCCGTCGGACTGGAACGCCGAGAAGTCCCCGGCCACCGCGACGAACGAGAGGAAGAACGCCCAGCAGGCGAGGACGCTCGCCCGCGGCCACAAGTTCGCCAGGAGCAAGCCCGCGGCGGCGAGGCCGCCCCAGACGATCACGCCGAGCCCGACCGGCCCCGCGTCGAGCCACAGGAGCGACGGTCCGGCGAGGAAGCTCGCGAGCGGGCCGCCCTCGGCCTGGGCGATCGCCGCGAGGCGGTCGCGCGCGGGGAGGATTCCGCGGGGACCGATCAGCCCATCGATCTGGCCCGCGAGCGAGAGGAAGCTCGCCGCGAAGCCGACCGCGACGAGGCGAAGAAAGAGCCAGCGGGCGAGGAGGAAGCTCTCGGCGGGCGGGTCCGTCGTCGTCGTCGGGTCGGTCCGTGTCGGCGGCGGCGGTGTCGCGTCGGTCGGCGACGGCGGCTCCGGTGATGGCCGCGTCGCGTCGGGCGTCGGGACTGGCTCGCTCATCGCCGCCTCCCCGACGCCGGCCAGCCCGCTCAGAGCAGGCCGTGCTCGGTGAGGACGCGCCGGAGCCGCGCGTTCTCGATGCGCAGCGCCTCGGCCGTCGCCCGGCTGATGGTGCTCGCCGACCCGGAGTCCCCCTCCGCCGGCGAGCCGTCGTCGCTCCACGGCGCGCGGAAGCTGCCCGAGCGGCTCACCTCCTCGCGGCTCGCGATCGCGACGGCGAGCTGGTTGGCGATCGCCTCGAAGAAGACGAGGTCCGCGTGGCCGAACTCCTTGTTCGCGATCTTGTCGTCGACGTAGATCGCCCCGACGATCGCTTCGCGCACCTCGAGCGGGACGCACATGACGGTGTGGAGCTTGAGGGTGTCCATGCTGCTGCTCCGGACGACCTCGCCCGAGAGGCCCTTGCCGCCGGGGCAGTCGATGATGCAGCAGCTCCGGCGCTCCTTCACCGCGCGCATGGCGACCGACCGGCTCCACTGCACCGTCGTCGGATGGTCGTCCTTGCCGCCGCGCAGCCGGACCGCCGTCAGGCCGAGCCCGCCGCGCGTCTTGCGCTGGAAGAGGAGGGCGCGCTCGGCGCCGGTGAACTCGAGGATGTTGTCGAGGGCCGCCTCGACCATGTCCTCGAAGCTCGGGGCGGTCCGGACGAGGTCGATCGTGCGGAGCAGGAGCTGGACGTTGCGGTGATCGCGGGCGAGGTCGCCGCTCAGGATGCCGGCGAGCGGGTCGGCGCGCCGCCCGACCCGGTCGAGCGACTCGTCCCAGACGGCGAACCGGTTTCGCCCGGTCTCCTTCGCCCGGTAGAGCGCCTGGTCGGCCCGCTTCATCAACACCGAGCTCTCGGTGCCGTGCCCCGGGAAGGTGGCGATGCCGAGGCTGATCGTGACCGACAGCTCGGGGACGCTGAAATGCTGATTGGCGACCGCCTGCCGGACCTTCTCGGCGACGACCCGAGCCTGCGGCGCGAGGGTCCCCGGGAGGAGATAGATGAACTCCTCCCCGCCGTAGCGCCCGGCGACGTCCTCCGCCCGGAGGAGCCCGCGGACGAGGTTCGCGACGACCCGCAGCACCTCGTCTCCGACCGGGTGGCCGTGAACGTCGTTGACGTTCTTGAACCGGTCGAGGTCCGAGATCATCAGCGTGAACGGGATCTGCGACGGGCCACAGTGCCGGAGCTCCTCCTCGAGGAGCTGCTCGAAGTAGCCGCGGTTCACGAGCCCGGTGAGCTGGTCGGTCGTCGCCTGGTGGTGGAGGCGCGCGTTCTGGATGGCGATCGCCGCCTGGGCGGCCGCGTGCTGGAGGATCTCGCGGGTCAGCTCGGGGTACTCGCTGATCGGAGCGCGGCTCTCGAGGTAGATCGCGCCGATCGCGTGGAGCGACGGCGGAAGAGCGCGGCGCCGGCGCTCGGACTCCGGTGGGGCGGCCGCGGCGATCCGCTGCGCGCGCGTGCTCACGACGAGCGGCATGCAGACGGCCGCCCGGATCCCGAGCGACTGGTAGCTCTCGGTCGGACGGAACTCCCCGGTCGCCGTCTGGAGGTCGCCGATCGTGACGACGTTCCTCCGGTTCATCGCCGCCTCGACGATCGTCTTGCTGAAGAGCTTCGCCTCGGCGTCGAGCTCGAGGCCGTCGTTCGACCGCGTGACCCGGGGACAGAGCTGCCCGGCGTCGTCGTGGAGCAGGAGCATCCCCCGCTCGAACCCGGTGAACGACAGGAGGGTGTCGAGGATCGTGCCGAGGAGCCGATTGAGGTCGAGCTCGCTCGAGATCGTCTGGGCGAGGAGGGCGAGCCGCAGGAGCTGACTCTGGATCGAGGCGGCGTCGGCGCCGCGCGCGCCGCCGAAGACGCCGAGCCGGACGGTCGCCGACAGGTCGCCCTCGGGGTCCTCGATCTCGACGGCCGGCAGCGCCGCGGCGATCGGGCGGGTGTCGGTCGAGGGGAACGGACCGTCCCCCGCCTCGGTGATCGCCGAGGCGTCGATCGTGATCGGCCGCTCCCGGGGCGTGCGGTGGCGGTTGTCCTTCGTCTCGCCCGACGGCGGCGGGGGGCCATCCTCGAGGGTCGTCTCGCAGCTCAGGAAGGCGATGACGCTCGGGTCGGCGTCCTCGGCGAAGATCAGGAGCGACTCGCCGATCCGGATCCGGTCGCCCGGGGAGAGGGCGTGCTCCCGGACGAGGAACCCGTTGACGAGCGTCCCGTTCTTGCTCTCGAGGTCGCGGAGGACGTACCGGCCGTTGCGCTTCTCGACGCGGCAGTGCTTCCGCGAGACGTCGGGGGTCCGCAGGGGGACCTCGACATCGGGATCGCGCCCGAGCGTGACGGGCTGTTCGCCCAGGTCGACGACCACGCGCTGGTCGGCATCGTGAACGAGGAGCTTCGGCATCCGGGCGTGCGTCCCGTGCGGGACCAGGTCTCCGCCGCCCAGAGATCGACGATAGGGCGGCCCCTCCCGAGGTTAACGCCCGGCCTGCTCCCGGACAACCAACCGACAGGATCGGCTCCGGGGCGGGCGGTCGCGGTCAGGGCGCGACGATCGCGGCCGAGACGAAGACGTAGTCGCTCGGGCCCTCGACGACGCCGATGACGAGCTCGTTCTGGCCGACCTGGAGAAGCGAGCCGACCTCGATGAGCGCCATCTCCTTGCGGCTCCCGTAGACCCGGACGACCTGGGTTCCGAGCGGCTTTCCGTTCAGAATGAAGCCGGCGCCGGCCCGGCGCATCTCGCCGAAGCCCTGGGCGAAGTGCTCGACGATGAGCTGCGCCCGGGCGGGCTTGCTCGCGACGTCGAACTGGAGGCCGAGCGAGCCCTTGCGGGTGCGCGAGAGGAGCAGACCCCACTCCTCGCCGTGGATCCGGATCGGGAAGACGCCGCCGGTCGAGGCGGTCTCGCCCTTCCGATCGTAGGTCATCTTGCCGCTGCCCTGGTCGTAGTCGACGATCCGGAACTTGCCGAGCGGCGAGAGCTTGGTGCTCGAGGAGTACGCGGCCGCGACGCGATCGTTCTCGGCGGCCCGCGTCCGGTCGGCCGCGTCGCGCTCCGTCCGCCACTGGGCGAGCGAGAGGCCGGTGTCCCGGGAGAAGAGCTCGCTCCACTTCTGCGCGCGATCGGGCGTCGGCGCGTCGAAGAACGCCACGGTGAGGAGCTGCGCGGGACCGGGACCGGGGCCCGGCCCCGGCGGCGGCGGAGGCGGAGGCGGCCGACGGTCGCGCCGCTCGATCTCGGCGAGGAGGCGGGCCCGCTCGCTCTCGACGCTCCGCCAGTCGGCGGCCTTGCGCGGGCGCTCGGGCACCTCGAGCGCGGCCAGGCGGTTCTTCGCGGCGGTGAACGAGCCGGTCGCGATCGCGTTCTCGGCGCTCCGGAGCCCGGCGCGGGCGTCTGCGAGGAGGCGGTCCTCCTTCGCGATCGCATCCCGACGCGATCGCACCCGGTCGATCCGAGCCTGGATGTCGTCGGTGTAGACGCGGGTGAAGTGGAGCTTCTCGGGGAACGACTGCCAGACGTTGTCCGCCGCGTCGAGGTCGTCGCGCTTCATCGCGGCGTCGTACTGGCGCGCGAGCATGTCGAACGCCTTCTTGGCCTCCCGCTCGAGCCACTGGTTCGCCTCGGCGATCGCGCTCGCGATCTCGCTCGCGATCTCGGGGTCGTCGCAGACGTCGGCCGCCCGACCGAGCTCGGCCCGCGCCGAGATCCAGTCGTCGAGAGACTTCTTCTCCCGCCCCGCGACGCGCCGGAGGATCACCTCGCCGGGGTCGGCCGCGGGCGCGGAGTCGAGGGCGCCGCCCGCGACGACCGGCGGCTCGGATCCGGGCTCGGGTTGATCTGCCCCGCCGCGGAGAAGGGCGAAGCCGCCGCCGACGACCACGACGAGCGCGACCAGCCCCCCGACGAGCAGCGCCGGGCTCGGCCCGCCGCCCGGCGAGGCGCCCCCTCGCGGGAGGCCGCCCTCGGGCCGCGCGTGCCGGCGCGTGCCGGGTCGGGCGACCCGGCCCGTGGTCCGACGGGGCCCCTTCTTCTTGGCCTTGGCGCGCGCCTTCGGAGCCGGCGCGGCCGCCGCGGGCGCAGGCGCCGGCGCGGCCGGCGGCGCCGTTGGAAGCGCGAACGGATCCGCCGGACCGGTCGGACCCCCGAAGGAGAACGGCGCCGGCGTCGGAGCCGCCGGCGCGCCGAAGCTCGGCGCCGGCGCCTGGAAGCTCGGCGGACCCGAGCCGAAGGTCGGCGACGCGGGGGGCGGGGCGCCGAGCGGCGGGGCGATCGGCGGCGGCGCGCCGTAGGTCGGCCCCGGAGGCGGAGCGCCATAGGCGGGCGGCGCGCCGTATCCAGGCGGCGGGGCCCCGTAGCCGGGCGGCGGGCCCATCGGCGGAGGCCCTGGCGCGGGTCCCCACGTCGGAGCCCCGGCGGGGGGCGGCGGTGGAGGCCCGCCGTGGGGAGCGCCGCCGCCCCGGTGCAGCGCGCAGTAGACCTGCGCACCGACGAACACGGCCCTGCCGAGAGCGAGGTCCGCCTGCGGAACACTCGCGCCGCAGCTCGCGCAATGGTGGAGCGCTTCGCTCACGGTTTCTCGTCCTCGCCGACCGGCGCGCGCCGCGCGCGACGATCCGGGCTCGGGGCGCGCCGCATTGTAGGGGACCGACCCACGCGCGCTCAACGGGGCGACCCGCGTCCGCCCGGAACGTCCCGAACCGCGTCGCTTCGGACCGTTGCAGGTTTGACCCTCGAAGAGGGGCGAGCTACGCTCGAACTGAGCCGAGTCCCGGAGATAGGATCCTCGAAATGAGTCGCGGCAACGAGCTCGTCGCCGTCGTCAGCCTGCTCGGCGACGAGAACGCCGAGGTGGCGACCGCCGCCCTCCGTGAGGTGCGCGCGCGCGGCCTCGGCCCGTCCGCCCTCCGCGACCTCTCCGAGTCGATCGGCGACTCCTCCCTGCGGGTGCGCGTCCGGGATCGGGTCGAGGCGATCCGCCTCGCCTCGCTCGAGGAGCGCCTCCGCGCGCTCGTCGCCGAGAGCTCCCGGAGGACCAACGGCCGGCGCTCCCGCGGCGAGATCGACCTCGAGACCGGCACCCTCATCCTGGCGGCCGTCGACCGGGGCGAGCTCGATGAGCCCCGCTACCGCCGCCGCCTCGACGAGCTCGCCGCCGCCGCCGAGCCGATCGTGCGCAAGGGCCGGACGAGCCGCGAGCGCCTCCTCGCCCTCGCCCGGCACCTCCACCTCGAGGAGGGATTCAGCGGCGACGAGGAGGACTACTACGACGTCCGGAACTCGTATCTCCCGGACGTCCTCGAGCGGAAGGTCGGCATCCCGATCACCCTCTCGGTCGTCTATCTCCTGGTCGGGCGGCGCCTCGAGATGCGCTTCCGCGGCGTCGGGATGCCCTATCACTTCATCCTGCGCTACGAGTCGCCCGGCTTCGGCACCTTCGTCGACCCGTTCCACGGCGGCCGGTTGCTGACCGTCGCGGACTGCCGCGAGTTCCTGAAGAGCCGAGGACAGGCCTTCCGCCTCGAGTTCCTCCGGCCGACGCCGCCTCGCGCGATCCTCGCCCGGATGCACCGGAACCTGATCCAGATCCACCTGACCCGGAACGCGACCCGGAAGGCGGGCGTCCTGTCGCGCTTCCTCGCGATCCTCGAGGGAAAGACCCCCGCGCCGCGGCATCCGATCCCGTGGGAGCTCGGCGCGGAGCCGGTCGACGACGAGGACGATCCCTCCGAAGGCTGACCGACGCGCGCGTCAGCGCCCCGGACGAACGATCACGAGCAGCTCGACGACCTCCTCGGTTGCGGCTCGGCGTTCCCCGGCCCGGTCCGGCCGCGCGCCCGGCTGCGTCGCGGGAGCGGGCGACGATTCGGATCCCGCCACCGGGCCGCCCGGGGCCGGCGGGGCGGGCGGCCTGGCCGTCCGCTCGAGGCCGAAGACGGTCGCGGGCGGAGCGAAGCGGTCGACCCGGTAGAACCTTCCGGTCGCGGCCACCCGCTCCAGCACGGCCAGATACTCCGCCCGGCCGACCCGCACCCGGACGACGTGCACGCCGGCTGCCGCGACGCTCTTCCCGGCCGCCTTCCGGAGATCCGGCGCGCTCTCGGGTCGGTCCGCGTCCCGCCGCGCCTCGTCGGTCGACGACGCGAGGATGCGGCTCGAGGTCTCCACCACGTCGTCGCTCTCGACGGTGATCGTCACGACGGCGCTCGGTCGGCCGACCGGCCGGGCGAAGTCGCGCGCCGCGGCGCCCCACTCCGCGGCCCGCCGGAGCCGCTTCCGCTCGTCCTCTTCGTTGGCGGGACCGGTCTCCTCGAGCCGGCCGAGCCCCTCGGCGTGGTTGCCGGCGGGGGCCCGACCCCGCGCGCCCCGTTCGCCGGGCGCGCCGTCGGCCGGCGCGGGCGCCCCGCCGCCTCCGCCGCCGCCTTCCCCCGCGCCGTCGTCGCCGGCCCCGCCGCCGTCGAGGATCGGGGGCGCCCCTTCGCCGGCGGACGTCCCCGAGGTTCGGGGGCGCTGGGTAGGCTTCGGCGGCCCGGCGCGGAGCTCGGGATCGTCGTTCGACTCGCCCGGCCCGGCGGCCCGAGACTCCGGGCGGCGGTCGCTCGAGGCGCCGCCTTTGTCCATCGCGTCCCTGGCGCGCGCCCCGAGAAGCTCGTCGAGAAGCGCCGAGTGACGCCCCTGAGTCTCCTTCGACGCGGCCTCGTCCGCGAGCCCCCGCAGCAGGTCGGCGACATCGGGCGGCAGCCGATCGAGGGTCGCGGCGAGGCTCGTCCCGGCCTCGCGCTCGTGCGCGCGCTCCGCGGACGCGATGCGCCCGGGACGAGACGCCGGGACGCCGGGCGCGGCGCCGCTCGGCTCGTCGAAGGCGCCCGACCCGATGGGCTCGGGCGGCGCGACGGGCTCGGCCATCGCCGTCGTCATCGTCACCTCGTCTTCGAGCTCGGCGCCCTCGTCGGCGAGCTGCGGGAGACGGGCGACCGCGACCGTGTCGACCCGCCCGACGCGATCACGGGGCCCGGCGAGGACGAGGATCCCGAGCCCGGTCGCGATGAGGGCGACGGCGGCCGCGACGAAGCTCGACAGCGGCCGGATCCCAGACGCCGAGGGTCGAGCGGGGCGGGCGGGGCGCGCGGGGGTCGCGCGGGCCGGCGCCGGGCTCGCCCCGGTCGCGGCGGTCGGCGGGCTCGAGGCGCCGATCTGCTCGGACTGCTCGATCGCTCGCAGGACGCGCTCGGCAAACCCCTCGGGGGCGGCGAGTCGAGGCAGGCTCGCCACGAGCCGTCGGCACCCTTCGAGCTCGGCGCGCTCGCGAGCACACGCCACGCACCGATCGAGATGACCGCGGACGGCGTCGGCCTCGGAGAAGGCCTCCTCGTCGATCAGGGCGCTCAGGTGCTCTCGGGCGTCGCGACAGTCCACGGTTTCCTCGACGCGGCGGCCCCGAGCGGTCGAGGACGACGCCGGCGCCTCTCCAGACGGCTCGGGCGGCTCGGGCCGACCGTCCCCGCGGCGTCGCGGGGGGAGTGACCCGACGATCTCTCTCGGTCGATGAGGCTCAGGCGCTCCGGAGGGAGTCGGCGAGCGCCGACCGCGCCCGGTGAATCCGACTCTTGACGCTCCCGAGCTTGCACCCGAGCACGTCGGAGATCTCCTCGTAGGCCATCCCCTCGATGTCCCGCAGCACGATCACGACCCGGTGTCGCTCCGGAAGCTCGTCGATCGCGGCCCGGACCCGGCGCACGTCCTCTCGCCGGATCGCCTCGTCGCACGGCGCCTCGCTCCGCTCGCAGGCGATCTCGAACGATCCTCCGCCTTCCTCGTGGTCGGCGGCGGCGTCGAGCGAGATCGGGTCGCGGCGGCGACGCCGTCGGTGAGTCAGGGCCGCGTTGACGGCGATCCGATAGAGCCAGGTCGAGAACTTGCTCTCGCCCCGGAACCGGCCGATCGCGCGGTAGGCCTTGACGAACGCCTCCTGGGCGATGTCGAGCGCGTCGTCCCACCGTCCGACCTGCCGGAAGCAGACCCGGACCACCCGGTCCTGATGGCGGCTGACGAGCTCGGAGAACGCCTCCCGGTCCCCTTCTCGGCTCCGGGCCGCGAGGTCCGCGTCGGTCGGTCGAACCGGCGCGGCCTCGGGCGTCGGAGCGCCCCGTCGGCCCGGACGGCTCGGTCGCGCTTCCGCGACGCCCGTCCCTGCCGACGACGCCCTCTTGGACCGAGTCTGAGCCACCGGAGTTCTCCCCTACTCCCGGAACCGAGGCGACCGTGCATCCGAGGTCGCGGGACGCGACGTCGGCGCCCTCGACCGGTAACACCGGCGAGACCCGCCTCGTCTTCCCGGACAACGACGGGCGCGAAGCGATTCGGTCCGATGGCTTCGGGTTTGATTAGGGAATGCAGTCGGGGACGGAGATCGGCGCGCGGGCCGCCGCCCGGGCGATCACCGGGCGCCAGCGCTTCTCGAACATGCCGAGCCAGTCGGTCGGCCAGCCGCGAACGATGCGCTCGAGGGCGGTCGCCCAGGCCTGGGTGCTCGCGGCGGCGTCGTCGTGGAACTGGAGCGGCTCGGTGTGGAGGACGATCCGTCCGGCGGGCGAGACGATCGCGGTGCCGGCCGAGACGGGCAGCCCGCGCTTCGCGGCGTATCGGGCTGGCCATCCGGGGAGATCGACGTCCTCGCCGAAGATCTTCGCGGGGATCGACCCCTCGTTGCGACGGTTGATGTCGGTCGCCCCCGCGACGAGGTCACCGCGCCGGAGCGCCTGGACGATCTCGCGGGCGACCTGGGTCGGCGCCATCCGACGCACCTCGACGAAGCGGAGGCCGAGCCCCTCGAGGAATCGGCGCTGAATCCGGTCCCGATGCGCGTCGGGCGGCCCGCGATACAGGAGGGTGAAGGGGAGGTCGCGGGTGATCTTCGCGAGCGCCAGGACGCCGACGTGGCTGTGCGGCACGACCATGAAGCCGCCGCCGTGCTTCGAGGTGATCGCCGAGAGGTTCTCGAACGAGCCCGGGCTGTAGCCGATCCGCGGAAGGATCGCCTCGACGCCGCCGCGCTCGAGGCGGAGATAGGTCGTCGCGGCGACGCCGGCCGCCTCGAGGAAGCCCCGGAAGATCTCGTAGGGCTGGTCGCCGGGACGCAGGGCGAGGGACGCCATGTTCCGCGTCGAGCTCCGGAGGGTCTCGAGGGGGACGTGGTGCGCGAGGGCGCCCATCTGGACGAGGCCGCGCACCGCCCAGGCGACGAACGACTCGGGCAGACGACGGCTGCGGGCGAAGCGGAAGATCGCGGGGACGAAGGCGTCGCGGAGCGTCTTGCCGCCGAGACGTTTCCTCTTCCGCTTCCCCTTGCCCGGGTCGCTCTTCCCCTCGACCTCGCCCGAGTCCAGCTCCGCCGTCACGGCCATCGTCTCAGCTGCTCGCCCCGGCCGTGTCGCGCTGGACCACGCGCTCGAACGACGGGAGCCGGACGACGCGCGTCTCCCCGGAGGCCTCGTAGACCTGATCGGCGTCGATCATCACCATGTTGGGCGCCGCGGCGGTCGCGCCGTCGTCGGTCGTCAGCCGTCCGGTGACGACGAACGCGAAGGCCGCCTCACCGGGCTCGAAGACGTCGTGATCGCCGAGGACGACCGCCTCGCCGGCCCGGATCCAGAGGATCCGGTCGTCGTGGTCGAGGTGATCGAAGCCCGGCTGGTCGCGGAGGTGGTTGTCGAAGGCGGCCCGTCCGAAGGCCTCCCAGACCCGCTCGCGCAGCTTGGGCTGGGTCTCCATCAGGTGCTCGAACGCCTTCTTCTCGATCCGGCCGAGGGTGACGGTCGTCGCCGCCCGGATCGTCGCCGTGCGCGGGGCGCCGGTGAGGAGCGACATCTCGCCGATGATGTCGCCGCCGCCGAGGACGTCGACGACCGTCTCGGTGCCGTCGATCGTGATCACCACCTCGACCGCGCCGCGGGCGATGATGTACATGCTGTCGCCCACGTCTCTCTCCTTGAAGAGCACGTCGCCGGGCGACAGGACGCGCTCGTGCGTCAGCTCGGCCAGCTCGGCGATCGCCGCGTCGTCGAGGTCGCGGAAGAGCGGGCTCTCGCGGCAGAGCTCGGCCGTCTCCGGAAGGTCGACGCGCGTCGCCCCGAACTGGAGCGCCTTCATGCTCTGCTGGACAGACGCGATCGCCTCGCCGGCGGTCCCCTCGTCGATCGCGCCGGCGTGGGCGAGGTGCTCGTAGCCCTCGCGCTCGAAGTTGAGCTGGATGCGCTTGGCGAGCCGCGTCTCGATGGCCTGGGTCACCTCGGGGAGGTTCGACCGCAGATCCTCGAGGCGCGTCTTCCCATCGCGAGCGTAGCGGCGGTAGGTGCCCCGGAGCTGCTCGAGCTCGGTCTCGTCGGCCTCCCGCATCTCGTCGAGGCTCTTCAGGACGGCGTCGGCGCCGAGCGACTCGGCCCGCCAGAGGTCGTACAGGAGGGCCAGCCGCTCGAACTCGAGGTTTCCGACCCCGGCGCGCTTCTTCAGGCCGGCCAGCCGCCCGGCGCCACCGAGCTCGGCCGTCCGCGACTCGGGCGGCTCGATCGAGTCGGCGGAGAGGGCATCGAGCTGCACCTCGACCTCGTGGTCGAGGATCTGCGCCGCCCGCGGCCCGAGGGTGCCCTGGGCGTAGGCCTTCCAGTAGGCGCGCCGCTCGACCTCGAGCGCCTGCCGCCAGTAGCCGCGCGCCCGCTCGGTCAGCGGGAGCTTCTCGAGGGCGCCGCGCGTCTCGTCCAGCGCGAGGCGCACCTCCGCCTTGCGCGATGAGAGGTCGCTGCTGACGTCCTTCCAGCTCACGGTCCGGAGGTCGCGGCTCTGGGCGACCTCGCCGATCCGCTTCTCGACCTCGTCGAGGACCGTCGCGCGCGCCGTCGCCTGCGCCATCTGATCGGTCAGCGGCGCCTTGTCGAAGCCGAACATGGCCAGGACGCGTCCGGTGGTCGATCCGTTGACGAGGATCGTGAGCAGGACGATGCCGGCGGTGAAGCCGAGCATCTGCTGGCCGAGCACCTCGCTGACCCCCGGCGCGCTCACCACCACGAGCGCGAGGGCGAGCGACACCGCGCCGCGCAGCCCGCCCCAGGCCATCACGGTCGCCTCGCCGACCGAGACGGGCTGACTGACCAGGTTCATCACCGGGCGGAAGGTGAAGGTGAGGACGAACCGGATCACGAGGATGCCGAGGTAGGCGGCCAGCACGATCAGGAAGTCGACCGGCTTCGCGTTGTCGACCGTCTGAGCGATCACGATCCCGACCAGGAAGAAGATCAGGGTGTTCGCGATGTAGGCGAGCATCTCGAGGAACTGGTGGAGGAAGTGCTCGACCTCGGGCGAGACGCGGGTCTTGCCGGTCGCGCTCATCCACAGCCCGGCGGTGACAACGGCCATGACCCCCGAGACGTGGAAGAGACCCTCGGCCACGAGCATGCACGAGTAGGCCAGGACGAGCGTCAGGGTGATCTCGGTCAACGGGTCGTTGAAGGTCCGCGCGATCCAGCTCGTGAGGACGAACGACAGGACGATCCCGACGATGATCCCGCCGAGCACCACCCAGAAGAACTCGAGGACGATCTCGAACGGGTTGATCTCGCCGGCGCCCTCGTGGGTCGCGTGGGCCGCGTCGCGCTCGGCGCCGCCGGGACCGTGCCCCGCCGCGGCGCCGTGATCGCCGACGCCGGCCGCGGCGGTGAGCAGCCCGAGGAGGACGGTGAAGGCGACGATCGCGGTTCCGTCGTTGAGGAGCGACTCGCCCTCGATGAGGACGCCGAGCCGCTTCGGCGCGCCCGTCTCCTTCAGGATCGCGACGACCGCGACCGGGTCGGTCGCGCTGATGAGCGCGCCGAAGACGAGGGCCGCGGCCCAGCCCCAGTGAAGGTGCGGCGCGAGGGAGGTGAGCCCGACCATCATCGCCGCGGTCGCGCCGGTGGCGATGATGAGGGCCGGGACCGCGAGGATCGCGACCGCGCCGAGGTTCTTCTTGAAGGCGTGGACCTTGAGGGCGTAGGCGCTCTCGAAGACCAGGGCGGGGAGGAAGACGTAGATGATCAGGTAGGGAGAGACCGCGCTCGCCCCATGCCAGATCCGACCGAGGACGCCCATGCCGCCCAGGTGGTGGGAGCTGCCGCCGGGGTCGGGCGAATCCCCGGTGAGGTAGTGGACGCCCCACCCGGCCACGATCCCGAGCAGGAGCATCGCGATCGTGAAGGGAACCCGCGTCCAGGCCGCGAAGACGCGCATCGCCGCGCCGAAGAGAAGGCAGGCGCAGACGACGAGGACGACGACGAACTCGGGACCGTAGTGCATCCGAGCGACTCTCCCCTCGACGCCATCGGCGCGATCGAAGGGAGAGAAATTAACACCTGGAACGCGTGGGGGAAAGCTCGCGGAAGGGTCCCGATGGGCGAAGGGGTCAGGTCTCGGATCTTCGCATCAACGCCGTTAATGCGAACATCCGAGACCTGACCCCTTCGGGCGGAAGCTCAGGAGACCTCGCTACACGAGGCCGGAGCTCACGAGGAACACCGCGACGAAGACGATCGCGGCGACGGCGCCGGCGACCACGTAGCTCGAGCGCTCCTCCGCGGCCGGCGCGTCGAAGAGCGACGAGGGCGGCTGGACCTCTTCACAGCGGGCGCAGCGGCGCATGGCGGGGGGGATCGGCACGAGGCAGCTCGGGCAGGCCCGGGCCACCATGACGAGTGACTGCGAGAGCGACGGCGCGCGACGGGCGACCCGCGCCTGCTCCTTCGCCCGCTGCGGAATCCGGAACGTCTTGCGGCAACGGTCGCACTGGACCTTCGCCCGGACGCTCTTGGCGCGGACGCGCATCGCGTTTCCGCAGCGGCTGCAGCGCAGCTTGATCAGCTTCTTCTGGGCGGTCTGGTCGGCGGTCGCGGTCGTCATGGCTCGTTCCCCTCGTTCGTGCTCTTCGTCCGGGGTAACGCAAGCGCCCTGCCAAAGCTCCAGGCTCATGCCGACAACGACTTAACGCAACCGTTGCACCCCGCCAGATCGAGACGGAAGACGAACCCGCGACGATGCCCGCGCTCCCAAGGTCCGCATCCGCACCGATTTGAAGCGCGCGATGGCGTCGGCTACGATGGCGACGGCCCCGGCGCGGACCGACCGTGCCCGGGGACGGACGGGTTGTCGACGATGACCGAGCCCTCCCCTTCGGGGACGACGCCGACGCCGACCGGTGATGCCTCCGCCGGCCCCCCGCGGCCGCCTCCGCCGCTGCCTCAGCGTCGACCGCGCCCGCCGACCAGTCCTGGCATGACGCCGCCCGCCGCCGGCTCGGGACGCCTCCCGCCGGCGCCGCCCCCCCGGCCCGGCTCGGGTCGGCTGACCCCCGCGCCGCTCCAGCCCGCGGCGAGACCTCCGTCGGGCACGGCCAACCCTCCGGGTTCGCCACCGTCCCCGGGCGTCCGAGGGCCGGCGAGCAGCGGCCGTCTCCTCGCCGCGATGGACTCGACCCGCTTCGACGGACGCCAGGCGCGCCTCCACGACAGCATCTCCGAGGCCGCCGCCGACCCCAAGCGCCGCTTCGGCGACCGCTACGTCCTCCTGAGCGAGCTCGGCAGCGGCGGCGCGGGCGTCGTCTGGGTCGCGTTCGACCGTCACCTCAACCGCAAGGTCGCCCTCAAGGTGCTCGTCGGCGCGCGGAGCCAGTCCGAGGTGACGATCAAGCGCTTCCTCAACGAGGCGCGCACCAGCGCCTCGCTCCGACATCCGGGCATCGCCGGCGTCTACGACGTCGGCGAGCACGAGGGCGCGCCCTTCATCGCGATGGAGCTCATCGAGGGGCAACCGCTCAACGCCATCACGACGGCCGAGACTATGAAGCCGCGCGAGGCGGCCCGGATCGTCCGCGCCATCTCCGAGGCGATCGGCTACGCCCACGACACCGGCGTCCTCCATCGCGACCTCAAGCCGCACAACGTCCTCGTCGAGAACGGTGGCCGTCCGGTCGTCGTCGACTTCGGCCTCGCCCGCCCGGTGACCGCCGACGGCGACTCGGGGCTGACCGTGACGGGCGCCGTCCTCGGCACGCCGGTCTACATGGCGCCCGAGCAGGCGACGGGACAGCAGGACCAGATCGGGACGTGGAGCGACGTCTACGGCCTGGGCGCCGTCCTCTACGAGTGCCTGACGGGACGCCCTCCCTACACCGGTCCCAACCCCACCGTCGTCATCGCCTCGCTCATCAACCGCGACCCCGATCCGCCGCGCTCGGTGCGCTCGTCGGTCCCCAAGGACCTCGAGACCATCTGCTGCAAGGCGATGGAGCGCGACCCCGACCGTCGTTATCCGTCCGCCGCGGCCCTGGCCGCCGACCTCCGGCGCTACCTCGACGACGAGCCGATCCGGGCGCGCCCGCCCGGCCTCGGCCGGCGCCTCGCCCGCCTGCTGCGCCGAAACGCCGTCGGCGTCGCGATCACCGTCGTCCTCGTCGGAGCGGGCGGCGCCTTCGCGGCCCACCGGTGGCGCGCGAACGTCCTCGCCGACCGCGAGGCGACGGCGACCCTCGAGCGGCTCGCCCGCGAGCGGCGGCTGGAGGCCGCGACCCTCGTCTCCCGCGCTCGCGCCAGCTCCAATCCACGAGAGGCGCTCGGACTGATCGAGCGCGCCCTCGAGCTCGACCCCGGGATGAGCGAGGCCAAGCGCGAGGAGCGGGTCCTCCGAAGCCGCGCCCAGGCCGCCGAGACGGCCGACCGCCTCTTCGCCGCGATCCCGTCCTCCCTCGACGACGAGAAGCGTCGCCTTCAGCTCGATCAGGTGCTCGCCGTCTACCCCGAGCACCCGACCGCGCTCATCGACCGCGCCCGCGTCCGCGTCGAGCTCGCGACCCGCGCCCTCGAGCGCCGGGCCGGCGGCGCCGAGGAGCTGATCCGGGCGGCGATCGACGACGCGCACGCCGGGCTCGCCATCGCGCCTCGCTCGCCGGCGGCGCTCGCCGCCCTCCTGCCGGTGCTCGAGGAGGAGGTCTACGCCGAGCTCGACCCCGACGCCTCCCTCGTCGCCCGCGTCGAGGACCTCGTCGAGGAGATCTCCGATCGACTCCTCGACGACCCGAGCGACGGCGACGACCCCGAGAACGGCCCCGACCCGAGCGCCCTCGTCGTCCGGGCGCGCTACCGCCTCGCCCGGGGCCTGGCCGACGCCGCCATCGACGACGCCGATCAGGCGCTCGCCCTGCTCGGCGACGCGTCCGGGCCGACGCGAACCGACGCCCACGCTGTCCGCGGACGGGCGTCGCTCGCCCTCGGCGACGCCCGCGGCGCGATCGATGACCTCCAGGCGGCGATCGACGAGGACCCCAACCGGCTGTGGGTGTGGCTCGCCGTCGCCCGCGCCCACGAGCAGGTCGCCGAGTTCCGCCAGGCGATCGACGCCCTCGGCAAGGCGATCGACATTGCCCCCGAGCGGACGATCGCCCTCGAACGCCGCTCCGCGCTCCGGCGGAGCCGCGGCGAGATCCTCTCGTCGCTGTCCGATCTCGAGCGGGCCTACATCATGACGGGCGGTCACCGGACCGAGCTCGGCCCGATGATCGACGACCTCCGCGACCGCGCCCGCGGCGGGCTCGCCGTCCTCGAGGGCACCAAGAGCCGCGCCCTCTTCCTCGGGACGCGCAAGGTCGGCTACACCCTCAGCCACTACGAGCACCGCCTCAAGGACGGGAAGCGGGTCTTCCTGATCGACCAGGAGAGCGCGGTCGCGATGGGGCCTGCGACCACCGGCGTGCGCGTCCGCTACGAGTTCTCCGAAGAGGGCGACGGCCCCCTCCTCTTCGTCGACATCCGGATCACGAACCCGGCCGGCAACCGCGAGACGTTCGGCTCGGTCGGCGACGACGGCGTCCTCCGGCTGACGATCCGGGGCGACGGGGAGGAGCGTCAGAAGGAGGTGCCGGGCGCCGACCGCATCACCCTGCGCGACGCCTGCTTCCTCGAGTCGGCGATCCTGAGCGGCGAGGCGCACGCCGGCCTCCGCGGCGAGATCAAGTTCCTGAACCCGACGACGCTCGCCATCGACGACATGACGATCGAGTTCCTCGGGGTCGAGGAGCGGGTCGTCCACGGAGCGCTCCGCCGCTTCTACCGGGCGGCGATCCACTCGCCCGGGAAGCCCCGCTCGGAGGCCGCCTACGACGACACCGGCGCCAAGATCTTCGAGCGGTTCAGCTCGATGATCGTCGGCGTGCCCGAGTCGCCCGAGACGGTCCGCCGGACCGACCCCGGCGCGGTCGACCTCAGCCTCTTCGAGAACGCGATGCGGCTCCCCCTCGAGGGACGGATCCCGCCGCGCTCGCCCGACACCGTCGTCACCCTCCGCGCGCAGCAGCTCAACGAGCTCGCCGACGACCTCGGTCCGGGCGTGTCCGCCAAGCGCGAGAAGGGCGGGCAGTTCCTCCTCCGCTTCGAGGAGTCCGATGCCCGGGTCTTCGAGGCGACCCTGCCGATCACCGTGCCGAAGGAGCGCGAGCGCGACCTCCGCGAGCGCAAGGCGCCGAGCGAGGCGGCGAAGGCGCTGGCCCGCGGGATCATCGGGGATGAGACGCGCGTCCTCGGCGCGGCCGGCGCCCTCAAGCGCTGGGTCCGGAGCCGGTCGATCGGCTTCCTCCGCCAGTGTCCCGAGCTCGAGCTCTCGCCCCAGTTCCTCCCGGCGAGCCCGGCCGAGGAGATGGCCGCCGCCCTCGACTCGCTCTGCCACGCGGCCGGGATCCCGACCCGCCTCGTCGCCGGCGTCAGCCTGGTCCGACTCGGCGGCTTCCTCCACCCTCACTGGTGGATCGAGGTCTGGGCGGGCGAGTGGGTCACGGTCGACCCGTTCTACGACCAGATGCCCGCCGACCCGATCCGCATCCCGTACCGCCGGGGAGGGTCGGGGAGCGCCGACCTCGCCATGCTCCTCTCGGTCACGCTCGCGAAGTTCGTCGTCGTGACCGACGAGCCCGACGCGGGCGACGACGCGGGGGGCGGCGACTGACGGGGCCGTCGCGACGGGGTTGCATTTCGCGACCGCGACGACGATGGTCGTCGCCGTCATGACCTCGCCCGAGACCCCGCCGGCGCCGCCCTCCTGGCCGCTCGAGCCCGACGCCGCCGCGATGCGGAGCCTCGTCGAGGCCGTCTCCGAGCGGCTCATCGAGCACATCGAGACGCTCCCGCAGCAGCGGGCATCCGATCTCGAGGACGCCGACGAGGTCGCCCGCGCGACCTCGATCCCGATCCTCGACGCGGGCCGCCCCCTCGATGAGCTCCTCGAGCTGCTCTTCGAGCGCGCGATCCCGAAGAGCTTCAACGCCGCCGGGCCGGGGTACCTCGCGTTCATCCCCGGCGGCGGGATCTTCACCACGGCCGTCGCCGGGCTCCTCGCCGACGCGACCAACCGCTACACCGGCGTGTGGACGCCGGCGCCGGTGCTGTCCCGGCTCGAGCTCGACGTCGTCCGGTGGTTCTGCGACCTCGTCGGCTACGGCGCGGCCTCGCTCGGCTTCCTCACATCGGGCGGCTCGCTCGCCACCCTCTCGGGCGTCATCGCCGCGCGATGCGACCGCCTCCCCGAGGACGGCCTCGCGGGCGGAACGGTCTACGTCTCCGACCAGATCCACCACTCGGTCGGAAAGGCGGCGCGCCTCGCCGGGATCCCCGCGAAGAACGTGCGGACGATCGAGACCGACGAGCTCTTCCGCCTCCGCGTCGACCTCGTCGTCGAGGCGATCCGCGAGGACCGCGCCGCCGGGAAGCAGCCCTTCCTGATCGTCGCGAGCGCGGGCACCACCAACACCGGCGCGATCGACGACCTCGACGCGCTCGCCGACCTCGCCGAGGCCGAGGGCCTCTGGCTCCACGCCGATGCCGCCTACGGCGGGTTCTTCCTCCTGACCGAGCACGGCCGGCGGCGCCTGTCCGGCCTCGCCCGGGCCGATTCGATCACCCTCGACCCGCACAAGGGCCTCTTCCTCCCGTTCGGAACCGGAGCGCTGATCGTCCGCGACCGCGCGACGCTCGAGGCGAGCCACGGCGTCTGGGCGGACTACCTCCCGACCCGCCAGGACGACCCGGACCGCGTCGACTGGTGCCAGATCAGCCCGGAGCTCTCCCGACCCTACCGGGGCCTCAAGGTCTGGCTCCCCCTCACCCTCCACGGCGTCGCCGCGTTCCGATCGACGCTGCAGGAGAAGCTCGACATCATCCGCGACGCGACCGAGGCCCTCCGCGCGATCGAGGGAATCCGGATCGTCGCCGAGCCCGAGCTCACCGTCGTCCCGTTCTCGATCGACCGCCCGGACCTGGACGCCGAGGCGCTCTCGGCGAAGAACCGCGAGCTGACCGAGCGCGTGAACGCCCGCGGCCGCGTCCTGATCTCGGGGACGATCTTGCGCGGCGTCTTCACGCCTCGGCTGTGCGTCCTGGCGTTCCGGACGCATGCGGATCGGGTGGCGATGGCGATCGAGGATGTGCGGGAGGCGCTGGCGGAGATCGGGTAGCCAGCTTCGCGGGCTCGCCCCGACGACGACGAGGCACGGCCCGCGACAGTCCGCGCAATCCGCGAAATCCGCGGTTCGGTCACTCTCGGCGTCGAACCAGCGGGAACCGCGGATTACGCGGATTACGCGGAATGCGAGTTGCCAGGGTCCGGGTTCATTGCCGTTGCGCGGGCCCGTTCCAGGAACCCTGCCGCTGGAGGATCGCCACCCTCCTTCCCCATCCGCCTGATCGACCCACCCCACCCGGACCAAGTAGAATCGAGCCACCACCCAACCCGAGCCCTGGAGCCCCACCGTGTCCCATCCAGATCCCTCCATCACCGAGCTCCGAAACCGCCTCGACCGGGTCGAGCGTCGTCACCGCCTCGAGCGGATCGGCGCGGGCGTCGCCGTCGCCCTCGCGTCGGTCTTCCTCCTGACCGGTCAAGGCTCCCCGGGTCCCGCCCGGACGCTGCAGGCCCAGAAGTTCCTCCTCGTCGACGCCAAGGGGACGACGCGGGGGATGTGGGGCGTCACCGGCGATGGCTCGCCGACGATCCAGCTCTTCGATCAGCACAGTCAGGTGCGGGTCGCCCTGAGCATCCTCGGGGATGACGAGCCGGCCCTCGCCCTGACCGACGAGAACGGCAAGCTCCGCACGTTCCTGAAGGTGACCCGGGACTACAGCCCCACCCTCCAGATGTTCGATCAGAAGGGCGTCGCGCGCGTCGGCCTCTCGGTCCTGACCAACGCCTCCGAACAGGAGCCGACCCTCGTGATGATGGACAAGGAGGGCCGGGTGCGGAGCCTCTACAAGCTGCTCGGGGACGGGCTGCCGGTGATGACGATGAACGACTCGCTCCAGCAGGCCCGGTTCGGGCTGCGCCTCTGGGAGAACGAGATGCCGCAGCTCCTCTTCCGCGACGACGCCGCCCGCGGCCGCGTTCAGATGACGCTGCTCCGCGACGGCTCGCCCCGCCTCGTCATGAGCAACCCGCACGGAACCGTCCTCTACCGGGCTCCCAAGTGAACGAGCCGATTCCGCCTCGCCCCGGCCGTGGAGCCTTCTCGGTCGTCCGCATAGACTGAGGGAGGATCGACCGAAGGGGAGCCCATGCCGGGGGACGCCCGCGCCACCTCCATCGCCGATGCCGACCTCGTCGTCCGCGCCCTGGCCGGCGACGTCGACGCCTGCAAGGACATCTACGTCCGCCACCGCAAGGTGGTCTTCCGGGCGGTGAGCCCCCACGCCTCCTCCGAGGAGGAGGCGCGCGACCTCCTCCGCGAGGGGTTCGTCGCGATCTACCGCAACCTCGCCCGCTACTCTCGCGACGACGAGTTCCCGCGGTGGGCCAGCCGGATCGCCGCGACGCAGGCGAAGCGCCTCGTCGGCACGAGCCGGTCCCGCTCGCGGGCCGAGTCGGGCGAGGGGATCCAGCCGACGATCTTCTTCTGGAAGGAGGTCTGGCGCGGCCTCAAGCCGCGGATCAAAACGGGCGCGGCGAGCCCCGGTCCCGGCCGCGGCCGCCCGACCTCGCCGCAGCGTCCGGCCCGCGACGCGGAGTCGATGAGCCGGACGGCCGACGGGCCGCCGCCGGGTGAGTCGTACGGGAGCCGAGACCGCGACGGGCTTCCGGTCTCGGCGCGCGAGACGATCGTCAGCAACGCGTCGGCCGGCGGCGCGGCGAGCCCCCCGCCCGCCTCGATCTCCGACGACCTCGATGGCGACGCGGCCATCCCTTCCCCCTCGCTCGAGGTGCAGGTCGCGTGCGCCGCCACGACCGGCGCGCCGGTGCCGTTCGGACGCTACGAGATCCTCGGCGAGATCGCCCGCGGCGGCATGGGGATCGTCTTCCGCGCCCGCGACACCAGCCTCCGGCGCGAGGTCGCCCTGAAGGTGCTCAAGGCGGGCGCCGAGGCGACCGAGCGTCAGATCCGCCGCTTCCGGCGCGAGGGGCAGGCGGCCTCCCGCCTCCGCCACCCGGGCATCGTCACCGTCCACGACGTCGGCAACGAGCGGGGCTACCCGTACCTGACGATGGAGCTCATCGACGGGGTCGCCCTCGACGAGTTCTGCAAGGAGCACCGCCCCGAGCCGATGGAGCTCGCGCGCCTCGTCTCCGAGGTCGCCCGCGCCCTCGAGCACGCCCACGACGCCGGGCTGGTCCACCGCGACCTCAAGCCGGCCAACGTGCTGGTCACCCGCGAGGGCGAGGCGAAGGTGACCGACTTCGGCCTCGCCCAGCTCGACCTCGAGGACGACGAGGGCGGCCGCCTCACCCGGACCGGGGCGGCCGTCGGGACGCCGTTCTACATGGCCCCCGAGCAGGTGCGCGGCGACAACGACGTCGACCGCCGGGCCGACACCTGGGCGATCGGCGTCGTCCTCTTCGAGTGCCTGACCGGCGCCGTCCCGTTCAACGGCGCGACGGTCGTCGAGGTGTACCGTCAGATCCTCGACCGCGAGGCCAAGAGCGTGCGGAAGTGGGATCCGACCATCCCGGCCGTGTTCGATGACGTGATCGCCCGCTGCCTCGAGAAGGAGCGCGAGCATCGCTATCAGCGCGCGGACGACGTCGCCGACGACCTCGACAAGATCCGCAAAGGCGAGGCGCCGTCCGCGCCGCCGCCCGGTCGCCGCCGCCGGCGCGCCGGCCGGCTCCTCCGCGGTCGCGCCGCCCGCGTCGGCGCCGCGGTCGCGGTCAGCGTCGCCCTCGCGGCCAGCGGCATCGCGTTCGCCCTCGAGCTCCTCGCCGCCCAGGGAGCGGAGGACGACCCGGCCGCGATCGCCGCGCGCGAGGCGGAGACGCGCCGCGCGGAGCTCCGCACGTCGGTCGAGCGGGCCCTGACGGCCCTCGAAGGGGTCGAGGCATCGGTCGCGAGCCGCGATCCGCGGGGCGCGCGTGACGCCCTCGCCGACGCCGAGGCCGCCCTCGCCGCCCTCGAGGTCGCCGAGGACGGCGACGGCCCGCCGCATGTCGTCGCCGCCGTCCGCGCCTACCTCGAGGAGTCGCGCGACGAGCGCGCCCGCCTCGCCTGGCGCGCCGCCCTCTCGAGCGGCGACGTCGCCGCCCTCGCGGGCGACCCGAGCGCCGCGGCCAGTCGCTACGACATCGCCGCGGAGCTCGCCCCGGAGACGCCGCTGCGCCGCGCCGCGCGGCTGCGCGCGATCGATCTCCACATCTACGTCGGCGACGCCGGCCGCGCCCTGCAGCTCACCGCCGCGGTGCTGACCGCGGCGGATCCCACGCGACCTCGGCCGGTGCTGCTCCGGCGGGGGCTCGCCCTCGAGATCGCCGGACGTCCCGCGGAGGCGGCGGCGGCCTACGACGAGGTCCTCGCGGCGCCCGCGCCGGACGACGATCTCCTCGGCGCCGGCCTCCTCGGACGCGCGCGGGCGCGTCTCGCCGCCGGCGCGCCGAGCCGCGCCCTCGAGGACGCGGCCGCCCTGGCCGAGCGCCCGACGACCGGCCCCGACCTCGCCCGCGAGCTCGTCCTCCTCCGGGCGCGCGCCCTCGCCGACGCGGCCGGTCGCGCGGGCGCCGCGCGGCGGGCCGCGACCGAGGCGGCCGATCGCTTCGGCAGCCGCGCCGAGCCGCACATCCTCCACGCCCGCGCGCTCCTCGCCGCGCGCGCCGGCGGGGCGGCCGACGTCGCCGAGAGCCTCGACCAGGCCCGGACCCGCGGCGCTTCGATCTGGGCGAGCCTCGGCGCCGGCGCCCTTCACGAGCGCGACCTTCGACCCGAGGAGGCGCGGCGCCACTACGAGGCGGTGATCGCGGCCGTCGCCGCGTCGCCCGAGGGCGCCCCGGCCGACCTCGGCCGCCGCCTCGCCGCGTGGACGCCCGATGCGTCGCCCGTCGACCTCGCCCGGGCGGCCGGCGCGGCGGTCGCGAACCTCGAACGGGCCGCGCTCGCCCACCACGCGCGGGTGCGGCTCGCCGTCCTCGCCGTCCACGACGACCGCTCCGATGCCGCGCTCCGCCACCTCGGGACGAGCGACGACCCGCCCGCCACGATCGCGGGGCGGCTGCTCCAGGCGCGGATGGTGCTCGCCGACCCCGTCTTCGGCCCTCTCCCGAGCCGCGCCAGGCGCGACGACCCGCACGCGCGCGCGGCGGGCGTCGACAGCGCCGAGGGGACGCCGTGGGACGGCTGGTTCCCCGACGTCGAGGCGGCCGAGCGGATCCTCGCCTCCGCCCGGGAGATGCTCGCCGCCGGCGCGCCCGTCCGCGACGAGGCCGAGCTCCTCACCCACGGCTGGAGCGACGCGCGCCCGACCGCGGCCAGCGTGGAGCTCACCGCGGCGATGATCGAGATCGGTCGCCACCGAACGGCCTGGAAGCCGCCCGAGGAGGACGACAGCCCGATGGGGCGCGCCGAGGCGCTCCTGCGCCGCGCCGACGAGCGCGCCGGCGGGGAGGACCCGACGATCGCCTCGCTCCTCGGCCACGTCCTCCACGCCCGCCCCGGTCGCCGGGCGGAGGCCCAGGATGCGCGTCGCCGCGCCCTCCGCGAGGAGGCCCACCGGATCGCGGAGCGCCGCGGCGCCCTCGGCGTGGCGGTCGCCGCGGTCGCCGAGTGGCGACGCTCTCTTCGGTCGGTCGACCGCCGCGCCGCGCTGGCCGCGGTCGCGCGCGCCGTCGAGGTCTCGCCGGCGAGCTCGACCGCCTACTGGCTCCGCGCGCAGCTCCTCCGCTCGTCGCGGACGGGCGAGGGCGCCCGGGAGGGCTCGGCCGACCCGGCGCGGGCCGCCCGAGCGGTCGTCCTCGCGGACCTCGAGCGCGCGGTGCACGCCAACCCCGAGGACGCCCTCGCCCTCCTCGGGCTGATCCAGATCATGATCGAGGTCGCCGAGAACGCCGAGGTGGAGCGGCCGTTCGAGCTCGCGGCCCGCGCCGCCCGGCTCGCCGAGTCGGTCCGGGACGCGGACCCGACCACCCTGCGCGCCCTCGAGCCCCTCCGTGACGTCCGGATCGAGAGCCGGATCCTGGCCGCCCGCGCCCGGACGGTGAGCGGCGACCGGAACGGCGCCCTCGCCGAGCTCGCCGCCCTCCGCGAGGACACCACCCTCGCCCTCGACACCAAGGTCGAGGGCCTCGCCCTCGAGGAGCGCCTCGCCACCCGGGCCGGGAAGGTCGCCCTCGCGACGCGGGTTCGAGGTCTCCTCGCCGACGCCCGCGCCGCGCGGACGGCCCAGGTGGGCGAGATCCTCGAGGGAGCCAAGCGGCTCCTCGACGAGGGCGACGCCGAGGAGGCGTTCCCGATCCTCGACCAGGCGCTCGAGCTGCTCGAGAGCGCGGGACCGACGGCGGACGCGACGACGGCCGAGGTCTACTACACCCGCGGACACGTCGCCCGGGCGACCGGACGCCAGCTCGCGGCGCTCGTCGACTACGCCCGGGCAGGGTCCCGGCGCGGCGTCTACGCCTGCCGCTTCCTCCAGGCGGCGGCCGAGATCGAGACGACCCTGAAGAGCGCCGGGATCGCCGCCGGCGTCACCGAGCTCGGGACGGCGATCGAGGAGGCCGGCCCGAGCAGCCCGGCGCGTCCTGCCCTGCTGACGGCGCGGGCCTATCTCCAGGGTCTTGCCCTGACCGCGCGACCCGAGTCGGAGCCGGAGCCTCGGCTCGGTCCGCTCATCGACGACCTGGGCGAAGCCGCCGCCGGGAGCGAGAGCGATCAGCTCGCGACGACGCTCCGGATCCTCCTCCTCATCCGCACCTCCCGCCTCCGCCGGGCCGTCGACGAGCTCGAGCGCGCGCGGAAACGCTTCCTGACCGGGGCTGACGACGAGGACGCGGGCATGATCCACTTCGCCCTCGCGGTGGAGCACGCCCAGTACCGCGGCGAGTACGAGCGGCGCCTCGAGGCCCGCGCCGAGCTCGAGAAGGCCTTCAAGCAGGGCTTCCGCGCGTTCGGGCAGATCGACGAGGAGCGCGGCCTGGCCGAGCTGCGCAAGGACGAGTTCCAGATCCGTGAGCTGATCCGGCGGTACCAGAGCAAGCGCGACGACCGCGGACGCTGACCGCGGCCTCCCGTCCCCCCTCCCGAGGGGCCACGGTGGAACCGCGGATTTCGCGGATTACACGGATTGAATCGGGCGTCGCCGAGCCGCTGCCGTCGCGTCGCGATGCCTGGAACGAGCCCGGCCAGCGGCAATGAACCCGGACGCTGGCAACTCGCATTCCGCGTAATCCGCGTAATCCGCGGTTCCCACTGGTTCAACGCCGAGAGACCGAACCGCGGATTTCGCGGATTACACGGATTGAATCGGGCGTCGCCGAGCCGCTGCCGTCGCGTCGCGATGCCTGGAATCCCCGCCAGAGCGCCGGCTAGCCCGCTCGGTCGTCACCGTCCTTCGGAGCATCGGAGGGCGGCTCGTCCGGCGTCGTCTCCTCGGCGGGCGCCGGCGCGATCGGCCCGGCGTCGGTCGACGACGTCTCGGACTCCGCGTCGTCCGTCGCGGGCGTCGGCCCGGCCTCCTCGGCGGGAGCCTCGGAGACCTCGGCGTCGTCTTCTGGCGTCTCCGGCGCTTCCGGCGTCTCCGTCGGTTGGGCCGCCTCGGGGCTCGGCGGGCTCTCGCCCGCCTCGGCATCCTCGGCGGGACCATCCGCGACGCTAGCCGCTGGCTCGGTGTCCCCGTCGGTCGACTCGGTCGCCGACTCGGCGACGTCGGTCGCCACGGGCTCGATGGCCGTCTCGGAGCCCGTCGCGGTCGAGGTCTCGGTCGGGGTCTCGGTCGCCGTCTCGGTCTCGGGCGCCGTCGCAGTCTCGGTCTCGGGTGCCGTCGCAGTCTCGGTCTCGGGTGCGGTCTCCGTCTCCGTTGCGGGCTCGGTCACCGGCTCGGGCTCGGGCACGGGCGCCGCGTCAATCTCGTCCGCCTCCGCCTCCGGGTCCGGCTCCGGGTCATCGGCGGTGACCACGTCCATGACGGCGTCGGTCTCGGAGCCGACGTACTCGGTCTCCTCCTTCGCCGGCGGACCGGCCTCGGTCTCCGCCGACTCCGCGGCGCGCGCCGCGGCTCGGGCCTCCGCCATCGCCCGGCGGACGTTCGGCGGCGCGAGGAGGCCGAGCGCTCGCATCGCGACCGGACCGACCGCGCCGGGCGCCCCCATCCCGCCGCCGGGACCGCCTCCGACCGCCACGTTCGCGTCGATGCCGACTCCTCCCCCCCCGCCGGCGCCCTCCTGGCCTCGGTCCACGTAGCGCCTCACGGCGGGCGCCGGCCCGAGCAGCTCGGCGAGGACGATCGCCTTCTGGAGGTCGTCCAGACGCGCGAGCCGACGCTGGACGACGGTGCCGAGCCCCTTGGTCCGTCGGGGTTCCACCCGGGCGGCCGGCGCTCGTCGGATGGCATGGAGCGGCGGCAGGTCGTGGCGCACCTCCGAGGGGAGCGGCTTGTGCTCGACGGTCGATCGCGTCGGCGCCGGCGCGGCGCTCCGCGGCGCGACGCGCCGGGACTCCGCCGCCCGCCGAGCCGATCGACGCGCCTCACGCCGCCGCTCCCGCTCGACCTCGCGCGGGTCGCGCCCCCGGTCGAGGGCGCGCGCCCGCTCGGGACCGGGACGGGTCGCCGAGCCCGGTTCGCCCTCCTCCATGTCCTGGAGCATCCGCTGCAGCTCCTGGAACGGGGTCCGCTCGGACTCCGCCTTCCGGCGAGCCGCCGCCGGGCGCTCCAGCCGCGCCTCGCGCGCCTCACGCCCGGCCCGGGCCTCCCGGCCGACGAGCGGCTGCTCCTCCTCCTCGCCCGTGCTCCCGAACGCGCCGGCCAGCCACCGGATCAGCGGCTCGGCCACCGAGAAGAGGAGAAACGAGATGAGGCAGACCGCCTTCAGGATGTCGTCGAAGTCCACGGTTTCGCCGCGCTACGCCGAGGACTCGCCCTGGCCGCCGCCCTGGTCCTCGATCCCTCCGATCGAGTTCCGCATCCCGGTGTCGGCCTGGACGTTCTTGAGGAAGTAGTAGTCCATGATCCCGAGGTTGCCCTCGCGGAACGCCTGAGCCATCGCCTTGGGGATCTCCGCCTCCGCGAGGACGACCTTCGCCCGGTTCTCCTGGGTGAGCGCGTCCATCTCCTTCTCGCGGGCGGCCGCCATCGCCCGCCGCTCCTCGGCCTTCGCCTGGGCGATCTGCTTGTCCGCCTCGGCCTGGTCGGCCTGGAGCTTCGCGCCGATGTTCGAGCCGACGCTCACATCCGCGACGTCGATCGAGAGGATGTCGAACGCCGTTCCGGCATCGAGACCCTTCTCGAGGACCAGCCGCGAGATCGCCTCGGGCTTCTCGAGGACGTCCTTGTACGACTCGGCGCTACCGATCGCGCTGACAATACCTTCGCCGACGCGCGCGACGATCGTCTCCTCGGTCGCGCCACCGACGAGGCGCTCGAGGCACGCCCGGACCGTCACCCGCGCCCGGACGTTGAGCTGGATACCGTCCTTCGCGATGCCGTCGATCGTGCGCTGGGCGCTCTGAGTGCCCGGGCAGTCGATCACACGCGGGTTCACGCTCGTGCGGACGGCGTCGAGGATGTCGCGACCGGCGAGGTCGATCGCGCAGGCGCGCTCCCACGGCAGCTCGAGGTTCGCCTTGTCGGCGGCGATGAGCGCGCGGGCGATCTTCACGACGTTTCCGCCCGCGAGATAGTGGCTCTCGAGCTTCTCGGCGTCGCCGTCCTGACCGGCCTTCGTCAGGTTGATGCGCGCCTCGATGATGACGTTCGGCGACACCTTCCGGAGCCGCATCCCGACGATCGTGAACAGCGGCACCCTCGCCCGCGAGAGCCACGCGCGGAGCCAGAGGCTGCCGTACGCGAAGAACGCGATCAGCACGATCAGCAGGATGAAGCCGAAGACGGCGCCCGCGGCGCCCAGCGCGATCTGCGATCCATCGGCGGCGAGCGGCGGCGCGACGGGTAGCGACGGTCCGAAGCTCATGACGATCTCCCGGTTGAAGACGACGACGTTGACGGCGAATGCAAGCTGCGACTGCACGACGATCGGCCGGTTCCGCCCGGCGTTGGATTGGGTCCGGCTCGAGGCGGAGGACCGACTAGGCGGCCGCGGCCTCGGCGGGCGGCTCGGGCTTCACGACGACCCGGTTTCCCTCGACCTCGACGACGACGATCGGCTCGTCGGCGCCGATCATCGGCCCCCGGCTGACGACGTCGACGCGCAGGCCGTCGATCGTCGCCTTCCCCGCGGGTCGAAGCGGCGTCAGGGTCACGCCGGCCTTGCCGCGCAACCCCTCGTGCCGCGGGTCGGTGCCGACGTAGCCGTCCTCGCGGTTGAGCTGGTGCTGGAGCGTGTACCGATCGGCCGCGAGACGGGCGAGGCCGAAGCCGACCCCCGCGGTGACGATGAACAGGGTGACGGCCGACCCGGTCGACTGGTACTTGAACATCAGGAAGATGCTCGTGCCGACGAGGCCGCCCCCGATCATGCTCGTCACGCTCGTCGGGATGAGGAGGATGTCGAGGATGATCAACAGGATCCCGACCGCGTAGAGCAGCAGGATGATCGCGAGCATCGTGGTCATGGGCTGACCTCGGTCCCCGGATCGGCCGCCCCCTCGCCCGGGGCGGGATCTCCCGGAGCGGGGTCGCCGGCGTCGGCGCTCGGCTCGACCGGCGGCGCCGCGTCGGGCGGGCCGACCACGACGCGGTTGCCCTCGACGCGAAGAACGACCACCGGGTCGCCGGCGTGGATGTACTCACCCTCGGTCGTCACGTCGATCAGCGCGTCGCCGATCTCGACCTTGCCGGCCGGCCGGAGGACGGTCGAGGCGACGCCGCGCTTGCCCTCGAGGCCGGCCAGGGCCGGGATGCTCACGTCGTAGCCCGCCGCGGACTGCTCGTTGACGAGGCCGCCGAACGCGCGCCGCGGGAGGAACCGCAGGGCCACCCCGCAGATCACGATCCCGACGAACCCGGCCACGAACGTCGCGCCGATGTTCACGCCGAGCTCGGTCCACTGCGCGCTCGTCGCGGGGAAGGCGAAGCTCTGCATCGCGAGGACGATGCTCGCGAGGACGAGGACGACCCCGGTGCCGCCGAGGACGGCGAAGCCGGGCGTCACGAAGATCTCGACGAAGAGGAGGACGACTCCGATCGCGAAGAGGACGATCTCGATCCAGCCGGCGAGCCCGAGGATGTACCCCGACAGGAAGAACAGGGTGAAGCAGACGACCGTCAGCACCTCGGGGACGCCGGTGCCCTGCACGAGGATGCTCAGGACGAGGCCGACGATCCCGAGGGCGAGGAGCAGCACGCGGATGAGCGGCTGGTTGAGGAAGCGCGCAATCGGCTCCCAGACGACCGAGTCGATCGGGACGGCCCGCACCGCGCTCGCCTCGAATCCGTGCTCGGCCGCGAGCTCGGCGAGGAGGGCTTCCTCGTCCTCGACGAGGTAGCGCGCGATCCCGTTCTCGAGCGCCTCCTTCCCCGAGAGGAGGAGGTATCCCGACCCGCTGCCGATCGCCTCGCGCGACGCGATCGCGCGGCGCTTCGCCGCCCGCCACACGTCATCGACGGTCCTCTCCGTCGCGATCTCGGTCGTGCCGTCCTCGAGGACGACCCGGTAGACGGTCGTGTCGGGCTCGATCATCCCTTCGGCGATCGCCTGCCAGGGTCCGGACGAGCCCGGGCTCGCGCTGCCGGTCACCTCGTCCTGGCGGGCGGCGAGGCTCTTGAACGTCGAGCGCCAGCGCTCGGCGGGCTCCCCCTCCGCGACGCGCGCGATCCCGGGGATGTTCCCGACGCCGCCGAACCAGGTGTTGAGCAGCTCGCATCCGCCGATCGACGACGTCTCGCGCATCGCGATCTCGTCGCACGCGAACGCGAGCATCGTCGAGACCGCCGTCGAGCTGCGGCGGAGGTAGCCGATCGTGGTGACCGCATGCTCTTCGCTCAGCCGCTCGATGGCGCCGGCGAGGTCGGGGCCGATCCGGTAGTCACCCTCGGTCGCCTCGACGGAGAAGACGATGAAACGCGGCTTCAGCTCCAGCGCGCGCTGCACCCGCATCTCGAGGACGTCGAACGCATACTGGTCGAGGGCGCCGGTCACCTCGATCCACGCGACGACCGCCTCGTCCGGACGGGTGCGCACGGCGCCGCCGTCCTCGTCGGGCGTCTCGGCGGCGTCCTGGGCGTGCGACGGCGAGACGCCCGAGGGCGCCATCAGCCCACCAAAAAGCAAAGGAGCGGTCAGCAGTAGGCCGACCACTCCCAGGGCTCCGCGACGGCTTCTTCGATCGACGTGGCGCACGGCGCCAGCTTCCTCGTCTCTCGGACGACGCTGACCGCCAGCTCGGCGGCCGATGGAGGATAGGGGGCTCGAACCCCTGACCTTCAGAGTGCCACTCTGACGCTCTCCCAGCTGAGCTAATCCCCCGGGACGGACGAATTATAGGAGCGGCCCGCACCGTGTCAAGCCCTCTCGGCGCGGGCGAATGAACGTAAGTCCCGACGGGGCGGGCGCTCCGCTACGAGCCCCCGGACGGTTCGCCGGAGGCGCCGGACAGACCCCGCACGGTCTCGAGGATGCTCGCGACCGCCTCCTCCGCGACCGTCACGACCACGCGTCCCTCCCGGCGCTGGGCGAACCGCGTCGCCGGCGCGGCATCCGGCACCGGCCCACCCACCCGGGCGCCGTCGAGCTCGCCCGACTCGGTCAGCACCTCCCACGCGATCAGCGGGGCGTCGAGCCCGGCCGCCGCCACCGGCTCGTCCGGCGGCCGGAACTCCTCGATGCGGAGGTTCGTCAGGGCGGCGAGCAGCCCCGTCATCACGTCGCGCCCGATCTCGCGGTCGGCGTCCCCGTCGACGAGCCACCGCCCCGCCTTTTCGTGGACCGTCACGATCGACGGCGGCGCGCCGTCCTCGGCGACGAAGCGGAGCCGGACGCGCCGCACCCCACCCGGCGCGAACGCCGCGAGCTGCCGCACGACGAGGCCTTCGGGATCGACGAGCAGCGCGTCGATCGCCGCTCCGGCGAGGGCGACGACGAACGGCGTCCCCTCGACCTGGACGGCGACCCGCTCGGGATCCTCGGCGAGCCGGTCGCCGACGCGGATCACCACGGTGACCGGCTTCAGCCCCCGGGTTCCGGCGAGCTCGATCGTGGCCGACGGCTCCTCGAGGCCGTGACGTCCGCCGGGGAGGTCGCGGCCGATCACGGCGAGCGGGGTGAGCCGCGACACGGCCGAGGCGAGGAGCGCCACCGCGCCGGGGTCGAGCGGGCGGGGATCGTCGGCGAGGGCCCACGGCTCTCGCGGGCCGGGACGCGCGACGTCGATCCCGCCGCCCTCGGCTCGCTCGGCGCGGAGCCGCACGAGCGAGTCGGGGTCGAAGATCACGAGCGGCGAGGCCAGAAATGGCGCGATCTCCGCCTGGAAGATCCCGAGGACGAAGTCACGGAAGAGGTAGATCGCGTCCTCGTCCGCCCGGCGGATGTAGATCGCGAAGTCCTTCGGGTCGAGCTGCCCGCCGCGCTGCCGCGCGGCCTCGGCGTCGATCCCGGCGAGCTTGCCGACGATCACGTCCGCGAGGAGGCTCCCATCGGCGGCCCGGACGGTCACCCGCGTCCCCGCCTCCTCGGTGACGAGGTACTCGGCGTGCTCGGCGGCGCCCCCGACGACGAGCCCGCGATCCCATCGGACGAGCTTCTGGAGGGCGCGGGCGATCTGGAGTCGATTGGCCGGGTAGCCTCCGGCGCTCGACACCTTCCACTCGCTCGCCGGATCGTCGGCGAGGCGCTCGAGGAGGACCTCGTCCGCGCCCCGACGAATCTCGACCCGCATCGCGCGTCCGCCGGTGAAGTCCTCGCCGAAGAGCTTCTCCTCGATGGGATCGCCGGGTTCCCAAGCGCGCCGCAGCGCGCTGCTGCCGATCGCCACGACGATGAGCAGGCCGAGGATGGCCGCGAGGGCCACGTTGGTCCGGAGGGCGACCCCCGCGGACGCAGTCGACGCGCGGCCCGCGCGCCTCACGGGGCCTCGTCCTCCGGCGCCGCCGCGGCCGCCGCGTCGCCGCCGTCCGCAGCGGTCGCCTCGGGCGCCGTCTCACCCTCGGTGTCGTGGGTGGCCTCGAACGCGGCCGCCTCGCGCCGCGCGGCCCGCCGCCGGATCGTCGCCCGGGCGATCCCGATGAACGCGACCAGGAGCGGAATCAGGACGAGGTTCACGGCGTAGGCGAGCGCCCGGGCCCCGCTGGTGCTCCGTTGCGGCGAGATCGGTCGGATCGGAGACGGCGGCCGGAGGTCGATGAGGTCCTCGGCGGCGAGCCAGTCGATCGCGTTCAGGACCAGGCGCAGGTTGTCCACCACCGGCCGCGGCGTGTCCTTCGGCGGGATCGGGAACTCGTCCCGGACCACCTCCGCGTTCGCGATCACCACCACCCGCCCTCCGGGGCCGCTGTCGCGCCGGTTCTCGAGCACGTCGGCGCCCCCGCGAGACGTCGCGGGCAGCTCGGGGATCGGCCGATCGGCGAAGTGACTCTTCAGCGTCCCGGTCACGGCCGCCGCCAGGAGACGCTGCCCGATCACGGCGGGGTTCTTCGGTTGCTTGACCTGCGTCGGATGGAGGACGAAGGGCGGGCTGTTGATCCAGGCGCTCTCGGAGGTGTGGACGAGCTCGTGGTAGACCGGCGCCTCCCCATGACCCGCCTCGTCGACGGGACGCGAGCTGCCGCCCGCATCCCCCTCGCCCTCGCCCGCCCGCTTCGCCCAGGCGCCCGGCAGCCGGAGCGACGCCGGGAAGAGGAATCGCAGCTCGGCGAGCCCGCGGACGATCGGATGGGTGCGATGGAGGCCCTGCGCGGTCACCCGCACGATGTAGGGATACGGAATCGCCGCCGTCCGGCCCTGGTTCACCGTCACCTCGACCCGGTCGCAGAGCGGATCGGCCACAACGAACGGCTCGACGAGGACTCCCCAGGTGGCGAGCATCTCGTGGAGACCGGGGTCGCGGACGGGCTGACCGTCCTTCGCGATGTCGAACGAGTCGGTCAGCACGACGAGCGCGCCGCCGCGCATGACGAACTGATCGAGGACGTAGAGCTCGGACTCGGCGAAGGCGTTCGGCGGACCGATCACGACGAGGACGTCGACGTCGTCGGGGACGGCCCGGAGCGTCCGCGTGTCGAGCTCCACCACCCGGTAGAACCGACGGAGCACCTCGGTCAGGTGGCCGCGCCCGCGCGCCTTCTCGGCCGGCGAGACGAAGCCCGCTGAGGTCGGCTCGCCGTGGCCCGAGGTGAACGCGACCCGCGGCGGCGCGCGGAGGCTCGCCCGGCGAATCCCGAGGGCGAGGTCGTACTCGACGTTCGCCGAGGCGAGGACGAGCGGGACGACCTCGCGCCGGTCCTCGCAGTGGACGACCGCGCTCATCCACACCTGGACCTGCCGCTTCTCCTCGTCGTCGATGATGGTGACGTTCCCCGGCGCCACGCCGATCCGTCGGAGCTCGGTCTGCAGATCCTCGTCGCCGCTCGGATCGATGACCTCGATCTTCAGCTCGCTCTTGCCGATCGCGTCGAGCTCGGCGAGCACGTCGCGGAACGCGCGGTCGCGCGCGAGGAGCCGCGCCGGGAGGTCGCGACTGAGGTAGACCTTGACCGTCACGATCCGATCGAGCCGCTCGACGATCCGGCGGGTCGGCGCGCCGACGGTGTAGCGACCCGACTCGGTCAGATCCCAGCGCAGCGGCCAGGTCGAGATGATCACGTTGGCGACGATGAGGATCGCCGCGATGAGGCCAAGCGAGATCGCGGCCGACCCCGCGCCGCCGCGACCGCCCGGCGCGCCGCCCGCCGGACTGGCCGGCGCCTCGATCGGAGCGTGCTCGGCCACCTCAGCTCCTCCGATGCTCGGCGATGACGACGTTCGTCACGAGGAGGAACCCGACGAGCGATGTGTAGTAGCCGACGTCGCGGCTGTCGACGACGCCGCGGGCGATCGACTCGAACCGACTGGCGAGACCGAGCCCCTCGAGGAAGGCGGCGACATCGTGCTTGACGAACTCGGTCAGGCTCTCGTTCCCCATCCAGGCGGTCAGCCCGCCGACCCACTCGATCACCCGGGCGTTCCCGATGATGAGCAGCACGGTGCAGCCGGCGACGGTGACGACGAACGCGATGACCTGATTCTCGGTCGTGAACGAGACGACGAGCCCGAACGCGATGTAGACCGACCCGAGGAGGGCCGCGCCGAGGTAGCTCCCGAGGACCGGGCCGACGTCGATGCCGCTCTCGGTGAAGCACGTCACCGTGATGGGCAGCGACACGCTCATCAGGAGAGTGACCAGGAGGAGCCCCCACGCGGCGAGGAACTTCCCGAGCACGGCCTCGTAGGTCCGCACGGGGAGGGTGAACAGGATCTCGAGCGTGCGCATCTTCCGCTCCTCGCTCCAGAGGCGCATCGTCAGCGCCGGGAGGAAGAGCAGGAACGAGTACGGCATGAAGTCGAAGAACGGGCGCGGGTCGGCGACGCCGAAGGCGAAGAAGTCGATCAGGAAGAGGAACGAGCTCAGCGCGAGGAAGAGGCAGATGAACACGTAGGCGATCGGCGAGTCGAAGTAGCCCCGGAGCTCGCGCTTCGCGATGGCGAGGATCGTCATGGCGCGGCCCCCGGGCGCTCCCGATCCCCGGTCAGCTCGAGGAAGACGTCCTCGAGGCTGGCGGCCGGCTGATGCAGCTCGACGAGCTCCACGCCGCGCTCGACGGCGAGGGCGAAGACCGCCCTCTCGAGGGCGTGGGGCGCGGCCGCCTCGACGCTCGACTCGACCGACAGACGGCGGGGTCGCCCCGCGCCGCCCTCGTCGAGCGGGCGAACCGACGAGACGCCCGCGAGGCCGCCGACGGCGTCGTCGAAGCTCGCGTCCGCCCCGATCGCGCCGACCTGGGTGACGCGTCGTCCGGCCGCGCGCCGGGTGAGGTCCTCGATCGGGCCGTCGGCGACGATCCGGCCGGCGCGGATGATGATCGCCCGGTCGCAGGTGGCGGCGACCTCGCCGAGGATGTGGGTCGAGAGGATCACCGTCTTCTCGCGGCCGACCTCGCGGATGAGCTCCCGGATCTCCTTGATCTGGTGCGGGTCGAGGCCGCTCGTCGGCTCGTCGAGGATGAGGATGTCGGGTCCGTGGATCATCGCCTGGGCGAGCCCGACGCGCTGCCGGTAGCCCTTGGAGAGCTGCCCGATCGGACGGAGGGTGTAACCGCGTAGCCCGCACCGCTCGATGACCGCACCGATCGCCGCCGCGCGATCCCGGCGCGGAATGCCGCGGACCTCGGCGACGAACGCGAGGTAGTCGCGCACCCGCATGTCGCCGTAGAGGGGGCACGTCTCGGGGAGGTAGCCGATCCGGCGCTTCACCTCGAGCGGGCTCGCGGCGACGTCGAACCCGGCGACGAGCGCTCGCCCGTCGGTCGGCGGGATGTAGCCGGTGACGACCTTCATCGTCGTCGTCTTGCCGGCGCCGTTGGGGCCGAGGAACCCCACGACCTCGCCGCGCGAGACGGTGAACGAGACGTCCCGGACGGCCTGGACGGCCCCGTAGCGCTTCCGGAGGTGGTCGACCTGGATCACGGCGACGATCATAACCCAGCCCCGAGCGCCGATGGAAGATCGTGGCCTCGACGAGCAGTTCACGCGCGCGAGCAGAGCGAAGAAGCGAGATCTCACGCGAGGGCGCAAAACCGCCGGCGACGCGGATGGCGCGGATCGGTTCGGCCGTCGCCGAGCCGCCGCCACGCGCCGAGACTCCGGTACCTGGAACACGCGCAGTTGATTGCCCTCGCGGGGAAACGATCCACAGATTTCACAGATTGCACAGATTGCCGCGGGCCGGTCCGAGTCGTTGCCGATGCCGAAACGGGCCGCGCCTCTCGGCGAGGGATGGCCGCCTTCGGCAGCTCCAATCTGTGTAATCTGTGAAATCTGTGGATCGTTCCCCGTTCGTGCGAGAAGACGCGTGTCCCGGCACACGCGTGGGACACGCGCCCGGTCGAGGACTCGGAGCCCCCAAGCCCGCGTCCCGCCTTGACGAGCGCCTTCGCCGCGGTAGCCTCGTCAGCGGAGGAGACTGCTCGTGCACGAGACCGTCAGCTCGATCCAGGTTCGCGCCGCCAGTCAGGACGCGGTGATCGCCGCGCTCGGAGGGGCGCTCGCCGACGAGCGACTCAAGCAGTACCAGCTCATCCGGGGCGAGGAGCTCGCGAACACGCTCGGGGCCGAGGCGGCGCTCGGCGGGATCGAGGGCCAGAAGGAGTTCCTGATCAGCGGACCCGCGTCCGGATGGGTCGCGATCCTCGGCGACGGCGACCGCCGCCTGGCCGCGGCGCTGAGCCAGCGCCTGGCGATGCCGACCTTCTGGGTCCACTGCGACGACGGCCTCGTCCTCCGCGTCGTCTATCACGAGGGCGGCGGGGTCGTCGACGGATACAGCAGCTGCCCGGCGTTCCACGAGGACGCGATCCTCACCGCGGGCGGCGAGGCCGCCGGCGGTCAGGGCGCGATCCTCGGCGCGGCCCTCGCCGCGGACCCGAACACGGTCGCCGACCTGCCGGAAGAGACGACCCCCGCGCCCGACGAAGACGCGGAGACGAACGACGAGGACCACGCCCTGACCGAGAGCGGCGTCGACGAGCCGACCACAGCCCCGACGCCGGCGGGCCCGCCCGATCGCGGCCCCGCCGACAAGGGCATCGCCGAGCGAATCGACGCCGTCCTCGGACGGATCCGCGTCGCCGACATCGACGAGGTTGGCGAGAGCGACGACACCGACGCCTACGCCGGCCTGGTCGAGCTCGCCGACATCATGGGCTGGCCCTGCGCGACCGACGCCTTCGAGGAGCTGCTCGCCGGCGGCCTCCTCGACGGCCCCGGCGCGGGAGCCGCCGCCCTCGTCCGCTACCGCCCCCTCCGCACCGACGAGCGGATCCGACGGCGCCTCGGGCTATAGGCCACAGGTTTCACAGATTTCACAGCTTGCCGCGGCCGGCCCGGGTCGCTGCCTGAACCGACCGGGCAACCACGCCTGTTCCTGGAACACGCGACTTCCGTTTTCACGCAGAGACGCAGAGGTTCCAAAGGAAACGCAGAGAACGCAGAGGGGTCCCCTCTCGTGCTCAGGCCCGCCGTGCTTGCCCGCATGGGCTCGTCCAAGGAATCCCAGAACGCTGGACCGAGCCAGGCGTGTGGCTCGGCCCATGACTCTCTGCGGTCTCTGCGTTTCCGGTTGAACCTCTGCGGCTCTGCGTGAGGAATCGATCGGCGAAGCCGATCATCACTCGTGCTCCTGGAACGGAGAAACCTCACGCAGCGGCCATGAACTGGATCTCGGCAGCTCGCCCTCGCAGTCCCCGTCATCCTCGGTCCCACTCGCTTCGCGCGAGAAGAACGAGACAGGTCAGCGGCGGGCGCGGCTCTTCTTCTTCGCCGCCGTCTTCCTCTTCTTCGGCGCGGTCTTCTTCTTCGGCGCGACCCTCTTCTTCTTCGCCGTCGCCTTCTTCTTCTTCGCCACCGACCTCTTCTTCTTCGCCGTCGTCTTCTTCTTCTTCGCCGTGGCCTTCGTCTTCTTCGGCGCCGCCTTCTTTTTCTTCGCCGTCTTCTTCTTCGTCTTCGGCGTCCTCTCGCTCTTCGCGTGAGACGCCGCGGTGCGCGCCCGGTCGACCGGTCCGCCGCTGCGCGGCTTCGGCGTGGATCGCTTCGGCGTCTCGCGCTCGCGGACGGCGAGGGCCGCGTCGCTCCAGGCGAAGCTCTCGAGGGCGCGGAGCGCGGGGATCGCCAGGTCGTAGTCGTCGCCGCCGGCCGCCATCGCGACCTCGGCCCGGTCGCGGGCGAGCTCGAGCCCGGCGCCATCGCCGAGCTCGAGGAGCGCGACCGCCGCCGCGAACGCGACGTCGCGACCGCCGCCCGCGAGCGCCTCGTGGAGCCGCGGGATCACCACGTCGGCGTCGGCCGCGCCCGTCCGGACGAGCCGGCCGAGGGCGTACACGATCCGGCGCCTCACCGAGTCGGTCTCGCCGTCGTAGAGGGCGGAGAGGCGGGCCGCCAGCCCCTGGGGCGCGGCGAACGACAGCCCGGTCACGGCGCCGCCACGCGCCTCCTCGCTCGTGGCCTCGAGCCCCTCCTCGATCCTCGCGACGACGCTCCGGTCGAAGCGCGCCTGGCGTCCGAGGATCGGCAGCACCTCCGCGCGGCTCGCCCGACCCCGATCGAGCGCGTCGAGGAGGAAGGCGAGCACCTGCGGGCTCCCGAACGGCACGAGGAAGTGAAGCGCGAACGGGAAGTCGTCGGCGAGGTCGGCCAGCTCGGCCAGGACGAGCCGCTCGCCCTCCTCGGGGAGCCCGATCGCCGCGAGGGCGCGGGCCGCCTCGAGCCGGACGCTCTGGACGTCATCGGCGAGCGCGTGGCGAAGCCCCGCGACCGCCTCGCGGTCGCCGAGCTCTCCGAGGCACCGCGCCGACCAGCGCCGCGCGACGGCGTTCTCGCTCGCCAGGAGCGGGCGCAGCCACTCCGCGACGCTCGAGCCGCGGCGAAGCAGGAACGGCACGGGCGAGTAGCTCGGCGGCTTCTCCCAGAGGTCGTTGCTCCCGCCGAGCTGCTCGAGGTCCGCCACCATCAGGTCGACGGCGTCGGGGCCGTCGTCGATGTAGAGCACCTCCTTCAGCAGGTCGGTCACCCGCCCGAGCGAGGCCCGGCCGCGCATGTCGCCCTGGGCGGAGGACCCCTCGCCGTCGCGACGTGAGAGCCACCGATCGAGGATCTCGCGCACCCGCTCGAAGCGTTCGACGCTCGGGATCCGCTTCAGGGCCGCGCAGACGCCCTCGACGACCGCCGCCCCGTGGCGTTCGAGCGCGTCGAGGAGGGGGTCGAGCGCCCGCGCGTCTCCGACGCGCCCGGCGCAGTGGGCGGCGAGCCGCACGATCGAGGGGTCATCGTCGCCGAGCGCCTCGGCGTAGAGCCTGAAGAGGCTCGCCGGCGGCTCGGACGCGGCGACCGCGCGCAGCATCTCGCGGCGATCGTCCGCGGGCGCCTCGGCGTACACCTCGGGCAGGAGCGCGAGCGCCGCCGGGTCGCGACGCTCGGCGATGAGGACGCGGGCCGCCTGCGCCTCGTCGGGCTCCTCGCCCTGGCTGTGGTCGCTCAGATTGCGAAGGGTCGCGTTCTCCCAGCGCAGCCGCGCCCGCGCTCGGTTGGCGAGGCGGGCGACGGTCTCGGTCGTGAGGGTGCCCTCGCGCGGTGAGGCGACCTGCGTCGCGGCGCCGGCCCCGCGGGGCGCGTCGGCGTGCTCGCCGCCGAGCGAGCCGCCCCCGATGTCCGATGGGTCCTCGCCCTCGATAGGGTCATCGTCGAGCGCCCCCTCGAAGCCCGCCGCGTCGCGGGCGGCGTCCATCGCCGCGTCGAAGTGCTCGCGGGCCGCCGCCGAGTCACCCTCGCGCCGCCGGAGCTCGCCGGCGAGGTAGTGATAGCGCGCGCGCAGCGCCGCGCCGAGATCGTCGTCGTCATCTCCGGAGATCGCGGCCTCGAGGCGCTCGGCCGCGCGGTCACGCCACCGGCCGAGGACCGAGCCGCTCGCGCCGGTGTCGAGCGCGACGTAGTAGCCGGTGACGACCAGCTCCGCGATCGCGGCCGGGTCCAGGCCGCGGGTTCGGAAGCAGGCCTCGGCGAGGACGAATCGATCGAGCGGATCGACGCCCCGGCGCCCGCGCGCGCGCACGCCCGTCGCCGCGACGACGCCGCGGAGCGCGTCGGAGAGATCGCCGTCGAGGCGACCCTGGGTGCCGAAGTCCCATCCGTAGTTGGTGTAGAGACAGCCGGGGCAGGACGTGAGCGACGCCTTCCGGACGGCCTCGATGCTTCCGAGCGGGCGCAGGTCCGCGTCGAACGCGCGGACCTCGTAGTCGCCGAGGGTGTCGGCCTCGAAGACCTGCCCACAGCACGGGCAGGTGAAGCTTCGACGAGCGGGCCAAGCCATGCGCGCAACCTCTTCTTGTCTTTGCGAGGAGTCCTTCCGTCGGCCTTCGGCGCCGTGGGGAGGCGGTCCGAAGGGCGACGGGCGCGAGCGGGTCTCGAACGACCGGCTCGCCGGGCCGGGTCGCGGGCTCCCCCCCGGGCGTCCGCGCCTGGCACGTGCCAGATGTAAGCTGGTTAGTGTACCGATGCCCGACATCGCTCACAACCGGCCGAGCGTCTCGACAGGGTAACGACTTACGAGGAGAGGGCGCCGCCCGAGAGGGCCTCGAGCCAGTCTCCATCGTCGGCCTTGCCGAGCGCCTTGGCGAGCCGGGCCTCGTGATCGCGGAGGCCGCGGTCCTCCGCCGCGAACCGCGCCTCGAGCGATCGGAGCGCGCGGACCCGCGCGAGCGAGGCGCGCGCCTCCTCGGAGAGATCGTCGTCGGGCACGTCGTCCTCGACGGCGTGACCGGCCACCTTCCGCCCCGCCTCGACGATGAGCCGATCCGTCTTCGCCTCCGCCGTGTTGATCCGGACGGCGAGCTGGGCGCGGTTCGCGAGATCCTTCGCGCGCCCGGCGGCCGCCCCGATGCCCTTCTTGATCCGGGAGAAGAGACCCCGCTTGCCCTCCGCGTCCGCCTCGGGCGGCTCGCCGTTCTCGTCGGCCAAGCCGCCGTCGAGGTGCTCGAGCGACGACCGGAGCGAGCTCAGCTCGGACTCCGCGGCGATGACGCTGGCGAGCGCGGCGCCGACGGCCGAGTCGGCATCGAAGCGATCGGCTCCGTCCTGAAGCTCCTCGACGAGGTGGCGGACGACGGCCTTCTGGAGCGCGCGCCCCTCGAGGTCCGCCTCGCGCGACGCCTTCCGGAGTCGCGTCCCGCGCTCGAGGAGGTAGGTGCCGACGGCCACGCTGAGCGGGTCCTTGTAGGCGCCCGCGCGGACGACGATCGTCTCGTCGTCGACGCTCTTCAGCTTCATGCTCTGGCACTGGTCGATCCCGTTCCGGGCGTCGTTCTGCGCGCTCCGGTCGGTCGACCGGGCGCGGTCGTACTCGGCGGCGGCGGCGTCGTAGAACTGGAGGAGGAAGAGGGCGTCCGCCACGACGACGCGGATCCGCGCCTGCTCGCTCTTCCCCATCTTGCTCGGCGCGTAGAGGCGGTAACGGGCGAGCCCGAGGCCGAGGAGCAACCACGCGCCGGCGACGTGGCTCTCGGTCTCCCCGCGACGGGCGAGGTCGAGCCGCCCCTTCGGACCCTCGGCGGTGACGAGCTTGCCCGCGCGCCGGACGAGCTTCGCGGCGACGTCGGTCTCGAGGTCGTCGCCGAGGCCGAGGGCCGGCGAGATCTTCGGCGGGAGCCCACGCCGGGCGCGCATCGCGTACTCGTCGGCGAGGTCGTCCCGCTCGAGCCGCTCGAGCGCCACCCACGCGGCGAACGCCAGCAGCCAGGGCTCGTCGTCGTGCCGCTCGGCGGTCCGGACGAGCACCTTGATCGCCTTCTTCGGGCGGTCGTCGAGCAGCTCCTCGCGCGCGCGAGCGATCGCGTAGCGGAGCGCGGCGACGGTCGGCGCGGTGGCCGCGTCGCCCGCGCGCAGGCGAACCGCCGCCGCGAGGACGTCCTCGTTCTCGGGGTCGGCCCGCTGCGCCGCCTCGATCTCTCGCAGTGCGCTCTCCTCGTCGCCCCGTTCGAGAGCGACCTCGGCGAGGAGCGCCCGAGCCATGGCCGCGGGCGGTCCGGCCGGATCGGCCGCGGCGAGCACCTCCTTCGCGATCGCCTCCGCCTCGGTGAGCCCCTCGGGGTCGCCCTCGCGCTGGCGACGCTGGAGGGCGAGGCGTCCCTCCTTGATCGAGGCGAGCGCGTCGGCGAGCGACGCGTTGCCCGGCGCGAGCACCTCGACCGAGGAGCGCTTCGCCCGGCGCCGCGACCGCGCCGCGCCGTCGCCGCCGCCCTGGTCGCCGCCCTCGGGGGAGCCCTCGGCGCCGTCGTCGGACCAGACGACCCTCTCCGCATCGCCCGCGGCGCCGTCCCCGTCGCCGGCGTCGGACATGGCCTTCTCGAGGTCGAGCGCCCCGTCCCAGCTCCCGAACGAGCGGCCCTTCGGCTCGCCCTCCGATCGATCTCCTCCGGCCTCCTCGTCCTCGGAGTCCGAGGCGAGCGGGTCGCCGGCGCGCTCGGCGGCGGCTGCCCGCGCGGCCACCTCGTCGCTGTCCTCCTTGACGGCGAGCTCGCGCGCGCTCCAGGCGCGACGCTCCTCGGTGCTCGGCCGGAGCTCGAGGTTCTGGTAGCCGTCGAGCACCTCGATGTCGGAGTCGGGCACGTCGATGTCGGGCGTGACATCGCTCGGCGGGTCGACCGGGGGGTCGCCCGGACCGAACGCGACGAGCCCGGCCGAGCTCTCGGAGGCGGGGCTCGGCTCGGGCGGGCGGATCGGCTCGGGGACCGGCTCCGACGGACGGGCGGCCTTCCGGGTGCTCGTCCGGCGCCGCGAGCTTCCGGCCCGCCTCGACCCCGACCCGGACGACGAGCGCGACGAAGACGAACGCGACGACGACGAGCGAGCCGAGCTCGACCCCGAGCGGCTCGCGGAGGACGAACGGCCGGATGCGCTCCGCCGGCCCGACGCGGACGACGACCCCGACGACGAGGTCCGACCCGACGCGCTCCGCGGTCGCCGCGGCCCCTCGACGGCGACGCCGAGCCCCTCGAGCTCGCCGCCGACGACGGCGCGGAGGGCCTCGCCGAACGTCTCCTCTTCGTGGAGCCGTCGGAGCGCCTTCACGCTCCGCTCCCGGCCCTCCTCGCGCTTCCCGGCGGCCCGGGCGACCGCGCGCGCCGCGAGGGTCCAGCGGGCGGGATCGCGGAGTCGCCCGGCTCCGGCGACCTTGATCGCGCGAGCGACCCCACGCTCGAAGTAGCGCAGACCCCCGTCGGTCCGCTCGGGATCGCCCCGCGCTGCGCGGACGAGGCCCGCGCCGAGGAGCGCCTCCGCGAGCGCGAGGAGCGAGACCGTCTCGGGGTCGTCCGCGGTCAGCGACTTCCGGAGAACCCCGACGGCGCGCAGCGCCGAGGCGAGCTCCTTCGCGCTCCGCCCGCGGATCGCGCGCTCCCAGTCGCTCAGGATCTGTTCTTCGTTCACGCTCTCGCGGCGACCTCGGTGGCGTCGTAAGCGCTCGCGGCTTGACACGATAGGGACGACCGATACGATGCCGACTCGCCCGGACGGACGCAACGGGGAGGAGCGTGATGGGTCGAGAGAAGGTCGCCACCACCGAGGAGATCGCCAGCGGTCAGGGCAAGCTCTTCAGCGTCGGGGGCCGCGCCATCGCCGTCTTCAACGTCTCCGGCGCCTACCACGCGATCGACAACACCTGCCCGCACCGCGGCGGACCGCTGGCCGAGGGCTCGCTCGACGGATCGGTCGTCACCTGCCCCTGGCACGGCTGGGGGTTCGACGTGACGACCGGGGAGTGCAAGCTCAACGACGCGGTCAAGCAGGAGACATTTCCCTGCGCCGTCGAGGGTAACGACGTCTTCATCGACGTTTGACCGCCTCTCGGGTCGACAGACCCGGACCGCGCGCCTATAATGTGCAACTGACTCCGCTCGAAGGCGTAACGCCACGTCTGGCGAGCCCGCGCGGCCCCGCGGAGCCCAACAAGAGGAATCCCATGACCACGCCCACCACGACGACCACGACCGCGCCGACGACGGCGCCCGAGACGACGGCGCCCGCGACGCCGACCACGACGACGGTCACCCTCACCGACCTCGCCCGGACCAAGGTCCATGCGTTCCTCGCCGAGGAGACCGATCCCGACAGCAAGGCGCTCCGCGTCTTCGTCGAGGGCGGCGGCTGCGCCGGTTTCCAGTACGGCCTCACGATCGACGAGCCCCGCGAGGGCGACCAGATCATCGCCATCGACGGCTTCCGCGTCGTCATCGACCAGCAGTCGAGCATCTACCTCGATGGGTGCCAGGTCGACTTCGTGCAGGAGGGGCTCCAGGCGGGGTTCAAGATCGAGAACCCGAACGCCAAGGGCGAGTGCGGCTGCGGCCACTCCTTCAGCGTCTAGGGCGCCGCCTCGACGCGCCGCGGCCCGCGCGCCGCATTCCCCGCCGATGACTCCTCGAGGAGCGGTCCCGCATGAGGCTCCCCGCCGCCGCGCGCCGCGACGTCGAGCTCTGTAGTTACTGCCCGAAGCTCTGCCGCGACGTCTGTCCGGTCGCCTGCGCGGAGCACAACGAGCGCCTCACGCCGGCCGAGAAGGGGGCGACCGCGATGGCGGTCACCGCCGGTCGCATCCCGCTCGACGCCGAGGCCGCGAGCACGTTCTACGCGTGCACCGGCTGCGCGGCGAGCGCGCCGGCGTGCAAGCACCGGATCGACGCCTCCGCCGGGATGGAGGCGGCCCGCGCCCTGGCCGTCGCGAGCGGCGCGGAGCCCCCGCGGGCCCGCGCCGTCGCCGACCGGATCCGCGCCCACGGCGCCCCGTACCGGCGCGACCTCGCCGCGATCGTCCGCGAGCGCATCGGCGAGGGGAACCCCGCCCGCGCCGCGACGGTCCTCTTCGCCGGGTGCGACGTCGTCGCCCGCACCCCCGAGGTGCTCGACGCCGGCCTCGCCCTCGCGGCCGCCTGCGGGACCGGCCACCCCGACGCCCTCGGCGTCTACGTCGGGTCGCCGTTCTGCTGCGGCTACCCGCTCGCGGTCCTCGGCTACCACGACCTGTTCGTCGACCACATCCGACGGGTCGGGAACGCCCTGTCCGGCGCCGAGCGCGTCCTCACCCTGTCGCCCGCCTGCGCCGAGGCGCTCGGCCCGCGGGCCGCCCACGCCGGCGCGCCGCTCGGCGCGCGGGTCGCCCCGCTCGTCTCGTTCCTCGGGGCGCACGCCGATGGCCTCGCCGGAACGCTCGACCCCGAGCGGGCCCTCGCGGCGCTCGCGCCCGCGGAGTCCGCGGCCGGCGTCTTCTACCACGACGCGTGCACCCTCGGGCGTCGCCTCGGCGTCTACGAGGCGCCGCGGAAGCTCCTCGGCGCGGCGCTCGGCGCGCCGCCCGCCGAGCTCATCCGGAACCGCGACGCCGGCGGCTGCGCCGGAGGCGGATCGGGCTACGAGGCGGTCTCGCCCGACGGCGCGGCACGGATCGCCGCCCAGCGGATCGACGAGGCGCGCACCCAGGGCGCCGGAGCGATCGTGACCGGCTGCCCGACGGCGCGCCGCCTCCTCGCGGACGCCGCCGCGACGGGAGGCCCGCCCCTCCCCGTGGGCGATCTGATCGCGGTGGCCGCCGCCGGGCTCGAGCCGCAGGCCTGAGAAACCGGGCTCGGTTGAACGACCGCTTCGGCCCCGGCTATCATCCTCGAGTCCTCTTCCGGAGGCGCATCGCCGCCTCCTGCGCCGAGTTGCGTTCCACGGGCGACCCCGAATCGTGCCCACGCTGACGATCGTCTTCGAGAACCGCGAGGTGCGCTCCTTCGAGCTCATGGACGAGGTCATCACGATCGGGCGTTCGGTCGAGAACGAGGTCGAGATCCCCGATCCGAACATGTCGCGCCGCCACTGCCGGATCGAGAAGCACAACGGACAGTTCATCCTCCGCGACCTCAACAGCAGCAACGGCACCCGCGTCAACGGCCGCAAGGTCATCAGCCACGTCCTGAGCGACGGCGACCGGGTCGAGTGCGGCCACTCGGTCATCGGCTACCGCACCGCCGGGCCCTACGCCCCGCGCCAGCCCCAGCCGCCGCCGCCCGGCCTCTCGACCGCCGACACGATCCGGAGACGTCCGGCGCCGACCCTGCCATCGCGTCACCTCGGGCCGTGGGAGCCGAAGAAGGGCGCGCCGGCGAAGGGAGCGCCGCCCGGCCTCGTCCCGCCGCACCTCGCGACGCCCGCGCCGATGGGACAGTCGGGCGACGGCGTCGGGGTGACGAGCACGAGCGGTTACGAGTCGGGCCTCTCGTGGCTCGAGGGCCTCGACCCGGCCGCCCGCGACGCCGAGACGCCGCATCGGTTGCCCGCCATCCGCCCCGAGATGCTCGAGGTCGTGGCCGGCGACGACCCCTCGATGACATCCAGCGACGAGCGCCTCCACCGCGACGACTTCCGGCGCCTCCTCGAGGTGAACAAGGCGATCAACTCCGAGCTCGACCTCCGCCGCCTCCTCGCGAAGATCATCGACGAGGCCAACTCCCTCATCGGCGCCGAGCGAGGCTTCCTCGTCCTGCGGATCAAGGGTGAGTTCAAGGTCGAGATCGCCCGCGGTCCCGGTCAAGAGGCGATCGCCGATCCGGAGCAGCACGTCAGCAAGTCGATCTGCACCGACGTCATGGCGAGCGCCCGGCCGCTCCTGACCACGAACGCGGCGGAGGATCAGCGCTACGGCCGCTTCGCCAGCGTGATGGGGCTCAACCTCCGGTCGATCCTCTGCGTCCCGCTCCGGATCAAGTCCAAGGTGCTCGGCACCCTCTACCTCGACAACCCGCACGAGGGCGCGTTCAGCAGCCGCGACGTCGAGATCCTGACCGCGTTCGCCGACCAGGCGGCGATCGCGATCGACAACGCTCGCCTCATCCGCGAGGCGAAGCACAAGGAGCGGATGGACCAGGAGCTCAAGATCGCGACCGAGATCCAGCAGAAGCTACTCCCGCGCGAGCTTCCGAGCCTGCCGGGCCTCGAGATCGACGGGAGGATGGTGCCGGCGAAGGAGGTCGGCGGCGACTACTACGACGTGATCGTCCTCGAGGACGGATCACTCCTCGTCGCGATCGGAGACGTGTCGGGCAAGGGCGTCGGCGCCGGGCTCATCATGGCGATGGCCCGGAGCGCCCTCCGGATCCTCGCCGATCTCTACGTCAGCCCGAAGGACATCGTCGCGCGGTTGAACCGAAGGCTCTACAACGACCTCGACAAGGACCTCTTCATGAGCCTGCTCGTGATCCACTACTACCCCGACACGGGGCGGTTCGTGTACACGGGCGCCGGTCACGAGCACCTGCTGATCTACCAGGTCTCGTCCGGCAAGGTCGAGGCGCGCAAGGCGGGCGGGATGGTCCTCGGCCTCGCCGCCGACATCGAGCCGAGGCTCTCGGAGACGGAGCTCCAGCTCGGCCACGGCGACATCGTCGTCCTCTACACCGACGGCATCCCCGAGCTGATGAACCGCAAGCGCGATCAGTACACCTTCGAGAAGCTCGTCGAGAAGGTCGAGGCGCTCGGCTCGGTCCCGCCCCGCGCCATGAACGACGGCATCATGAAGGAAGCGCTCGAGCACCGGGGGCGGACGCCCCAGAGTGATGACATCACCCTGGTGTCGATGCGGCGAGTCTAGAGGGGCTATCGAGCTCGCTCAGGTAACGACCGGCTCGCCTCGGCGAGCAGGATTTCACCACGGAGACACCGAGGCACGGAGAATCTCCGGGAACCGCGCCGTCGCGGAGGTGTCGTGGCGCATCCTCTTCCCGGGTTCTCCCGCTCTCTGGATGGCGAGGTGAGCGCCACCCCAGAGCCGCTCGGCTCGTTCCTGAGGCGATGTGGCGCCCGCGGTCGCCTCTCCGTGTCTCCGTGACTCCGTGGTTTCATCCTCTTCGCCGAAGGCGAAGCCGGTGCTAATAGATGTTCGACTTGCGGCTCGAGCCGGTGTAGTCGATGTAGACCGTCTTGAGCTCGCTGAAGAACTCGATCGCGGTCGGTCCCATCTCACGCTCGCCGACGCCGGTCGCCTTGATCCCGCCGAACGGGAGCTGGGCCTCGCCGCCCATCGTCGGGCTGTTCACGTGGGTGATCCCGGTCTCGATCTCGTCGATGAACCGGAACATGCGGTTCGGGTCGACGGTGTAGATCGAGCTCGTCAGGCCGTAGTCGACGTCGTTCGCCGCCGCCATCGCCTCGTCGAAGTCCTTCACCCGGAGCACGCTCAGGACCGGGCCGAAGATCTCCTCGCGGGCGATCCGGGTGTCTCGCGACACCTCGTCGAACACGGTCGGGTCGACGAAGAAGCCGTGGGCGAGGTCGCCCTCGGTGAGGCGCTTCCCGCCGCGGGCCAGCTTCGCCTCGCCCTTCCCGATCTCGATGTAGTCGAGCACCTTGTTCATCTGCCGCTCGTCGATGCTCGGCCCCATCGTGACGCCCTCGTCGAGGCCGTTGCCGGCCTTCACCGCGTCGGCGTGGGCGATCACCTTCTCGACGAACGCGTCGGCGACCGAGTCGATCACGATCGCGCGGCTCGTCGCGGTGCAGCGCTGCCCGGTCGAGCCGAAGGCGCCCTGCGCGGTGCCCAGGGCGGCGAGGTCGAGGTCGGCGTCCTCGAGGACGACCACCGGGTTCTTCCCGCCCATCTCGCACTGGACCTTCTTGAGGGCGGCCGCGCCCGCCTCGTAGATGCGGGTGCCGGTCGCGGTCGACCCGGTGAAGCTGATCGCTCCGACCTCGGGGTGGCGGATGATCTCGTCGCCGACCTCGGGGCCGTCGCCGAAGACCATGTTCACGACGCCGGCGGGGATTCCGGCCTCCTCGCAGATCTCGACGCAGATCTGGGCGGTCGCGGGCGTCGCCTCGGCCGGCTTGAAGACGACCGTGTTGCCGGCGATCAGGGCCGGCGCGATCTTCCAGACGGGGATCGCCACCGGGAAGTTCCACGGGGTGATCAGCCCGACCGTTCCGATCGGCTGACGGACGGTGTAGGCGAGGTTGTTCGGCATCTCCGAGGGGGCCGTCCGGCCGATGTAGCGCATGCCCTCGCCGATGAACCACTCGATCAGGTTCAGCGTCTTGAGCACCTCGCCCTTCGCCTCGGGGAAGATCTTGCCCTCCTCGCGGGTGAGCGCCCGGGCGAGCTCGTCGATCCGGCCCTCCATCACCTGATGGATCTTGAGGAACTTCCGGGCGCGGGCCGGCGCGGGGATCGCGCGCCAGGCGGCGCGGGCGGCCACGGCCGCGTCGATCGCATCGCGCGCCTCCTGGCGCGGGCTCCGCGGGACCCGCCCGAGCACCTGCCGGGCGTCGGCCGGGTTCACGTTGTCGAGGGTCTCGGTGGCGCTGGACGCGCGCCACTCGCCCCCGATGTAGTTCCGATGCGTGCTGATCTCGGTCATCTCGAACGTCTCCCTGCGGCGCTCAGCGGCGACGCCGGCCCTTCGCGGCCTTCTTCTTGGTCTTGCCCTTGGCCTTCTTCGGGGCGGCCTTCTTCGCGGCGGCCTTCTTCTTCGGAGCGGCCTTCTTCTTGGCCTTGCCCTTGGCCTTCTTCGGAGCGGTCTTCTTCTTGGTCGCCTTGGCCTTCTTCTTCGGGGCGGACTTCTTCTTCGGGGTGGCCTTCTTCTTCTTCGGCGTCGACTTCTTCTTGGCCTTGCCCTTGACCTTCTTCGGAGCGGCCTTCTTCTTGGTCGCCTTGGCCTTCTTCCTGGGGGCAGCCTTCTTCTTGGTCGGCTTCGCCTTCTTCTTGGTGGGCTTGGCCTTCTTCTTGACCGGCTTCGTCGTCTTCTTCGCGCCCGCCTTCGCCTTCTTCTTGGCCGCGGCCTTCTTCTTCTTCTCGGCCGCCGCGGCCTTCTTCTTCGCGGCCGCCTCCTTCTTCTTGGCCGCGGCCTCCTTCTTCCTGGCCGCCGCCGCCCGCTTCTTCTCGAGCGCCGCGCGCTTCTTCTCCGCGGCCTTCCGCTTCCTCTCGGCCGCCGCCTCGCGCTTCTTCAGATTCGCGGCCTTCTTCTTGGCCGCGGCGACCTTCTTCCGCTCGGCCTCGCGGATCGCGGCGGCCTTCTTCTTCTCCGCGGCCTTCTTCTTCGCCGCGTCCGCCTTCGCCTTCTCCTCGGCCTTCTTCTTGGCCGCGATCACCTTCTCGTCGGCCGCCAGCGCCGCCGCCGCCCGCTTCTCGCGGGCCCGCTTGGCGAGCCGCTCGAGGGCCGGGCTCAGCCGGGTCGTGTCGAGCAGCCGCCCGACCCGCTCCCGGGCGCCCTTGAGGATCGGCTCGCCGTGCACGAGCAGGAGCGCCTCGAACGGCCACTCGTAGATCCGCTTGACGCTCGTCCGGAGCGAGCCCGGGTCCTCGCACCAGTCCTCGGGCAGGAAGCCGAGGCCGTGTGTCTCGGAGATGTTGACGAGCGCGCTCCCGACGATCATCGCGCCGCCGCCCCACGGGACGTAGAACGCGACCTCGCTCGCGTGCGCCCCCGGCGCGTGGAGCGCCCGGAGGCGCGCGGGGAGCTGCTCGTCGTCCTTGATGCCACGGGCACCGCGCAGCCTGAGCTTGCTCGTCGCCTCCTTGAAGACGCGGACGCCTATGTTGAGCTTCTGCTTCCACTTCGACGCGCCCCACTCGTGGGCGGGGTTCGTCAGCAGGATCGCCTTCGGCTTGCCAATGGCCAGGACCGCCTTCACATCCGCGGCGCTCGCCGGCGCCGTGGGGTCGATCAGCACGCAGCCGTTGTCCGGGGTCACCACCAGGTGGCTCGCCACCGCTCGACCCAGTTCCTCGAGGAACGTGGTCCAGCGGTAGACCCTGATGAAGACCTCCTTCGGCTCGATCGGCATGGTCTCCTCCTCCCTAGCCGGCGGCGGGCGATCCGGCGCCCGTTCTCCCGACGGCCTCGACGGGCCCGGGTCTCTGCGAGACCCGGGAGCCGTCGCCGCGGCGTCGCGCTGCGATCAGGGCAGCTGCGCGCACATGTCGTTGTAGGTCTCCGGCCGACGATCACGGTAGAACTGCCAGGTGTTCCGCACCTCGGCGATCCGGTCGAGGTCGAGCTCGGCCACGATCACCTCGTCGGCGTCGCGCTTGCCGACGGCGACCATCTCGCCGCGCGGATCGCAGAAGTAGCTCTGGCCGTAGAACTCGCCGATCGCCCAGGGCTTCTCGGTCCCGACGCGGTTGATCGCGCCGATGTAGTAGCCGTTGGCGACGGCGTGGGCCGGCTGCTCGAGCTTCCAGAGGTACTCGGAGAGTCCCGCGACGGTCGCGCTCGGGTTGAAGACGATCTCGGCGCCGTTCAGACCGAGCAGGCGCGCGCCCTCGGGGAAGTGCCGGTCGTAGCAGATGTAGACGCCGACCTTGACGCCGTCGACGTCGAAGACGGGGTACCCGAGGTTGCCCGGCTTGAAGTAGAACTTCTCCCAGAAGCCCGGCGCGCAGTGCGGGATGTGGTTCTTGCGGTACTTGCCGAGGTAGTTGCCGTGGCGGTCGATCACCGCGGCGGTGTTGTAGTAGACGCCGGTGATCTCCTCCTCGTAGATCGGCACGACGATCGCCATCGAGTGCTTCTTGGCGATCTCCTGCATGAGCTTGGTCGTCTCGCCCTCGGGGATCTGCTCGACCAGCTCGTACCACTTCACGTCCTGCTCGGCGCAGAAGTAGGGGCCGTAGAAGAGCTCCTGGAGGCAGACGATCTCGCTGCCCTTGGCGGCCGCCTCGTCGAGGAGCGTCAGGTGACGCTCGATCATCGCCTTCTTGATGTCGTCCACGCTCGACCCGGCGTCCGCCGGGACGCCGCACTGGATGAGCGCCGCCTTGAGAGTCCGTCCCATGCTAGACCTCCAAAGTGGCCTCGCCCCCGGAGGAGGGCGACGCCTTCTTCTTCCCACCCGCCTCGGCCGCGCTCGGCTCGTCGGCGGTGGACTCGTCCGTGATGCCCGCGGCCAGGTCGATGGCCGTCGCGATGAGCTTCCGGTAGACCTCGGGCGCCGCGGTGGCGTCCGCGATCCGGTAGGCGGCGACCCGCGCGTCGGGACCGTCCGCCCCGGGCGCGCGGATCAGGATCCGCCCGTCGAGGTAGATGGCCACGGCGCGCCACCGTCGCCCCTCGTGTCGGCCGACGAATCGGATGCACGCGTTCTTCGGCGCGAACCGCCGCCACTCGAGGCGGAGGCCCCGCTGCCGGGCGCGGTCGAGCGACCACGAGGCGAGCTCGTGGGCCTCGCGGCCCTGCGCCTCGGTGAGCGCCTCGAGATAGCTCGTCTCGCCGAACGCGATCCCGGTGCCGGCGTCGAACTCGAACTCCGAGGTCGCGTCGGCGCCGCCGACGAACGCGGCGAGGCCCGCGGCGAGGCCGGCGGTCGACGCGTCGGCGCCGTCGACCCCGCAGATCGCATCGAGGAGCGCGCCCCACGAGACCGACCGGATCGGGAGGGCGCCGCTCTCGACGGCCTCCTCCACCGCGTCCTTCGCCTTGCGCTCGAACCGATCGACGGCCGCGTCGCGGTAGTCGCCCGTCGCGTCCGCCGGCGCGATCACGCAGAACGCCCGGCGCTTCGCGTCGCGGGCCAGGAGTCGCGTCACCGCGGCCGCGACCTCGTCGATCCCCTCGGAGGTGACCCGCGCGACGACGCCGACGCTGACGCCGCCGCCCTCGATGAAGAAGTCGACCGGGTCGTCGATCTCGGTCGCCGGCGCGTCCGGCCTCAGCGTCACGTCGCCGAGCGGCCGATCGCCGGCGGCGGCGTCGTCGCCGGCGAGCAGCCGGAGCGCCGCCAGGGCCGCCGAGGGATCGGCCCGGAGGATCTCCGCGAGGACGCGCGACGCGGTCTCGTCGATCGTGCGACCCGCGATCGCCCCGAGGTCGATCACGAGACCACCCCCTCGGCGCGCAAGGCCGCGACCGCGTCGTCCCCGAGGCCGGCGGCCGTCTGGAGGATCTCGTCGGTGTGCTCGCCCAGGCGAGGCGGCGAGCCATAGGCGAAGCCCGGCCCCTCGGTCACGCTGCCGAGCCGGACCGGGTTGCCGACGAAGCGGAAGCGGTGCTCGCCGGCGCCGTCGGCGGACGCGCCGGGCACCTCGACGACCATCGCGCGCTCGTCGGCCTCGGCGGCCGCCAGAGCCGCGGGGACGCCCTGGATGATCCCGGCCGGGATCCCCGCGGCGTCGAGCCGGTCGCACCACTCCTTGCTCGTCCGCGAGGCGAACGCGGCGGCGACCTCGGCCTGGAGCTCGGCGCGGTGCTCGACCCGGTCCTTGTTCGTGGCGTAGCGCGGATCGTCGAGGAGGTCCGGCCGATCGACCACGCCGCAGAACGAGCGCCAGAGGCTCTCGCTCCCGACGCCGACGTTCACCCAGCCGTCCGAGGTCGCGAACGCCTGGTAGGGAACGATCGATGGGTGCTGGTTGCCGAGCCGCTCGGGCACCTTCCCCGCGCCGAGCCAGTTCTGACCCTGGTAGGTGAGGAGGGACAGCAGCCCGTCGTAGAGGGCGACGTCGACCCGGTCGCCGCGGCCGGTCCTCTCGCGCGCGAGGAGCGCGAGGAGGACGCCCTCGACGGCGAGCAGCCCCGCGACCACGTCCGCGATGCTGATCCCGCTCTTGATCGGGGCGCCGTCGGGCTCGCCGGTGATCTCCTGGACGCCGCTCTCGCCCTGGATGATCACGTCGTAGGCGGCCTTCTTCGCCTTGTTGCTGGCGTGGCCATAGCCGCTGACCGACGCGTAGACGAGCCGCGGGTTGAGCGCCTGGAGCCGCTCCCACGAGAAGCCGAGCTTCTCGAGCGTCCCGGGGCGGAAGTTCTCGATCAGGACGTCGGCCCTGGCGACGAGCGACTCGAGGAGCGCCGTGCCCTTCTCGTTCTTGAGGTCGATCGCGATGCTCTTCTTGCCCCGGTTGACCGAGGAGAAGTAGCAGCTCCACCCGCCCTCGAACGGGGGGCCCCAGCCGCGGGTGTCGTCGCCGCGGCCGGGCACCTCGACCTTCCAGACCGTCGCGCCGAGGTCCGCCATCTTCATCGTGGCGAACGGGCCGGCGAGGATCCGGGTGAGGTCGAGGACGGTGACGCCGTCGAGGGGGCGGGCGGTCACGAGGCCGGCTCCTCCGGCGCGGGGCCGGGGGCCGTCTGCTCGGGAGCGATCCCTCGCTCCTCGGCCGTCCCCGGAATGACGTTGTCGAGGATCAGGCCGAGGATCGCGGCGACGGCCATGCCCGAGCTCCCGACCGCGATCGTCACCTCGCCGAGCGGCCCGGCGACCGCCTCCGGCAGCCAGAGGAGCATCGTCCCGACGACCCGGTCGCCCGCCGCCGAGAAGAAGGCCGGGACCGAGAGCCCCATGAAGAGGCTGAACCCGGCGATCATCAGGTTCCGGTCGCTCCGGAGGTCGGCCTTGCTGAGCTGCTGGATCCCGACGGCGCTGATCAGGCCGAAGAGGGCGCAGTAGAGCGCCCCGACGATCGGGCGCGGCATCGTCGCGACGAGGGCGCCGAGCTTGGTCAGGAAGCCGAGGCCGAGCAGGATGAACGCGCCGATCATCACGACGTACCGGCTGCCGACCTTGGTGATGCCGACGAGGCCGATGTTCTCGCTGTAGCTGGTACTGCTGAACCCGCCGAGGATCCCCGTGGAGAAGCAGCCCAGGCCCTCGCTCCCGATCCCGCGGCTCACCTGCGCCGGCGTCGGGTCGCCGCCGCCGGCCATCACGCTGCAGGCGTGGTAGTCGCCGAACGACTCGATCATGCTCGCCATGAAGCCAGCGAGGACGGCGAAGAAGAACGCGAGGCTCCACTTCGGCCAGCCCCACGGGAAGAAGATCTGGTTGTACGGCTTCACCCAGCTCGCCCCGCCGACGCTCGAGACGTCGACGTAGGACCAGTCGCCGACGTTCACGTGGGCGTCCTGAAACCCCTGCGGAACGAGGGCCGACTTCACGGCGATCCAGTCGCCCCAGTCCGCCGCGTCGCCGGTGATGCGCTCCCAGCCGAGGGCGGCGACCTCGGAGTCCTCGACGACCCAGGCGGCGCCCCCGAGGGCCGCGGCGCCCGCCGCGCTCGCCTTCCGCAGCTCGCGCTTCTTCTCGGCGTCGTCGAGGTTCGGCGGGAAGCTCACCTTGACGAGGTAGTCCGGCACGCCGGCGCTGGGATAGAGGTCCCGCTCCTCGGTCTCGTCGTCGAGCTTCGGGGCCTTCGGCATCTCGGATGCGGAGAGGAGGGTGAGCCGCGGCCGGTAGAGGCCCGTCGCGGTCCCGACCGAGCAGATGCCGTAGCCGATCAGGATCGCGAGGAGGATCGGGAAGATCTGGATGATCCGCGACCGCTTCGCCAGGACGAGGCTGAACACGATGATGAGCGCGATCACGACTCCCGCGACGGGCCAGTCGAGGCCCGCCCAGGGCGCGCCGAACGGGAAGAGGGCCAGCCCGATCAGCATGATGACGGGCCCGATGACCACGGGGGTCAACACCTTCCGGAGCTTGCCCATCAGGCCGCTGAAGCCGACGACCGCCTCGATGAGCGCGCCCGCCATGATCGCGCCGGCGATGTACTGCATCGAGACGGCGCCCTTGTCGGCCGCCGCGACCGCCGAGTCCCTCGCCACCGTCCCGATGATGAAGAAGAACGCGCCGAGGAAGCTGAAGCTGACGCCCTGGATGATCGGCAGCCGACTGCCGATCGTCACCTGGAGGAGCGTCGCGACGCCGCTGCAGATCATGACGCTCGAGACGAGGATCCCGATCTGGTCGGGCGTCATGCCCATCGCCGGACCGAGGAGGAGGGGCACGGCGACGGTCGCGCCGAACATCGTCAGGACGTGCTGCAGGGCCAGGACGAACGCCTTCGGCAGGGGCGGCTTGTCGTCGAGGCCGTAGATGACCACGACCTTGCTCGGATCGGCGCTCACGAGCCCGACTCGCTTTCTCCGCCCCTGGGCTTCTTGCCGCGTCCGCCGAGCTGACTCCCGTCGAACTTCGCGGGGAGCAGCTCGTCGACGGTGTGCGTCGCGCGCGTCTTGCCGTCGGCCGTCTCCAGCAGCACCACCGCCGACGGGGCGAGCTCGGCGAGCACCTGCCGGCAAGCGCCGCACGGCATGACGGGGAGGCCGTCGTCGCCGCGGCTCTCGGCCACGATCGCGACGAGCTCCACTTCGGCCGCGCCCTCGGCGATCGCGCGGGAGAGGGCGACCCGCTCGGCGCAGATCGTCAGGCCGTACGACGCGTTCTCGACGTTGCAGCCCGCGTAGATCACGCCGCGGGTATCGAGCGCCGCCGCCCCGACGCGGAACTCGCTGTACGGGGCGTAGGCGCGGTCGCGGACGATCCGCGCCGCCGCGACGACGGCGTCGATGCCGGCCTCGTCGTCGGTCTGCTCGTCGGGCGCGTCAGCGCCGTTCGCTGTCTTGTCCGGTTCGTTGTCGCTCATGGGACCTAGTAGACCGGCCTCTTTCCGGGGGCGGTCCGCCGCGGCGGCGTCTCGCTCGACCGGGCGCCCGCGCCGAGCCCGAGGGCCGCCTCGATCCGGCCGGGGATCTCGGTGTTGTTCATGTTTCCGTTGAATCGCGCGGCTCCGGGGCCCGCCGCCCAGACCGGGACGTCGACGCCGTCGTGGCCGTGGGTGAGCTGCCCGCGCTGCTCATCGAGGGTGAAGAACGCGACGCCCATCTTCTCGCTGACGATGTGGGCGAGGGTGGTCGCGTTCTCGTAGCGCCCCTTCGCCTCGATCACGGCGCGGACCTCGTCGGCGTCGAGCTCGACGCTCCAGCGCTCGGCCGCGAGCTTGGTCAGGGCGGCCGCCTTCGGCTCGTAGTCGTCGCCGTGGCCGCGGCGGACGTTGTTCCAGACCTCCTCGGCGCTCGCGCGGGCGCCCCGGAGCGCCTCGAGGTCGATCCGCTCGCTGATGCCGGCGTTGCCGGTCGCGTGGTCGGCGGTGATCACGACGAGCCAGTCGCCGGCCGCCTCGGCTCGCTGCAGCACCCGCGCGACGACGGCGTCGAAGTCGACCGCCTCGCGGGCCATGGCCGCCGCGTCGTGGGCGTGCCCGGCGTGGTCGATCCGGCCGCCCTCGACCATGAGCGCGAACGCGCGGCCGTCCTTGCCGAGGACGTCGAGCGCCGCGTCGGTCATCTCGAGCAGCGTCGGCTCGGTCTCGTCCTCGCCGCGACGGTCGAGGCCGTAGCGAACGTGGCTGTCGTTGAAGAGCCCGAGCAGCTTGTCGCCGCGCTTCGCCTCGACCCGGAGAGCCTTCCGGTCCTGGACGAGGCGCCAGCCGTTCGCCTTCGCCTTGGCGAGCCGCTCGGCCGGGAAGAACCGCGCGCCGCCGCCGAGCGCCACCTCGAGGTCGCTCCCGACGAGCTGCTCGGCGATCTGGTTCTCCATGCCGCGGTTCCGCGCGTGGGCGTAGAAGCAGGCGGGCGTCGCGTGAGTCACCCGGGTCGAGGTGACCACGCCGGTCGCCATGCCGGCCCGCTCGGCCGCATCGAAGACGGTCGGCGCCTCGCCCTTGTCGCCGTCCTGACCGATCACGCCGTTGTGGGTCTTCACGCCCGAGGCGAGGGAGGTCGCGGCCGCGGCGCTGTCGGTGACCGCGCCGGTCAACGAGTAGGTGCGCGCGCTGCCGTGCACGGCCATGCCGTCGAGGGCGAGCGCCTTCCCGGCGTAGAGCCGACCGAGCGTCACCTGGACCGGGCCGAAGCCGTCGCCGATCAGGTAGACGACCGACCGGGGGCGCTTGCTCTCCGGCGCGGCCGCGGCGATCGGCGCCGCGAGGGTGACGCCGACGACGATGGTCGCCGCCGCGACGGCGAGGACGAGGGTGATGAGGTGCTGACTGCGCTTCAAGGGACTGCTCTCCTAGCCGCCGAGCTTCGCGATGGCGGCGTCGGCCTGCTGCACGTACGTCTCGATCCCGAACCCCTGGATCGTCTTCCAGACGGCGCGGGCCTCCTCGGCCTCGCCGTCCGCCTCGAGCTTCGCCGCCTGCGCGGCGAGGGTCGCGAACCGGGCCGCGACCGTCTCGTCGAAGGTCGCGACGCGGCCCCCGTAGGAGGCGACCTGGGCGGTCCAGCGGGCCACCGCCTTGGTCAGATACTCGGGCGCTTCGCCGTCGTTCTTGGCCCGCCAGGAGGTCAGCGCCTCCTCGGCGGCCTTCTTCTCGATCGTGGCGTTCGCGAGCCCGCGCTCGGCCGTCTCGACCACCTCCGACCACCGATCGGCGCCGACCCGCGCCGTGATGCGCGCGTCGTAGTGGAGGTCGAAGTCGTTCGCCGTCGGCGTCGCGAAGACGCCGGCCATCGTCGCGGTGAGCCAGCTCGCGATCGCGCCGGCGATCATCGCCTTCATGCCGAGCCGGGCGAGGTCCTGCCGGCGCTCGGGCGCGATCGCGGAGATTCCGCCGATCTGGATCGCGATCGACGAGAAGTTCGCGAACCCGCACAGGGCGTAGGTGGCGATGATGAACGTGTGCGGATGGATCTCGCCGCGCACGCCGGCCAGGTTGATGAACGCGAGGAACTCGTTGACGGCCACCTTGGTCCCGAGCAGGTTCCCGAGGGCCGTGGCGTCGTTCCAGCTCGCGCCCATGGCGAACGCGAGCGGCGAGAAGACCCAGCCGAAGATCATGGCGAGGTTCACCCGCGGCCATCCCTCGGCGCCGAGGACCCAGTAGATCCCGTCGCAGATCTCGCCGAGGAAGAAGTTGAACATCGCGACGAGCGCGATGAACGCGAGGAGCATCGCGCCGACGTTCGCGGCCAGCTTGAGGCCGTCGCCCGCGCCGGTCGCCGCGGCGTCGATGACGTTCGCCGTCGTCTTCTCGACGTGGACCGTGACGTCGCCCTTGGTCGGGCTCTCCTCGGTCTCGGGCATCATGATCTTCGCGACGACCAGCGCCGCCGGCGCGCTCATGACGCTCGCGGCCATGAGGTGACCGGCGTCGGCGCCGAACGAGACGTAGGCGGCCATGACGCCGCCGGCGACGGTGGCGAAGCCGCCGGTCATGACGGCCATCAGCTCGGACTGGGTCGCCGAGTTCAGGTAGGGCCGGATCATGAGCGGCGCCTCGGTCTGTCCGACGAAGATGTTCGCCGAGCAGCTCAGGCTCTCGCTGCCGCTCGTGCGCATCACCCGGAGCATCACCCAGGCGACGCCGCGGACGAGGAGCTGCATGATCCCGAGGTGGTAGAGGACCGCCATGAGCGACGAGAAGAAGATGATCGTGGGCAGCACCTGGACGGCGAAAACGATCAGGAACGCGGTCGGCTCGCCCGTCGACTGGTCGATCATCGAGTAGGGGCCGCCGGGCGCGATCGTCGAGTCCTTGAGCGCGTCGAGGCTCGCGTTGGCGTCGGCATTGAGCCGGAAGAGCGGGCCGAACAGGAAGTCGGTGCCGACGTTCGTGAACGAGAGGAGCCGGTGGACCAGGTCCTTGGCCTTGGTGAAGAAGAACATGCCCGGCCAGGTCCAGAGCAGGACGATCACGAAGAACATCTGGAGCCCGAGACCGGTGGCGACCGTCCGGAGCTGGATCTTCTTGCGGTTCGACGAGAGGAGCAGCGCGATCCCGAGGAGGAACGTCGTCCCGAAGAACAGCGCCCGCAGCCGCGTCCCGATCGCCACCTTCTGGAGCGACGCTATGTCCATCGTCGTCGCGGTCGACGCGGGGACCGGCGTCGCTTCGCCGCCGTCATCGGGGGGCGGCGCGGCCTCCTGGGCGAGGGCCCGCTCCGGCTCCATGAACGTCACCACGGCGCCCGTCAGGGTCACCGCGATCCCGAGAATGAGAACCGCCGTGGCGGCCCGGCTGGCCCAAGTCACCGGCCGCCTCCTTCGTTCTCGACCCGGATCCGCTGCTCGAACTGATGGCGGACGGGCGAGTGCTTCTTGAACCAGGCCACCGTCGCGTCGCGCAACAGCGTCTTGGTGTCCTTGCGGTCGCGACCGCCGCCGAGCACCGCGTGCCCGTCGCCGCCGCCGGCCAGGAAGTTGTTCGTGGCGACCGTGTAGCTCGCCTCGGGGTCGAGCGGCTTGCCGCCGACCTCGATCGCGAGGACGTGCTCGCCCTTCTCACCCTTCGAGGTGACCCGCGCGGTCATCCCGCTCACCTCGAGGCCGCCGGCCGGCCGGTCGACGTGCTGCTCGATGCAGGCGGCCACCTCGGCGCCGGTCAGGGTCAGGGTGAAGATCGTGTTGTCGAACGGGCTGACCTGGTAGAGGTCGCGCAGGACGAGGTCGCCCGCGGCCAGGTTCGCGCGGATCCCGCCCTTGTTGTGGAAGGCGATGTCCGTGCCGGCGCTCTCGCGCATGATGTCGGCGAGGAGCGTCCCGAGCGGGCTGCTCCCGTGGCCGCGCCGGCGCGAGAGCGCCTCCTCGAGCCGGCCGACCGGCTCGTTCATGACGGCGTCGATCTCGGGCGCGTAGCGCGCGATGATCTCCTTCACACCGTCTTCCGAGACGCCCTCGGCGGGGAGCTGCCGGAGCTCGCTGTGGGCGCGGACGAGCTGACGCTTCGCCCGATCGATCGTCAGGCGCATGACGCCGAGGTTCGTGCACCCGCTGCCGGCCTGCGCGATCGGCGCCCCGCTCTCGACGTAGCGACCCGACACGCGGCTGTGGCTGTGCCCGCCGACCATGCCGACGATGTCGCCCGCGACGAGCTTGCCCATCAGGCGACGTTCGACCCCGGCGCCGCAGTGCGCGACGATCACGATCGCGTCGGCGCCCTCGCGCCGGGCCGCCCGGATGCTGCGGCGCGCCCAGTGCTCCTCGCCGGGGAACTTCAGGCCGACCAGCATCTCGGGAGTGACGAGGATGTTCATCTGCGAGGTCGTGAGCCCAACGATCCCGACGTTCACCCCGGCGGTCTTCTTGATGATGTGGCCCTTCAGCCACTTCGGTCGCTGCTCGGTCTCGGTCTCGAGGCAGTTCGACGCCAGGAACGGGAAGGTCGCCCGCTCGGCGAGGTCGCGGGCGACGTCCTCACCGTAGTCGAGCTCGTGGTTTCCGAGGGCGGCCGCGTCGTAGCGGAGCTCGTTCATGAGCTCGATGATCAGGCGACCCTTCGTGAGGTTGCCCTCGGGCGTCCCCTGAAAGACATCGCCCCCGTCGAGGAGGAGGAAGCCCTCGCCGGCCTCGGCGGCATCGCGTCGAAGCCCTTTGACGGCATGGGCCAGCGCCTCGAATCCGCCCATCGGCGGTGGGTTCTCGCGCCGCACCCAGCGACCCGGAACGGGGTAGACGCGACCGTGGATGTCATTGGTATGAGCAATGGTGATGGTCGTCTCGTCGCCGCGAGCGACCGAAGACGCGACCAAAAAGCAGCTTGCAGCAGCTACGAGGACGGCTACCGGCGATGGCCGGCGCGTCGCGGAACGAGCGAGACGCAAGAGCGCGCTCCCGGGAGGTCGGGGTGATCGGCCTCGATCGTCCGATGTCCCGACCATTCAAGGTACTAGGACGACTCTCGCCGCGAGACTGCCGTCGCGAGCCGAGAGCCGATCCGGGCCCGCTGGCCCGGCGCAAAGGGCGGTAACTCTAACAGCACAACGTGCCTAAGTCAAGCATGGGGTGCCCCGAACGGACCATGGTGGATTCCACGATCCGAGAGACCCGATCGCGGCTGGCGCCCCCCTCGCCGGACTTTATACTCGGGGCGTCATGGCCCCCGAGCTGCTGACTGTCATCGTCTCGACCTACGAGCGCGCGCGCGAGCTCCGGCTGGTCCTCGAGGGACTCGCCCGGCAGCGGGAGGCGCCGCCGTTCGAGGTGAAGGTGTGCGATGACGGCTCGGGGCGCTCGACCGCCGAGGCCGTCGAGGACTTCCGCGTCGCCCACCCCGAGGTCGACCTCGAGCACTGCCGCCACGAGGACGACGGGTTCCGGGCCGCCGCCGCCCGAAACCTCGGGCTCCGCGTGGCGAAGGGCGATTACGTCGTCTTCCTCGACGGCGACTGCATCCCGTTCGAGGACTTCCTCGCCCGGCACGCCGCCCTCGCCGCGCCGGGACGTTTCTTCGTCGGGGAGCGGCACTTCCTCGACAAGGACCCGTGCGACGCCCTGACTCCGGCGGACGTGGCCGCCGGCCGCCACGAGGAGCTCCCGACCCGCGAGGAGCTTCGCCGGGTGCGCAAGAGCGCGCGCAAGATCAAGCTCTACTCGGTCACGGGAATCAAGAAGGGGCGGCCCAAGCTCATCACCGCGAACGCCGCCGCCTGGCGGTCCGACCTCGAGGCGGTGAACGGCCTCGACGAGCGCTACGTCGGCTGGGGCCACGAGGATGACGATCTCGGCCGGCGGCTCATGCGCCACGGGATCCGTCCGGGTTCGGCGTTCGACGTGGCCCGCTGCGCCCATCTCTGGCATCCACCCCAGGCGAGCTTCGCCGGTCGCGTTCGCGACTGCCCGAACGAGCCCTACTTCAGCCGCGGCTTCTACCTCGCCCGGTGCACCCGCGGCCTCATCCCGCGCGAGTGGAGCGACTTCGCGTCCGCGATCGATCCGGTCCGCGATCCGATCGCCTCGACCCTGACCTCCGTCCTGACCGAGCGCTTCTCGGCGCCGATCCCGGGCGTCCTCGGCCCGGAGAGCTGCGGCCCCGAGGGGCTCGACCTGAGCTTCGTCGTGGTCGGAACGCCGGCGTCCGGCGCGCCCCGCCCCCGCTTCCTCGACGCCGCGCAGGTCCGGATCCTCATCACGGTCCCTCCTGGCGCGGCGTCGACCGAGACCGACCGCGACCGGCACGCCCGAGCGGTCGACGCGCTCGCCCGGAAGGCGGACCTCCTCGTCACCCTCGCCGAGCCCGGCGTCGTCGACCCGCTCCGCGACCGGGTTCGCCTTCCGGACAAGGTGATCCGACTCGTCCTCGACGATCGCGCCCGCTCCGACGACGGACGTCCGAGCGCCGACGCGGTCGCCCGCGCCCTCGAGGCCATCCGTGATGTCGTCTAGCGACGGGGATGCCCTGTCGATCACGTTCGCGCCCGGAGCGGCGCTCGACGCACCCGCCATCGCGGCGGCGATCGCCGAGCACGACGCGCTCCTCGAGCGCCTCCTCGCGGAGAGCGACGCCCCGCCGATGGACATTCGCGGCCCGCTCCTCCATCTCTCGCGCAAGACGCGCCTCACCCGGGTCCGCGCCGGCGACCTCGACGTCGTCGTGAAGGAGTATCTCCCCGGCAAGGGGATCCGGCGCTGGGCGGGGTCCCGCCTCGGGAGGTTCCTCCGCGGCGACAGGGCGCGGGTCGCCTTCGCCGCCGGCCTCGCCTGCGTCGAGCGCGGCGTTCCCGTCCCCGCGCCGCTCGCCCACGTCGTCCGGACGGCGGACGCCCGGCCCTTCCTCCTCGCCGAGCACTTCGGCGACGACGCCGAGATGCTCTACCTCTGGCTCCGACGCTACGCCGACGCGGCGCCGGGCTCCGAGCCGGACCGCGAGCGGCGCCGCCTCGCGCGGGCGGTCGGGCGGTTCCTCGCGACTCTTCACGCCGCCGGCGTCGACCCCGACGACCTCGCGGCGCAGAACGTCCTCGTGCGGGGCCACGACGGGTCGCTCGATGGGTTCGCCGTCGCCCTCATCGACTGGGACGGGATCCACCTCACCGGCTCGGTCGGCCACGCGCGGCGCGTGCGCCATCTCACCCACGTCGCCGACCTGCCGGACTACGTCCCGGTCCGCGCGCTCCTCCAGGGTCTCCGCGCCTACCGCGCGGCGGGCGGAGGCCCGATCGGGCGACGCGATCTCCGCGCGATCCGAGACGGCATCGACGAGCGCGCCCGCGCCAAGGCCGAGCGGGCCCGGCAGCGCGCCGCGGGTGGATCGCCATGACCGTGATCCTCCACCTCTTCAGCAACCACAAGCGGACCGGGCCCGCCGACCTCGCCCTCGCCCTCGCCGCGGCGCAGAGCAAGCGCGACGGGATCCGCGCCCTCTTCCTCTCGCCAGATCCCGAGCGAACGCCGGTGCCCGAGACGGCGGTGCAGACCCGCGCCCGCGCCCTCGGCCTCGAGGAGCCCGACCTCGCCGTCGCCCTCCCGAAGCACTTCCGCCCCCTCGCGATCTGGCGCGACACCGGACGGATCCGGCGCTGGCTCGCCGAGGACGCCCTCGGCAAGAGCGTCGACGTCGTCCACTGTCACCTGCGCGGCGATCACCTGACCGGCGGGCGGGCGGCCCGCAAGGTCGTCAAGGTCGACGGGAGCCGGACCCTCCTCGTCGTCCGAAGCTTCTACGACGCGGCCGGCGGAACCCGCGCCGGCACCCGCGAGGACGGAGCCGAGGCGACGCCGGGCTGGCGCGACCGCTACGCCCTCGCCCGCCTCACCGACGGCCTGATCGCCTCCGCCCCCTCGATCGCCGAGGCCGCGCAGGAGGTCTTCAGCGTGCCGCCGGGGCGCGTCGTCACGATCGAGCCCGGCATCGACGTTCTGCGCTTCGACCCCGACCGCCCCCTCGCGACCGACGCCGTCGCCGCCGGCAAGAGCCCGAGGGCCGCCCACGGGATCCCCGAGGACGCCTTCGTCGTCGGCGTCATCGCCCGCGTCCAGGCCCACCGCCGCTTCGAGGTGATCCTCGCGGCGATCAAGCGGCTCCGCGACGACGGCCTCGACGCGCGCCTCCTCGTCATGGGCCGCGGCACGAGGCTCCAGGAGGTCGGGATCGACCCGGCCCGCGCCCTCGGCCTCGACGAGTCGACCGCGATCTTCCCCGGCTACGTCGATGGCGACGGCTTCTGCGAGGCGATCCGCGCAATGGACTGCGTCTGCTACCTCGTCCCGGGAACCGACGGCACCTGCCGCGCCGTCCGCGAGGGGATGGCCGCCGGAAAGGCGACGATCGCGAGCCAGCGCGGCACCCTCCCCGAGATCGTCGCCGACGAGGAGACCGGCCTGCTCATCGAGGACCGCGACGACGACCCCGACGCGCCGGCCGCCCTCGCCGCTGCGCTCAGGCGCCTGGCCGACGACCCCGCGGGTCGAGCCGCGATGGGCGCCGCCGCCCTCGCGCGGGCGCGGGCGCGCTTCGGGCTGGACGCGATGGCCGACGACGTCCTCGCGGCGTACGACCGCTTCGCGTCGCTGGGGCTGCGCCTCTAGCGGGTGGCACCGGGCTCGCCTTCGGCGAGGAGGATGTCACCACGGAGACACGGAGGACACGGAGGATTCCCTGAGAGAGAGGCGAGAGCTCGTTCCGGGTTGGTCTTTTCGGCTCCGATGGTGGGATGTCACCACGGAGACACGGAGGACACGGAGGATTCCCTGAGAAAGAGGCGAGAGCTCGTTCCGGGTTGGCGCGTTCGCCCAACCGTTCGTGCGTCCGTTCGCCCGTCCGTCCGCCCGTTCTCTTCGACGGAGATCACGCGTCCCCCGAAGCTCCTCCGTGCCTCCGTGTCTCCGTGTGGTTCCACCCCCGTCGCGATGCGACAACACAACACCAACCCAGGAGGCGCTGCCCGCGTCTCTCCGTGAGTCCTCCGTGTCCTCCGTGTCTCCGTGGTGACATCCTCGTCGCGAAGCGACAACACAACACCAACCCAGGAGGCGCTGCCCGCGTCTCTCCGTGAGTCCTCCGTGTCCTCCGTGTCTCCGTGGTGACATCCTCGTCGCGAAGCGACACACCAACCCAACACCAACCCAGCTAGTCGGCCGGGTCGACCTCCGGCGCCGCATCGCGCTCGGCGGCCCGACGCTTGGCGTGGAGGAGCGCCTCCTCGGTCCGCTCGAGGAGCGCCGTCGAGTCCTGCTGCCGCTCGAGGATGCTCGTCGCGACGGTCAGCTTGACGATGATCGACCGGCTGCCCTGCGGTCCGTCGAGCTCGCAGTTGAGGAGCGAGAGTCGGTCGGCCACCACCTGGGCGCCTTCGGCGTCCTGCTGCGGGAGGATGATGCCGAACTCGTCGCCGCCGTAGCGCCCGACGACGTCGATCTCGCGGACGCTGCGGGTGAGCAGCGCCGCCACCTCGCCGAGGACGCGGTCGCCGACCGCGTGGCCGTGGTTGCCGTTGATGAGGCGGAACCGCTCGACGTCGACGAGGATCAGGGCGAGCGGCGCGCCGTAGCGCCGGCTCCGCTTCACCTCGTTGTCGAGGGCGGCGATGAACGCGGGGCGGTTCATGAGCTGCGTCAGCCCGTCGGTGCTCTGGACGCGCCGGAGCTTCTCGAGGAGGAGGCTGTTGCGCAGGGCGATCGCGACGAGGTCGGCGATCTGCTGGATGAACTTGCGGTCGGTCGACTCGGTGAAGTCGGTCCCGTCCTTCTTGTCGGCCAGGTTGAGGACGCCGAGGATCTTGCCGCCCGAGATGAGCGGCGCGATCACGCAGCTCTTCGTCTTGTAGTCGGCCGCGTGGCTGCCCGCCCCGCTCGGGAGCCCGTGCTGGTCGCGGAACTCGTCGACGTTCCTGACGACGACCGTCCGCCCCTCCTCCATCGCGATCCGCATCATGCTGCGGCTGTCGTCGCCGACGCTGACCAGGTCGGCGACCGGCCGCTCGTGGTTGTGAGCGACCAGACGGAGCGAGCGCCCATCCTCGTCGAGGACGTAGACGCTCATCCGGTGGGCGGCCACGACGAACGGCAGGTGCCGCTCGCAGGCGTCGCGCACCTGATCGAACGAGAGGGCGTTGAGCTCCTTGCCGAGCTCGGTCATGTGGTCGAGCCGCGCGTCGAGCTGATCGAGCTCGCCGCGGAGGGCGTCGGTCCGTCCGGCGACCAGCTTGCTCTCCTCGAGCTCGCTCTCGAGGTCGGCCACGCGATGCTCGAGGATCGCGGCGCGCTGGCGCTCGGCCTGGAGCTTCTGCCCGGTCTGCTCGGGGTCGTCGTCGAGAGGCATGCTGGGGGTTCCGCCCGGGCCGATCAGCCGTCGTCGCCGGCCACGGTGACGCGGTTCCGGCCCGACTGCTTGCTCTGGTAGAGCGACTCGTCCGCCGCCTGAAGGAGCTGCCCCATCGACGTCCCGTCCTCGGGGAAGCCGGCGACCCCGAGGCTGATCGTGACCGGCCGCTCCTCTCCGAACGGGCTCTCGAGTCCCTCGACGGCGCTGCGGAGCCTCTCGGCCACCTCGACGGCGAGGCGCTTCGGCGTGTCCGGGAGGAGCGCGACGAACTCCTCGCCGCCGTAGCGGGCGAGGGTGTCGTAGTCGCGAAGCCCCCGGGCGAGCTCCTGGGCCACCTCGCGCAGGACGGCGTCGCCGGTCTGGTGGCCGAGCGAGTCGTTCACCTGCTTGAAGTGATCGATGTCGATCATCAGGACGCTCAGCCCCGGCCGCTGCCCTTCGGTCCGGTCGAGCTGGCGCCGCGTGCGGGAGATCTCCTGCGCGAGGACGACGTCGAGGTAGCCGCGGGTGTAGACGCGGGTCAGGGCGTCGTGGGTCGAGCGGTAGTAGAGGTAGGCGTTGTGGAGCGCGATCGCCAGCATCTCGGCGAGGAAGCCCATGAACTCGAAGTCGGTGTCGTCGTAGGCCTCACCGTTCAGCTTCGGCCCGAGGAGAAGCATCCCCTTGAGGTCGCGCCGATGATGGTCGGTCCGGACGAGCGGCACGATCACCTCGACCTTGGCGCCCCGCATCGTCTCGAGGAGCGCGTGCTGCTCGAGCTCGGCCTCGCGGCTGCCGACCGAGAACGGGGTCTGCACCTTGACGAGCCACTCGGCGACCGCGCCGCCGGCGTCGAGCTCGATCTCGACGCCTCCCTGCAGGGAGAAGAGCATCCCCTCACGATCCTTGTCCGTCCCCTCCCGCATGAGGAAGACGCGGGTCGCGAAGAGACGACCGGAGAGGAGATTCCGGACGTAGGACTCGATCTTGCCGTGATCGAGGCCCTGGCTGTTGACCTGCCGGGCCATCTCCAGGTAGCTCGCGAAGTCGAGGCGGTTCCGCTTGACGAGGCGCTCGAGGCGCTTCGCCTCGCCAGCGATCCCGTCGAGCGACGCGCGAAGATCGCCGTCGTCGCTCGATCCGGCGTCGAGCCGCTCTCGAGCGTCGGCGATGTGCGCCTTCTGCGTTCCGAAGTCGACGTGCTCCACGGCCACCTCGGCCGTCCCGGGGTGAGCCCGTGAGGGAGGACGGCGGCGGAATTCTAGGGGGCGGCCGTCGTGAATGCAACCCCTAGGGCGGCAGCGGGTCGCGGCGGTCAGAACCCCACGTAGGCGTCGATCAGGTCGAGCAGTCCGTCGAGCTCCTCGAGGGTCGTGTCGCCCATGTGACCGATCCGGAACGTCTCGTCCTTGAGCTTGCCGTAGCCGTTCGAGATCACGACCCCGTGATCGGTCGAGAGATAGGAGTTCAGGGCGCCAATGTCGAGCTTGCGCGTGTTCGTCACCGTCGTCAGGCCGTAGGCGACGTGCGGCTCCTCGGGGTAGAGAGCGAACCGCTCCTTGGCCCAGGCCCGGCACCGGGCGGCCATGACGAGGTGGCGCTGGAACCGCGCGTCGAGCCCCTCCTCGAAGATGCGCTCGAGGGCGACGCGCAGCCCGTAGAGGAGCGAGATCGCCGGCGTGCTCGGCGTCATGTCCTTGTCGTCGTACTTGGCCGCGTCGATCAGGTCGAGGTAGCGCCCCCGTCCGGTCACGCTCTTCGCGCGCTCGAGCGCCCGCTCGCTCACGCTGACGAAGCAGAGCCCCGGCGGCAGCGCGAGCGCCTTCTGCGACCCGGTGACGCAGACGTCGATCCGGAGCCGGTCGACCGGGATCGCGACCGTGCCCATGGAGCTGACGGTGTCGACCATCAGCATCGTGTCCTTGTGGTTGCGGAGGAGCTGCGCGATCTCGAAGAGCGGGTTCAGGACGCCGGTCGAGGTCTCGCTGTGGACGACGGTGATCGCGTCGTAGGGACCTTTCGCCTCGAGCGCCGCGGCCACGTCGACGGCGCGGATCGCCTTCCCCCACGGGACCTCGAGGGCGTCGACCTCCTTGCCGCAGGCGATCGCGATCTCGCGCCAGCGCTCGCTGAAGGCGCCGTTCACGAGGGCGAGGACCCGTCCGCCGACGCAGCTCCGGATCGCCGCCTCCATCCCGGCCGTGGCGCTCGCGGTCATCACGAGGACGCGCCCCTCGGTCATGAAGAGGTCGCGCAGGAGCGGCTTGATCTCGGAGTGGAGCTCCCGGTAGTCATCGCTCCGGTGTCCGATCATCGGCGCCGTCATCGCCTTGCGGACCGCCTCGTCGACGTTCGTCGGACCGGGGATGAAGAGCCGCGGCCGCGTCGCCCCGAGGATCCGGGCCTTCATCCGGCCCGAGCGCGACGTCGTCCGCTTGTCGCCGTCCGGCTTCACGGGGCGGCTGGCCGCGGGCGCCGAGTCATCGCTCATCGTCGTCGGCGGCGTCCCCCCGCTCGCATCCGGCGCGTCGCGGTGGTCGTAGCCGCAGAGGCCGGAGAGGAGCTTCGGGTAGAAGTCGGTCGACTTCTGCGGCATCCGCGCGCCGGCCTTGCAGACGGCGATCACCTGATCGACGCGGGTCGGGCGAAGGAAGAGGACGACGCTGCCCTCGCCGCGTCGGAGCGCCGCGAGCGCGTCGGGGATGTGGCGGTGGAAGTCGACGCTGATGGCAATGGCCTCGGGCTCCACCCCAAGGGCGCGCTCGAGGACGAGGCGCTGCGCCACCGCGACGTCGTGGCTCCGGAGCGGCTCGGCGAGCGGCTCGTCGTCGGGGCCGGTCGCCGCGTTCGGTTCGGGGATCACCCGCCGCAGCACCGGCGCGTTCGCCCCGGGCGCCCGGACCACGATGACGGCGGCGCCCGGAACGTCGTCGGGGAGCGCGGCGAGCTCCTCGGCGACCGCGTCGGCGAGCGGATCCTCGCCGAGGGCGGGCGACGCCGCCTCGCCCGGGCCGACGCGTCGACCGAGCGCCGTGGCCGGCTCCTCGATCCGGGCCAGGCCGTCGAGCGCCTCGGCGATCGAGGCGACCCGCGCCCGCATGGGCTCCGCGGGGCTCACCAGCCGATGGGTCGGCAGGATCACGCAGTCGGGGTCGCTCGCCGAGAAGATCACCACCTGCCGCCAGATCGACTGCCCCGAGGCCTTCGCGAGGGCGACGGCCGCGGCGAATCGATGGTGCCCGTCGGCGATCATCAGGTCCTTGCCGCGGAGCGCCTCGCGCAGGCCGGCGATCTCGCCCTCGTCGGTCACCTCGTGGAGGGCATGGATCTCGGCGCGGTCTCGTCCGTGGGCGGCCACCTTCGCCTTGCGGAAGGCCGGCCCGGCGGCGACCGCCTCGTGGAGGATCGTGCGGATCCCGCCGTCCTCGTCCTCGACGAGCAGCATGATCTGATCGAAGTCGCCGGCGAGCGCCTCGCCGAGCCGCTCCCGGTCGCGCCGGGGGCCGTCGAAGCTCTGCTCGTGGGCGAGCACCTTCGGGTTGTCGTCGGGATCGATCCGGAGGAGCGCGAGCAGCCCCCGACGCTCGCGGGTGCCGGGGCGCCCGAGGGTCTCGAACGTCTGCCGGAGGACGTACATCGCCGGCTGCGGCCGCTTCCCGAGGATGCCGTCGTGGAGCCACCGCTCCCACACCGCGCGGGCCTTCCGGTAGCGGTCCCGGGAGCCGCCGTCGGGGTCGGGATCCTCGTCGCGCGGGAGGACGATCCGGACGGCGTTGTGCTCGGAGTGCTCGAGGAGCTCGGCCCGCTGCGCGTCGTCGATCTTGTCGTACGGAGGGCAGACGACCCCGTCGAGCGGGACGTTGTAGACGACGGCGCGGAAGGGGGCGATCTCGGGCACGGCGAGAGGTTATCGGACGGCGTCGGGCGAGACAAGCCGTCTCGGGTCGTCCGCCCCTTCGTGGTCAGTTCACGCAGAGTCGGCGGTTCCGGAGGCGACGGGAGACTGGAGTCTCACGCAAAGGCGCAAAGGCGCAAAGGGTCGTTGCTCCGAGCCGAGGTCTGGATCCGCCCGAGCGCCTTCGCGCCTTTGCGCCTTTGCGCGAGATTCGTCGTTCCTAGAAGGGACCCCACCGACGATCATCGATCGCCGGCAACCGCACCTTCGCCCACACCCACTCGTTGAACGCTCGGATGTCGGTCTCGACGCACGCCCGGTAGTGGCTCCGGGCCCTCGCGTGATCGCCCGCCTCGTCCGCCATCACTCCGATGAAGCCGTGCGCCTCGCAGACCTGCTCGCGGCGGCGGACGTCGCTCGGGGCGTCGGCCGCCCGGGCGAGGAGCGTCGCGGCGTCGATCTCGCCGAGGACGAACCGGGCGAGCTCGACGAACCAACCCGTGCCTTCCCTCTTCGCCTCCTCGAGTCGCTCGCGCGCCCCGCCGAAGCAGACGAGCCACAGGGCCGAGTACGCCTCGGCGCCCTTCTCGAGCCGGGCCGCCTGTTCGAGATCGGCCATCGCCTCGGCCCGCTTCCCGACGAGGACCTTCACGCGGCCGCGCAGCCCGACGGCCGCGGCCGTCTCCGCCGCGGCGACCGACGCGTCGAGGTCGGCGATCGCGGCCGCGAAGTCGCGCCGCCGGACCTGGGTCGCTCCGCGCCCTAGGAGGGCGCGGGGGTTGCTCGGGTCGATCCCGAGGCCGAGGTCGAAGTCGCCGATCGCGTCGTCGAGGAGCCCGGCCTGCGCCCGCGTCGTCGCCCGTCCGAACCAGCCGGCCGGCTGCCTCGGCGCCCGCTGGATCGTCTGGTCGAAGTCGGCGAGGGCGGCCTCGAGGTCGCCGGCCCGCCGGTTGGCGTGCCCCTTCGCGAGCCACACGCGCGGCTGCTCGCGGTCGAGGTCGAGGCTGCGGCCGAAGTCGGCGGCGGCCTCCTCGTGACGGCCGAGGACGCCGAGGACGAAGCCTCGCCCGGTCCACCCCTGCGGCATCTCGGGCAGCAGCTTGACCGCCTGATCGAAGTCCGAGAGCACCTCGGCGGGCGGGTCGCCTCGGGCCATCCTGGCCGCCCCCCGGTCGTGGTAGGCGCCGCCGAAGCTCGGCTGGAGCTCGATCGCGCGGCCGTAGTCCTCGATCGCGCCGCCGAGGTCGCCGAGGCGCCGGCGGACGGACGCTCGATCCATGAAGGCGAAGAAGAAGCCCTCCCGCCGCGCGATCGCCTCGTCGAGGTCGCGGCGCGCGCCGGCGAGGTCGTTCGCCTCGGCGCGCAGCTTCGCGCGGTAGTACCAGAGCTCGGCCCGCGCCGGATCGAGGGTGACGGCCTTCGTCAGATCGGCGAGCGCCGCCTCGCCCTCGCCGAGCTGGCTCCGCGCCACGCCCCGGAGGGCCCAGGCCGGCGCGAAGTCGGGCTTGCCCGCGATCGCCGCGTCGAGGTCCTCGACCGCGCCGAGCGTGTCGCCCGCCTGGAGACGTGCCTGCGCCCGCCCGGTGAGCTGCTCCGGCGTCAGGGGCGTCGGCTGTTCCTGGGCCCGCGCGGCCGAGCCGGGGGCGAGCGGGACGAGGACGACCGCGAGCAGGAGCGCGAGGAAGGCGAATCGGGAGGAGACGGGTCGCTGCATGGAGCCTCCGGAGCGAGCTGATGCCAGGGCTATACCCTACCCATCATCTGTACACCATCCGGACGCGTGCTGCAGGGAATCCACGGCTCTCCGGCGGTCCCCGGGAGCTCCCCGAGGGCCGCGGCGGGCCCGATCAGTCGCCGGCCTCGAGGACCGCCGCCCCCTCGGACCGGAGCTCCTCGGCGAACGCGAGGAGCAGGTCGAGCTGGTGGACGAGGGCGTGATCCTCGACGCCATCGGGGTTCTTGAAGAAGACGGCCAGGTCGGTCAGGAGCCCGCTGCGCCCCGACCGGGCCGCCCGCTCGGCGAGCCGCGCCAGGTCGATCACCAGCGGCGCCGCCAGCGCGCTGTCCGCCCCCTGCCAGGTGAACTGGAGGGTCATCTTGGTGCCGAGGAAGCCCTGGAAGTGGATCAGGTCCCAGGCCGTCTTCCAGTCGCCGAGGCTCGGGACGAAGTCGATCCCGACCCGGCTCGTGCCGAGCCGGTCGCCCAGGACGCTCTTCAGCACCTGGTCCTTGCCGATCGACTTGCTCCGCTTCGCGGTCGGATCCTCGAGGATCCGTCCGTCGCGGTTGCCGAGGATGTTCTGGCCGGTCCACGAGAGGACCTGGAGGTTGCGCGCCACGAAGAGCGGCGCGAGGGCCGCCTTGACGAGCGTCTCGCCCGTCTTGCCGTCCCGCCCCATGTGCGGGACGCCGCGTCGCTCCGCGAGCTCGGCGAGGGCGGGGATGCTCGAGCCGAAGGACGGCGTGAAGTTCACGTACGGGCAGCCCGCCTCGATCGCGCCGGTCGCGTAGAGGACGCTCGCGTGGATGCCCGCGTCGTCCTTCGCGATCGCCGCCAGGAGCGCGTCCGCCGACGCGTAGCAGGCCGGCGGCTCGTCGGTCGGCTCGGTCGAGGCGACGTTCACGACGACGACCGCGTCGAGGGCGTTCTCCCGGGCGAACCGCGCGAGGTCGCGCTTGACGCCGGAAACCCACCGGGACGGGCGCGCGACCTTCTTGCGGATCGCCGCCGTCGCGATCTCCTCGACGGCCGGCCCGGACCGCTGGATGAAGCCCGACTTGATCCGCGCGCCGAACGCCTCGAGGCCCGGCGCGACCGCGTCGAGCAAGGCGGCCCCGAAGAGACCGCTCTCGGCATCGACGTTCCGGGCCGCGTCGAGGGGGCTGCCCCCTCGGACGTCGTAGCCGCCGAGGACGATCCCCTCGACCGGGACGAGGTCGGTCCCGGCGAGCTCGTGGCATTCGGTCACGATCCCGGTCGTGTCGGTCAGGCCGAGGCGGAGCGCCTCGATCCCGACCGAGACCGTCGTCGCGACGTCGCCCTTGGCCCCGATCAGCCAGAGACCGAGGCGACGGCCCGAGCCGCCGCCCCCGCCCGCCCCGGCGGCCCGACGCCGGGCCCGACGGCGCGGCGCGGCGCCGGCCCCGTTCATCGGAGCGGAGACGGCCGATCGCGCCCGGGCGCCCTTGGCCTTCGAGGACCGTCGAGCCCCGCCGCCGGTGGCGGGGCGCTCGACGGCGTCAGCGTTCTCGATCTTCACGTCTTCCATGTCCCTTCGATGCTGCGGGCGATGCTGCGGGCGATGCTGCGGGCGGGGCGCCTCGGGCTACGGCAGGTTCCGGAGCGCGACGCCCGACGCGTTCAGGACGTAGAGGGTGCAGAGCGTCGGATCGATCTCCCACCACCGCTCGCGGGTGTTCACCCACGTCCCGTCGTCGCGCTGGCGCGCGGCGAGGGCGTCGAGCAGGTCGGCCGCCCACACCCGCTTGGTCCCGTCGGCGGCGACGATCTCGGTCTGGCCGAACGCGTCGAGCGCCTTCGCGAACGCGTAGTAGTAGTAGTAGAGCCCGTCCTGGGCGCGCTCGGGGTCCTCGCGCGTCCCCAGGCCGTGGTTCTCGTCGAGGGTGTAGTGCTTGGTGATCCAGCCGACGGCCGCCTTCACCCGGCCATCGTCCTTGCCCACCTTGGCGTGGAGCAGGCTCATGAGGCCCATGTAGGTGATCGACGCGTAGGAGACGAGCTCGTCCTTGCCGTCCGCGCCCTTGCGGACCGCGGCGTGGCGACGGCTCAGGCCCGGGTCGTAGAAGAACCCGCCGTCGTCGAGGACGCGGACGCCTCCGAAGCCGGGGTTGCTCTCGGTCCGGTTCTGGCAGCGGCTCACGAACGTGGCGGCGCGCTCGAAGACGGGGTCCTTCTCGTCGAGACCGGCCGCGACGAGCGCGGCGAGGGCGAACGCGGTGTTCGACATGTCCGCGTCGGGCTTCTCGCCCTTCTTGTCGTAGCCCCAGCCGCCGTAGTAGGGGTTGTCCTCCTTCACGTCCATGTGCCCCTCGTGGAACTGCGTCCCGAGGAGGTAGTCGCGCGCCTTGGCGATGTTGGCCTTGTACTTCTCGGCGTCGAGGCTCACCCACGCCATGATCGCGAGCGAGCTCCGGTAGGTCGCCAGGCCGCTCCGGTCGTTCACGACCGCGCCGTCCTCGCGCTGGAGCGAGATGAGGTAGCCGGCGGCCTCCTCGGCGGGGTCGGCGACCTTCTTCTTCATCTCATCGGGGGCGTCGGCGAACGCCTTCACCGCGAGCGCGGTCAGGCCGACCTCGCCCGGCTCCTTCGCCCCGGGGATCATCCCGAAGCTGCCGTTGTCGTTCTGCTGGGCGAGGATCGCGTCCAGGCCCTTCTTGTACATCTTCAACCACGACGCGCGGTCGCCGGCGTGGGCCGGGGCGCTCGGGGCGAGCGTGGCGAGCGCGACGATCGCGATCGCGAGCGCGAGCAGGATCGCCGGGCGGCGCCCGGCGAACGGGTGAAGGTCATTGCGGGTGCTCATCGATGGTTCTCCCCTTCGAAGTAGATCGAGACGACGCGCGCGAGTCGGGGCGGTAGGGCGTCCCTCGCCCCGCGGCCCGACGACGCCGCGCCGGTGTTGGTTGAAACGTCCGTCGTGCTCGGATTGTTCGGGTCGACCTCGCCGGCGCCGTCCGCGACCGTGGTCGCGCCGTCCCCCGGCCCGCCTCCGCCCGCGCCGCTCTCGTCCGGGTCGGCGGCGGAGTCAGCCTCCCCGCCGGACGAGCCCGACGCGGCGGGCAGCGCCCCGGCCGCGAGGGCGCGGCGAAGGACGTCGGCGAGGGCCGCCCGCAGGGCCGCGCGCTCCTCCGCGCTCGCGGCGACCGCCCCGGGCGCGCCGGGGTCGAGGTCGGCCGGGTCGGCCTCGGCGAGGGCCGCGCGGAGTCGCTCCGCCTGGGCGGCCGCGGAGACCAGGCGAACCCGGCCATCGCGGAGCGCCTCGAGGAGCTCGGCCGCCGCCTCCGCCGGCATCGCGTCGCCGCCGGCGGCGCCGCCGGCACCGTCATCGCGGCGCTCACCGCCGCCGCCGGGGCCCGCCGCTCCGGCGCTCGCGTCGGCGACGCCGCCGGCCGCTCCGCCGCCGCCGCTTCTCCAGTCGACGCCGACCTCGACGATCGGCGCGACGTTCTGCGCCGGCGCCGAGGGGAACGCGAGCGCCGCCGCGCCGAGGAGGGCGACCGCGCAGGCGACCGGGGCGGTCTCCGCCGGCACGATCGCCTCGACGATCCGCTCCGGCCGGGCCGCGTCGCCCGCGTCCCGCACGGCCGCGGTCGCCCGGGCGATCACGAGCGCCGCGAACGGCGACCGGGCGTCCGAGACGGCCGTCGCGATGAGGTCCGCCGCGCCCAGCCGACGATCGATCCGGAGCGCCGCCCGCTCGAACGCGTCGCGGTCCGGTCGCCGGGGAGCCAGCAGCACGCTCGCGGCGACGATCAGCGCGGCGCCCCCGAGCCCGGCGGCCGCCCGAGACGGCGCGCCGCCGTCGACGATCGCGCCCCCGAGCATCGCCACGAGGACCGCCGCGAGCAGGCCGCCGCTCGCGACGCGCACGGCGACGCGGGCGCGCCGCGCCGTCTCGACACGTCGCTGCACCTGCTCGACGAGGTCCCGGAGGGCTCGAGGCGACGAGGAGCTCACTGGCCGTCGCTCTCCCCGTCTTCGGCGTCGCCGGACCCGGGCGGCGTCGCGGGAGCGCCGTCGCCCGCGCCCTCGGGAGCCGACGCCTCGCTCGCGAGGCGCGCGCTGCGCGCCGCGCCGATCGGGCCGCCGGTCGCGACGGGCGAGGTCCACGGGACGAGGGCGCGGCGCGCGGCGCCGTCGCCGCCGAGCGTCCCGCGCGCCTGCGGATCCGCGCCGTCGCCGTGGAGCTCGGCCTGCCACGGCTCGAAGACGAGCCGAACCTCGGTGTAGCGGGGCGGCAGGACGTCCTCGTTCGGGAGGTAGGTCTGGTCGTCGCCGCCGCTGAGAAGCGGGTTGTCGAGGACGCTGTCCGGGTCGTGGTAGACGGTCGCCACCGCGCCCATGTAGAGGCCGGCGTAGATCTGCTTCTCCTCGGGTCCCTCGTAGCCGGCCGGGATCGTGACGAACCGCGAGCCGCCGAAGGCGAATCCGACCCGCTGCATCGTCCCGCGGGTGTACTGATTCCGGAGGACGTCCTCGGCGAGGCGACGGACCTCGTTGCCGTCCTCGTCCTCCCACTCGAGGGTGATCGCGAGTCGCGGCGCCTTCTCGAGCGCCTTCTGCTCGCCGAAGAACTCGACCTCGGCGACGGGCTCGAGCCCGAGCGAGAGGAGCGCGAGGTGGAGCTTCTCGGGCGAGACGAACGCCATGATGAGGCTCTCGTGCGTCTTGCCCCGGTCGGTGCAGGCGAGGAGCTCGAGGAACGGTCCGCGCTGAAACAGGGTGACGCCGCGGATGACGACCCGCTTCAGGTCGGGGTAGATCGTGCACCCGCCGAGCGGGTCGCGCGCGACGGCCGCGGCGATCTGGCGCGCCTCCTCGAGGCTCATCCCGGTCAGCGGGACGTCGTCGGGGACCACCTCGTCGCCCGAGAGGACCGGGTCGTCGTCCATCGCCGGCTCGAGGTCCTCGGGCCCCGCGATGCCGTCCCCGTCGATGAAGACCGGCCCGTCGTCCGGCCCCTCGTCGAGCCAGTTCGTGCCCGGGCGCGGGCCCGAAGGCCCGGTGTAGGGCGCCGGCGGATCCGACGGGCAGCCGGTGAGCGCGAGGAGCGACCCGCCGAGGCACGCGGCGAGACCGGCCGCCCGGAGGCGCCACCCGCTCGTTCGACTCTCGCTTCGATCGTCCACTTCGCGTCTCCCGGTGTCCATCGATCCTGCGTCCTACACCCCGGCGCCCGCGCCGACCGGTCCCGTGACGAACGCGTCGGGGATCGGGAAGCGCGCGCACAGGGCGTGCACCTCGTCGCGGAGCGACGCCATCCTGGCGTCGTCGTCGAGGCTCTCGATGCCGGCCGTGATGAGCCTGGCGATCTCGGTCATCTCCGCCTCCTTCATCCCGCGGCTCGTGACGATCGGCGTCCCGATCCGGACGCCCGATGGGTCCATCGGCTTGCGGGTGTCGAAGGGGATCAGGTTCATGTTGAGGCAGATGTCCATCTTCTCGAGGCCCTTCTCCACCTCGCCGCCGGTCCGCTCACTCGGGGCGAGGTCGACGAGGAAGAGGTGCGTCTCGGTGCCGCCCGAGACGATCCGGAGCCCCTTGTCGGCGAGCGCCGTCGCGAGCGCGGCCGCGTTCGCCTTGACCTGCTTCTGGTAGGCCTTGAAGTCGTCGGTGAGCGCCTCGCCGAACGCGACGGCCTTCGCCGCGATCACGTGCATGAGCGGACCGCCCTGGTTGCCGGGGAAGACGGCGCTCGCGACCTTCTTCTTGTACTGGTCCTTCGCGAGGATCACGCCGCCGCGCGGGCCGCGGAGCGTCTTGTGGGTCGTGCTCGTGACGTAGTCCGCGTGCGGGACGGGGCTCGGGTGGACGCCGGCGGCGACGAGCCCGGCGAAGTGGGCCATGTCGACGAGGAGGAGCGCGCCGACCTCGTCGGCGATCGCCCGGAACCGTGCGAAGTCGACCTCGCGGCTGTAGGCGCTCCCGCCCGCGACGATCATCGCCGGCTTCCGATCGCGCGCGATCGAGGCGACCTCGTCGTAGTCGATCACCTCGGATCCCTTGGCGACCCCGTAGTGGGCGATCTCGAAGAGGCGGCCGGCCGTGTTCTTGGGGTGGCCGTGCGAGAGGTGGCCGCCGTGGTTGAGGTCCATGCTGAGGATCGTCTGCCCGGGCTCGAGGCAGCTCATGTAGACCTCGATGTTCGCCTGCGTCCCGCTGTGCGGCTGCACGTTGGCGTAGTCGGCCGCGAAGAGCTTCTTCGCGCGCTCGCGGGCGAGGCGCTCGCAGACGTCGACGAACTCGCAGCCGCCGTAGTAGCGGCGACCGGGGTAGCCCTCGGCGTACTTGTTCGTCAGGACGCTGCCCGTCGCCTCGCGAACCGCGCGGCTGGCGAGGTTCTCGCTCGCGATGAGGACGATCTGCTGGCTCTGGCGCTGCTCTTCGCTCTGGACGGCCGCGGCGACCTCGGGGTCGATGGCGGCGAGCGAGGCGGGGTCGAGGGTCATCGGGGCCTTCTCCAATCGAGCTCGTGAGCAACCAGGGTTCCGAAACGACCGGCGCCGGGGCGGCGGAGGCGGATCCGCGTCACAGGTCCTGACCGGGCCGGCCGTTCGGGGCGGGCGCCATCATAGTCGGCGGGCCGCGCGGGCATCGAGCGCGAAGCCCCCGGCGGGGACGGCAGCATCACATTGCTGCAATGGATGGATGACGCGGCGTCAGCGGCAGGCCGCGAGGGCGACCGGGGGCCGTCGGCGTGACCGGTCAGGCCTCGGCCTCGGCCTTCTGCTGGAGGTAGGCCTCGATGAACTCGGTCAGGTCGCCGTCGAGGACGGCGTTGGTGTTGCTCGTCTCGACGCCGGTGCGGTGGTCCTTGACGAGGGTGAAGGGCTGGAGCGTGTAGCTCCGGATCTGGTGACCCCAGGCGATCTCGCCCTTCTCGCCGTAGAGCTTCTTGAGCTCCTCGTCGCGCTTCTGCTCCTCGAACCGGAAGAGGCGCGCCTGGAGCAGCGCCATCGCCTGGCGCCGGTTGGCGTGCTGGCTCCGCTCGTTCTGGCACTGGACGGTGATCCCGCTCGGCTGGTGCACGATCCGGACCGCGCTCTGGGTCTTGTTGACGTGCTGGCCGCCCGGGCCGCCCGCGCTGTAGAGGTCGACCCGGAGGTCGGAGTCCTGGATGTCGATCTCGATCTCGTCGCCCTCGAAGTCGGGCAGGACGTCGACCGCGGCGAACGAGGTCTGACGGCGCTTCTGGGCGTCGAACGGCGAGATCCGGACGAGCCGGTGGACGCCGATCTCGCTCCGGAGCATCCCGTAGACGAAGGTGCCCTTGACGTGGAGGGTGACGTTGCGGATCCCGGCCTCGGTCTCGGGCAGGATGTCGACCTCGCGGACCGAGAATCCGGCCCGCTCCGCGTAGCGCCCGTACATCCGGTGGAGCATGCTCGCCCAGTCGCAAGCGTCGACGCCACCTGCGCCTGCGTGCACCGAGAGGTAGGCGTCGCGGTGGTCGTTGGGTCCCGCGAGGAGAGCCTGGACGCGGAGTCGCTCGAGGTCGGATTCGACGACGTCCTGTTGCTTGGCCGCCTCCGCCCAGGTGTCGTCGCAGGACTCCTCCTCGGCGAGCTGCACGAGCGTCTCGAGCTCGCTCAGACCGCCCTCGAGCTTCTCGAACGGCCCGGTGATCGCCTTGACCGTCTTGAGCTCGACGACGATCCCCTTGGCGCGGCCCTGGTCGTTCCAGAAGTCGGGCTTCTCCATCTCGGACTCGAGCCGGCGAAGCTCGCCGATCTTGTCCTCGATCTTGAGCGAGACCTTCAGCTCGTCGAACGCGGCGCGAGAGTCCTCGATCCGCTGCTTCAGCTCGGCGCTCACCCGGGACCTTCCGTATGTTCTGGGGGCGAAGCTACTTCCGCTTCGCGTCGGGAGGGTTCTCTTTTTATCAGCGAGGGCTGCCGGTGTAAAGGGGAGTCGCCTCGCGCGGCGCCTCGTCGCCGATGACCTCGCCGACCCGTTTGACACTCCGCACCTCGACGCCTACAATCGTCTTCGGAATCGCCTATGTATCTGGTGCTCAAGTGCATAGAGGGCCTCCCCAGCGGGGAGATTCTCACATTGCAGCGTGGACACTGCGTCACCCTGGGCCGCTCTCCCGCGGCCGAGCACCGCATCCCCGACGAACATCTGTCCCGACTCCACTGCGCCCTCGACTTCAGCGGCGACGTCTGCCGGGTCGTCGACCTGCGGAGCCGCAACGGCGTCTACCTCAACGGCGCCCGGATCGAGGTCGGCGAGCTCCAGCCCGCCGACCGGATCGCCCTGGGCCAGGAGGTCTTCGTCGCGACCTACGTGAACAGCCTCGAGGAGGAGCCGCGCTTCGAGCGCCGCACCACCGAGCCGGTCCAGGAGACGGAGCCCCACTGCGAGCGCTGCAAGTGCGAGATCAGCCTCGCCACGTTCGCGGAGGGTGAGGTCAAGGAGAAGGACGGGCGGTTCCTCTGCCCCGACTGCGGCTCGATCACCGACTTCGATCAGGACGTCTTCGAGGGCTTCCAGATCCTCGAGCGGATCGGCAGCGGCAGCGTCGGGCTCGTCTACCGGGCGCGCCAGCTCTTCATGGATCGGATCGTGGCGCTCAAGATCCTGCGCCTGCGCGAGGGGATCAGCCAGAAGTCGGTCATGCGCTTCCTCCGCGAAGCGAAGATGATCAGCCAGCTCAGCCACCCGCACATCATCGAGATCTACGACATCAACGAGTACCACGACGGCTACTACCTCGTGATGGAGTACTTCGCGGGCAAGAACGTCCAGACGATCCTCGAGGACGGCGGCCCCCTCGGTCTCGAGGACGTCGTCAACATTGCGATCCAGATCACGACCGCGCTCAAGTTCGCCTACGAGAAGAAGATCGTCCACCGCGACCTGAAGCCGGCCAACATCCTCTACAGCCAGGAGCGGATCGCGAAGCTGATGGACTTCGGGCTCGCCAAGAGCCTCGGGATGTCGAGCTGGTACGCGATCACCAAGGAGGGCGAGGGGCTCGGGACGCCGTGCTACATGCCGCCCGAGCAGGTGCGCGACGCCCGCAACGCCGACCAGCGAAGCGACATCTACTCCCTCGGCGCGACCCTCTACCACATGCTCACCGGGCAGTTCCCGATCCAGGCGCGCAACTACAACGAGTTCATCAGCTTCATCCTCGAGCGCGAGCCGACGCCGATCGAGACGCTGAATCCCAACGTCCCGCCCGACCTCCGCGCCGTCGTCCGCAAGGCGATGGCGAAGGACCCGAACGACCGCTACCAGGTGCCCGACGAGCTGCTGACCGACCTGCTGCGGATCCGCGACGTCTACGGCATCCCGATCCACGCCGGAATCTAGCCCCGACGGGCGGACCGCGGGCTCGCCTCCGGCGAGCAGGATGTCACCACGGAGACACGGAGAACACGGAGGTGGCACGGAGTCCTGCCACGCCCTCGCCATCCGGAGCTCTCCGACCTCCGACGACCCCAACGAGACCAGAGCGCCGTTCTCCGTGAGCTCGCCCGGCGGCGCCGAGCTCGGAGAGGCCTCCGCCCGACCGCGACTCTCCGTGTTCTCCGTGTCTCCGTGGTGACATCCTCTTCGCCGTAGGCGAAGCGATTCACTTTCCGAGACGGTCGCAGCGTCCCCCCGCGGTCTGGACCAGAGACGGCGCCCGACTAGGATGCGCCCCACCCTTCCACAGCCATCGAACGCCCGCCCACGCCGGAGACCGACGTGCTCGACATCAAGCGCCTTCGTGACGACCCCGACGCCCTCAAGGCGGCCTTCACCGCCAAGAAGGAGAAGCGCGCCGACGTCGATGGGATCCTCGCCCTCGACGAGGAGCGCCGCACCCTCCAGACCGAGAACGACGAGCTCCTCCACGAGCGCAAGAAGGTCAGCAAGGAGGTCGGTCAGCGGAAGCGCGCCGGCGAGCCGAGCGACGAGCTCGAGGCGCGGAGCAAGGAGATCGGCGGCCGGATCGGCGAGATCGAGGGCCGCCTGAAGGACGTCGTCGCCGAGCTCGACGAGAAGCTCCTCTGGCTCCCCAACCCCGCCGCCGACGACGTCCCGGTCGGGACGAGCGAGGACGACAACGCGTTCAAGGAGGAGTGGGGCGAGAAGCGGACGTTCGACTTCGAGGCGAAGGACCACCTCGCCCTCGGCGCCGGCCTCGAGCTGTTCGAGGCCGAGGGTGGGCGCGGCGTCAAGATCGCCGGGAGCAACTTCGTCCTGTTCACCGGGACCGGCGCCCGGCTCGTCCGCGCGCTGATCAACCTGATGCTCGACACCCACACGACCGAGCACGGCTACAAGGAGGTCTGGCCGCCGCTCGTCGTGAACCCCGAGACGATGCGCGCGACCGGCCAGCTCCCCAAGCTCGCGGACGACATGTACCACTGCGAGCGGGACGACCTCTACCTGATCCCGACGGCCGAGGTGCCCGTCACCAACATCCACCGCGACGAGATCCTCGAGCGGGCGCAGCTCCCGATCTACTACACCGCCTACACGCCCTGCTTCCGGCGCGAGGCCGGCGCCTACAGCGCCGCCAACCGTGGGCTCCAGCGCGTCCACCAGTTCGACAAGGTCGAGCTCGTCAAGCTCGTCGAGCCGCAGACGAGCGCGGAGGAGCACGAGAAGCTCCTCGGAGACGCCAAGACGATCCTCGAGCGCCTCGGCCTCGCCTACCGGGTGGTTACCCTCTGCACCGGCGACCTCAGCTTCGCGGCGAACAAGTGCTGGGACATCGAGGCCTGGGCGCCCGGAGCGCAGCGCTACTACGAGGTCAGCTCCGTCAGCAACTTCACCGACTTCCAGGCGCGCCGCGCCCGGATCCGCTACCGCGACGAGAAGCGGAAGGCGCGCTTCGTCCACACCCTCAACGGCTCGGGCCTCGCCCTGCCCCGGGTGATCCTCTGCCTCCTCGAGACCTACCAGCGGCCGGACGGAAGCGTCACCGTCCCCGAGGTGCTGCGACCGTATCTCGGGGGGATGGAGGCGATCGAGGCGCCAAAGAAGGCCTGACGTCGAAGCGAAGACGGACGGAAGGGAGCGCCAGCCCCGGACGAGCTACGCGCATCTCTCCCTGAATCCTCCGTGTCCTCCGTGCCTCCGTGGTGACATCCTCTTCGCCGAAGGCGAAGCCGCTACTCGCCATCCGAGTCGTGGAGCCGCTGATACGCCGCCTTCCACTCGTCGTAGGCCGCCCGGTCCGCCTCGAACTCCTCCTTCCGCTCGTGCTGCCAGTGCACCTGCGAGCGGTAGTTGTAGAGGGTGCCGAGCACCTTGAGGCGGACGTCCTCGTCCTGGCGGTCCTTCGCCGGAGATCGGTCGACGAGCAGGGCGATCCCGCGGGTGAGGTCGGCGATCGCCTCGTCGTCGCGCTCCATCCGGTCGAGGACGATCGCGCGCTCGTGCAGGATCGACGCCATCCGCGGGAGGCGGTCCTCCTCCTCGCGGTCGTCGAGCTCACCGTCGAGGCTCTCGAGGTACTCGAGCGCGCGCGTGATGTGGCCGAGCACCTCCTCCCGGTTCCCCTGAACCCGGTGCCGACTGCGGTACTGGTGGAGCGCCGAGAGGTTCACCCGTCGCCGGATCTTGATCGCCTTGGTCAGCTCCTCCTCTCCCTCGAGCAGCGCGATCGCCTCCTCGATCGTCGCCTTGCCCTCCTCGTAATTGCCTCGATCGACGGCGACGCCGGCGACCTCGACGAGCACCGTCGACATCGTGACGACCGCGTGGAACCGGTGGTCGGGCGGATCGTCGGGGTCCATCTCGGCGAGGAAGCGACGACCGGTCGCGGCCGCGGCGAGCGCCTCGTCCCACCGCTCGTGGACGCGATGGTGGGCGACCGAGGTGCGGAGGAGGTGAACGATCGAGCCCGACCGCTCTCCCGTCTCCTCGGCGAGGGCGAGGCCCTCGGCGACGAACTGATCGGGGTCCGGCGTCCCGGCCGCACGCGCCTCCTCGCAGCAGGCCGGCGTCGAGCTCTTGCCGCGCGGGTAGCGCAGCCACGCCTGCGCGAGCGCGTCGAGCTCCTCGATGACGCCGGTGATCCGATCGTACGCCCACGGCGGGTCGCCGCCGCGCTCGACGATCGCCTCCACCTTCGGTCGACCGAGCCGGACGAGCGACGCCGCCTCGAGGGCCACCTCGCCGACGACGACGAGGTCGTCCTTCCAGTCCTTCTCCCGCCCCTCGGCGAGCTCGGTCACCACGTCGACGACCGCCTCGCCGATGTATGGCCAGCGCTTCTCCGGCGCCAGGTCGGCCTGGAGGGTGAGCGCCCGCTCGGTGAACACGCGCGCCTTCTCGCGATCACCGGCGATGCTGTGGTGCATCCCGACGGCGACCTGCCACCACCGCTCGTCGATCGGCACCTCGGCGAGCGCCTCGACCCACGGCTTCGCCCGCTCGAGCGCGGCGACCCCGTCGTCGTGATCGGGGAGGAGGAACATCCGGATGAGGCAGTCGAGGAGGGCGGCGCTCCGGCGCTCGGCCGGTCGGCTCGCCTCCTCCGCGGCGCGGGCCGCCGCCCACTCGAAGTCGAAGTCGGCGAAGTGGTCGTCGAACCACCGCCGCTCGATCGGATCGAGCCCGAACCGGTGGAGGTAGGCGAGGCCGACCAGCCCGCGGTCGAGGTCCTCGACCGTGGCGTCCCCGTTCTCGATCCGGGCCGGCACGGCCCCCCGCATGAGCCGGTGCAACCGGACGACGACCTCGACGCTCGGCGGCTCGGGGTCGGTCGTCCGCTCGAGCAGCACGAGGATCGCGGCCGCGTCGCCCCCGCCGGCCTCGAGCCGCTCGACGAAGCGGCTCTGGACGTGGGCGACGAAGCCCGCCGGCCAGCGCTCCGACGGGGCGCGGACTCCGTGGACCGAGAGCGCCCGGACGGCCGCCTCGAGGGCGTCGTCGTAGCGCGACTCGCCCGCGCCGATCGCCCGGGCGCCGCGACGAACGAGCAGCTCGCCCCGGACGACCTCCTCGAGCCCGGGGGCCCGGTAGAGGACGTTGAACGCGCGCTCCTGCTCGGGCGGGACGAGGAGGGCGACCTCGCCGGTCGCGATCGCCCGCGCGAGGGCGGGCGCGACCGAGTCGTCGGCGACGGCGACCGGCTCGGCCTCGTGGAGGATCGCGTTGAGGGCATCGAGGCGCCCCCGGGCGGCGAGCGTGCCCTGGAGCTCGACGAGGAGGATCTGATCGAGCGCGCCGTCGGGCCGGATGAGCGCCTGGAGGCTGGCGATCGCCCGGGCGTCGGAGCTCTCGTGAGGCTTCTCGCGGCAGAGGGCCGCCAGGGCGCGGAGGCGCTCGAGTCGCCGCAGCTCGGCGGCGCGCCCCTCGAGCGCGCGCTCGAGCGGATCGAGGAGCGCCTCCTCGTCGCGGGTCAGCCGCCCGTTCTCGGCGAAGCGTCCCTCGAGCCGGTCGAGCTCGGACGGGTCGACGCTCGGCGAGGCCGCCACGCTCGTGGCCGCGGACCCGCGCACGACGAGCCCGATCGCGACCGCGCCGACCACGACGAGGAACACCGCGACCGTCACGGCGAACGCGACGACCCGGTTGCTCACCGGCGGCTCGACCCCGGCGTCGTCGTCCTCGCACCACGCCTCGAGCTCCTCGGCGAACGCGAGGGCCGTCCGGTGACGGCGCTCGGCCTTCTTCTCGAGAGCGCGGAGGCAGATCCGTCCGAGCGGCTCGGGGACGAGCTGGTTGAACTTCCGCGGCGAGGGCGGCTTCGTCTCGAGCGCCTCCTTGAGGAGCTTCGTCAGGGTGTCGCACTTGAACGGCGGCCGGCCGGCCAGCATCTCGAACAGGACGGCGCCGAGGCCGTAGACATCCGTCGCGGCCGTGACGTCGCCCAGGTTCTGCCCGAGCTTCGCCGAGAGCTGCTCGGGCGCCATGTAGTAGGGCGTGCCGAGCATCTCTCCGGTCTTGGTCAGCCGATCGCCGGCGACGTCGAAGGCGAGGCCGAAGTCGACGACCCAGGGCTGCCCCTCGAGGTCGAGGAGGACGTTGCCCGGCTTGAGGTCGCGATGGACGATTCCGTGGGCGTGGGCATGGTGGACGGCCCGCGCGATCACCGCGGCGACGTGAGCGGACTCCCGCGGCGTGAGCGACCCCATCGCGAGGACGCGCGAGAGCGGCTGCCCGTCGACGTGGTCCATCGCGTACCACGGCAGCCCGTCGACGATCCCGACATCGTGGATCTTGACCAGCCCGGGGTAGGGATCGATCCGCGCGAGCACCTCGACCTCGCGCTGGAAGCGCGCGAGGGCGCGCTCGGCCGCCTTGCCGAGGTAGTCCGCCCGGATGACCTTGACCGCGTGGACCTCGCCGCTCGCGACGTGACGCCCCTTGTAGACGACGGCCATGCCGCCGCGACCGAGCGGCTCGAGGAAGATGTAGTCGCCGAAGCGCGACCCGGGCTTGAAGCGATCGCGCGTCCGCCCCGACGCGCTGCTCGGTCGCGATCCGGGCCGCGACCCAGGCCGCGACCCGTGACTCGAGCCCGTCCGGAACCCGTGCGAGCCGGGCCTCGACGCGGGCGCGAGCGGCGCCGGGCTCGCCTGACCGGGCGTCGACGAGGGCGGCCGATTGACGGTGGGGTAGCGCGTCCCCGAGCCGGGGCCCTGCCCGGGCGGGATCGACGCGGGCCCGACGGCGATGCGGCGCGAAGACGCGCCGGGAGGCGGAGGCGGGAGCGCTCGATGCCGCCGAGACGAGTGCCCCGGAGGCATCGGCGGAGGAGGAACCGGACCCGGAGGACGGTCGGGCGGCCTCCCGGGCGGCATTGATGGAACGTCTGATGACATCGCGCTCGCCTATAGGGAGCTTAGCCCCCGCAGGCGGGCGTCGCAAATCGAGTCCAGGATTGCGCTACCGCCCGAGCGCTTCCCCCACCCGGGAGACGAGGCCTTCGGGCGAGAACGGCTTCTCGATGAACGCCTCGTCGGCGCCGAGGAGCCCCTGCCCCGTCGCGGCGCTCTGGGTGTAGCCCGACATGAAGAGGACTGGCAGCGCTCCGGAGGTGGACTCCCTCATCGCCGCGACGAGCTCCGGCCCGGTCATCCCCGGCATGACGACGTCGCTCAGGATCAGATCGATCGACCGCGTCTGCCCGAGCGCGAGCGCCTCCGCCGGCGACTCGGCCAGGAGCACCCGGTAGCCCGCCTCCTCGAGCACCTCGCCGGCGAAGCCCCGCACGGTGAGCGAGTCATCGACGACCAGGACCGTCGCCGGCGCGACCTCGGCGGGGCGGCCCAGCCCCGACCCCGAGCCGCGCATCACCGCGGCCGCCGAGACGGCGAGCGTCTCCCGCACGCAGCGGGAGAGCACGCGCGGCGTGATCGGTTTCTGGAGAAAGGAGAAGCCGTCGCCGGTCGAGTCGGGGTCGGCCCCGCCCGTCTCCGCGTATCCGGACATCAGAATGACGGCCAGGCCGGGATGGAGCTCCCGCGCCCTCCGCGCGAGCTCGGTTCCTCGCATACCGGGCATGACCACATCGGTCAGGAGCAGGTCGATCGGGGCGTCCCCTTCCAGGATCCGCAGGGCGTCCTCGGCGTTCCGGACCAGCTCGACCGTGTAGCCCGCGGTCTGGAGACACATCCGGGCGAGCTCGGCGACCGTGTCGTCGTCCTCGACGACCAGCAACCGCTCATCACCCCGCTGGAGGTTCGCCACGAAACGCGTCGACTTGCCGGTCGCCGGTCGCTCGGCCACCGCCGGGAAGACGATCCGGAAGACGGTGCCCTCACCCGGGCGACTGTCGACCCAGAGATGCCCCCCGCTCTGCTTCACAATGCCGTGGACCGTCGCGAGCCCGAGTCCCGTGCCCTTGCCCACCGCCTTCGTCGTGAAGAACGGCTCGAAGATCTGCTCGAGGGTCGCCGCGTCCATGCCCACGCCGGTGTCGGCGACCGAGAGCCGGACGTAGCGTCCCGGCGCCAGGCCGGGTCGTTCGCTTCCGGCGTCGGGCTCGACGAGCTCGTTGGCCGTCTCGATCAAGAGGCGTCCCCCGTCGGGCATCGCATCCCGGGCGTTGACGCACAGGTTGAGGATCACCTGCTCGAGCTGGTGGGGATCGACCCGGACCGACGCGAGGTCGGCGCCCGCGTCGAAGACGAGCTCGATGTCCTCGCCGATCAGACGCTCGAGCAGGCGGATCGAGTCCTCGAGGATCGCGTTCAGGCTCACGACGCGGGGGGCGAGACGCTGCTTGCGTCCGAACGCGAGGAGCTGCCGGGTCAGCCCGGCCGCCTTCTCGCCGGCGCCGTGGATCTGCTCGAGGTAGCGCCGGGCCTTCTCGCTCACCTCCAGTCCGAGCGCCAGCTCGCTGAAGCCGATGATCCCGGAGAGGAGATTGTTGAAGTCGTGGGCGATCCCGCCCGCGAGTCGGCCGATCCCCTCCATCTTCTGGGCCTGACGAAGCTGAGCCTCCGCCTGGAGGAGCTCCTTCTGGTGCCGGAGCTGCTCGGTCACGTCGCGAATGACGGCGACGGCCCCCTGACGGGCTCCGACCCGGCCGTCGCCGAGGGGGCGCGCCATCACCTCGATGCGAACGCCCTCCGGCCGCCCTTCGTTCCGGATCAGCATCTCCACCGGCTCGACCCGCTCCCCCGCCAGCGCCCGGACGAGCGGCAGCTCCTCGACCGCGAAGAACCTCCCGCCGTCGGTGTGGAAGCAGCCGTACGCCTCGGACCAGCTCTCCGGTCCGACGTCGAGGAGGCCCCGCCCGAGGATCTCCTCGGCCGCGCGGTTGAAGAGCACCAGTCGCCCGGCCGCGTTCGCGACGACGACCCCTTCCGCCATGCTGTCGACGACGAGCTCGAGGATGTCTCCCTGCGCCGCGAGCAGATGCCGGGAGGCCGCCAGCGCCTCGGCGTGCCGCGCCGTTTCCTCCTCGGCCTCGATCCGCGCCCGGCGATCGTCGCGCTCCCGGACCGCCCGACTCATCGCCGGTACGAGCCGTCCCAGCCGGTCTTTCAGAACGTAGTCGCTCGCCCCCGCCCGCATGGCGTCGATCGCGAGCTCCTCGCCGACGGTTCCCGAGACGATCACGAGCGGGGTGTCGGCGGCGAGCCGGGCTCGCACCGCCAGCGCATCGATCGCCCCGAAGCTCGGGAGGGTGTAGTCGGCGAGGATCACATCCCAGGCGTTCGACGCGAGCGCCGCCTCGAACGCGGGCCGGGTCTCCACGTGGGTGATCTCGACCGCCTGCCCCTCGGCCTCGAGGGCGTCACGAACAAGCTCGACGTCGAGCGGGTCGTCCTCGAGGTGGAGGACTCGGAGGGGAGAGGGTGCCTCACTCATGGTCGACGATCAGTGGCGACTCGTCGAGACGCCCCAGAACAGGCCGAGCTCGCGCACGGCCTCGGTGAACTGGCTGAGATCGACCGGCTTACGACGTACGCAATCGGTCGACTCGGGCAAACTAACCTCGGATGGCATCGTAGCGGCACGACGATGCCGCCACAACACGCGTGTTTTTGCGCACTTACACACGCGAACACCCCGACGTATCTGGGGGACTTTACCTGACTATCTGCCCCCGGAGACTCCCGACCCATGACCCCAGCCCCGCTCCGACCTCACCTGCGGCGCATCCGCTCCCCCTCTCCGGACCCCTCGTCTAGAATGTGCGCCGAACGGCCGGCTCGCATCGAGGAGGCACCCCCCGCATGTCCACCCCTAGACAGATCGCGTATGCCCTCCTCGCCGCCCTCGGGCTAATCGGCCCGTGGTACTGGAACGTCCAGCACACGCTGGCGGGCGGGACGCTCGTCTCCTTCGTGACCGATCAGTGGGCGAACCCCGCGACGCGGTCGATCGGCATCGACATCACCGCCGCCGCGCTCGCCTTCACGATCTGGATGGTCGTCGAGGCGCGGCGCCTCGGGATGCGGTGGTGGCTCTGGATCGTGATGACCTACCTCGTCGCGTTCGGCTTCGCCTGCCCGCTGTTCTTCCTGATGCGCGAGCGCCGCCTGGCGGCCCTCGCCGACGCCTCCGCCGCGCCCGAGGAGACCCGATGAAGATCACCGAGCGACCGATCGAGCTCTCCGTCGATGCCTGGCGGGTGACGTTCCGCCGGACCGAGGGGGGCGTCATCGACCTCACCGGCGACGACGACCTCGCCCTCGCCGCGGGGATGGGGTTCGCTCACGCCCACGACCGCATGCTCCAGATGATGCTGGTCCGGGTGATCGGGCAGGGCCGGCTCTCCGAGCTGCTCGTCGACGCCGACGAGACGTTCGAGATCGACCTCTTCATGCGGGAGATGGGGTTCGCCCACCTCGCGGAGCGTGACCTGGAGCACCTCGACGTCTCCGGCCATGCGATGGCCGAGGCCTACGCGTCCGGCGTCAATGCCTACCTCGCGGAGCACGGCCGCCCCGTCGAGCTCAAGGTCGCCGGTCTCGATCCCGAGCCCTGGAAGATCGCCGACACCCTGCTCACGATGAACCTGATGTCCTTCATCGGGCTCGCCCAGGCCCAGCAGGACGCCGAGCTCCTCATCATCCAGGCGATCCGCAGCGGCACATCGATGGATCGACTCCGCGCGCTCTTCTCGCCTCACCTCGACGGCCTCGACGACGAGATCCTCGCGGCGATCGCCCGGCTCGAGGGGATCTACCGTCCGCTCCTGCCCGAGGCGATCCGCTTCCTCGGCGCGCTCCCGAAGGTGATGGCGAGCAACGCGTGGGCCGTCTCGGGACGCCTGAGCGAGACGGGCACCCCGATCCACTGCTGCGATCCCCACCTCGAGTGCAATCGCCTGCCGGCGCTCTGGTACGAGGTCGTGATGCGGACGCGCGACCGCTGGTGGGTCGGCGCGAACATGCCCGGCATCGCCGGGATCGTCATGGGCCGGAACCGGGACGTCTCCGCCGGGTTCACCTACGGCTTCATGGACATGATCGACTACTTCATCGAGGACCACCGCGGCGGTCGCGTCCGTCGCGAGGATGGCTGGGAGGACGTCGCCGTTCGCCGCGAGACGATCCATCGGAAGCGGCACGGGCCGGTCCGGCTCGAGGTGCGCTCGAGCAGCCGCGGCGTCATCGAGACCGACCCGCGCGTCCCGCTCCCCGACGGCCTCCATCTCTGCCGCGCGTGGAGCGGAGCGGACGGCGGCGCCGCGGCCTCGCTCAACGCCCTTCGCCGGTTGCTGGCAGCCTCGAGCGTCGGCGGCGCCCAGAAGGTCGTCCGGGAGATGGCCCTGTCGGCGAACTGGGTGCTGGCCGACCGGAGCGGGTCGATCGGCTTCCAGCAGTCGGGACGCCTCCCGCGCCGCTCCCACTCGGGGCTCCATCCCGTCCTGGGTTGGCGCGACGCCGACGCCTGGCGCGGGACGGTGCCGCCGCGGCGTCTCCGCAGCTACGTCGATCCGGCCGAGGGGTTCATCGCGAGCGCCAACGACGACGTCGATCTCCCCGGTGGGCTGAAGTCGATCAATCTCTGCCAGGGCACCTACCGCCGCGACCGGATCCGGACGCTCCTCGCCGCCCGCGAGCGCCACGGCGTCGCCGCGATGGAGCGGATGCAGGCGGACCTCCGATCGACCCAGGCGGCCCGCTTCCTCGCCCTGCTCCGACCGCTGCTGCCGACCTCTCCCCAGGGCGAGCTCCTCGCCGAGTGGGACTACCGCTACGACCGCGCCTCGCGCGCGGCCCCGCTGTTCGACCGGATCCACCGTGAGCTGCACCGGCGCGTCTTCGCGGAGCGCGTCTTCGGCGCGGAGGTCTGGGAGGCGATCGTCGGCTCGACGGCGATGATCGCCGACTTCTTTCCCCTGTTCGACGACGTCATCCTCGGCCCGGACGACCCGGCGTGGTTCGGTCCCGAGAGGCGCGAGACGCTCCTGCGCTCCGCGCTGGCGGCCGTCCTCGACGAGCGCGAGGTCGACGCGCTTCCGACCCTCGGCGAGGAGCGACGGGTCGTGATGACGAACATCCTCTTCGACGGCAAGCTGCCCGGCTTCCTCGGCCTCGACCACGGACCGATCGAGCTCCAGGGGAGCAGCGGCTCGCTCGTCCAGTGCGTCCTCTACCGGGCCCACGACCGCGCCACGAGCTACTACCCCTCGTGGCGGTTCATCACCGACCTCGGCACGGACGAGGCGCGCACCGCGCTCGCCGGCGGCCCGTCGGCCCGGCGGCTGTCACCGCACTACACCACCGACATCGAGCGCTGGCTGAACCACGAGTACAAGACGCTCCGACCCTGACCGGGTCGATCAGCGGGCGCGACGCCGCGAGCGGCTCGTCCGGTCGCGGATCCGATCGAGGTTCCGCCGGCTCGTCTCGCCCAGCAGGCCCGTCCCGCGGCGGAACCCGGGCGCGCGGGCGCGCTCGGCGACCTTTCGGTGGAGCTCCTCGGGGAAGGTCATCCCGCGCCGCTCGTAGAGCTGCTTGAGCCGGGTCAGCTCCGCGCTCTCGAGGCCGCGCTCGCCGAAGACGCCGGACGCCTCGGCCGCCCGCTCGACATTGAGCGGCATACTGCTCACCCGGTCGAGCGCCGCGATCGTCTGGAGGACGACGGCGCGCCGGACGAAGCGCTCGGCCTCGGCCGTCTCGAGCCCCTCGGCGGCCTTCTCGAGCTCGGCGATCATCCCCGCCGAGACGCGAACGGTCGAGCCGTTCCGCGCGATCTGCGCGGTGACCTTCGGCTCGGCCTTGTCGGTCACCTGGAGGGTCACCTCGTTGCCCGCCATCCAGTGAACGCTCGGGAAGGCGCGGCGCGCCGCCTCGCGAACCTCGGGCGCGAGCGAGCGGACGACGCCGGCCACGCCGCGCCCGCGGCTCGCCGCCTCGCGGCCCCAGCGCTCGAGGTCGATGTCCTCGGGCAGGCCGGCCGCCCGCTCGAGCTCGCGCATCGTGTCATCGAGGCCGTTGCTCACGAACCCCTCGGTCCGCCCCGGGAGACGATCGGCTGGCTCGCCGCCGCCGTCGAGGACGGGCTGGCCGAAGATCGCGACGAGGTTCTCGCCGCTCCGCAGCGCCACCGACGGGAGGCCGGCGCTCCGGAGGACGAAGTCGGCCGCCATCCGCGAGGAGCGCCCGTTTCCATCCGGCCAGGGGTGGATCGACACGAGCCGCTGGTAGACGCCCGAGGCGATCTCGACCGGGCTCAGGCCGCGCTCGAGGGCCCGCTCGTACCACCGCATGAACGACCGCATCGCCTTCTCGACGTGCTCGCCCTCGACGTAGCGCCAGCGCACCTGCCCGCCGGCGGCGACCTCGTGGCCCGCGCCGCGGAACGTGCCTGCCTGATGTCCGTTGTTGTGGAGGCCCTCGCCGAGGACGCGGTTGATCTCGAGGAGCCGGTCGAGGGTGAGCCGCTCTCCGGCGTTCGCCCACTCGCTGACCATCGCGTCGGCGCGGTCGAAGTTCTGCCGCCCGATCGAGCGTCCGTCGGTGCCGGGGACCGCCCCGTTCCGACCCATGAGCGTGCCCGAGTGGGTCGTCCGCTGCTCGTTGAGGCGGCGGGCCGCCTCCTCGATGGCCGCCGAGCGCGGATCGTCCGCCGCGAGCCCTTCGCGAAGCTCCGCGAGGCGTCGGGCGCGGGCTTCGATGGTCCGCCAGCGCTCCTCGAGCTGCTCTCGAAGCTCGGGGGGCAGCTCCCGGTTCAGCAGTCGGTCGACGACCTCGAAGCGGCTGCCGGGCGCCTCGTCGCCGAGCGCGCCACGCATCCCGAGCTGCCCGTCCTGGGCGTGGGCCGGCGTGGCGACGGCGACGATGGCGACGACGGCGGCGGCGGCGAGCGCGAGCACGGTCGGCGAGCGATGAAGGGTGCGGTTCATCCGGGGCGATCCTCTCTCGGGTGTCCAACGAAGCAATCCGGGCGCCAATCCCGACGTCCCCTCATGCATCGCCTCGGGTGCGCCCGCCCCCGGCCCCTGGCGGATCTCGACTTGGGCCGACACCGGCCGGGCCCATCGTTTCGTTCTCGATGAAATACGCCTCACGTCCGTCCCGCGATCGCACCGCTCCCGGGGCCGGTCGTCCCGCGAAGCCTCTCGCACCCCGGACCCATCCGCCGACGAGATCACCGCTTGTGCGCGGGGATCTTTCCGCCTCGCCCGTTCGGCGGATTGGGTCCCCCGCTTGCGTTCGTGACCGTCGACCAACTTCGAGAGGAGACGAACCATGAAGCTCGCCCCGAACTCAATCGTGCTCGCCGCCGCCCTCACCTTCGGGGGCATCACCGTCGCGACGACCGCCGCCCCGACGCCCGCGATCGCCCAGGACGCCGCCGCCAGGCTCGCGGTCTCCGGCAACACCGAGGTCATCGGTGAGAACGGCGCCCGCAGCGAAGGCCGCGCCTTCTCGGGCACGGTCTCGCTCGACGGTCGGCGCGCCCGCGCTCGCCTCGATCTCGATGGCATTGGAAGCCGGCGCTTCTCGTTCCGTCTCAACGTCGGCGACCGCCTCTCCGGCGTCCGCGTCGAGGAGCGACCGGCCGAGGAAGGCGCCTCGGGCCGACTCTGGGACATCTTCTCGTGGCTCCGTCGCAGGGGCCCGAGCTTCGAGGTGATCCCGGTCCTCAACGACGTCGACGCGAACGATCCGACCGATGACGACGGCGACGCGACCGACGACGGCGACGCCGACGACACCGACGCCAACGACGCCGTCCGCGTCCTCTCGCCCCGCAACGGCGAGGTCCACCTCGCCGGCGACTTCCTCGACCTGTCCGTCCGCCCGGCGAACGCCCGGGTCTCGATCGAGGGGCCGGCCGAGCGCGACGGCGACCGTATCCGCCTGACCGGCAAGGGCGCCGTCAAGATCGTCGCCGAGACCGAAGAGGGTCGGAGCGAGGCGGTCACGATCGAGGCGACCGGCCTGGTCGTCGAGTCGATCGAGGTGCTCGACGACATCCCCCTCCGCGACGTCTCCGCCCCGCACTTCCGGGCCGGATCGAGCGACGACGCCGACGACAAGGTCGAGCCCGCCGCGATCCTCCAGAACGAGGCGCTCGAGATCCGCGCCCGGGTCCGCGCCGAGAAGGCGCTCACCGATGGCGTCCGCGCCGCGATCGAGGCTCGCGACGGCGACCTCGTCCTGAAGGGCCGCCTGGTCCTCGGCGGCAACAACACCGCCTCGATCCGGCTCGAGTCCGACGACGCGCTCGCGGATCACGTCGCCGTGAACGCGCTGTCGCTGAAGTGGTCGATCCCCGGCGCCGAGGGTGACGCGGCCGTCGACCTCGACGAGTCGACCGACCTGCGCATCTACACGACCTACAAGAACCCCCGCGAGAACGACATCTGGGCCCGCACCGTCCCCGTCGCGACCAAGCTCCACTACGAGCTCGCGGCCGACTGGGCGAACGGCGCCTCCAAGAACATCGGCAACGGAAGCGACTCGATCGGCTACCAGGCCGACAACCGCATGCGCCACCACGTCCACCCCGACGACTTCAAGGACGACACCCGCCCGTTCGTCTCGGCGTATCGCCCGGGCATCGTCGCGCCGTTCAACTACGAGGTGCTCCCCGGCGCGTGGCAGGCCAAGCGCCGCGGCGAGCGCGGGATCAGCTCGCTCTACTACCCGCCCCTCGACGTCGAGGAGGACTGGCAGGACTACAGCCACTACGCCCGCAACTTCGGCTGGTGGGTGCTCGACAACCCGACCCACACCGGCGGTCGCTGCAACCAGCAGGCGTCGCTCGTCGCCGACATCCTCGGCACCCTGGGGATCGAGGCCGAGGTGCTCCTGCTCCACCGCGTCGGCCGCAGCAGCCAGACCAACCGCCCGGTCCGGATGTACTTCGCCTCGGGCTGGAACTTCCACGGCGTGTGCAACACGATCCTCGAGGACGGCACCGAGTATTGCTACGACGGCTCGTTCAGCTTCCCGCCGAACCGCAAGAACGGGACGCGCGAGTGGGCCGAGTCGGCGCCCGGGCCGTTCGTCGACGGCTGGAAGGACTACTGGAGCTACGAGGATGGCACCCGCGGCCGCGTCCCCGAGTGGGACGAGCCGACCCGGTGGCGGGGGATCCAGGACTAGCTCCTCCCCCCTCCTCACGGAGACCAACGACCGAAGCAACGCGAGCGCCCTCCGGGCGCTCGCGTCGTGTCCGGACCCCTGCTAGAACGAGAAGCGAGGAGACCCCATGAAGCGCCCGATTCTCGCCCTCATCGTCGCCCTCGTCGCGGTCCTCGCCGCGGTCGCGTTCGTCTACCTCGCCGGAGCCGGAGGCCCGTCCCCCGAGGGCGGCGGCGGTGAAGGCGACGGCGGAGGCGGAGGCGACGCCCCCGTGGCCGCCGAGCGGGGCGACCCGCGCGACGCCGTCGACCTCGTCCCGGTCGGCATCCGCGACCGGATGTCGCCGCTCCTCGCCGAGGCCTCCGCCTGGCCCGCCGACGCCGAGCTCGCGCCGCTCTCGAACATCCCGGCGGAGTCGCGGCCGGATCCGAAGCGGGTCGACGACCTGATCGACCGTCTGTCGCGGTTCGTCCCGAAGGAGATGCTGCCCGAGAACCCCGCCGACGCGGCGGCGGTCACCCGCGACGGGGAGCTCTTCGCGCGCCTGGTGGGACCGGGCGTCTACGGCCAGGCGACCCTCGACCGCACCCCCGATGGCGACCGGGTCAGCTTCCGGTGGAGCTTCGACGACGAGGAGCCGATGGACGCGGACAAGCTGCTCGAGCGGCTCCGCGCCGTCTCGAGCGAGCGGCTCGGCGCCGACCTCGGGAGCGACGAGATCGACCGCGGCGAGCACCCCGAGGTGAACGGCGAGGACGGCTACCAGGCGACCTACGTCATGGACGGGACCGGGGTCGGCCAGCTCTATCCGTTCGTGACGATCTACGCGACCAAGCGCGACGTGATCGTGGTGCTCCAGTCCGCCGCGCCGAACCACGTCCCTCCGGCCGGCCAGTAGCGCGCCGACGAGCCGTGGGCGAGACGCGCTACGAGGCCGAGAAGTTCACGGTGGAGCGACGCGAGGTCCCGCTCCGCTCCGGCGGAACCCGACCCCGTGACGTCGTCGTCACCCGCGACGCGGTCGTCGTCATCCCGATCCTGCCGGACGGACGCATCCTCCTCATCGAGAACCGCCGTCCCCTCGTCGAAGCGACCCTCCTCGAGGCGCCCGCCGGAACGATCGATCCCGGCGAGGACCCGGCCGCCTGCGCCGCCCGCGAGCTCGAGGAGGAGACCGGCTGGGCCGCCGGCCGCGTCGAGCCACTCGGCGCGTTCCACAGCAGCCCGGGCCTCATCACGGAGACGATCCACGCGTTCCTCGCCCGTGACCTCACCGAGGGCGAGCGCGCGCTGACCGAGACCGAGTCGATCGAGCTCCGCCCGACCGCGCCCGAAGCGCTCCCGGACCTCGTCCGCGATGGTAAGCTCCGCGACGCCAAGACCCTCGCGGCGCTTCATCTCCTCGAGCATCACGCCGAGGAGGCCTGACTCACCGCTCACTCCTGCGAGCTAGTCGCCCGCTTCGGGCGCCTCCGACGTTCGACGCTCCCCTCCGGGCGAACATCGCCGGTCAGGGAGGGCGGGGAGGTCTTCGGCTGCGATAGGCTCCTCCGAGGCTCGGCGCCCGCAGCCCGGTCCGGCCTCCCCGAGTACAAGAGTACGAACAAGTCTCCCTCGACGGCAGGCCATCCCGTCATCCAGTCCGCACGGCAGTTTCGCCCCCTGAGTCGCGCCGAGCAGCCAGGTCGCGACCCCCGTCCCGCGATGAATTGCGCCCCTTCAACCGGCGGTAGAGCGCTCCTCTAAAAACCTTAAAAAAACGAAACAAGAACCCCACTTCGAGCGTATATATGGAAGGAGAGAACGCGACCAAACTCTACGACGAAAGAGAGGGAGACGACACGATGACGACGACGCTCACGGACGCCTCGAGAGTCTCCGACGCCCTGTTCGAGTGCGAGTCGGGGCTTCACCCGGACGAGGTCCTCGCGAGGCTCGTCCGCCTCGCCCGGGTGGGCGAGCGGTGCGACGCGGTAACCGCCTTCTACCTGCTCGACGTCGAACAGCGGAAGCTCCACGACGGCTTCGGCTACCCCAGCACGGTCGCGTTCGCCGATGCGAAGCTGGACTGCGGCAAGGACAAGACCTATCGACTCATTCGGGCGGCCCGGGCCTGCGCGCGCCACGAGGCGCTCCGCCTCGCGTACGAGCGCGGGGAGATCGCCTACAGCAAGATCGACGTGATCGCTCCGTTCCTGGGCGGGCCCGACGCGGCGCTCTGGCTGGAGCGAGCGAAGACGATGAGTGGGCCGGTGCTGCGGCAGCTCGCCGAGCAGGAGAGGCG
>JAJDCQ010000010.1 GCA_029260755.1 Planctomycetota bacterium | reverse complement strand
GCGCTGATGAAGCAGCCCATCGACAGGACCGAGCCTTCCTCGACGTCGACCCCCTCGAGGCCGGCCTCGACGACCCCGAGGAGCGCCGCCGCCTCGCCCGCGTCCTCGGGCGCGGGCTGGCCCGCGAGGTCGGCTTCGCGTTCCCGATCGCCCGACGCGACGACGACTCCGGCTGGGTGACCGACACCTGGCACTTCCGCCGCGAGCACCTCATCCTCATCCCGGGGGACAGCCCGATGGGGCTGCGCCTGCCGCTCGAGCGGATCGTCGGCCCGCCGCCCGAGGCGTGGCCCCGCGATCGGACCGAGCCGCCCGGCGACCTCGACTTCGACCCCCGCCAGCCGCGGCTCCAGCGCCGGCACGACGCCGTGGCGCCGCCGGGCCAGTACGCCGTCGACGGTCACGCCCGGACCGCGCTCTGCATCGAGCCGCGCGACAACGCCCTCTACGTGTTCCTCCCGCCGACGTTCTCCGCCGAGGAGTTCCTCGAGATCGTCGCGGCGATCGAGGACGCCGCGACCGATGTCGACGTCACCGTCCGCCTCGAGGGCTACCCGCCCCCGCGCGATCCGCGCCTGCGCCACCTGATCGTCGCGCCCGACCCGGGTGTGATCGAGGTGAACGTTCCGCCGACGCCGAGCACCCGCGAGTACGTCGAGACGATCCTCACCGTCGGCGACGCGGCCAACCACGCCGGCCTCTGCACCGAGAAGTATCAGCTCGACGGTCGCGAGGTCGGCAGCGGCGGCGGCAACCACATCACCCTCGGCGGGCCGACGACGGTCGAGAGCCCGTTCCTGACCCGGCCGGACCTCCTCGGCAGCCTGATCCGCTACATCCAGAACCACCCCTCGCTGAGCTACCTCTTCAGCGGCCTCTTCGTCGGCCCGACCTCGCAGGCGCCTCGGATCGACGAGGCCCGTCACGATTCGCTCTACGAGCTGGAGGTGGCGCTCCAGCGGGTGCCGATGCCCGGGCAGGCGGCGCCGAGCGAGATCGGCGGAGCGGCGGGCGACTGGCTCCCGCCGTGGCTGACCGACCGCCTCTTCCGCAACCTCCTCGCCGACCTCACCGGCAACACGCATCGGGCCGAGATCTGCATCGACAAGCTCTACAACCCGAGCGGCCCGATGGGGCGTCACGGGCTCGTCGAGCTGCGCGCGTTCGAGATGCCGCCGAACGAGAAGATGTGCAGCGCGCAGATGCTGATCGTCCGGTCGCTGATGGCCATGTTCGTGCGCCGGCCCTACACCGAGCCGCTCGTTCGCTGGGGAGCCGAGCTCCACGATCGGTTCCTCCTGCCGCACTACATCTGGTCGGACTTCAGCGACGTCCTCGCCGACCTCCGCCGCGAGGAGCTGCCGGTGGACGAGGCGTTCTGGAAGCCGTTCCTCGACTTCCGCTTCCCGACGATGGGCACGATCGACCTCGAGGGCGTCAGCCTCGAGGTCCGGATGGCGCTCGAGCCGTGGCACGTCCTCGCCGAGGAGGCGACCCGCGGGACGCTGAGCCGCTACGTCGACAGCTCGCTCGAGCGCGTCCAGGTGCGGGCCGAGGGGATCACCGAGGGGCGCCACGTCATCACCGTGAACGGGATCCGGATCCCCGCGCGGCCGACGGGCAAGGCCGGCGAGCGGGTCGGCGGCGTCCGGTTCCGCGCCTGGCAGCCGCCTCACTGCCTCCAGCCCGAGATCGGCATTCACCACCCGCTCCGGTTCGACGTGATCGACCGGTGGGGCAAGCGGAGCCTCGGCTCCTGCGCCTACCACGTCTGGCACCCTGGCGGCACCGGCTACGAGGACGCGCCGATCACCGCGTTCGAGGCGGCGGCGCGGCGCGCCAGCCGCTTCACGACCGAGGGGCACCTCCCGTGGCCGGCGGTCGCCCGATGGTCCGAGCCGCACCCCGACGAGCCCCACTGCCTCGACCTCCGACGCTTCCGCGGCGACCGGCCGATGCCGCGCGAGCTCGAGACGGACGAGTCCGAGTAGGCTCGAGCGACCGATGCCGACATCCGAGACGGGCCCCGCCACGCCGCCGCCGATGCCCCGAAAGACGCCGCCCGCCGCCGCGCCGGCCGCCGCGCCGCTCGCCGGGGGCGACGCTCCCGCGCCCGTCGAGCCGCCGACGGCCGAGGCGATCGCGCGGCGGACGAGCACCCGGACCCGCAGCCGCGCGCTCCGCGCGCGGGCGGCCGCGATCGGCACCTTTGACGAGGCGGTCGCCGCGCACGACGCGGCCGTCGCCCGGCTCGGGACGCCGATCTGGATCGGCGGCGAGCCGACGTTCACCGACCGAAGGAGCGAGGCGCCGTGCTGGCTCGGCGCGGCCGCCGGCGAGGAGAAGGAGGCGCGCGCCCGCGAGGTCGTCGCCGCGGTCCTCGCCGAGGCGCCGGGCGGCTTCATCGTCCGGACGCTCGGACGCCAGTACGCCGGCGAGGAGGAGCCGCGCTGGAGCTATGGCGTGTGGGCTCGCCGGGACGGACGCCACGTCTACCCGGGTCCGCGCGATCCGCTCGCCGAGCCCGATCCGAGCCGCGCCGGCATCGCCGCCGCGGGGCCCTCGGACGCGCGGGCGCTGCGCGACGCGCTCGCCGAGCGGCTCGCCGAGCGCGGCCTCCCGGTCGTGCGGGTCGACTCGCCCGGCGAGCTCGCCTCGAGGCTCGCCTACCGCGAGGAGGTCGATGGCGACGAGCCGTCGCCGGCCGACTGGGGCCAGGACGGCCGGCTCGACCGGTCGACGCTCCACGGCCGGAAGATCCCCGAGGACGGTCCGTTCGACGACCTCGCCGCGGACGGGACGTTCCTGATTTGCTTCGGGGTGGAGCCCGCGGCGACCTCCGGCGCGCCGGTCGCCGTCGCGCGGGTCGAGCTCCCGGCGATCGGCACGCCGGCCCGCTACGAGGCGCTCCTCGCCGACCTCGCCGCCGCGGCGGCCGGCGCCGGCCTCGGGGCGCTCGTGATCGGCGGCTTCCCGCCGCCGGTCGACGCGGACCACGCGTTCACGACGGTGACGCCCGACCCGGGCGTCCTCGAGATCAACCTCGCGCCCGAGGCGAACCTCGCCGACTACCTGGCGGCGAACCGGCGGGTCTTCGCGCAGGCGGCGCGGGCGGGGCTCGACGCCCGTCGCTTCCACTACAACGGGCGGGTCGGCGACAGCGGCGGCGGCGGTCACGTCACCCTCGGCGGGCCGACGCCCGAGGCGAGCCCGTTCTTCCGCCATCCGCATCTCCTGCCCGCGCTCGTCGTCTACCTGAACCGGCATCCGAGCCTGAGCTACCTGTTCGCCGTCGACAGCGTCGGCAGCAGCGGGCAGGCGCCGCGCCCCGACGAGGGCGTCCGCGAGGCGTTCGAGGAGCTCGGCGTCGCGATCGGCACGCTCGCCCGCCTCGACGCCCCGTCGCCCGACGAGATCTGGGGGGCGCTCGCGCCATTCCTCGCCGATCGGTCGGGCAACGCGCACCGCGCCGAGGTCAACGTCGAGAAGCTCTGGAACCCGTGGTTGCCCGGGCGCGGCAAGCTCGGCGTCGTCGAGCTCCGCGCGTTCCGGATGGCGCCGACGCCCGAGCGGGCGGCGGCCCTGGCGGCGCTCCTGCGATCGATCGTCGCCATGCTCGCGGGGCGGGGGCGGTCGGCGCTCGAGGCGAGCGCGCTTCGAGACTGGGGCGCGGAGCTCCACGATCGGTTCGCCCTCCCGTTCTACCTCCGGCGGGACGTCCAGGCGGTCCTCGACGAGCTCGACGGGGCGGGGTTCGGGCTGCGCGGGCCGCTCGCCCAGGAGCTGCTGCGCGAGCCGGACCGGCGCGAGCTCGGCAGCGTCGAGCTCGACGGCTACCGTCTCATCGTCAGCCGCGCCGTCGAGTTCTGGCCGCTCGTCGGCGACGCGGCCCTGCAAGAGACGGGGACGAGCCGCTGGATCGACGCGTCGACCCATCGTCTCGAGGTGACCGTCCGGCATCTCTGGGGCAGCCGCGACGGGCTCGCCGAGTGGCGCATCGCGATCGACGGCGTCGCCGTCCCCCTCTTCCTCGACGAGGACGCCGACGGGCCGGCGCTCGTCGGCGGCCTTCGCTTCCGGGCGTTCGTTCCGCGCCCTGGCCTCCATCCGAGCCTCGGCGCTCAGGGTCCGCTCGAGCTGACGTTCTTCCGTCGCGAGCGCCGGCCGGGCGTCGTCGTCACGATCCACGACTGGATCCCCGACGGCGGCGTCTACGACGGGCTCCCGACCGACGACGAGGAGGCGGGGCGGCGCCGGGCCGAGCGCTTCCGCGTCGAGACGATCGACGACGCCCGGGCGCTCCGCGAGATCGTGGCGGGGCCGCCCCCGACCGAAGCGATCACGCCTCACTGCCTCGACCTACGTCGGATCTGAGACGCCGGGTCGTGGCTGTGTCCCCGCCTGTCACTCCCGCCGGATAGACTGTCCGTCGGCCCAGGGAGACGGAGCGGAACGCCATGGATACGCGTCGCCGACGCAGCAACGGCTGGGACTGGACGAGCTGGGAGCTGCTCATCCTCGATGAGTGGGCCGAGATCCGGGGCCGGCGGCCGCAGTTGCTGGGCCTCCGCCGGCCGAACCTGGCGATCTCGGACGAGCTGACCCGCACCCTCGGGCACTGGGACGCCGAGCGGCGTCTCATCACGCTGAGCCGGCGCCTCCTCGATCCGTCGCGATGGGGTGTTCTCGTCGCGGTCCTGCAGCACGAGATGGCCCACCAGGTCGTCACCGAGCTCCTCGGTGAGCCCGACCCGCGGCCCCACGGGGCGGCGTTCGCGCGCGCCTGCGCGCTCGTCGGGATCGAGGCGTCCGCGACGGCGAGCCCCGAGCTGCTCGAGCGATCGAGCGCGGAGGCCGACGGGGGCGTCCGCCGGAAGATCGCGAAGCTGCTCGCCCTCGCCGAGAGCCCGGAGCCGCACGAGGCCGAGGCGGCCCTCCGGAAGGCCCATGAGATCGCGCTGCGCCACAACGTCGGCCTGCTCGACGCGGGCGCCGAGGTCGACTACGAGCTCCGGATCGTCGGCGAGCCGATGAAGCGGATCCCCTCGTGGTACTGGATCATCCTCTCGATCCTCGAGGAGGCCTACTTCGTCCTCTACATCAGCCGGGGCTGCCGCCAGCTCGACCGCGCGACGCGAGGCGCGGCCACCAAGGTGATCGAGATCTACGGCACGCCGGACAACGTCGAGGCGGCCGCCTACGTCTTCGACTACCTCGTCGCCCAGGCGACGCCGCTCTGGGAGCGCTACAGGTTCCGGAACGGCCTCACCAACCAGCGCCGCAAGCTCTCGTTCCTGCGCGGTCTCTACGCCGGGTTCCGCGAGACCCTGCGCCAGCGGACGATCGAGTTCGAGGAGCGCCACGCCCTCGTCTGGCGCGGCGATCCCGAGCTCCGGGGTTTCTACCGCCGGCGCAACCCGCATGTGCGGAAGGTCTCATCCGGCGCGACGAATCACTACGCCGACGCCCACGCCGCCGGCCGGGAGGAGGGGCGCAGGCTCCGGATCCGGCCCGGGGTGGGCGGGGGCTCGGGCGGGTCCGGCGGGATCCGCGGGCTGCTCGGCTCCCGCTGAGCTGCCGTCCCAGGAAACGGGTCTTCTTTCACGAACGGGGAACGATCCACAGATTTTTTTCACAGATTTCACAGATGGGAGTTGCCGAAGACGGTCATCCCTCGCTGCCAGCCGAGGCCCGCCGCCTTCGGCAGGACCCGCGAGTCGCCCGCGGCTATCTGTGTAATCTGTGTAATCTGTGGATCGTTTCTCGCGACGGCAATCGCGCGCACGTGTTCCAGGAACAGGAGTCTCGGGCGGAGCGGAGCATCGCGACGCGTCAGCAATGGCTCGGCGACGCCCGAATCAATCCGGGTAATCCGCGAAATCCGCGGTTCGGTCTCTCTCGGCGTTGAACCCAGTGGGAACCACGGATTACGCGGATTGCGAGTTGATCAAGTGCTCGTGGGTTCGACCCGACCCCCGCGCGCGCCGTCGGCGAGGAGGCGCGACACCGAGCCGACGAGATCGCGCTGGTCGAACTCCCCCTTGACGATGAAGTGGGAGGCCCCGACGGCGAGCCCGCGATGGCGGACCGCCTCTCCGTCGAGCGAGGTCACGATTACCGCCGGGATGTCGCGCAAGGCGGGGTCGCTCTTCGTCTCGAGGATGAACTCGAACCCGTTCATCTCGGGCATCTCGACGTCGACGATGAAGGCGCCGAACCGACGTCTTCGGGCTCGCTCGAGCGCCTCGAGACCGTTGACGGCGACCTCGACCTGGAAGCCGGCCGCCTCGAGGATTCCCGCCTGAAGGACCCGCGATGTGAGCGAGTCGTCGATCACCAGAATCGGGAGATCCCGGGATCCGGCGTCTCCGGCCGGACCATCGCACCCGCGAGGCCCCGCCCGGAGAGCGAGGGCGACGAGCTCCTCGACGTCGACGAGGAGCCGCGGGACGCCGTTCGCGTCGAGCGAGACGCCCGAGACGGCCGCCGGCGACCCGACGAGCGATGGCAGGGAGCGAGCGTGGATCCGCGGGCTCCCCCGGAGCCGCTCGACGCCGACGGCGATCGTGCCGAGCGGTGTCTGCAGGACGACGGCGCAGACCTTCCGGCCGCGACTCGGCTCGACGACGCCCGTCACCGTCGACGGGTTGCTCGTGGTCGAGAGCTTGGCTCCCGCCGCGTCCTCGACGACGCCGAGCAGCGTTCGCAGAGGGAAGTAGGGGAGGGCTTGACCTCGGACGACCAGCACCGGCCCCTCCTCGGAGGCGAGGATCTGGCCGGACGGGACGCGGAGGGTCTCCCGGACCTCGTCGAGCGGAAGCGACACCGCGAGGCTGCCGGCGTCGACGTCGAGGACGCGCAGGGCGCTCTCGGCGACCGGCACCGAGATCTCGATCGTGGTCCCGACCCCTCGGGTGCTTTCGACGCGGAAGTCGGCGCCGAAGCGACAGGCCTCCTCACGAACGACGTCGAGCCCGACGCCGCGCCCGGAGATGTCGTCGGGGCGGTCCCTCGTGGTCAGACCGGGCGCGAAGATCAGCTCGACGACCTCCTCGGGCGGCATCTCGGCCGCCTCGATCTCGGACACGACTCGCGCCTTCACGGCAGCCCTCCGGACGCGCTCGAGGTCGATGCCGCCGCCGTCATCTCGGCATCGGAACACGACGCGGCGGCCCTTCTGCTCGACCTCGATCCGGACCACTCCCCGCCGGGGCTTGCCGAGCGTCTCGCGCGTCCCGGGATCCTCGATGCCGTGGGCGACCGCGTTGCGCACGACGTGGACGAGCGCGTCGCGGACGCCGGCCAGGATGCGTGAGGAGACCCCGACCTCGCCGCCGATCGCCTCGAACTCGACGTCGCGACCGAGGACCCGGGCGGCGTCGCGAACGACCCGCTCGAGCGGAGGGAAGGTCGAGTTGGCCTGCACCATCCGGAGGCGGCCGACCCGCTTGGCGATGCTCTCGATCTCACGGTCGAGGCGGTCGAGCCCTCCCAGGAAGCGCTGGTGGTCGCGCACGAGGCTCGCGTGGATCTGCGCGGCGCGGCTCGCCCATCGCTCCCCGAGCTGCTCGGCGTCCAGAGTCCGCGGCCGGGTTCCGGCGCGATCGATGTCGGCGACGAGGCGACCGAGCACGCCGCACGCGTCGCGCATCGCTCGTTCGACGGCGCGAAGGGAGCCGGCCTGAACGGCGGCCTCGGAGGCACCCTCGAGCAGATGCTCGATCTCGCGTACGTCGATGCGCGTCGTCGCGAGCGAACCGAGGCTCACCGCCCGGTCGGTCATCCGGGGCGACGCCGAGGGTCGGTCCGGAGGCACGCGCTGCAAGGCGACCGTGTCCCCACCCCGGGATGGGCCGGGCGTCGCCGCGCTCGGGGCCGGGATCGCCCTGGTCGGAGCGCGACTCCGGACCGAACGCGACTCCGCCGTGGGCGGACCGCCTTCGTCGCTCGGAATCGCCGCGAGGACTCGATCGAGCAGCACGAAGAACGACGCCGCCTCGTCGGCACCAAAGGTGGCCTCGCGGGCGCGAACCGCCGTCAGGATCTCCTCGATCGCTCGCGCGTGATCGGCCGCCTCCTCGAGGCCGACGATCCTCGCCGACCCCTTCAGGGTGTGCGCGTGGCGGAACAGGCGCTCGATGATCGCGCGGACGTCATCGCGAGGGGGCGACCTCTCGAGGAGGCCGGCGTCGGCGTGTAGTCTCTCGACCAGGTCGGCCGCCTCGATCCGGAAGTAGTGAAGGAGGTCGACCACCGGTCAGCGGCCCGCCCGGACCGAGCCGCCATTGCGGGACGAGGAGCGGCTGGTGCCCGTCGACGAGTCGCCGAGGGCGATCGCCGAGTCGCTGAGATCGATCGACGAGTCGCCCAGCGCGATCGACGAGTCGCCCAGCGCGATCGGCGCGTCTCCGAGCGCGATCGACGAGTCGTCGAGCGCGACCGACGAGTCGGCCGCCGCGATCGAGGCGTTGGCGCGGCGGCTGCTGGGCCCCCGGAGCTTGATCGACTCGAGCGCGCTTCGAGCGGACTCGGAGACCTGTCGGGCGACGATGTCGACGAGGCTGGACTGACTCCGGCTCGTCTCGCCGATCATTCCAACGGCCCGGCGCGTCGTGGCGATCCCGCCGCTGATGCGCTCGAACGCCTCGGCGACCTCGCCGAATCGGGCGATCCCGTCGCCGACCGCCTTGGCGCCCGACTCGGTCGCCATCACGGTCGTGTTCGACGCGGCCTGGATGTCGTCGACGAGGTCACGGATCTCGCGGGTCGAGCCGCCGACGCGGTCGGCGAGCTTGCGGATCTCCTCGGCCACCGCCGCGAATCGCTGGCCGGCCTCGCCGGCGCCGCTCGCCTCGATCGTCGCGTTGATCGCGAGGACGTTCGTCTGCTCGGCGAGCTCGTTCGTGACGTCGAGGATTCCGCTCGCCCGCTGGGACATCCGGCCGAGCTCGAGCATGTGGCCGACGATCCGCTCCATGTGCCTCTCGATCGCGGCGACGGCCTGGCGGCCTTCGCTCACGGCGTGCTCACCCGCGCTCGCTTCATCCGACGTCTTCCGGGCCACCTCCGCGACCGAGCTCGCTCGGTCGTTGATCTCGCGCGACGAGTCGAGAAGGCGAGCTATGGCCCGTTCGCAGTCGTCGAGGGCATTGGCCTGCCGCTCGAGGCTCTTGAGCCGCCGGGCGCTGCGGCGGCGCAACTCGTCGAGGGAGCTGTGATGACGTGCGTCCAGAGCGTGGACCGACCGGAGCACGCGGCGGGCGGCCGTGGCGGCGACGACCACGGCCAGCGCCAGCGCGATCGGCCCGAGCGCTCGAAGGCCGGTGGAGGATGACGCGTCTCCGTCGAAGCGCATCGCCGAGAACGCGAGTGCGCTCGTCGCCGAGCAGACCGCGACGAGCGAGAGGCCAGCGAACAGCCAGCCTCGGACGACGGCGAGGTCGCGCGTGCTCATGAGCCTTCCCCGTTCCCGCCGGGGACGGGCCGAGCTCCCAGACGGCGCTCGGCTTCGGCGAGGAGACCGGCGGGCTCGAGGCGGTCGGCCTCGGAGCCGGACATCGCGAAGAGTCCGGGGAGGCGTTCGAACGCGAAGCCGACCTTCTCGCCGTGCGCCTCGAGAAGCAGGACCCAACCGAGGTCATCGTTCTTGCCTGGTGCGCCCAGGAGTCCCCCTATATCCCAGACGGGGAAAACCCGAGAATGAAGTCCGGCGAGGCCGACGAGGGCTCGCGGGGCGCGCGGGATCTTCGTGATTCGCTCGAGCCGAGCCACGCCATCGATCTCGGCCGGCGGCAGCCAGAGCTCCCTCTCGCGGACCCCGATGACGAGGGAGAGCGACTCGCCGGCGACGATCGATGGGAGCGCTTCGCGGTGGGCTTCGAGCATGTCGTGCGGAAACGCAATCGTCGTGCCGGGTTCTCGATCCATCCGCGCCGCCTGGCGGGCGGGGGCTTGGAGATCCGCGAGAGTCACCTCGACGTCGACTGACCCGGAGTCGAACGTTCGAACCGTCCTGGATCCGGACGCTTTTCGCGGGTAGCTTCTCTCCGGAGGAGCGACGGTGCTGAAGAAGCCCTACCGACTGCTCGTCGTGACCGGGCCGGCCCGCTCGGTCCAGTTCGAGACCGATCGCCCCGTCCTGCGCCTCGGCCGCGACGAGTCGTGCGACTTCGTCATTCCCGACACCACCGTCAGCCGCGCCCACGCGGAGATCCGCCTGAGTGAGGAGGGGATCGCGATCCGCGACCTGGAGAGCGCGAACGGCACCTGGGTCAACGATGAGTCGGTCGGCCGCGGGCGGGTGCTGAGAAGCGGCGACCGCATCGAGCTCGGCGACAGTCAGCTCCTCTTCACGTTCGAGGATGACTACGCCGCGCCGGGCACGCTGTCCCATGACACGCGCCGGTCCCGCGGCGCTTCGATCATCGGATCCGCGCCGGCCATGGACGCTCTGCGCGCGACGATCGAGCGGCTCGCCACCACCGACGCCGCGGTCCTGATCCTCGGTGAGAGCGGCTCGGGCAAGGAGCTCGTCGCGAAGGCGATCCACGCCTCTCACGCCCACTCGCTCGGGCCGCTCGTGACGGTCAACGCGCCCGCGCTCCCGAGGTCGCTCGTCGAGAGCGAGCTCTTCGGCCACGAGCGCGGGGCGTTCACGGGCGCCGCGCGGCGCGCCGACGGAGCGTTCACCCGCGCCGACGGAGGGACGCTCTTCCTGGACGAGATCGGCGAGCTCGAGCTCGCGGCGCAGGCGAAGCTCCTCAGGGTCCTCGAGAACGGGACGTTCCATCGAGTGGGCGGCAACGAGGAGCTTCGCAGCACCGCCCGGGTGATCGCCGCGACCAACCGCGACCTGGAGGCCGAGATCGAGGCCGGTCGCTTCCGCGAAGACCTCTACTACCGCTTGCGGGTGCTCCAGGTGGTCGTTCCGCCCCTCCGGGAGCGGAAGTCCGACATCCCCGAGCTCGTCGACTACTTCGTTCGCGTCTTCGGATCACGGGCGCGGCCGCCCGTGGAGAGCATCGACGACTCGGCCCTCCGGGCGCTCGAGAGATACGACTGGCCCGGAAACGTCCGCCAGCTGAAGAACTCGCTCCGCCAGGCGATCGTCCTCGCCGCGAAGCCCGTCCTGGCTCGGAGCGACTTCGATGGCCTCGAGCGATCCGGAGACACCGAGCGCCTGCGCCGAAGCGCCGTCGAACGGGCCCGGGCGGACGGGGCCATCGACGAGGGCGACGACTCGTTCGAGATGAGCTTGAACCTCGAGGAGAACGAGCGACGACTCATCAGGCGGTCACTCGAGGTCGCGCGCGGCAACAAGACGAAGGCGGCGGAGCTCCTCGGCATCGCCCGGAACACGCTCTACGAGAAGCTGAAGCGACTCGGGATCGACGACTGAGGTCAGTCCTTCCAGTAGCCTTCGGGCTCCTCGACGTCCTCGCCGAGCGCCCGGAGGGTCTCGTAGGCCGCCTGGCGGACGGGGTAGATCGTGAACGTCTCCTTCGTCTCTCCGTGGACGGTCACCCGGCTCGTCCCGGGATCGACGAGGAGCTTTCGCAGGATCGCGCGCGCCTCCGCGTCGGGGTAGGAGAGGAGTCGCTCGGCGGCCTCGGCTCGCTCGTGGACGTCGGCGCTCGCGGTCGCCTTCACGATCTCGGCGCGGAGCGCGTGGTCGGCCGGCACGACCAGGTAGCAGGAGCTCCCCGACCAGAGGGCCCGATAGGCGGCCGTGTCGTACGGGATCTCGAACCGGATGAAGCCGCGCTGGGCGGCGAAGAAGTTGGCGGGGCGGGCGCGCTCGGCGGGCGGCTCCCCGTCGCGCTTTGCCTTCGCGGCCGCCGCCTCGATGAGCGCGAGGCGCGCCTCGGCGGTCTTCACGATCGTGTCGCCGTCGTCGAGGATGGCGAAGTCGGTCGTGAACGCGACGTCGGTGAGGCCGCCGGTCGCCGGTCGCTCGAGGTCGATCGCCTGGTCGACCCGGACCTCGCCGGCCTCGCGGCCGCCCTCCTCGACGCGGAAGAAGACGAGCATCTCGCCGTTCTCCTTCGGCGCGAAGACCCGCGGCGCGCCGCGTCCGGGCGCGGCGCCGACCGAGACGTGCCGCTCGAACGTCGCCGTCTCGGGCGGCTCGCCCTTCATCACGCCCACCCGCTCGAGGCGCACGGTCCGCGTCGTCCAGGTCGCCCCGCCCTTCACCGGGCTCTCGACGACCTCGACGACGCGCATCACGGCCACGTGGGGGCGACTCACGACGAGCCAGTCGAGGCTCTCGCCGACGACGATCTCCGCGCGGGCCGGGGCGGGCGCGCCGATCAAGGCGACCGCGAGGGCGCTGGCGGCGGCGAAGGCGGTGCGGGCGACGGGCGATCGGAGCATGGGGGACCCTCTCCTCGGACGGGGCTGCTCGATTGGACGCGGTCGGCGCCGGCTCGGTTCCCGGTCGGGGTCAGTTCGGGGCGCCGAGGACGAGGATCCGGACCGCCTCGAGCGGCGCGCTCGTCCCCGCCGAGGCGACCCGGTCGGTGAACGCCCGCTCGGCGTCGGCCCGCGTCCCGCCGCGGGCGATCGTGCGGGCGACGAGCTCCTCCCGGAGCGCGCCGAGGCGACGCGCCCCGACCGAGTAGCAGGAGTAGTAGCCGCGGCGCTGGACCTGACTCCGCGCCTGGTCGAGGGCGTCGTCCGCCTGGAGCAGCCCGTCGTGCTCGAGGAACGCCGCGGCGCGCTCGACCGTCCACTCGCCGCGGAGCAGGCGCGCGTCGACGACCACCCGGGCCGCCCGCCAGAGCCGCATGCCGAGGTAGGCGAGGAGGTCGTGCGGGTCGCCGTCGAAGTAGCCGGCGTCGAACATCATCTGCTCGGTGAAGAAGCCCCATCCTTCGACGAGGAGCGACTCGTAGCCGCGGAGCCGCCGCACCGGGCGCGCCTGTCGCATCGAGCGGTCGAAGTGGAGGTGGTGCCCGGGGAAGGTCTCGTGGACGGCGACGACGCGGGTCCACGAGATGAAGTTCGCGCGCGTCCGGGCGGCGCTCTCCTCCTCGTCGGCATCCGCGTCGGGGAACGAGACGACGTAGGCGGCGCGCGGTCCGTTCCAGCCGGGCGGGCGGTAGTGGCCGAAGCCGAGGCGCCGGTTTCCGCGGACGACGTCGAGGTTGCCGACGACCTCGTCGGGCATCGTCGCGAGGCCGCGGGCGCGGATGAAGTCCACCGCCCGGTCGACCTCCTCGCGGGCCATCGCGGTCGCCTCGGCCGGGTCGGCCGGGGCGGGCACCTCGCGGCGCGCCTGCTCGATCGCCTCGCGGGCGGGGAGGCCGAGGTGCTCGTGGGCGAGCCACTCGATCTCGGCTCGTACCTCGCCGACGAAGCGCTCGCCGAACGCGAGGAGCTGCGCCGTGTCGAGCCCGAGGCCGAGCTCCACCGTCGTCCGCAGATCGACGACGAGGTGCTTCTCGCCGGCCGGCGGGGCCGCGTCGTCGCCCGCGCCCTCGACGAGGCCATCGATCCGGGCGCGCCGCGCGGCGATCGCCCGGCGGACGGCGGCGACGGCGCGGGCGAGCTCCGCGTCGCGCGCCCGCTCGTCGTCGCTGCGGCTGTTGTCCTCGAGCTCCCGGCGGGCGCGGGCGCCCGGGCTCGGATCGGGCATCGCCTGGACGAGGAGGCGCTTGCTGATCGCAGAGAGCTCGTCCCGCGCGGCGGCGCGCTCCGGCACGGTGAGGCGGGGGAGGACGGCGGCCGTCATCTCCTCGAGCCGCGGGAGGGCGGCGAGCAGCTCGACGCGATCGGCGGCGTCGTCCTTCGGCAGGAGCGGCCCGAGCCGACCGCGGAGGCGGGCGGGCGCCATCGTCTCGACGCGGCGAAGGGCGACCCGGACCGTCTCGACGTCGGCCCGCAGCTCGGTCCAGTCGTCGAGGCACGCCGCGTGGCACGGGCGGCCGGACGCCAGGAGGTGATGTACGTCCACGAGCTCGGCCTGCAGCGGCGCGAGCGCGAGGAGGCCGCGGGCCGCTTCGCCCTCGCCGCGGCCGGCCTGCGCGGCGCCGAGCGCGGGGCCGGCGGCCATGTAGCGCTGGACGAGGGCGTCGGTCGCCTCGGTCAAGCACGGGACCGTCGCCGGCTCGTCGGCCGCCCGCCCGGGGCGGGGCAGGAGCAGGACGCTCAGCCCGACCGCGGCGATCCCGATGGCGTGCGCCCCTCGATTCCTCATGCACGCGATGGTAGCGTCGGCCCCCGTCCGGGCAAACCCACCGCGAGGGTCGGCTCGTCCGGGGGGAGCGCGCGAGTGAGCGAGTCGTCTCGAGCGCCGGACCCCGAGCCGATCCCCGAGCCGGCTCCCGAGGCGGCTCCCGAGGCGGCTCCCGCGGCCACGCCGGTCCCGAGCGAGGACCGCCCGAGCCCGGTCGGAACCCCGCTCCTGCTCGGGCTCTCGCTCTCCGCCGCGCTCGTCGCCTACGCCGACCTCCGCGACGTGCGCCCGATCGGCGCGGCGTTCCTTCCGAGCATGGGGCCGCCCTGGACGGTGCACGGGCTGCTGCTGCTCGGGACGATCACGGTGATCGCCGTCGAGCTCGGGACCGATCGTCCCGAATCGCCCCGTCGGATCATCCGTCCGAGCCTGATCGTCGGCGCGATCGGGGCGGTCGTCTCGATCGTGGCCGCCCTCGCGATCGCCCGCTGGGTCGACCGACCGCCGCGACCGCACGCGCCGCGGTTCACGCCGAACGAGCTCCGGCTCGTGGTGACGACCGGCGCCCTCCTTGGAACCGGCGTCGCGCCGGCCTGGCTGGCGGCCGCGTTCGTCCGTCGGCGAGAGAAGGAGGTCTCCCCCGCTCACCTCGGCCTGATCGTCTCGCTGGTCGCGACGGGCTGGGCGGCCTACGCCCTGCTCCAGGCGAGCTACCTCGAGGATCTCATCGCGCGGCGCGGCGACGTCGCCTGGGCCGTCGGGGCCCCCAAGCGCCTCATCGCCCAGGCGCCGATCCACAAGTCGCTCAGCCTGGTCGCGCTCGGGACGCCGTACGCCTGGGCGGCGCTCGTCATCGGCGCTCGCCTCCGCGTGCGGGCGGCGCTCGCCGTGTCCCTCGCCGGAACGGTGGCGGCCGCCGGACTGCTGACATCGGGTGTCTTCACCTACCACCATCCCGCCCGCGACGGCTGGGGCGGCGGCTTCGTCATCGCCTGGGCGAGCGCCGCGGCGGTCTGGGCGCCTCTCCTCGGCGGGCTCGCGGACCGGATCGCCCGGGATCACTCGCCTTCGGAGGTGGCTCCCGATGGGCCCGAGGTCAGCCGAGCGAACGCCTCGAGCTCATCCTGACGGCGTCCCGCGAGGTTGAATCCGCCGTCCAGGTCGACCTCGCGAACGCCGGTGGCGAAGCTCACGGCCCCATCGATGATGTAGACGATGCGCGCGCGCGCGGTGCGCGAGCGGGCCGTGAGGGCGCGGAACCTCCGGGCCGCGTCGTCCTCGAGGAGGACCCAGACCCCTCCCGCGTGGAGATCGACGAGGCGGACCTCGGCCGGGGTCAGGACGATGCTCGGCGCCTCGATCCAGCGCGACCGCCCGGCGATCTCCACCTGCCGCCAGGCGTCGGTCCGCTCCGCGGTCGGCGGCGGGTGGAGTCGCTCCCGGGTGACCTCGATCACGAAGGGCGGGTAGCGCTTCGGTCCATGGACGAGCCACGCCTGGTCGAGCTGGGGCAGGCCGAGGACGAGCCAGCCGACGAAGGCGAGCGCGAGCGCCCGACGGCGTGACCGGGCGCATCGGTCGCTCGGCGGGGCGTCCCCGCGCCCGTGCGCGAGGCGGACGCCAGCGACGGTCGCGAGGCCGAGAATCGGGAGCCAGAGGGCCGCGTTGGGGAGGGCGCCGAGGCCGTCCGACCATCGGTGGTGCGGGAGGCCCCGGAGAACGTTCGCCGTCGCGATCGCGCCGGCGGCGAGCGCCGTCCACGCGCCGACGACCCGGAGGAGGCGGCGAGGAACGCGATCGGCGAGCTGCGCCCGGACGAGCAGGAGGGTGAGGGGAAGCGCGAGCAGCCAGGACCCCTGACGTCCGTCGTGAATGTGGCCACCGACCTTGCCCATCCGCGGCTCGAGGCCGTGGAGGAGCGGCTGAGTCTCGTCGACGACCAGGTCGAGCGCGATCCGGAGGACCCACCCGAGGAGCGCGGCGACGGCAGCGACCTCGATCAGCGCGAGCCAGCCCGTGGCGGGGTTGGCTGATGCGGGGAACGCGCAGGCGGTGTCGGTGTCCGACATGAACCGATCATGCTCGCCTCCGCTCGCCGCCGCTACCGGCGGGTTCGGTTCGGCCAGTACTGGCTAGCTAGCTAGTTCCCGTCCGGAAATGCGAAACACCAACGGGCGTCATCGGTTCCGCCGGTGATGCTCTCCTTCTTCTTGAACGCAGGGCGACGAGACGTTGGAGCGCCGTCCCATGCGAACGCCACCGACGTTCGCCGCTCCCCTTCGGGCGGACGTCGCCGGTCAAGGACGGCGGGGAGGATCTCGACTGCCGAGGCTTCAGTACAAGCCTCCCTCGTCGGCAGGCAGGCAGGCAGGCCGTCCGGTGGCCCGGTTCGTCCGTTCGCCTCGCCCGCGTCGTCGCGGCGAGCGCCGTTCGAGTCTCCGAGCGCTCGGCGGTCGAGGGCCCGGCCCGTGGCCCGGTAGCTCGAGCGAGTCCCCGAGCGTCCGATCCGGCTCACCCTCCCGCTGGGCGGCGCCCCGGCTCGGTGGGCCAGTCCGGTCCCGCGAAGACGCGCCAGCGAATAGGGCGCTCGATCTCGAGGGTGCCGTCCTCGTTCCGGCCGTGGACGCGGATGAAGCCGGCGGTCTTGAGTCGGTGACAGGCAACGCACGCCACGCAGCAGTTGTCGGGATCCCACTTGCGCGCCGGGTTGCGGCTTCGGGGC